>JAFSTB010000012.1 GCA_017450685.1 Paludibacteraceae bacterium
ATCACTAACGAGCAAAATGCACCTTACGGATTTGCTCAACAAAACTAATTTTCAAAATGACAAAGAACACCTTGATTCAAGTGAACTGTTATTATTTGACTTAAATTTTTAATCGTCCATTTTTTAGTGGACAGTAGTGAGAAAAAATAAAGGCGAATATATTACCCAAGTTTCATACATCAACTAATGTGGATGTTACAAATAACTTAGTCAATTGTTTTTACACCTGACAAATCAATCATACTGCCTGCAAGAAGTTGAAATTCTTCTGTGTAATAATTCATTAGTCCTCCAAGACTTGTGAAGGTTAATTCTCCAAAATATATCTTTCCATTCAGGTTATATAAATCAACTCGTACACAAGCAAAAGGTTCAGCAAGTTTCTCGGCATCCAAGAGCATCTGCTCAAAGTTCTTCGGCTTCGGAAGAATCATACCTTTACGATACTCATTGTTGAAGATTGAGTACTCAGGGTGCGCATTCCAATCCCGATCATAAGTCATAATCTCTAATCCTTCTTTGGTCCTATTGCTGCATGTCAATATATAATGTGCCTTTCCATTGAAGCACCATATCTTGTAGTCAATTATAGAAGTGGAATATTTCAGGGCTTCAGCATCATTATGTAGTAACTCCTCAATGATAAGTCTTGGTTGAATGCGCATATAGTGTATGCCACCTTCTAATGCTCCGTATCGTTTACTCAGTTCTTTTGCGTAATATGGCAATACCGTTGCAGGGTCAAAAGCGTGATTATCTTGCACGATTGTTACATCTCCACAGCCATTGGTTGTTTTGATGGTGTATTCATCAGGTAACTTTGAGAAATCGATATCATCTACCTTATCCCATAAACCGTATAGTTTAACCAATGTATCTTCCAAACCGCATGATTTAATGTATTCGCGAACGGCGTATTTATCGGCACAAGTAGTCCATAATGTTGTATCGGTACGAAGCGACAAATACAAGATTTTTTCATTTAATGTTTTTGGCTCTTTTAAGTTTAGACGTCTGTGAAAACGTACAAAATACCTCATCCTTACTAATAGTTTGGGAAAATGTTTTCCTAACCACTCGCAGAAAATGAGAACGGGGCGGAACAACACATTCAATGTCTTGTTTGTTCTAATATGCATAATCTAAATCTCCTTTTATGAAGTTTATTATCAAAAAACGGATTAAGTTGTTTGTTGTTAGTGTGATAGGTATTTAAGTGCCTCTCCTACGATGTAGTTGCTACCGCCGATGAAGATCATATCTTCTTTGTCGGCAGCTTGTATTGCTGTTTGTATGGCATCATTGACAGAAGGAATGGTGTGTGCGTCTCTTTGCCACATCTGTGCCAACCGTTCGGCGGGTATAGCTCTATGTGTTTGTGCTTGTGTGAAATAGTATTGTGCGTTGGCGGGAAGAAGAGTCATGACGGTATCCACATCTTTGTCGTCCACCATACCGAAGACTATATGTAGTCGGTGTTGCGGGTTCTGTTCGAGCCATTGGTTCAGTTGTTGTGCTACATAACGGATGCCGTGTGAGTTGTGTCCGGTGTCGCAGATGATAAGAGGTTGCTCTTGCAGTGTTTCCCATCTGCCGCGCAGTCCGGTCATAGTGCAAACAGAGGCAAAGGCTTGTGCTATGGTGTTAAGAGTGAGGTTGTTAAATAGTGACTCGTTGTTGTTAAGTGATGTTTTGCGCAGGGCTTGTAAGGCAACGTAGGCTGTTTGGCAGTTTTTCTCTTGGTATAAGCCTTTGAGTTGGCATTGAGTGATATGTCTGTGTCTTTGTCGGCGCAGGTATTCGCATTGGTCGGCAAACCACAGACGACAGTCGTCGGTTTCGAGACCTTGTCCGAGGATACCACATTCGCGTGCTTTGTTGATAAAGACGGGTGCCGTTTCATTGTCGGTTTCGCCGATGACGCAAGGTACGTTAGGCTTGATGATGCCGGCTTTCTCGTTGGCAATGAGTGGTTTGGTGTTGCCTAAAAACTCTGTGTGATCGAGTCCGATATTTGTGATGACGGAGAGCAGGGGAGTGATGATATTGGTAGAGTCGAGTCTGCCGCCTAATCCTGTTTCGATGACGGCGATGTCCACTTTTTCTTTAGCAAAATAGTGGAAAGCCATAGCCATGGTGCTTTCGAAGAAGGATGGTCGTATTTGTTCCAATGCCTCTTTGTTGTCGTTGACGAACCGTATAACTTCATCTTCGGGAATCATTTGTCCGTTGATACGTATTCTTTCTCTGAAATCGACCAAGTGTGGAGAGGTGTACAGCCCTGTTTTCAGACCTGCAGCTTGCAGTGATGCTGCTATGAGGTGTGACACCGAGCCTTTGCCGTTAGTACCGGCTATGTGTATAGTTTTGAAGGTGTTATGCGGATTGCCCAGATGTTCCATCAGGGCGTATGTGTTTTGTAATCCGGGTTTATATGCAGCACTGCCCACCAGATGGAAAGCGGGTTGCGAGGCATAGAGGTATTGTAGTGTTTCTTGATAGGTCATAGAGGTTGATTATAAGGTTAGCAGGTAGGCGCAACATTGTCGCAACAGTTGTTTGAACGGTGTGCGTGGTCGTTGGTCTGAATAGTGGCGAAAGGCATCGCGAAGGAAGGGGTATTGTTTGGCTTGGCGATAGGCTTTAATGAAGGTAGGCAGGTCGTGTTTAAGGCGCAAGAGATTGATTAGTTCGTCTATGATCTTTTTCTGTACAGTGACCCAAAAATAGGAGTTGTAGGGTGGAGTGTAGAAGTGGTTGGTGATAAGCAGGGAGTAGATATATTCCAGTTCGTTGAAACGTTTATCCCATGCTAAATAGGTGTCTTGGTGTCCGCTGCTGGTAGAGATAAGACGGTGAGTGTAAAGATGTTGCGGGAGAAAAGAAGAGTAAGGATGATGGAGTAGGGTCTCGATATTGAACACCACATCTTCGTTGGTGATGAGGTTGGTATTGACAAAGCGGATGTGATGTTGGTAGAGGAATGATCTGCTATACAGGATATTATGTATAAAGCAGTATTTAGATTCGCTTTCCGTCTTTCCTCCAAACGCGAGCAGGTCTTGCAGGACGGTATCGTTGATGGATTGGCTGTTATTAGGCAAACTATAACGGTATTGTTCTATGATGCCGTTTCTGTCTATAACAGGCTGTGTGATAAGATATTGTGCTTGATGTTCTTTTGCTGCTTTGTACATCTGTTCGTATCCGTCAGGTGTCAGAATGTCGTCGTGGTCGCAGAAGGCTATGTATTCGCCTTTTGCGGATTCTATGCCACGATTGCGACTATTGCCAATATGCAGGTTCTTGTCGTTTGATATCACAACAAAACGGGGGTCATTGGCAGCAAATTGTCGTGCAATAAGGTCAGAACCGTCAGATGGACAATCTAACACTAAGATGAACTCTATTGAAGGCAGACTTTGTGCTTGAAGTGAACGCAAGCAGTCGGTCAGATATCTGCCCGCATTATAGATAGGAACGATGACGCTGACGCTAACCATTGCAATTGCTCAAAATCGCTGCAAAGGTACGCAAATATAGACAATTAGCCAAAACAGATTTGTAAGAAATCTTATTTTTTGTACCTTTGCAGGCTCAAAGAGCAGTCAGTGTATGGAGACGGAGGATATATATCGTTTATTGCGAGGTTATGCAGTCAGGTATGAGACCGCCTCTTTTCTTGTAGGTGATCCGTCGTGGTTTATGCATCAAGTGCAGGGTGAGCGTGAGCAGGAGACGATGGCATTTCTTGCTTCTACGTTGAGTTATGGCAGTCGTAAGCAGTTTATGCCCAAGATTGATTATCTGTTGCAATTGTCTGGTGGTCAGCCATACGAATGGGTTAAGAGCGGTGAGTATAAGCAGACGTTTAAGTTAGGCGACCAACGCTCATTCTATCGCTTATATTCGTACCATCTCTATGCGCTTTTCCTTCAGTGTTATGCCCGATTGCTGAACGAATATGGCAGTTTGAGCCAATATGTAAGTCGATTAGCCTCAACCGGTTATGAAGCCGTTGCTGCTATCTGTCGCTATTTTTCGTCAGTCTCAGACGGTGGAACGACGGTTATACCCAAAGATACTGCTTCGGCTTGTAAGCGTGTGTGTATGTTTCTTCGGTGGATGGTGCGTGACCAATCGCCTGTGGATATAGGTATATGGCGATTTATCGACCGTCGCACACTTATTATGCCGCTGGATACACATGTGTTGCAGCAGTCGGTGGCATTAGGTCTGCTTCGCTCGCGCACTGCTTCAATGTCAGCAGCCGTCAAACTTAGTGAGCGACTGGCGGAAGTGTTCCCCGATGACCCTTTGAAAGGTGATTTTGCATTGTTTGGATATGGGGTGAATAGGGAATAATCAATGCAGTAGCAACAAAAGGTTTGCCTGTAAAGAAAAATTGCAGTACCTTTGCGCGCTCAATGGAACAAACACTCAACCTCAACCTTATTCCTTAACTCTCAACCTCAACCTTATCGATGTCTTTTTCCACCGACATACGTCATTTGTTGCAAGACGATTTTCTTGCTTTTGAGCGTTTGTATAACGAGACGCTTCGTTCGGACAGTGTTTTGCTTGGCGAGGCGTTGGAGTATGTGCGTTCTCATACCGGCAAGCAACTACGTCCTCAGTTGGTGCTTTTGGCTGCGAAGATATGTCACGGGGTTACCGACAAGACCCTTCGTACCGCTTTGGCAATGGAGTTATTACATACGGCATCGCTTATTCACGATGATGTGGTGGACGATTCGCCTATGCGCAGGGGTATGGAGTCGTTGCAGGTAAGGTGGACAAATAAGGTGGCTGTGTTGGTGGGTGACTACTTGTTGTCGTTGGTGATGCAGGCTATTGCCTCGTTGCGCAATACGCGAATCCTATCGATTGTATCCGACTTGTCGGCGATGCTGGCATCGGGTGAGTTGTTGCAGATTGATGCTTCTTCGTCGATGTGGATAACAGAGGAGAGGTATAATGACATCATCTCTCGTAAGACGGCAGGTCTGTTTGCCGCATGTATGGAAGCAGGTGCCGAGTCGTCGGGTGCGACAATGAAGCAGACGACGGCATTAAGGCAGTTCGGGTGGTATTTAGGTATGTGTTTCCAACTCAAGGACGATGTGCTGGACTATTCGGATAGTGAGGAGTTGGGTAAGCCCACAATGAACGACATACGTGATGGTAAGGCTACGTTGCCGTTGTTGGTGGCAGTGTCTCGTGCTCCTAAACAAGAGGCTGATAGTATGCGTGAGCTGGCGCAGAGTATGGCTTCATCACAACCGATTATGCCTCTGTCGGAGGCGGAACAGACCATCAAATCGTTTATTATGCGCTATGACGGCGTGCGTTATGCCTATCAGCAGATGCATAAGCATAAAGAAAAAGCGGAACAATGTTTGAACATTTTCCGCGATTCCAATTACAAGTCGGCTCTAATACAGATGTTGGATTACTCTATCAATCGCGTCTATTGAGCGTTGTTTATCTTCTTCGTTTTCAATTGTTTCCACCACATCTTGCATAAAGGCTTTGAGTAATAATTGTCGTCCTTTGTCGGGTGCGATGCCTCGTTGTTGCATATAGAAGAGTGCTGTCTGGTCCAGTTGTCCGGTAGAAGCGCCGTGTGAGGCTTTGACATCGTCGGCATAGATCTCCAGTTGCGGACGAGTACGCATATAGGCGTTGTCGCTCAAGAGGATATTGCGGTTTTGCTGTTCAGCCGAGGTCTGTTGAGCATGTGGAGCGATATAGAGTTCGCCGTAAAACTCACCTTGTGCTTGGTCTTGAAGGACGAACTTGACCAACTGCTTTGACTTGCCGCCGCCTTTATTATGGCGTATGTTGGTATGAATAGCGGCTTGTTCCTGCCCTTTGATACAGCATAGAGCATACACTTCCGTGGTGCACTCTTCGCCATTATGCTCTATCTCTATGTCGTAGTTATGCGGCTGATTGTCAGCGTTGTCGGGTAGGCAAAGAAGGTATAGCCTTAGTGTTGAACCGTTGTCTTGCACGAAGTGCAGTTGTCGGCTTGGCTCGTTGATAAGGACGAGATCGCGTCGGTTGTTATGCGAGATATTGTAGGTCATAGCAAGTCGTGATAGCCTTTTTCTTCCAATTCCAAAGCCAATTCTTTATTGCCGGTGCGAACTATTTTTCCGTCGGCGAGGACGTGTACGAAGTCGGGAACGATATAATCGAGCAGTCGTTGATAGTGAGTGATGACGATAGAGGCGTTGTCGCTTGTTTTGAGTCGGTTAACGCCGTTAGCCACCACTCGCAGTGCATCGATGTCCAAGCCCGAATCGGTCTCGTCGAGAATGTTAAGGCATGGTTCGAGCATTGCCATTTGGAAGATCTCGTTTTTCTTTTTCTCGCCTCCTGAGAACCCTTCATTGACGGAGCGGTTTTGCAGTTTGTCAGCCATCTCGAGCATCTGTTTTTTCTCTCTCATCAGTCGCAGGAACTCGGTGGCAGAGAGTGGTTCTTTGCCTTCGTATTGTCGTTTTTCGTTGACGGCTGTACGCATAAAATTGACCATACTGACGCCAGGTATTTCCACGGGGTATTGGAAGGAGAGGAAGACACCTTCTCTTGCTCTTTGTTCGGGCGGCATCTGCAGCAGGTCTTTACCTTTGAGCAATACTTCACCTTGTGTTACTTGGTATGCGGGGTTGCCTGTCAGTACGGCACTGAGAGTGGATTTGCCGGCACCGTTAGGTCCCATAATGGCGTGTACTTCACCTTTGTTGATGGTGAGGTTGATGCCTTTGAGTATCTCTTTACCTGCGATAGTGGCGTGCAGGTCGCGTATTTGAAGAAGTGGTGTCATTATGTTGTAGCAGTTCTTGGGGTCTGCCTGTGTTTTATTCGATGGTTGCCATTATTGTTTCTCCTACGGCTTGTAGTGTCTCTCGGCTTATGTGTGTCATATCGTCTTGTTGTGTATGCCACCAGTCGGGGAAACCGGTGCCGGAGGTGTGGTTATAGTGGATGATATCCACGCAAGGGATACCTGTTATGCGGTTGATATAGAGATGGTCGTCGGTGATAGGGTAGGTCTCTTCGGTGAGGAAATACTGACTGTAACCTAATTTGTGGGCGTTGTACCAGATTTTTTCCAAGTATCCTTTGGCGTAATAGACGGAGTTATACTCTTTGGGGAAGGTGGCATTGTGTGCACCTACCATATCGACGATAATGCCGTATTGTAAGCGGCTGCACATTGGTTTATCAAGTGCCATTTCTTCCGCCCATAGTTGTGAGCCGAGACACCAGTCGTCCTCTCGCTCTTGACCTAAGTAGAAGTTGGGAGCACCCATATCTTCGCAGTCGAAGAAGACGATGTCGATAGGTCTGCCTGTATATCTGCCGAGGCTGTCTGCTTTGAGTCCGAGTTGTCGCGCCACTTCGAGCAGCAGTCCGACACCGCTGGCACCGTCGTTGGCACCGGGTACGGCTAAGTATCTGTCATCGTAGTCCTCTTCTTCGTCGCACCACGGACGGCTGTCATAGTGTGCGCCGAGCAGGATACGTCCGTTGGCTTGGGCGTCGCCGAAATGACCGATTATATTGATTACCTGTTGCTCGTTGCCGTCGTAGGCTGTCTTTTGTCCTTTCTGTATTTCCGTTACGGCACCGTATTGGTTTAGTTGTTGAAGCAGGTAGAGCAGACACTCGGTATGTGCTCGTGTGTCGGGTACTCGTGGTCCCATGCTCACTTGCTTTGAGATGTGCATATATGCGGTGTCGGCGTTGAAAGCAGGGCGTATGGGTGTTTTAGCCTGTTTATTGGTGCAGGCGGTGAGGGGTAGCAGTAGCAGGATAGTGAGCAACCATAGGTGGTTGCTGTAGTGGGTGTGCATAGTTATTTGATGTTTAGTTCGCTCACGCTACGGTGTTCTTGAATGGCTTGAATGGTTTGTGCTATGGGTATGGCAATGCTGACTACGTGCACTTTGGCGCATCTGGTAGTGTCGAAGGGAATAGAATCGGTGAAGACCAGTTCTTCGAGTGCGCTATCCATAATGTTAGTGCATGCGTTGCCCGACATTATGCCGTGTGCGACGACGGCTCTGACAGAGAGTGCACCTTCATCTTTCATCACTTGAGCGGCTTTGCACAGAGTGCCTGCTGTGTCAGCCATATCGTCCACAATGACCACGTTCTTGCCTGCCACATCTCCCAAGACGCGCATCTCACTCACTTTGTTGAAGTCGGGTCGGTGCTTATAGCAGATGACCATCGGCACTTCTTTGTCGGTGAGGATATGTATTTTTTTGCAGAAGGCGGCAGCGCGTTTGGTACCGCCTGTGTCGGGAGAGGCGACGATGAGATTGTCTAAGTGTAGCGACTCAACGTAGTTAGCGAGCACGTTGGCACCGTAGAGGTGGTCAACGGGTATGTCGAAGAATCCTTGTATCTGGTCGGCATGCAGGTCAACGGTGATAATACGGTCGGCACCTGCCGTTTGCAACATGTTGGCTACCAATTTTGCTCCTATGCTCACGCGCGGTTTATCTTTTCTGTCTTGTCTTGCCCAACCGAAATAGGGTATGACGGCTATCACCTTGTATGCGCTGGCGCGTTTGGCAGCGTCGATCATCAGCAGCAGTTCCATGAGGTTGTCGCTATTGGGGCAGGTGGTCTGTACCAGATAGACCGACTGTCCGCGTACCGACTCTTCGAACGAGATAGCAAACTCACCGTCGGAGAAACGGTCTATTTTGACTTGACCGAGGGTGCAACCCAGATAATCGCAGATGCTTTGAGCAATGGCACCGCCTTTGCTGCCTGCAAACACTTTGAACGGACTGGTTTCCATAGCAAAAAAATGTTTTGAGAGTTGATTGTGTGATAGTTGAGGGTTATCAGCCCTCAACTACCTTTATCCTCCGAAGTTATCGAAGCGTATATCATCGTCGCTTACTCCGAGTGAGTGGAGCAGGTCGAGGACGGTTTTAGCCATCATAGGAGGTCCGCACAGGTAGTATTCGATGTCTTCCGGTGCTTCGTGTTGCTTGAGATAGGTATCGCCCATCACCGGTGCTATGAAGCCCGCCGTATATTTGACGCCGAGGTTGTCGGCTTTGGGGTCGGGACGGTCCAGAGCAAGGTGGAAATGGAAGTTGGGGAACTCCTTCTCCAGTGCGAGGAAGTCGTCGAGGAAGAACACTTCGTCCAATGCGCGAGCACCGTAGAAGTAGTGCATCTCACGGTCGCGGCAGTTGCGTGTCTTGAGCATGTGCATTATCTGAGCGCGGAGAGGAGCCATACCGGCACCGCCACCTACCCATATCATCTCTTTCTTAGAGTCATAGACGGGTCGGAACTCGCCATAAGGACCTGACATCATCACCTTATCGCCGGGTTTGAGCGAGAAGATATATGTTGATGCTATGCCGCACGGCACGTCTTGGAAGCCCGGTCCTTGCTCTTTTGGTTTGAAGGGTGGAGTGGCGATACGCACGGTGAGAGTGATGATATCACCTTCGTCGGGGTAGTTGGCCATTGAATAAGCGCGGATAGTGGCTTCGGTGTTTTTCTGTTTGAGACCGAAGAGTCCGAACTTCTCCCAAGCGGGCAGATAGAGGTCGCCGATGAGCGACTTATCCATATCGCGGTTGTAGTCGATATCGTATTCGGGGATACGTATCTGTGCATACGAACCGGGTTCGAAGTCCATGTGTTCGCCTGCCGGCAGTTTGACTTTGAACTCTTTGATGAAGGTAGCCACGTTCTTATTGGAGATGACTTCACATTCCCATTCTTTGACACCGAGGATGGACTCGTCCATTTTCAGTTTCAAGTCGTTTTTCACTTTCACTTGGCAACCTAAACGCCAATGGTCGTTTTGTTGTTTGCGTGAGAAGTGGACGGTCTCGGTAGGCAGGATCTCTCCGCCACCTTCGAGCACTTGACATTTGCATTGTCCGCATGAGCCTTTGCCGCCGCAGGCCGATGGCAGGTGAACGCCTGCGTTGTTAAGTGAGGCGAGAAGGGTGCCACCGGCGGGAAGAGTGTATTCTTTGTCGCCATTGATGACAACGTGTACATCGCCTGAAGCCACTAAATAGCGTTTGGCTACGAGCAGGATGATAACGAGCAGGAGTATAACTACAAGAAATACTGCAACTGCATAAAGGATTGCTGTTATATTCATATTCTTGTCCTCCTTAAATATTCAGTCCGCTGAAGCACATGAAAGCGAGTGCCATCAGTCCGACGGTAATGAAAGTGATACCTATACCCTGCAAAGGTTTGGGTACATCGTTATACTCCATTTTCTCTCTTATACCTGCGAGTGCTACGATAGCGAGCAGCCATCCTAAGCCGGAGCCGATGGCGAAGGCGAAAGCGTCGCCGATGTTAGCGATGGCTTTCACGTTTTCGTGGTCGAGTAGTACGCGTTGTTGCATAAAGAGAGAAGCACCCATAATAGCGCAGTTGACGGCTATGAGGGGGAGGAAGATACCGAGTGAGTTATAGAGTGAGGGTGAGAACTTCTCCACAACCATCTCCACCAATTGTACGATGGCGGCGATGACGGCTATGAAGAGGATAAAACTCAGATAACCCAGTTGGAGAGGTTCGAGTACATGGACCTGCAAGAGGTAGTTGACGGGTAGAGTGATCATTTCCACGAACACCACTGCCACGCCCAAGCCCAGTGAGGTCTTAACATCCTTCGACACTGCAAGGTATGAGCACATACCGAGGAAGAAGGCGAATATCATATTGTCGGCAAAAATACTGCGGACAAACAAACTTAAAGCATGTTCCATTTTATTTCGTTATTTTGAGTACAGAATACAGAGTAAAGAGTACAGACTTATTATGTGTTAGCGGGTTATATGACTACCGGGATCACGTTGCCTTCATCAAGGTGACATTTGAAACCCGTAATCATCATTTGCAACTTATCAGTACGTCCTTGCAGAGCAAGCGATTGCTCCAAAGTTAGATAGCCGATACGTTCAGATAACATAATATGTGTGTTCAATTCAAACAAAGAGCCCAATGCAATCATTAAGAAATGAGAGAAATCCTTGTCACTACGACCGGAGCCCTCAGCGATATTGGAAGGCACAGACACAGCCGCACGGGTCATCTGCGAAATAAGACCATAAGTTTCCATTTTAGGTAGAACTTGGGTTATCTCGTAAACGGCTTGCGCCAAATCCATAGCGTCTTTCCATATCTGTAAGTTCCTAAAGTGATGCATCGCTATTTGTAATTAGGTCTGTATTCTGTCAGTGTAACGGTCTGTATTCAGTCTTCTTATACATTACTTCTTCTCATCGTTAATTGCGCGGTGTGCCCAAATTATGCATCCTACCAAGATGAGTGCCATAGCGGGCATAAGCATCATACCGCAGTTCTCATAGCCATGGTCGTAGCACCATTGCGGGATAACCGGATAACCTAACAGTTTGCCGCTACCCAATAGTTCGCGCACGAAAGCCACTACAACCAATATCCAAGCATAGCCGAAGCCGTTGCCCAGACCGTCGAGCAGACTGTCGAAGGCATTGTTGGACATAGCGTAGGCTTCCAAACGCCCCATCAGAATACAGTTGGTGATGATAAGTCCGAGATAGACACTCAACTGCATTGCCACATCGTAGGCAAAGGCTTTGAGCACTTCACTCACTATGGTCACCAACGCAGCCACCACCACCAATTGGATGATGATACGTATGCGGGTAGGGATGGATTTGCGAATGAGCGAAACAACGACATTGGACATTGCCACTATCAGTGTTACGCTTATACCCATCACTAATGCCGGCTTGAGTTGCACTGTCACGGCGAGAGCCGAACAGATACCCAAGATCTGCACCAGTACGGGGTTATTGACGTTGAGAGGACCTAAAAAAGCCTCTTTTGATTTCTTACTCAGTGCCATTGATTAGTCCTCCATTTGTTTGGTTTCACATTTCTTTTCTGAGCAGGTGTCGGTGTTCTTGCAGCATGCTTCGGTGTTTTGGCAGCAAGCGTTGTTGTCCTTGCAGCATTTCTCGCCGTTGTTGCAGCAGGCGCAGTCTTGGCAGCCGTTTTGGCAGCATTGAGCGCAACCGTCTTTGCAGCAGTCTTGACAACCGTTTTGGCAGTTGTCGCAGCCACATTGACTGCAAGCGGCCTGCTGGTTGCAACTTGCCTTTTCTTGCGGACATACCCTGCTGTCCATAAGGAAAGTGCTGTATTCCTGCAAGTTAGAGACTAACATATCGCTAACGCCGGTAGAGGTGATTGTAGCACCCGAAACGGCATCCACCTGATAGTCAGCACCGGCTTCGCATACCTTGCCTTGCTTCATTACAGCCACCGAGACGATATTACCGTCCTTGCGTATCTTCTTTTCTTTGAACTGATTACGGAAATCTTCTTCCACTATGAGAGCACCCAAACCCGGAGTCTCACTCTCGTGGTTGAAGTTGATGCCGTATATAGTGTTCTTATCCTCATTAAGAGCGAGATAACCTCCGATGCCGCCCCATAAGCCTTGTCCGTGAAGACGAAGTATATATTTGGTCTGTCCGTCCACGGTGAAGCGAATGATGTCGGCGTTCTTTTCGTCGGCATTCATCTGCAAGGTGTCTTGCACCAAAGCGTCATAGAGAGCGGCGGGGTTGTCGCAGTTCTTCAAATCCTGATTGAGAGCCACCAACATCTGTTTCTGCATATCCAGACGCACATTTGCCTCTTGACGGGCTTTCAGACCTTGGTTGACCACTGCCAGTAGTACTGCCACGATGATAACCATCACCACGGCATAAACAATCGTATAAACGTTGCTTTCGGTATTCATTTTCATAACTGTGTCCTCCTTATGCTCTTTTCATACGACGATTGATATTAACGCGCACCACACACCAGTCGATAAGCGGAGCGAAGGTGTTGCCGAGCAGGATGGCGAGCATCATACCTTCGGGATAACCCGGGTTGAGCACGCGTATCACTATCACCATAAATCCGATCAGTGCGCCGTAAATCCACTTACCGCACTCGGTGCGAGCGGAAGTGACGGGGTCGGTAGCCATAAAGACGGCACCGAACATCAGACCGCCGGTTACGAGGTGCATATACCATGGGAAATGCGCGGCAGCGGTGTCCGGACCGAACATATTAAACAGCCAAGCGGTGAGAGCGGCAGTGCCGAAGATGCTGAGCATCGTCTTCCACGAAGCCACGCCGGTGCAGAGCAGCAGGCATGCGCCGAGCAGGATAGCCCAACCGCAAGTCTCACCCACTGAACCCGGAATCAAACCGTTGAAAGCCGTCCAGAAACCGACAGGCAGCATATTAGCGTCAGCCGAAGTGGCAAGCATACCTAATGGTGTAGCGCCTGAGAAACCGTCCACGGCTGTCATCGTGCTGTCCCAACCCCAAGTGCCGCCGGTGCGAACGAAGACACTGTCGCCGGTCATGTGCGACGGATAAGCGAAGAAAAGGAAAGCGCGGGCTATAAGTGCCACATTGAAGATGTTGTAGCCGGTGCCGCCGAACACTTCTTTGGCGAAGATAACGGCAAAAGCAGTGGCAATAGCCACCATCCACAACGGGGTGTTGATAGGCACGATAAGAGGGATGATGAAACCTGTTACGAGGAAACCTTCAGCCACCTCTTCGTGTTTGATCTGTGCCACAATGAACTCGATGCCCAGACCGGTGACATAACTGACAATAATAAAAGGCAGAACTGCCAGTAAGCCGAAGCCGAAGGCTTTCCACCAAAGTTCGCAAGTGAGACCTGTGCAAGGTATCTGACCGGTTGCCAACAGGTGCTGATAACCCACATTGAACATACCAAAGAGCAGGGCAGGTACGAGAGCCAACACTACAAGTATCATTGTACGTTTGCTATCGCTACCGTCGTGTATCTGTGAGCCAAGACGTTTGGCAGTGGTGTTAGGGGTGAAGAGGAACGTATCGAAGGCATCATAGAAACTGCTCAAGAAAGACAGTTTGCCTCCTTCTTCGAAGTTCTTGCCGAACTTCTTCCATATCTGATAGAACTTTTCCATAGCCGTGTTACTCTATTTGTTGTTTCATGTTATCCAAGGCTTCGCGTACTATGGCTTGAAGCGGCATCTTGCTGGTGCAGACATACTCGCACAAAGCAAAGTCTTCTGGTGCCACTTCGTTGGCGCCTAACTGCTCCATCTTGTCCAGATTGCCGGCGATCATCGCTTTGATGAGATATTCGGGGTAGATGTCCATAGGGAACACTTTGTCATACTCACCGCTAACGATGATAGCGCGTCTGCCACCTTTGAGACGGGCATCCCATTGGTAGGTTTTCTTGCCGAACCAACTGCGTGTGAGGCAGTTGTCGAGCATAGAAGCAGGGTCGGTCTTACCGAAATGGAAATCGTTGAAGCGAGGCAGCATCCAACCCATAAACTCGTGAGTCTCAGTGCCTTCAGCGATTATGGTATATTGGTTGTCATATACCGATATCACCTCTTCTTCTGCTGTTTGCATACCGCTCAATGCGTTGCCGCGAACGATACGGAAAGAGGCTTCGCGATGGATAGTTCCTTTAGTCAGAGCCGACACAGGCATACCTTCCGTCACGCGATAGTACTGTTGCTCCATTGCCATCGGACCGGTTAGTGCCACCAACTTCTGTTTGTTCACCTTACCGGTAGTGAGCAGACGACCGATAAGAATGGCATCTTGCACATTCAGAGTCCACATTGTGTCACCCTTACACATTGGCAGCACATGGTTGATCTGAACACCCGCATTACCTGCGGGATGCGGACCTGCCACTTCATACAGTGTGCAGTTTTTCAGGTTGTTGAACTCCGTTACCTGCTTACCTGCTTGCAGCCCTACATACACAGGTGCCACCTTGCTTAATGCGGTGACGGCTGCTTGCAGCACAGCACCTTGACCCTTGAGCACGAAGCCGTAGTCAGGGGCTAAAGGAGCGGTGTCAAACGTACTGAGGAAGATAGCACGAGGCTGTTTGCCGGGCAAAGCGATACAGTCGTACGGACGTTGCTTGATAAGAGGCCATAAACCGGACTCAAACAGCAACTCACGCAACTCACGCTTCGTGTCAAACACCTTGTACTCCTGCTCGGCATCGGCTTCAATATCAATGGATAACACCTTGCGTCTGTCGCCGCGCACTATCTGCTGAACAGTGCCGCTGACAGGAGAGGTGAAAAGCATTGATTCCGACGTCTTATCGTGGAAGAGAGGGTCACCTGCCTTCACACGAGCACCGGCTTTCACCAACAACTTAGGGGTGATACCGGCGTAATGGTCGGGCACTATATGGAACACAGACGGCTGATTGACGCTGCATATTGTCTTGGCAGCCACGCCTTCCATAGGAATGTCCAAACCACGCTTAACGAGGATTTGTTGCATTGTGATGTTAGTTATTTAGTTATTGAATTATTGTTCCAACTGAGGCTCTTTACACAATCGTTGACACTATGCCGCATAAAAAGCGCACAAAGGTACGGCGGCTTTTCCGATTGTGCAAGTGCGCAAGCAATTTGACATAAAAATTGTTCTCAATTTTGCGATATCGGAAAAGTGTTTGTACCTTTGCACGCAATAAATTAACACGGTTATGAGAAAGAGTCTTTTTGCCTTTGTAAGTGTAGTGTGCATGATGTTGCTCACTGCTTGTCATCCCTCTTCATCCTCTCGTTCTAATGCCGGACAATGGTCGTTGGTGGAAGGTCATATCACCACGCCTTGGGCAGAGCAGGTGAAAGCCGATTGTCCTTTGCCAGAATATCCGCGTATGCAGATGCAACGCTCTGAGTGGCAGAACCTTAACGGTCTATGGCAGTATGCCGTAACAGAGAAAGGCACGGCTGTCAGTTGGAACGGTGACTCGCTCAGCCAAGGGCGCATTTTAGTGCCTTTCGCCATCGAGTCGGCATTGTCGGGTGTGGGCAGGACGATAACTGAAAAAGAGGAGTTGTGGTATCGTCGCACCTTCACCGTACCTCGCACATGGCGTGGCAGACAGGTCTTGCTGCATTTCGGGGCGGTGGACTGGCAGGCTGCCGTCTATGTCAACGGACGGTTGGCGGCTGAACATACAGGCGGATATACTCCTTTCTCCGTCAATATAACGCCATACCTCAATCGCAAAGGCGGTGCCGAACAGGTGCTCGAAGTGCGCGTCTATGACCCTACCGACAAAGGCTATCAGCCGAGAGGCAAACAGGTGAGCAATCCTCGAAGTATTTGGTACACTGCCGTTTCAGGTATATGGCAGACGGTGTGGATGGAGCCGGTGAACAAGACCAACCATATCACCAACCTCATCCTTGAGCCCGATATTGACCGACAAGTGCTTCGTGTGCAAGTACTGACCGACCGCCCTTGGGACCAACAATGCAGCGTCACCATTACCCTTATGGACGAGCAACAGACAGTGGCTCAGGTGTCAGGCGGAACTGACCAAACGCTGCTCATACCGGTTCGAAAGATGCACCTATGGTCGCCCGAAGACCCCTTCTTATACAACCTCACTGTGGTGCTCAAACGCGGACATGAACATTTGGATAAGGTCACTTCCTACGCCGCTATGAGAAAGATAAGCCGACAAAAAGACGCGAACGGCATTTGGCGTATGCAACTCAACAACAGTACTTATTTTCAGTTCGGTCCGCTCGACCAAGGTTGGTGGCCTGACGGCTTATATACCGCACCCACCGACGAGGCTCTCGCCTTCGATATACAAAAAACCAAAGACTGGGGCTTTAATATGATACGCAAGCACGTAAAGGTGGAGCCAGACCGTTGGTACTACCATTGCGACCGTCTCGGTATGCTCGTCTGGCAGGATATGCCGTCGGGCGACTTGGGCAATAAGTGGGAACCGCAAGTGTTGGGCGGCGGCACCGACCGTGAACGCTCACCGCAAAGCACCGCCAACTACTACCACGAATGGAGCGAGATAATAGATATGCTTCGTTCACACCCGTCAGTGGTGGTATGGGTTCCCTTCAACGAGGCTTGGGGACAGTTCCAAACGGAGCAGACAGTGGCTTGGACCGAGCAGTACGACCCCACCAGGCTCGTCAATGCAGCGTCAGGCGGCAACCACCGTCCTTGCGGTGACATGCTCGACCTGCACCACTATCCGCAACCCGAGATGTATCTCTTCGACAGCGACAGAGTGAATGTGTTGGGTGAGTATGGAGGCATAGGATGGCCCGTACATGACCACTTGTGGTGGAACCAACGCAACTGGGGATATGTACGCTTCACCTCGTCGGAAGAGGTGACACAGGAATATGTCAAGTATGCCGAACAACTGGCAGCACTTGTCAGAAAAGGTTTCGCAGCCGCAGTCTATACACAGACAACGGATGTGGAAGGAGAAGTGAACGGACTAATGACTTATGATAGAAAAATTATGAAACTCGACGAACAACAACTGCGCGAAGCCAACCTCTCGGTTCGCACCGCCGGCTCAGCCGAACACAACGACCTCTTGCAGGACGAACAACGATTCTTCAGCACCGTGGAAGGCAAACCAACACGCCTATACACCCTTGCCAACAACAACGGTATGCAGGTGCAAGTAACTAACTTCGGTGCACGCATCGTGTCCATCCTTGTGCCTGATAAACAAGGTAATAAACAGGATGTGGTGCTTGGTTTTGACAATATACACGACTATCAGGCTATCCCCTCTGACTTCGGTGCCTGCATCGGACGATATGCCAACCGTATAAAAAACGGCGAACTCATCATCGATGGTCAAACCTACCAACTGCCGCAAAACAACTTCACCCATACACTTCACGGCGGACCTACAGGCTGGCAATATCGCGTGTTCGATGCAGAACAGATAGACGAGAGGACACTCAAACTGACAGTGGTGTCACAAGACGGCGATAACGGCTTCCCCGGACAAGTGAAAGCAGGATGCACCTATACACTCACCGACGATAATAGTATCCGCATCGACTATTTCGGCACTACCAACGCTCCGACAGTCATCAATATGACTAACCACACCTATTTCAACCTCACAGGCGACGGAAGAAAAGATATCTTGTCACACGAGTTGCAGATAGCTGCACATAAGACTACACCCATCGACCCGACATATATCCCCACTGGTGAGATAACCGATATAGCAACCGGCAGCGAGTTCGACTTCTTCTCCGCACCCAAAGCCATAGGCAGAGACATCAAGAGCAACAACGAGCAGTTGCGCAACGGCAATGGTTACGACCATAATTTCATCCTCGATCCTCGCCAAGACGTTGCTTTGGCTGCTACTCTCTATTCTCCCGAAACAGGCATAACGATGGACGTACTCACCGACCAGCCCGGTATGCAAGTCTATACCGGCAATTTCTTGGACGGAACGGTCAAAGGCAAACGCGGAGAGGTCTATGAGCAACGCAACGCCGTCTGCCTCGAGACACAAATCTATCCCGATAGCCCACACCACCCCGAATGGCCCAACTGCGTGCTCCGACCCAATGAACACTATAAAACAACAACCATCTTCCGCTTCGGAGTGAAACAATGAAGTGAAAATCCGGTTATAAACAGACGTTAAATAGACGAAGATATTTTATGAAGTTTGAAAACCAAACACTGCAAGAAATAATTAACTTGGGTCACCAAGTGCTACCTGCTAATGGTAAACTGTGGTTATATGGATCCCGTGCAAGAGGAGACAATCGTGTTGATTCAGATTGGGATTTACTGATAATATTGGATAAACAGAAAGAAGAGTTTTCTGATTTTGATAACTATTCATACCCCTTCATATCATTAGGTGTAGCACTTGGCGAAATTATATCTGCTCATATCTATACATCTAAGCAGTGGAAAGAAATGTCGTTTACGCCTTTTTACAAAAATGTAGAACGTGATAGAACAATTTTAGTATGAGTTTAAGTCAAGAAGAACGAAACATAATGATACAATTGGAAATTGAGCGTTCAAATAAGATGATGGCAGAATTTCCAATTTATATTGCCAATAAATTATGGAGTACATTAGTTAACAGAATGTATTACGCTGTATTCCATGCTGCAACAGCATTGCTAATCAAACATAGTTTACATGCATCTACACATCAAGGTCTCTATGTGTTGTTAAGTAAATATTTTGTTAAAACAGGTGTTCTGTCTAATGAAGAAGGACGGTTATTTGCTCGATTAGAAACTATGAGAGAGAAGAGTGATTATAACTGTTATTTAGAATCAGAAGCAGACGAAGTGATGCCTTTATTAGAACCGACAAAAGAATTAATCTTTCATCTAAATGAGTTATCAAAAAAATAATTAACCATTATGCTTGATTTTCAGGATTTATGTCAGCGGCGACGCTCTATTCGCCAATATACTGACCGTCCGGTGGAGACGGAGAAATTAGAGTATATGCTTCGCTGTGCGTTGATGTCACCCTCGTCCAAACGTACCAATCCGTGGGAGTTCTTCCTCACCACCGACACCGATAAGATACGCCCAATGGCTCAAAGCAAGACCTATGGCTCACAGATGTTTCTCACCGCCACAGCCGCAATTGCAGTGGCTGCCGACCCCGCACTGACCGACACATGGCAAGCCGATGCCGCCATCGCTGCAGAACATCTGTTGCTCGCAGCAGAAGAACAGGGATTGGGAGCATGCTGGTGTCAGATTTACAACCGTGAGGACTCCGAAAACAAAATAAGAGAACTGCTCAATATACCCGACAACCTCAATGTCCTTTGCGTCATTGCCATAGGATACAAAAACGAAGAGCGCAAACCATACGACCTGCAAAAACTGCTATATAATAAGGTGCACCGATGCTAAGTTTGGATTTTTGCACTTTTTCGCCGCAATTATGTTTGGATTTTTGCATGTTTTTGCCATAAATATATTTGGATTTTTGCACTTTTTTGCCGTAATTTTGTTTGGATTTTTGCAAAAATATGCTGTAAGTCTTTGATAATTTGCCGAAAGTGCGTACCTTTGCCGCCGAAAAAATTATGTAGGTTGTAAGATGGAATATATTTCTCGTTATATTGATTCCTTATTGTTGCAGTGGAAGTGTCAGGAACGCCGTAAACCGTTGTTGTTGCGTGGCGCGCGTCAAGTGGGCAAAACCAGTGCTGTTCGCCATTTAGCGGAGCAGTTTGACTACTATATAGAGGTTGATTTGAATGAGCAGCGTCAGTTGCACACGCTTTTTGAGCAGGGGTTGTCGCCTGAACAGATTGCTATGCAGATGGGCGTTATTTTAGAAGTGCCTGTTGTTGCCGGCAGAACGTTGTTGTTTTTAGATGAGATACAGGCATGTCCGGCTGCTATTAACAGTCTGAGGTATTTCTATGAGCGTTTTTCGGATTTGCATATTATAGCCGCCGGCTCTTTGTTGGAGTTCACTTTGGCTGAATTGTCTTCATTTGGTGTTGGGCGAGTGGAGTCGGTGTTTATGTATCCTCTTTGTTTTGACGAGTTTCTTTTGGCTGTAGGTCAGCAGATGTTGCTTTCAGTTATACGTCAGGCATCGTATGATAAGCCGCTTGTGCAGCCTGTGCATGAGAAGGCAGTGCAGTGGGTGCGGCTTTTTATGCTTATTGGCGGAATGCCGGAGGTGATTGCTTATTATCGTGATACCAAGGACTTGTTAGGCTGTCAGAGGTTATTAGATACATTGATTGTGTCGTATGCTGACGATTTCAAAAAATATAGTCGTCAGGCTAATCCATTGCTTCTAAATAAAGTGCTATTATCGGTGGCTGAACAGCATGCCGGTAAGTTTGTCTATTCGCATGTGGATAGGTTGGAGCGTGTGCTGAATATCAAGGCGGCGTTGCAGATGTTATGTAGGGCAGGCTTGGTGATACCGGTGACTGGTACGGCAGGCAATGGTGTGCCTTTGGAAGCCGAAGTGAATGACAGGTATAGAAAAATGTTGGTCGTTGATACGGGACTGATGCAACGCTTGCTGCATTTAGATGTTACGCCTACGCTGATTGACGGTTCGGCTGATGTGGTTAACAAAGGTGTCTTGGCTGAGGCTTTTGTGGGGTTGGAATTGATGAAACAGCAGTCGGCTTTTGCTCCGGCACAGTTGTATTATTGGCAGAGGGAAGAACGGAACGCTTTAGCGGAAGTCGATTATTTGGCAGAGGTCAAAGGAAAAGTTCTTCCTATTGAAGTGAAAGCAGTGGCAGGAGGCAGAATGCGCAGCCTGCAAATGTTTATCAACGCAAAAAAAACAGAATATGGTGTGAGACTATCGCTCGATAACTTCTCTAAGGAAGGTAACATCCGTGCATATCCGCTTTATGCTGTGAGAAATATATTTATAAACAACTAAAAAGTAAATTTTATTCTATTCGATATGAAACGTTTTATTTCTCTTTTAGCAATGCTGTTGGCATTGGCAGGTGGCAGACTGATGTCGCAGAATGTGACCAATGTGGTGGCACGACAGGTGGGAAACACCGTTGAGGTCACATATAATATCGACCGTGCTGCCGCGGTCAGTATGCTCTTTTCCACCGATGGCGGCAACACTTATACCACTCTTGCACAATCACTCACCGGCGATATAGGTCAGGTGCAGCCGGGCAATAGGAAGATCGTGTGGAATATGCTTCAGGATGCAGCCGAGTGGGAAGTGGCACGAGCAAGATTCAAGATAATGGCTAAAGACGATAGCAGACTAACTTTTACTGCTAATGGCATAAGTTTCACTATGGTGGCAGTGCAAGGCGGCACTTTCACTATGGGTTGCACCGCAGAACAAGGAAGTGATTGTGAGAGTGATGAAAGTCCTTCTCATTCTGTGTCACTCAGCGACTACTATATAGGTCAGACAGAGGTGACGCAAGGTCTATGGAAAGCGGTGATGAGGAGTAATCCCTCTAATTTCAAGAAGGGCGATTCCTATCCTGTAGAGATGGTCAGTTGGAATGATTGTCAGGATTTTATTCAGCGTCTGAACTCTCTGCTCTCGTCGCAGTTAGGCGGCAAACGTTTTGCTTTGCCTACCGAGGCGCAGTGGGAGTATGCAGCACGCGGCGGCAAAAAAAGCAGCGGATATAAGTATGCCGGCAGCAATATCCTCACCAATGTGGCGTGGTACACTGATAACAGCGGCAGTAGCACTCATCCTGTGGCAGAGAAGTCGCCTAATGAGTTAGGTCTGTACGATATGTCAGGCAATGTGTGGGAATGGTGTCAAGATTGGTACGGCTCATACAGCAGCAGCGCGCAGTCCAACCCATCCGGCGCTGCTTCCGGCTCTAACCGCGTCTTGCGGGGCGGGAGTTGGTTCAGCATCGCGAGGGACTGTCGCGTCTCGAATCGCAACCGCAACACCCCTGCGCGCCGTTTCGGCAACGGCGGTTTGCGGTTAGTTTGCCAATAGTTTACCTTTCCTAAAAACAGAAACAATAGAACGAACTTGTTCAAGGCGCGCTAATTAAAAAGCGCGCCGAGAAACAAGTTCGAGAAAAAATAAAAAAATATGCAAGTAAAAATTTTTTCAATCCCTATTTTGGGAGAAGAGACGCAAGTGGAAGAAATGAATAAGTTTCTTCGCTCACATCGCATCTCCGAGGTGAAAAAAGAACTTATCCAAGCAGGTTCTGAATCGTGTTGGGCTTTTTGCATCACATATCTGACAGAACTGACAAATGATAATAGTAAAGTCGGTAGCAAAGAGAAAGTTGATTATAGAGAGGTATTAGGGGAGGAACTATACGGCAAATTCAAGATTATGTGTGAACTGCGTAATCAAATAGCCAATGAAGATGCCGTTCCACCATACTCTGTGTTCTATAACAATGAGGTGGCAGAATTTGTCAAAATAAAGAATCTTACCACAGCAGCAATGAAAAAACAGAAAGGCATAGGTGAAAAAAGGGTTGAAAAATACGGACAAAAACTAATAGATTTATATAATGAAGCGCAAAGGCAACCTGATACCGGAAATAGCACTGTGGAACAACCTGCTGACAGCCTGTTTCCGAGCATCGAAAAGTAAACACGCAAAAAAAGAGGTAATAGAGTACAAAAGCCATTTGGATGAAAATCTTATCCTCCTTCGCGACCAAATACTTTCCGGAAAAGTGGATGTAGGGCATTATCACTATTTCACTATCCACGACCCGAAAGAAAGAGTCATCTGTGCAGCCTCTTTTCCTGAGCGTGTTTTGCACCACGCAATAATGAATATCTGCCACCCGTATTTCGACCGAACACTTATCTACGATACCTATGCCACCCGCATAGGAAAAGGTACATATAAAGCATTAGACAGAGCAAGAGAAGGTGCAAGAAAATATAAGTATGTGGCAAAAATGGACGTACGCAAGTATTTTGATTCGGTCAATCACCTTGTGTTAAAGCAATACCTGCAGCGGCTATTCAAAGATCAAACACTACTGACAATCTTCAATACTATCATTGATAGTTATCATACCACCGAAGGGTGCGGCATACCCATCGGTAATCTGACAAGTCAATACTTTGCCAACCTCTATCTGTCAAACATTGACCATAGAGAAAAAGAGCAACAGCATATACCACTATACATAAGGTATATGGACGATATACTGATTTTTTCCAACGATAAACAACAACTCAAATCAGTTGCCGCTGATATGCAAGAACAAATGCGACTGATAGGTCTCACACTTAAACCCGTTCAATTCCTTCGTACGGAACAAGGTGTTCACTTTCTCGGCTATCGTGTTTATCCTCACAAAATGTTGCTCTCCGGCCGTAGCAAACGTCGTTTTGCTCATAAGTTCAGACTTTACGAACACTTGCTACAAGACGGAACAATGACTGAATATGAATACTTGCAACATATATTGCCCTTACTGGCTTTCACCCAAAAAGCCTATACAAAGCAATTCAGACAAAGGTTATGTATGGAGGCTCTAACCGCGTCTTGCGGGGCGGGAGTTGGAACAACAACGCGAGGAACTGTCGCGTCTCGAATCGCAACAACAACACCCCTACGAACCGTAACAACAACAACGGTTTGCGGTTAGTTTGCCAATAGCTTACTTTGATGTAGCCAAATGGCTGATGATAAATGGAACAACAGTTCAAATAACGGAACAAAGGTTCAACACTTAAGAAAGGTAAACACATACATATCCTGCAAATGCAAAAACGAGCGGACATTATTCCGCCTGACAGCCGAAGTTAGTAGCACTCCCCTCAACAGCCAAAGCGAACGCTTCGGCTGTTGAGGGGAGTGCTTTTTAACTTCCATTTTTGTCGGTTCGATACACTTTTTACCCCCACTTTTCCTGATTTATGAGCAAATTATTTCTCGTTTTTTGCTACAGAATTTGTGTAATCCGACAAATCGTTGTACCTTTGTGGGTTAAATCTTTGAAATAGTATTTTGCGCAATATAATTAACAATATCTTATATGAAAAAAGTAGCACTTCTTGTTTTAATTATGGCAGCTGTGTGTGTTGAGGCACAGCAAAGTGCGGAGTCGAACATCATCTCCATCTCTGCACAGAAAGTTTTGTATTTCAGTGATTATGCTAAATCTATCGTTGAGCCTGCCATCAACGAATGGAGCAAGAAAGATGAGTTTGAGAAGATGGCTGACTATCAAAAGCGCGTGAATGATGTGACGCGTGATATCAAAGTGAAGCAACTAACCGAGCAATGCCAAAAAGACTATATCAATAAGTATGCTCCGAAGGTGAAGCTCAATCCCACCATCGCCCAGCAGTATGACTCTGAAAACGAGGTGTTTCTTATCTCCGACGCGCAGTTCGGGCAGATGTTGGTGCCGGTGCCTATATCTGAAGGACGAACATTCAAAAGCAACTGGAGCACCGCTAAGTTCACTCCCAAATATACCATCGACAATGATGTGCTTGCCATTGCCGAACTGGATATCTTCATCCCCGCACTGAACAAACACTACAAATATTCCAATCAGAACAACCTCAACTATGAGTTGGCGCGTGTGGACTATAACTTCAAGCCCATAGAGATAGATGCCGTCAATACCAATAACAATCGTGGCAATCAAACTATAGGCGAGAAAAAGTTCACTGCCGGTGCTTCTTTGGTGGATACACAGATACCGGAAACGAGTATCCGCAACGAGAACACTTTCGTGGTTATTATCGCCAATGAGGATTATCAGATGGAGCAGCCTGTGCCTTTTGCCAAGAACGACGGTCGCACTTTTGCCAAATATTGTCAGCGCACCCTCGGCATCCCCGCACAACAGATACACATAAGAGAGAATGCAACCTACAATCACATCAAGTACGAATTGAGTTGGCTCAAGAACGTCTGCGATAAGTATGAAGGCGCGGCTTCCGTCATTTTCTATTATGCCGGTCACGGTGTGCCTGACGAGAAAGACCGTTCGGCATATCTGTTGCCTGTGGATGGTATGGGTAAGGATGTGGCTTCCGGATATAAGTTGGACGACCTGTATAGTAAGTTAGGCACTATGCCTGCCAAGTCGGTAGAGGTGTTCTTAGATGCCTGTTTCTCCGGCGCTGACCGACAGGGAAAGATGTTAGCATCCAATGAAGGTGGTCGCTCTGTCGTTATTGCCCATAAGTCAGGTGTGCCACAAGGTAAGATGGTGGTTTTCTCGGCTACACAAGGCGATGAGGTGGCTCACCCCGACAACGAACAAGGACACGGAATGTTCACCTATTATCTGCTTAAAAAACTGCAAGAAACGAAAGGTGATGCCACCCTCGGACAACTGTCGGAATACGTACAGAAGGAGGTGAGCAAACGCTCCGCCGTTATAGGTAAACCTCAAAACCCGAAAATCACTTCAGCAAGCGAGGTTGACGGCGAGTGGATGAACTGGAAAGTGAGATAACTAATTGTCAATCAATATATGAAACCTATAGTAGCCATTACGGCGGGAGACCCCAATGGAGTGGGGTACGAGGTAATCATCAAGACGCTTGCTGACCCTCACATAGTAGAAGTATGTACGCCTGTATTATACGGCAATGCCGCCATTGCTTGGCAACACGCTCAAAGGCTCGGCGAAGAGTTCACCAATATGCAGTGGAACATCGTTCCCAATGCCGCCAAAGCGCAAGAAGGCAAACTGAACCTCGTCAGTTGCTATCCCAACCAGACACCGCTTAGCATCGGGCTCAACACCAAAGACGGCGGCAAAGCAGCACTGCTCAGTCTGCAAGCAGCCACCAGAGATATAAAATCCAACTTCACACGCATACTCGTCACTGCACCTATCAACAAAGAGAATATCCAGCAGGACGGCTTCCATTTCTCCGGTCATACCGAATATCTCACTGAGCAGTTCGGTTCCAAAGACGGTTCGCTGATGATGATGGTGAGCGATGTGATGCGTATAGCGTTGGTCACTAACCACTTGCCTATCAGTCAGGTAGCCTCACACATTAACCAAGAGACGGTGCTGCACAAACTGCGCGTGCTCAATCGTGCACTCAAAGAAGACTTCACCTTGCAGCAGCCTCGTATTGCCGTTCTCGCTCTCAACCCCCATGCCGGCGATAACGGACTATTGGGCAGCGAAGAGAAAGAGATACTGCAACCCGCTATCAAGCATACGAAGATAGACATTGACAATCCCTCTGATACCGACGATCGCGACCTCTGTGTCTTTGGTCCGTATGCCGCCGACGGGTTCTTCGGTGCAGGCAAGTACGTACACTTCGATGCCGTCCTCGCTATGTATCACGACCAAGGATTGGCACCCTTCAAAACATTAGATATGAACGGCGTTAACTTCACCGCCGGACTTAACATCGTACGCACCTCACCCGACCATGGCACCGCCTTCGATATAGCCGGCAAGAATGAGGCTAACCCACTGTCGTTCAGACACGCACTCTTCCTCGCCCTTGACATCAACCAAAGGCGACAGATGAACGCAGAGATAAAAGCCAATCCCCTCAAAATAGAACCAAGAGAGGAGAGACCGCAACGCAAACCTTTATTCGTTGAATAACCAATCTTTATTCATAAGAAAACACCAATATGATGACAGCACAACAGATACGCCAATCCTTCTTGGATTTTATGACTCAAAAGCAACATACTATCGTACCTTCCGCACCTATGGTTATCAAAGATGACCCTACGCTGATGTTCACCAATGCCGGTATGAACCCGTGGAAAGGTATCATCTTAGGCAACGACCCCGTCAAGCACAAGCGCGTGGCTGACAGCCAGAAATGTCTTCGCGTGAGCGGTAAACATAACGACTTGGAAGAGGTGGGTCACGACACCTACCACCACACTATGTTCGAGATGCTCGGCAACTGGTCGTTTGGCGACTACTTCAAGCAAGAAGCCATCGACTATGCTTGGGAATATATAGTGGATGTGCTGAAGATCGACCCTGCCAACCTCTATGCCACCGTCTTTGAGGGTTCTGCCGATGAAGGTTTGGAGCGCGATAATGAAGCCGCTGCCATCTGGGCTAAGCACCTGTCGCAAGACCATATACTCAACGGCAGCCGCCACGACAACTTCTGGGAGATGGGCGATACCGGTCCTTGCGGTCCGTGCTCCGAACTGCACGTGGACAGTCGCTCCGAAGAAGAGAAAAAGCGCGTTCCTGGACGCGAGTTGGTCAATAAAGATCACCCGCAGGTGATAGAGATATGGAACCTGGTCTTTATGCAGTACAACCGCAAAGCCGATGGTTCGCTTGAGCCGCTGCCTATGCATGTTATTGACACAGGTATGGGCTTCGAGAGGCTCGTTCGCACACTGCAAGGCAAGCAGTCGAACTACGACACCGATGTCTTCCAACCCATGCTGCAACGTATAGGTGAGTTAACAGGTGTGCGTTACGGTCAAGCCGAACCTACCGATGTGGCTATGCGTGTCATTGCCGACCATATACGCACCATCGCTTTCGCTATTGCCGACGGACAACTGCCTTCAAACGAAAAAGCAGGTTACGTCATCCGACGCATACTGCGACGCGCCGTCAGATATGCCTACACTTTCCTCAACCAACGACAAGCCTTCCTCTATCTGCTTGTGCCACAACTCATTGCCGATATGGGCGAAGCCTATCCCGAACTCAAGAAACAAGAGCAGCAGATAACGCCCGTCATACGCGCCGAAGAAGAGGCATTCTTGCGCACTCTCGACAAAGGTATAAGCCTGCTGGACAGACTCATAAACGATGCCACAAAAGCCGGTAAGACACAGATAAGCGGTTACGATGTGTTCACACTCAAAGACACCTACGGCTTCCCGCTCGACCTGACCGAACTAATACTTCGCGAACATCAGATGACCACCAACGAACAGGAATATACCCAAGCCCTCGAACACCAAAAACAGATGGGCAGACAAGCCAATAAGCAAGACCTTGGCGATTGGGTGGTGCTGCAAGAGGGTGAAACAGAATTTGTGGGGTATGACGAGTGGGAGACACCCACCTCTATCTTGCGCTATCGCAAAGTGACGCAGAAAGGAAAGGACTTCTATCAGGTGGTGCTCTCCAGCACACCTTTCTATGCTGAGATGGGTGGCGAAGTGGGTGACACCGGTCTGCTTATCACCGACAATGGTCAGTGGCAAGTGTTAGACACCAAGCGTGAGAACAACTTGCCTGTGCATATATTGGCTCAACTGCCCGACGAACTGCTGTCAAGCACAACGCTGACAGCACGTGTGGACAAGGATAGAAGGCAGGCCATAATGTGCAATCACACGGCAACACATATCTTGCATTACTGCTTGCGTGAAGTGTTAGGCAAGCACGTGGAGCAGAAAGGGTCGCTCGTCACTGCCGATTCGCTGCGCTTCGACTTCTCACATTTCCAAAAAGTGTCGCCCGACGAACTGCGCCGTGTGGAACAGTTGGCTAACGAACTGGTTAGACGCGACTACCATTTGGAGGAGAGTCGCCATACACCCATCGAACAAGCCAAAGCCATGGGAGCAATGGCTCTCTTCGGCGAGAAATACGGTGACGATGTGAGAGTTATCAAGTATGGTCCGTCGGTCGAACTGTGTGGTGGTTGCCACGTGAGCAGCACCGGTCGCATCGGCTCTATACGCATCGTGGCGGAGACATCCATAGCAGCAGGTGTGAGACGTATTGAAGCCGTCACAGCTCGTAAAGCCGACGAACTGTATTACGCACAACACGATATGTTGGTCGGTATCAAAAGTCTGTTTAATAATGCTCCCGACCTCGCAGGCGCTATACACAAAGCCATCGACGAGAATGCCGGACTGAAAAAACAGATGGAAGAGTTGATGCAAGAGCGTGTTCAGCGTTTCTGCGACCAACTGTTAGAGCGTGCCGAAGTGAGGAACGGCATTAAGATGGTGCTCCTTGAAGGCATAGCCGACAACGTTATGATACGCAGTATCTTACCCTTGCTCAAAGGTAAGTTCCACAACGAACGCTTCGCTCTTATGGCTGCCACCGAACAGGAGGGCAAACCGCAGATAGCCGTCTTCTTCAGTCAGCCGTTGGTGGACGAAGGGAAGAACGCCGGCGCACTTATCAAACAGGCTGCCAAACATATACAAGGTGGCGGTGGCGGTCAGCCGGCAATGGCTACGGCAGGCGGACGAAACACTGCCGGACTGAAAGATGCTATGGCTGAGATGTTAGCAAGCATAGAATAATCGCTTTAAGAATAAAATGCCGCTTCAAGTGAAACTGCCAACACATAGAATCCCTCAGAAGTCGCGTTCAGCCGTGCGCTTTATGATAGTAGGCACATTAGGAACGCTGCTGCAGATATCGCTCTACGACTTCTTCCTATTCTGCTTTGGTATCGACACAAACGATTCCGACTGGTTGGTGCAAGCCGCTTTCGCCCTCGCTTTTGTCATCGAAACCACCGCTAACTATCTTGCCACGAGTTTCTATACTTTTGAGCGCAAACCCGATTGGAAGAACGCCGGAGGCTTCGCCTTGTCAAGAGGTGTCAACTATTTGATACAAGCAGGGTTACTGGCTCTGCTGCTGTGGCTGAACTTAAGCGATAGAGTGGCAGGTATAGTGGCTATTCTCATAGCCGGAGTGATTAACTATTTTATTCTTAACTTCATCTTCCGCCGTCAAACCGACAACCATAATACCCACTAATCTATTCTTTTTTATGCGAGCCTACCGAGCCAATATCCTTTTCACCCCTACACCCGACGCTTTCAGTATCGTTGAGCGCGGTTATGTCATAGTCAACAGCGAAGGCTTGGTGGAAGCCGTAACCGACTGTGTGGACCGATATCAGACGGAGCATAATATGCCGCAGATAGAGGTGACCGACTATGGCGACAGACTGCTCATACCAGCTTTCAACGACCTGCACATACATGCACCGCAGTATCGTAACCTCGGCTTAGGGTTAGACGAAGAGTTGTTGCCGTGGCTCAATAAATATACCTTCCCCGAAGAGGCTAAGTTTGCCGATTCCGGCTATGCCGAACGTATCTATCGCCGTTTTGTGCACGAACTGTGGATGCAAGGCACTATGCGCAGTTGCGCTTTTGCCACTATTCACCCCGAAACCACCAAACGGCTCATGCAACTCTTCCGAGAGGCTGGCTTAGGGGGTTATGTCGGACTGGTTGGAATGGATCGCAATAGTCCTGATAACCTCAGAAACACGCCGAAAGAGGTGGAGACGTTCCATCTTGAGCAGTTGGAAGAGTGTCTGTCGCTTCATTCGGATAGGGTCAGAACCATCCTCACTCCGCGTTTTATCCCTTCCTGTACGCCTGAGATGCTGCGTGTCTATGGACGGTTAGCCGGTGAGCATAACCTGCCCGTGCAATCGCATCTGAGCGAGAACAGGTCAGAGATAGAGTGGGTTAAGGAGTTGGAGCCGCTCTCCACTTGCTATGCCGATGCTTATCGCCGGTATGGTCTGTTAGGGCAGACACCTACACTGATGGCACACTGCTGCTATTCGGCAGGGGAGGAGATGCAAATGCTCAAAGAGAATAAAGTGACTGTGGTGCATTGTCCCACTTCCAACACTAATCTGGCTTCCGGCATTGCACCTGTTGCCACTTTCCTCAAAGAAGGTATAAATGTTGGTTTGGGCACTGATGTGTCGGCAGGGCATTATATGTCGATGTTGCGCGTTATGCAGTATGCCATACAGGTGAGCAAACTGCATTATGCACGCAGTGAAGGACAGATACCGTTCCTCTCGCTAAGCGAAGCCTTCTATTTGGCAACCAAAGCAGGCGGCTCTTTCTTCGGCAAAGTGGGCAGTTTTGAGAAAGGTTATGCCTTCGACGCTTTGGTTATTGACGATTCCTATCTTAACTACGACCACTATACGCTTGCCGACCGTATTCAACGCTTCGTCTATGTGGGCGACGACAGAGATATAAGAATTCGGTTCTGCCAAGGACAAGCGTTGACAGAACCGATATTATAGCGACAGAATAGATATTTTCCTATTCTATTTCCACACCTAAGAGGTTATAAAGGTGGTTGTGTCGTAGGATGTAGATATTCCCTTTATACAGGATTTTGCTATTGGCGTTATTGATCTGAGCATCAATATCGTGTATAGCCGTTGCTTCATTGCATGCCATAAAGAAAGCATCGGGTATGTAAGGCTGGTTGTCGAGGTTGAGGAAGAAAGTGCGCCACTCATTGCAGTCGTCGGCTGTTTGCGGAATGTCGTCGCCTATGAGGTCAGAACCGGCAGGCACTTGCAGATTGACGGTGGTTTGGTCTTGCTTGATCTGATACCAACCGGCAACATCGAAACTCTCTTTGTCGGTGGTGAAAGAGATGGTGTCCAGTTGCACTAATGTCGTTTTTGCACACTTTTTATATAAAACAGTGCAAAATGAGCAATTTATGTCAAAAATCATGAATTATTGTAGGTTTTTGATATGTTAAGGTGACAAAATGAACAAAAGAAAAGATGGTGCTGAAAAAGAAAAAGTTGCATAAATTTGTAAGTAAGAAATAATCGCTGTACCTTTGCCCCCGCTAACGGTAACGGAAGCAGGTGCGATTCCTGCGCAGACCCGCTGCTGTGATTCTCTGAAAAAAGTTGGTTATCACCTCTTATTGTCACTGAGATTATGTCTCGGGAAGGCAGAAACCAACGTATGAGATAAGTCAGAAGACGACCGGTTAGCATATCGTTATATACTCCCGCGGATTGGAGATATGATGGGGTTAAAACTTTTATTTTCATACTCATTTCTTTGTCGCTTAGTTCTGACGAAAGCGTGCTATGCGGCGATGTGTAACATACGGACTGCGTGTGCTGCTTTCTACTTCTGCCATATAGGTAGCAGCACACGCGGTTTTGTTTACTAACCAACCTTTAACAACATAACAGTGAAAGTTCAATATCTTTTTTTATCGCTTTGTTTGGCTCTGTCGTTGTATGCTCAAGAGCCTGTTACCCTCGATTTGGAAGAGGCATTGGGTGGTTGTGAGATGACGGCTGACGGCTATTGGGTTGATACCTATCGTGATGGAGTGAATGTGGAGCAGAACCTGTTCCGTTTCTCACATACCGGCACTTCCGATGGCGGTGGCGGTATGGCTTATTGGGACGGCTTCACGCTCTGTACCAACGGTTCGGCTGAAGACTTTGGCAAAGGCGATTCCGACGGCTGGATCCTACACCAATGGGGCTGTATGGCAGGTGGCGGACTGAATAGCGAAGGACAAGTGGAAGAAGGTGCTCCGTATTTAGTGGCTTACTGGGGCTTCTCAATGGAGAACGAACAATATCATAGTGTGCAAGTGGATCTGACCGACGGCAAGTTGCATAAAGCACTTGGCGTATATATATGCAATCACCCGTGGCCCTATTATGGAAATATCAACGGCGACAGTTTTTCGGAAGGTTTTTCCAAGGATGGCGACCGGTTCGTACTTATCGCTCACGGTTTGAATGAACAAGGTGAACCCACCGGCGCAACAGCCACACATATATTGGCTGAGTTCAAGGACGGACGGTTGCTGCAGTCTGACCAATGGGAGTATTTCGACATTACACCTCTTGGCACTATCGGCGGTATCTATTTCACTATGGCCACCACCGACGAGGACGCACTCTATGGCGCTAATACAGCCGTCTATTTCTGTCTTGACAAACTGAGTGTGAGCGAGGCTATCGACCAAGAACAGATGTTGCTTCGCCCAAGCGGACTGACCGTGACCGAAAAGAAAGAGACAACACTCACTCTCACTTGGAACGAAGTGGCTAATGCTCAGGAGTATATCCTGTCGCTTAATAATGAGAGAGTAGGGGTAACCAACACCAATACCTACACTTTCACCAACCTTGAGCCTTACACCGAATATACTCTTTCCGTCACTGCTGCCAATGCCGATATGCTCTCCGAAACGGCTTCTGTCACTGCCTCCACCATCGATGAGACAGCACCTGAGATGCCTACTGACATAGCGGTGCAGACCACATCTCACTCTATCACCGTCACGTGGCTGCCGGCAAAGGATAATGTGGGAATAAAAAGGTATAATATGTGGCTTGACGGTACACTCATACGACGTACCACCGCCACCGAATATACCATCACCGACCTTCTGCCTGCCACCAACTATCTGATTGAGTTACAGGCCGAAGATATAGTAGGCAATAAGTCGGAAAAAGCACAGGTCTATGCCACTACGCTCAACGACACGGCTTTAGACGAAACACTCTCTACAGATAACCTTAAAGCGGTGTATAACCTAAGCGGACAGTATGTGGGACATCAAGTGCCGACACAAGAAGGCGTATATATACTTATATATAACAAGCACAAAACAAAAATAATTAACTAACAAACCAAACATTATGAGAAAACTATTCTTCTCTGCCATCTTTATGATGGCTTCGGTTGTGGTTGCTATGGCTGCCAACGTCAAAGTGACGATGAACGCCATCAGCACCACTATGACTTTGGCGGATAAAGCTACCGGCGATGCCGTCGCCATTGGTAAGCCGACCAACAAAGTGTATGATTTTGCCGTCAATGCCGGCACTTATATCCTCACTGCCTACGATACCGACAGTACTACCGTGAACGGTACTATCGAGTTCACCGTGGCAGACGAGGACCTGGCACTGAAGGTCTTCACACTGACAGCCTACGCCACCAACAAAGAGTGGGAGTATGGCACCGACTACACCATCAACTATCAGATCATCAGCAAGGAAGGTGTGGCACAGACAGTAGTGATGGGCAATAGCAAGACTGCCGGCCGCAAGACAGTCTTGGCTTTGGAAGGTCATACCTACTATTTCGACTATGTGCCTTCAGCAGCACGCCAAGTCGAAGGGTTCACCACAGGCTACAAGACCGGTACTATCAACTCCAACGTCACCGCTTCAATGGCTATCCCCGAAGCACAACAAGTGGTCATCTCTGCACCCGCTGACGCTACCGTCTTCGTGGGCAGAAAAACAGCACACTTCGTCGCTTTCATTGAGGAAACACCTGTCAGCGTGGAAGGTACAACACGCACCTACAACCTCGCCAAAGGGTCGGAATATAACTACCGCGTGTCGAAAGCCGGTGGCTTGACACAAGGTGGCGTCTTCAAAGCCGACGGTACGGATATAACCATCACAGAGGCTGACTTCACTGCTAAAAGTCCGAAATGGATCGACCGCGATGTTAAATCCAACGGCGGTTATAACGTGGCTGATATCTTCCTCAATATCAATGCTCAAGAGCACCTCAAACTGGCACAAGGTCAGACCTACGACCTTATTGCTCTGCGCAACTGGGAAGTGATAAACTCCATCACTGCCAACTATTTCATTGAGCCTGACTACCACTACACCGTGACCGACATCAACGGCGTGGCTGACGACAAGGTTGTTACCATCGATGCCGACGGTACACTGCACGCTGTAGGTAACGGTACGGCTATCGTCACTGTCACCTACGACGCTATCCGTCTCATCGGTATGACCGGCGGCGAATACTGGTCGGCTATATGGCCGGAGAACACAGGTGTGTTCGTCGTAACAGTGGGTGACGCTGCCACAGGCATTGAAACGGGAATGACCATCAACGAGACCAACACCACGCAATACAAACTGGCAGGTACAGCCTACGATGCTGATTTCGATGTCTTCTATTTCATTGATACAGAAGACGGTTACGACTATACCTTCAAACCCTCTAACGTTGCAAGCGTGAAAGTGGCTTACCCCGCTATTGGTGAGAACGCTGCCACCTACAACGGCTTCGGCACTGAAGGTGTGACCTATAATGCTGAAACAGAAGAATATACCGTCCGCGTGAAGAACGGCAGACAGATAGTGCAACTCACCAACGAAAGTGGTGTGAGCGAATATCAAGTGTTAGTGGGCAAACCCGTGCATATAGAAGCCATTGCTGCCGGTCGTGAGCAGACAGGCGACTTCTTCCCGGGCGATAAGATAACAGTGCAACTGACAGGTCTTTACCACCCCGCTAACAAGTTGGCAGGCGTGCATAACTTCCAAGCCTTCACCATCTATCAACACGACGGTGCAGAGATAAAAAGTTCAAGCAACCAATACACCTTCTGCAGCACTCCCGCCGCACAAGCAGTGACGGTGACTCTGCCTGAAGACTTTGACCTCGATGCTGCGAATAACCAATATGTCCTCACTAATGGTGTTATTCGCGTTTCAGGCTTCGGCGATCCTATCGGTAACCACCGTAACACATCAAAGAAATTCGGTCGCGGTGCTAACTTCACCGCCGTCAATCAGCAAGCCGTCTTCGGCGCACTGCCACAAGTAACACTCACTCTGCGTGAGAGACCTGCCAAACAACTCTCGTTCGTCATTACTCCCGCCGATGCTGACATCAAGGTAACCGACTATGCAGGCAAAGAGTTGGTTGCTGCCGAGGGTGTGTATGACATCACTACTGCCGACTACAACTATGAGATAACAAAAGCCGGATATAAGACCGTCAAAGCCACCGCTAAGATAACTGAGAGCAGCGAGGCTATGACCACTATCAATGTTGCACTCGAGGCTATCGACGCTGAAGATACAGGTTGGGATGGCCTTACCACTACCTATGCTCCTGAGATGGAAGACGAATGGTACATCATCCGTTCCGGTTACCAAATGGCTTGGTTTGCTAACCAAATCAATGGCGGCAACCTCACACTCAAAGCCAAACTGGCAAACAACATCTCTCTTAACAACTACGAATGGACACCTGCCGGCGGCAGCACCGCTGCTAAAGCCTTCAATGGGCAGTTCGACGGTCAAGGCAACGCTATCAACGGTCTGTTTATCAACACCACTACCACCTATCAGGCTCTGTTCGGATATGTGCAGAACGGTGCTATCAGTAACCTCACCGTAACAGGTGAAGTGACCACCACCGGCGGTTATGCTTCAGGTATAGCAGCCTATCTCAACGCTTCCACTATGACTAACTGCGTCAACCGTGTGAAAGTGCAAGGAGCTTCTAACGTAGGCGGCGTGGCAGGTTACACCAACGGTGCCACCACCATCGACCGTTGCGGCAACGAAGCAACTGTCACCGCCACAGGCAACTACGCCGGCGGTATAACTGCCAACACAATGAACAAGAGCGTGGTTATCAGCAACTGCTACAATATCGCCGCTATCACCGGTGTGAACTATGTAGCCGGTATCAGCGCTAACATGCAACAAGCTGCCACCGTGAAGAACGTCTTCAACATTGGTGCTATCAATGGCACAGGTGCTAACGTGGGTGCTATACGCGGTCACGCTACCAACGGCACTTTCGAGAATATCCTCGCCGTGCAAGCCTACGCTATCGACGAGACTGCCACCGTTCCTACCACTATACTCACCGCCGATGAGTTTGCCAACGGTAAAGCCGCTCGTATCCTCGCCGACGCTTTCGGACAGACAATAGGCACTGACGCTTATCCCGTACTCGGCGGCGCTACTATCTATGAGGTCAACATCACCGAGAACGAGAACACCACTATCACTTATATGAACGAGACCACACTGCCTGACACCGTTTGGATCAATAATATCTACGGCGCATACTTCAATGCCGAAGGTCAGAAAGTGACCGCTGTCAACAGCGATACCGCTCTCAACCTTATGATTGATGTTAAGCCTCTGACAGGTGCAGCCACCTTCGAGGAACGCACACTCAAAGACGAAGTGGCTTGGTATGGCGACCCCGACTTCGAAGACGAAGATAACTATTGGAATTCAGGTGACTATGTGTTCAGCACTTATGTTGACAACTGGGGTGAATCAGGCATCTTCTACTATGATATCACTATGGCTAACCTCACCGGTAAGACCTTCTCCTGGACTAATCCTTATTACGACCAATACAGTGCAGCAGGAGGCGCAGCCGAAGGTGAGAACTATGCTATTTGGTACAACAACTGGTTTGGCAACGCCAATGTTACTCTCGCTACTCCGCAAGTGGTAAGCGGTATGGCTGTTACCAATAACGCTTGGGTTGTGGATAATATCCTCAACGGCGATGGTATGTCAATAGAAGAGGGTGGTGCCACAGGTCTGCCTTTCGGCAAAGGCGACTGGCTGTTGCTCACCGTCACAGGCTTTGACGCTGAAGGTGAGGAAGTAGGCAAAGTGAACTACTACCTCGCTGACTTCCGCGACACCAATGTCAACTACGATTGGACCTACGCTGAGAACTGGCAATGGCTCGACCTCACCTCGTTAGGCACTGTAAGCGAACTGGGCTTCTCTCTCTCCAGCAGCAAGAGAAACAACTACGGTATGACCACCGCCGCTTACTTCTGCTTCGATAATCTTGGCGGTAACCGCAACGACTGCCGCCTTGGTGAGATGACTCATATCAAAGGTATGGCTACCGACATCGTTGAGACCGAGAACGCCGACAACAGCCCACGCAAAGTGCTCAACAACGGCAACGTGATGATTATCCGCAACGGACATATCTATCATATCGACGGTGTGAAAGTGAAATAACCGTGCGGGGTAAGCAGGTGTGCCTCATTGGGTACGCAGGTGAGTCACCTGCGGTAAATACAGTAAAAACGCTCTGAATCCTTCCGGAGCGTTTTTTGCTGTTATTTGGCAGGCATTCTGTTGTTTTGTTTACATAAGTCAGACATCTATATGTGCAAGTGTGGCAGCAGAAACATTGAACTGGCATTGCTTGGCGATTTGTACTTTGAATATGAGCAAATCCATTACCCGATAGAGAATCCATCGCTTATTGCTGTTATCAAACTTCGAATGTATGAGATGGGGCTTACTCAAAAGGGAATAGCGGAGTTGTTGGGTATATCCGCGCCGCGTATGAGTGAGATTATGCACGGGGAAATAGAGCCGAGTCTTGCTCTTGCCCGCAAGATGTGCCTCAAACTTAATATCTCGCCTGCGACAGTGCTGGGAATATGATAGCGCCTTAGCCGGCTTCTTGTGCTTATCTTCATGCAGAGTAACCTTTGCATTGCAAGCGATAGAAGATGTGCATAAAGGCAAGGTTATTCTACGCAGCAAGTACAGATGATTTGTTTAAGCAGATTTTAGGTTGATTTTGTAAGATTTTTCGATATATTTTATTGCGCACTATTGTGCGCAATATTTTTTTGCCGTACCTTTGTGCGTGGAAACTCTCTGATATATATATTACTCTAACGTGAATTCAATCTGCCTAATTTAGGTTTAGGGAAAGCAACTGAAAGTAGGTATTATATGGCAAGCGTAAGGTTCGGTAGGCGCATTAGGTTACGTTGTTGTGTTATGGCGATAACATTATTGTTGTCGGCTTTTTTTATGTCTGTCAAGGCGCAGTACAACAATGACGACCGTTCCATAGTCACCAATAGGTGGAACACATACGCAGCCACCACCGAAGGCACCGAGTTTTGGGTGACTTTTATGTTTCAAAAAGGACAGCAGATATCCTCAACGGATTTGGATTTAATGCTCTATGCAACATCGCAAGATTCTGCAAATATAACAGTTTCAGGTATATATACATATACAGGTGATAAAGGTAGCAAAGATTGGAAAAAGGAGATGCATATTTTGAAGGGTGGAAAGGATAGTATAATGATACCGCCCCAAGTGGCATATTTAGAGCAATCGAATAGTAATACGGATGAATTCAAAAATAAAGGGCTTCGCGTCATTTCTGACAAACCAATAAGTTTATATGCTATAAATGCAAATACTAATTCCTACGATGGCACTCTTATTTACCCTTCGACATATTTAGGAACTGAATATATTATACAGACATACCATAACGATGACCAAAGTACGGAATTTGCAATCGTATCAACACAGGATAATAATGAAATAACAATTTCTTTAGCCGATAACAATTATGATATTGATTATGAGAAAGAAGAAATAGAATACAAAGAAGACACAACTATTATATTAAATGCGGGTCAAACCTGGGGATATTATTATCAAAGTTCTGAAAAATCATTATCCGGCACAAAAATTTGCTCTAAATATCCGATAGCGGTATTTCAGGGAGGTCAATTATCTAAAGTAGCCAGTGGAAATACTCTTTCTCATATTTATCATCAAGCCACTTCTGTTGATAATTGGGGAAGAGATTTTTTTGTGTCAAGAACATCGCATTTTACATATGATGTTGTGCGTATTACAGCATCAGAAGATGATACACAAATTTCTAAAAATGGCACTGTAGTAGCAACCATATCTAAAAACAAAACATATGAAGAAGAAATATTTTGGCCGGTTGATACGCCGGTAATCAACTATAAAACGAGCAAGGCTTCCTGTTGTTATCTATATGCAACAGACTACTCCTTTAATAGTTATGGGTCGCCTGCACTTTCTCCTATAACTCCTACTGAATATGGATTAAACAAGATAGTTTTGACACCCTTCAATGAAACAAGGGCGGCTCAATTAAAAATGTCATCGAAAGTATCCGGTAAAGACACACTTAATAAATACTACAAACATTATGCAAATATTATTCTTCCCAGTAAGTGTAAAGAGTATATGAAATTAGATGGTACTTCTATAACAGATTTTACCGATATTCCGAATACCGACTTTTCTTTTTCAAGAGTTAACTTGAGTGATTCTTCTCATATTCTATCTAATGACCTTGGTTTATTTACTGTTAGAATATATGGTATATACGAGCGCAATCAATATGACGGTCCTGATAAAGCTCTTAGATCTCTTAACCAACATATTTCTTACGCTTATTCGGGGGGAAGCAGTGTGCTGCACCCGATGTGGATGCTTCTTGATGGTCAAAGAGTGAAAGAAAAGGCAATATGCCTTGGTGAGAAGATTGATTTAGAGAGCGTTGTGCAGTTCGACTACGATAGTCTTCAGTGGAAATTAACTCGCGTAGGCAATACTGATAATGCAGACGGAAGTGAACGTTGTGAAAAAACTTCATATACCTTTTCTCATAGTTTTAGTGAGATAGAGAAGAATCAGACGAAGGCTCATTTGATGGATTATCTGTTTCAGTGTCCCGGAAAATGGGAAGTGAGTCTGATTGTAGGGCGAAAGACGCTTGTCTGCGAAAATTTCATAAGAGACACAGTCAGAGCGATTGTCAAAGTCAATGATACCGTCTTTGTTGCTGCCACGGAAGGCAATGGCAATATGCGATATGTGTGCGATAACAGTCGCACCGATACACTGGTGACGGGTAAAGATGGTAACCCTTTATACCGCAACAATACCAAAGAGGTGGAGGGTTATAAGACAGATACAATGAAATTAGACAGGGTCTATACTTTCATCGACCGTCAACAGACAGCAGAAGGCTGCAAACAGAATGTGGAGATTAAAGTGCAGATTGTGCCCAATCCTTCTAAGCCGGTCACTGCCACCGTGTGTGCCAACCAATTGCCGTTTGTTTGGACTATCTATGACGAGAAGAACAGTAAGCAAAAAACAAAGATAGTGGGCGATGATATAGATACCGCCCTTATATCCTATCCATACCAAACATCTTATTATGATACCACTCTAACTAAATATGGATGTGAGAGTTATCATACATTGCTATTGACAGTTAATGAGGTTAAAAACAGGGAGCAGACCATCACTATCTGTCAAGACGAACTGCCTTACAAGTGGCAAGTGCATTCGGAATATGGTGGAAAGGAGATAGAGATAAAACAAGATATGATAACTCTTGGTGAAGAGAAAGAGTTTCGTGATACATTGCACGTGGGTTGCGACCAGATAGAGATTCTTCATTTGACGGTCTATCCCTCATACATGCAGACCGATACCGTTGTTCTTTGTGAAGGTCAGTCGTTTAAGTGGACGCAAGACCGTAAGCAATTGGCAGGAGATAGTCAACCGTATGGTAGGAATGAACAGCAGTGGAAGGACACAACAATCATATCCGCCGGCACCTACAAACGTGAGTACAAGACAGAGCATGGTTGCTCTGATATACGCACATTGGAAGTGGTGGTCAATCCTGCAGGTCGGTCAAGCGACTCGGTTGTCTTATGCCAGAAAGAGTTACCATATAGTTGGGTGGTTAAAGAGGCCTTAGACAGAGATTCGGTGGTGAAAACGATACCAGTGGAAGGGTGGGGGAATGATACGTATTTCACTTCTTATCAGAAGCCGTATATAGTGCAGGATACCGTAACTGTTCTTACTATCAATGATTGTGATAGTGTTGTTACCCGTCGTTTCATCATTCACCCGCAATATAAGATTGAGGAGAGCCGCACTATTTGTGGTGGCGATTATACAGAGTGGGAAGGTGAACAAGTCTATGGAAAAGTTCTAAATCGTACTCAAGCAGAGGGTTCGGACTTCTTTGGCAAAAAGAAATATGAGGATTATGATTACGAGAAAAGATATACTACTTCCGGCGGATGTGACAGTATTCGTATTCTGCATCTGACGGTCAATCCGCGTAAGTTTGAATATGAAAATGTGTCAGGTTGCGAACCATATACCTATATAGATTTCTTGAGAAACGAAAAAACTCTCCGTGCCGGAATGAAAGGTGATACGGCTTATTTCGACACTCTGAAAACCAAAACTGAAGAAGGGTGTGAGTACATCCGTTTAAGAAGAATTGATGTGTATAAAGTGTGGAATATCAATAAGCCGACGGTTACTATCACCGACACAGAAGGTAAAAACTACAAGTGGCAAGGTGAGACACATCATTTGCCGGTTGGTACGCATACGCTTCAAAAGACATATCAAACCAGACACGGATGTGACAGTACAATAAACATTACGGTTATTGTTCAACAGACATATAATCAGCAGAATACAGCCACTATATGTGAAAATGAGCAACCATATATATGGTCCGGACATAGTGATAGGCAGAACAATCCCGTTATCATTCCGGATAATTTGTCTCCCCGTACATATAATTATTCCGACAATCTGAAGACGGCTGAAGGACAAGACAGTATATGGCATTTGCAATTAACTGTTTATCCCGTGTATGATAATCAACCGATAGTGAAGCACCTATGTTATTCGGAAGGACATTTTGAGTGGAGAAGAGAGAATGCCGACGAAACGATAGAAGACATACCATTCGATTTTGATGCTCCTCCAACAGGGCATTATGTGCAGATAGAAAGAACGCGTACATTGAAGACCGTTCACAATTGCGACAGCACTATTCATCTGCAACTCTATGTCTATCCTTCGCCAGAACCGGTTGAACTATCCGACAATCTATGTGAAACGGAAGACAAGTGGTGGGAATGGGTTGTTTATAGTGCCGACGGTTTAGAAAACAAGACGCTGACCATTCCTTCCGGCGATAGGAACAAGCCTTTCCCTCATACTTACACACTGACGCATACTTTTCAAACGCGTACTCCTGCACGGTGTGATAGTACGGTAACGCTTAAACGTACTATCCTTCCCGTCACCAAAGGGCAGGAGACAATCACTATCTGTAGAAGTGAGTTGCCGTATTGGTATAATAATCACGAGTTTAAGTCAGCAGTAGAGAGACAAGAGACTCATCCCGAAGCGAATATCTACGGTTGCGACTCTATTTGTTATGTTACGCTTCGAGTGTTAGATTCCAAACATTCATACGACACTATCAATCTGTGTGATTTTGAGAGCGATACGTCATATATAGATTACGTTCCGAACGGCAATCCCGTAACTTATCCATTGCAAGAAGGTGATAATGCCATTACTCTATCCAAGCGTTCGTCGGTAGGGTGTGATAGTATAGTGCATATACGGCTCAATAAGTGGAAGCATAGTGAAAATGAATTGTCGGTGGCTGTATGCGACAATGAGTTGCCGTGGATAGATAATAATACAGGCAAAGAGTTTTATAGAGATACTGTTTTTACAGATACGCTTACCAACTATCACGGTTGTGACTCATTGCTGACGGTTACATTCAAGGTCAATCCTACCGACTACCATTTAGCAGAAGTAACCGTTTGTGAAAGCAACACACCGTATAGTTACTCCGACACGAGATATACTAAACTGCAAAACATCTCTAAACCTCATCCTCGCTCTCAAGAAAAAGAAACAGTGGAAATAAATGACACTGTCTTAACCTCTGAAGGTTGTATAGATGTGGTTGCACTTCGACTGACTATCTTGCCTACTTTATATACTACTGTCGAACTCTCTTTGTGCCCTGAAGCATTAACCGACCCCGACAAACCCTATGTATATGAATCGATCAATCAGAAGTCTCTGCCGGCTGATTATAAAGGTGGAACAATAGTAGAAAAACTTGAGAGCCAACTATATGATTGCGACAGTATAGTTACCTACAATATACAAGTAAGCAACAGAGATACAATTTCTTACATAGATGATATATGTGAGGGTGTACCGTATGAGTTTGACTATAAGTCAGCAGGATATAATGATTACGACGGCACATTGAAGGATCTTCATATCAGCGGTGACTATTACGATGTTATACCTGCCAATGGAACGAATCGTCAGTGTGAGCAAGTGGTTAAACTGTCATTAGTGGTCTATCCCGCCTATTCAACACCTGTTGATACGACGAAGAAACATATATGTGAGAATGAGACTTACACTTTCTTCGACGGCACTGTCTATAATGCTAATGGTGAATGGCTTATCAGTGAGCAAGCAGATGGCACTAAACACGTTCAGTCATATCTTTTAGAGATGACGACACCGACCGTCAACGGTTGCGATAGTGCGATAGCACATATAGTCTATGTTCATCCTACCTATTACTCGGAGAGTGCAGACCGAGTCTGCCAATATGACACCTACGACTGGACACGAGGTGATAAGCAAACCGACCTGTTGCCGCTAATGGTGTGGGATGTGCAACAAAAGAAAAGAATAAGTCGTTTCAATATACCTACTAACCGTATTGGTGATTATACTTATATCGATTCGCTCACGACCCGCACTTGCAGCCAATGTCAGTTGCGTGGTTGCGATAGTATCATAGTGCTGCACCTCACCATTGACAGCGTCTATCGCGACACCACCTCTCACACTATGTCGGACGAACAGACCTATCTATGGCAAGATACACTGTACATAGGTTGCAAAGTGAATAGAGATACTATTGACACTAACCGATATCCCTACATAACCCTTATACCCGAAGGCAAGATAGTCAATGCGTTTGATGTGTTGTCGTATCGCACTGTACACGGCTGCGACAGTACTTTCCGGCTTGAACTGAAAGTGGGACCTACTTTTAGAGATACCATCGTTCAATATAAGTGCGACAACGAAACATACGACTGGTATAGGATAGATAATAGAAAAGTGAAGAGTGGTCTTTCCTCCCCCGGCTTATACTACGATTCACTATTGACCGTCGGTTTCGAGTTCGACTCCATCCTGGTGCTTGACCTGAGAAATAACCCCACCTACGAGTATAGCGATACTGATACCGTTTGTCAGGTTATCACCGCCGACGAACCTTACTACCTGTGGAATGGGCATAATAGCGGATCATATCATCTCGTCACAGCCGATGGTAGAGAAACGGCAAAAGAGAAGATAGAGATAAGTAGCGCAGGACAGTATCTGTATAAGAAGTACTACACCACAAAGACCTATAACAAAGGCTTTGATGAGAATCGCAACGAACAGGATATACAAGGTTGCGACAGTGTGTGGTATCTGCATCTGCTCGTCACACCCACCTACCGTGATAGTATTGTGAATGACACCATTTGTCAGAACGAGTACTATCTATGGCAGGATAGTATGATAGTGGGTGATTTATATACAGGCTCTGTTAATCAACCCCTTAGAGCCACTCTTTCGGATGGCGATTATACTTTTACCAACCGATACGGCACCTACTTCTATCAATGTGACAGCACCTGCATCCTTCATCTGCACATACGCCCCACTTATACCTTACCTGTCAAAGTGGAGAACGACACTATTTGCGACACCGATATCTATACACTCTTCGACAGTCAGGGTAAGGTCTTGCAGGAGTATAACCGTAATGGCGAATGGGTGGTAAGTACTCATAACGAGTATGATACAATAATCAACAGACTGACCATTGACACTTTGGTACGTACTACCTTAGGTTGCGATTCAGTCATCTTGCGCAAGGTGGCTGTCTTCCCCGCATACGAGATATGGCAAGATAGTGTTATCTGTCAAGACTCCACCAAAAAAGCCGAGTTGTGGTATAACCTGCACGGCAATCCTCTCAACCGACGAATAGATATATCCGAACCGACCGACAGTTTTGTCGTATATCGTGATACCCTGCCTGCAAGACACGGTTGCGATAGCGTCTTTTGCCTACGACTGACAGTTCATCCCTCTTACTATTTCTACGAGCCGTACACCATCTGCGCCACCGACACTTTCTCTTGGCACGGAAGGTATTATCGCGGTGCCGGCTTCATAACCGATGACCACTACGCTCTTCTCGAACAAGATAGTTGCTTGTTCTGCCTTAACGATAACTACCTCACGCAAGATACCGTCTTCCGCGATACGATTTTTGAAAAGACAACACACGGTTGTGATAGTATCTATTACCTGACACTGACCATCAACCATAGCGGCATCTACTATGATACGCTGCCGCCGCTATGCAGTGCCGACTCTATTTATGAGTTCCACTATCACAACAACGCCGAGGGTAATATCTATCATACCGACACTTTCCGTTTCCACCCCGTACTCTATGATACAGGGCAAGTGATCATCCGTGACACTGTCTTCAGTCGCCACTTGCAGACAGTGAACGGATGCGACAGCCTGGTGGAATATGCTTTGTATGTTTACCCCTCATACGTACATATCGATACCGCCAAAATATGTTGGGACGACTCCTTCCAATGGCATTCGACGGCAGAACATCTTGATAGTATGTATTATACCGACAAAACACAAGAGATTTTCTCCGACCCGCACCTCACTTATTTAGGTTGTGATTCGGTCTTCTATCTCTCGCTCTATGTCTATCCTGTCGTTACCAATGAGATCTTTGGTCATGTGTGCGAAAACCAGTTCTATATAGCGCGCGACACTATCTATCTTAATCCTGATTCAAGTAAATATACGGTTGAGCAATATGAGTTGTGGTCGCCTAATCAGACCGTCAGTCCGTCGGATTTAGCCATAGGCGAATATCACTACAAACGCAACGACGATACCTTACATTGCGACACTATAGTGGCTTATTACATCGTCTCTATCTGTCCTACCTACGAGTTCAACGACACAGTCAGTGTTTGCTCCGATGAGTATATTCGCTTCTTGCACAAAGACTCATTGGCAGGATACACACCTGTCATCTATAATAGGCACGACTATATACCGCCCAAGGATACCACTTTCATCGACACCTGTATCACACGGCAGCAAGCCAAGATAGGGAGAGACATAGTGGTGGTGAACAACGGTAAGCGCGACACTATCACCACTTATCAATACGAGGATTGCAGTTGCGATTCCGTCTATGTGCTGCACGCAACCATCCATCCCGCATACCACTTTGTCGAGTACGACACTATCTGTTCCAATGAAGTCTATTATTGGCACGATAGGTCTATTGCAAAGCAAGGCGGCGACACTGTCTGCTTCGACTCACTGACAACACGCCACTACCCCTGCGACAGCATTTATGAGTTGCGACTGCATATACGGCAAGCCTACGATTATTCCCTAACGCACACTATGTGTGTTGACGAACTGCCATATATAAACGAAAACATAAGCGTTACCTATCCGCAACTGAAACGACAAGACACTTATTCCTCTTTCGATAGCACCTACCATTTCTTCACATACGAGGATTGCGACAGCATCATTCACTTGCATCTCAATGTGTTAGATACCACCTATACCTTGCTCTTTGATACCATCTGTCTATACGACCGCTATTATCCCACCGAACACGACACATTGGCACAACCTAATCCTAACCTCTACTACGATAAATCGGGCTTCTACATTGAACATACACTCAATAAATGGAATTGCCGACATACTATCTATACACGCATAACCGTCATTCCACCAACCACTTATACCCTCTATTATCCGGATATATGTGCCGATGAACAGGAACTGAATATCCACTATACCTACCACGGCAGGTATATAGACGAGTTTTCAGTCTATTTTGACACTCTCGGTCATGAGCAGGGCTTCAAAGATATTGTTCACTTACCTGTCTCCGACCCGCAAAACCAAATCATCACTATCCCCGTACCACACGGTGAGGTCTTGCCTATGCCGCATCCAACCTATTTTGAGACTTGGAACGGGGTAGAGGAGTTTGTGGAGCAAGACCGACAACAATATCCCCGTCCCAACAGATACGCTATGCGCATAGTCCTGCATAACGGCTATTGTAACGATAGTCTGCAAGGCAAAGATACAACACTGAATATCTTCTATCCCTCGTGGATACACGAACAGCATTGGAACGACGGTATCTTGCTCTATAACGACATTTATAACGGCGGCTATCAGTTCTCACACTACCAATGGTACTACAACGACCAACCTATTCCCGGACAGACGCGTGAGTTCCTCTATCTGCCTGATAGCCTGCATCTCAACTGGAACGGCGATATCTTCTCGCGACACTGCCGAAACGAATATAAGGTGCAACTAACACGCGAAGATGACGGCTACACCACCTTCACTTGCCCTATCTGCCCCATACTGATAGACGACCATATAGTGCCGCAAAAAGAGTATTTCTCTATTGTTCCTACACTCGTCATACGCTCACACCCCGTCGTTTGGATATTAACCACCGAACCGGGATATTATTGGGTGTACTCAATGAGCGGTGCACTCTATCAGACAGGACGCTTCTATCCCGATAATAACAACTACGGCGGCTCTATCACACTGCCCGATACCGAAAGATACGTCATAGTCAAACTCTGTACCGACAATGGCGACTGCCGCTCATTTGAGATCCTCATAGCCAATGAATAACCTTCAACTGCGATATATACTCTGTCTGTTGTTCCTTTTGACGGCCTTTACCCTTTCAGCCAAGCGTCCCCGTGCTTATCTGTTAGGTGGCGGACATACCAACTATTCCGATCGTCGTCTTGACCGCAACGGGTTGCGAACGGGGGTTTATTCCGACGTACACCACCTCTTCGGCTTCTATCTCAACGGAGCATATTCAACATCGTTTGCCGATATGAACAACGTTTCCTTCAAACCCGGAGGGTATGGAGTGGGGGGCGGTGTTTGCTATGAGTTGCAATACTATTACCTCAAGTTCCAATGGGGGTTGGGTGTGGAATGGCAGGATGTAACCAACCGCGTTGCCGACACCACTTTCTTCGACGATAGGGTAGTGGATGCCAGAGATTATCCATATACATTGCGTTACGACTTCTTCCGCCGTCGTGACCGTGCGTGGGACTTGCATGCACAACTGCCGTTGCTCATCGGTGCTGGTATTCGTGGCGCTTATTTCCTTACAGGCTTCAAAATTGACTATCGCTTCGACTTTGGCGGAACATCCGTCAAGGCTGCCGGACATACATCCGGCACCTATCCACAATTCCTCGGACAGATGTGGGAGATGGATAACCACGGCATGAGAAAAAATGTGCCGATAGAAAGAAACGATAATGCACTTAAATCAACGTGGGATATATTAGTCAGTTTGGAGATAGGCTATGAGTATGGTCGCGAACTGGGTGTGCGCTCCAAATACCGACCTGCCAACGGCAACGGCAAGAAAAAGTGGAAAGAACGGTATGAGTCACGCTTACGATTTGCCGCTTTCGTCGATTATGGATTGCTCAATACAATGCCTAAGACCGACCTAACACTCATTCATATCCCACAAGACTATAAATGGGATTTCCCTCAATATCAGTTTCATCACGTCTTCTCTACCACCGATGCCAAAAACAAACATCTGCACCAGTTTTATGCCGGTGTCAAACTCACCGTGCTCTTTGGCACTTATTTCGACTACAAGTGTCGGCTGTGCGGACCTTTTGAGTCGGAAAGAGATATGGCATCGCCTAAGATACCCAAACAGAAATATCGACATAGCGGAACAGGACGATAAACACCACCTAAAAAGTGCGCATAATTTGTGCAATTGACAAAAACACCATACCTTTGCAGTGGTTTTTGATTAAATAGATGATCATTCATTCCTAACTCCTCATTCCTAACTAATATGCTATTACTTCTCCAAATCCTTACTCTCTTAGGTTCCGTGGCGATGCTTATGTACGGAATGAAGATTATGAGTGAGGGTCTGCAAAAGATGGCAGGTAGCAAGTTAAGCAACGTGCTTGGCACTATGACTACCAACCGTTTTACCGGTGTCTTGACCGGTTCGTTCATCACTGCTGCCGTTCAGTCATCCACAGCCACGACGGTGATGACTGTCAGTTTTGTGTCTGCCGGCATATTGTCTCTCTCTCAGGCTATATCGGTTATTATGGGTGCCAATATAGGTACCACTTTTACGGCATGGATAATGGTTCTTGGCGGTGGTTCGTTCGATTTGCGCATCGTCATCTATGCTGCTATCATTCTCGCTGTGGTACTCATACATACGAAGAAAAACACCAATATGGGTGATTTTTTGATGGGTCTGTCGCTTATGCTATTAGGTTTGACAACCCTCAAAATCAATGCGACGGATATGCATCTGGACCAGATGAGTGCCGTTCGCAACTTTTTTCAGACCACGGCTAATTGGGGGTATGGCAGTTATTTTCTCTATCTGTTAGTGGGCGGCATACTCACTTTTTCCGTGCAGTCGTCGGCTGCCATTATGGCTATCACGATGACCCTGTGTGCCACACATGTGCTGCCGGTGGATATGGGTATATCTTTGGTCTTGGGTGAGAATATAGGCACCACCATCACTTCTAATATTGTGGCAATGTCTGCTTCCTTGCAAGCACGAAGGGCTGCCTTGGCACACCTTATCTTCAACGTCTTTGGCGTTATTTGGGTGCTCTTTATCTTCCGCTGGTTTGTAGGAGGAATATGTGATATGTGGGGTGTGGACTTTAAGCCCGGTGTACCGTCGGATGTGTCGCCTGACCGGCTGAACGGTATTTTGGCAACCTTCCATACGGCTTTCAACTTAACCAACACCTGTATTCTGATTGGTTTTATACCTCAGTTGGAGAAATTAGTTACATGGATCTTGCCTTCAACACCCGAACAGAAAGAGACCGACAGTCAGTTGCAGTTTATCTCCGGCGGTCTGATGTCCACCAGTGAGTTGTCCATTCTGCAAGCCTGGAAAGAGGTGCATGTCTTCGCCGTACGCACTCAACGAATGGTGGGTATGATTCACGACCTGTTCAGCGAGAAAGATGAGTTGCAGTTCACTAAGATCTACTCACGCGTGGAGAAATATGAAGGTATATGCGATAGAATGGAATATGAGATAGCGCAGTACCTCAACCAAGTGGCAGACGGCAGACTGAGCGACACGTCCAAACGCGAAGTGCATAAGATGTTGCGTATAGTGAGCGAACTGGAGTCGGTGGGAGATGCCAACTACAACCTCTCACGATACATAAGGCATAAGTTCGACAGCAAAGTGCAATACACCGACCAGCAGAATAAGAACGTGGAACAGATGCTCTATTTGGCAAGCACTGCCGAAGCATATATGGTGCAAGCACTTGAAAAAGAAAACGTCACTCGGGATGAGTTCTACCAAATGACCAATATGGAGAACGAAATCAACAACTTCCGCAACGAACTGAAGATACAGAACATGCAGTCCATCACCGACAAAGAGTACGACTACTCAACCGGTGTCAACTATATGGATATCATCCTTGAGATAGAGAAGATGGCTGACTATATCATCAATGTTGACGAAGCCTTATACGAGCGTAAACACGATAAATAAGGGAGTGTATCCCCCCAACAATGAAAATCCTTCATACCGGTGATTGGCATTTAGGCCATACACTTTTTGGTTACGACCGCACTGAAGAGCAGCAGTCGATGCTTCAGCAGATGGTCGGTATAGCCAAAGAACAGCAGCCTGATGTGTTTGTTATCGCAGGCGATGTGTATCACACGCCGCAACCCTCGGCTGCCATACAAACGCTGTTCAATAAGACGATTATTCAGTTGCATGACCAATGCCCGAAGATGCCTATTGTGGTCACGGCAGGCAATCATGACAGCAGTTCCAAACATGAGATATTCCGCACTCCGTGGGAATATCTCAATGTGTTTATGATAGGTTCGTTCGACCGCGATAACCCCCACCGACATATACTGCAAATACCCGGTGTAGGCTTCGTCATTGCCTTGCCGTTCACACACGAGCGCAACCTGCAAGGCGGTGTCTTGCAACAGTTGTTAGACGAGACAGAGAAACGCAACACCGACCACCTGCCGGTTCTTCTCACAGCACATACCACCATTGCCGGTGCCAACTTCAAAGGTCATGACGATGCCGACGGCAAGACCATCGGCGGCATAGATGCCATCGATGTTCACTCTATCGGCACAGGCTACGACTATTTGGCACTGGGACATATCCACCACCCGCAGTTCGTTCATACAGGCAAACATAATGTGCGTTATGCCGGTTCACCGCTACCCGTCAGTTTTGACGAAGAGTATGAGCACTCGGTGAGCATAGTGGAGATTGGCAGCCATGGCGAACAACCTAAGGTCCAGACTGTTTCCATCGCTAATCCGCACCCGCTCACCACCTTACCCGCTGTAGGTGCTGCCTCGTGGAAGGATGCCAAAACATTGCTCAAAGATTTTCCTGATGACCTGCCTAATTATATCCGTCTCAATGTAGAGGTGACCGATGCCTTGCCATCTGATGCCAAACAAGAGGCTGTGCAACTCACCGACGGCAAACAGTGCCGCTTCTGCCTTATCAATGTAGTAAAACACCGGTCAACGAGAACAGCCACAGCACAGGTGACCGTTGAACAGTTAAGGCTGATGACACCTTTAGAAGTGGCACAGATGTATGCCAAAGACACCAATATGCTCTTCGATGAACAGATGCAACAGATGATGCTGGAGGTGATGGAACAAGTAAAAGCCAATATCTGAGAGGTATGAAACTACAGACACTCACCATACATAATATCGCTTCTATAGAAGATGCCGTCATCGACTTCACTGCCGAACCTTTGTCTGACAGCGAACTCTTTCTTATTACCGGCGACACCGGTGCCGGCAAGTCAACCATTCTCGACGCTATCTGCCTCGCACTTTATGCCAATACACCACGACTGACCGCCGTACCCGACCGGAGAAACAAAGAAGAGAATATGGATATGGGCGTTGCCGACACCTGCCAACTGATGCGACGAGATACTAAACAAGCCTTTGCACGACTTACCTTCATAGGCAATGACGGTAATCATTATGAGGCTGAATGGTCGGTGGAAATGAAACGCAAAAACCTCAGTCGCCGCTGGTTGCTACGTAACCTCACTCATCCCGATGCCTCTCCCGACGAAGGTAATGGTGGTCGAAGCACGAAAGATAAACAGATGCAAGAGGCTGTCCTGCAAGCAGTTGGATTAGACTTCGAACAGTTCTGCCGTACTACCATGCTCGCACAAGGGGAGTTCACACGATTCCTACTAAGCGACGAAAAACAAAAAGCACAAATTCTGGAGAAAGTGACAGGCACCGAAATGTATTCCAAAATAGGTGCTAAGGTGTACGAAATAACGGCGTTATATAAGCAGGAATGGGAAAAAGCAAAGGAAAAAATAAGTGGGGTGCAAACCTTGACCGACGAACAAAAAGAACAAATACAAAATCAATTGCAAACAATTGAGAGTCAGAGCGAAGAAAAGAAAAATATAATCAAAATTCTTACTGATAAGTTGCAGTGGCTTCAGCGTGAACAACAACTGTCGCACGACCTGCAATCAGCCAAAGAGGCCTACCTCTCTATCAAGCAGGCTACGGAAAGCGATGAACACAGAAAGATGTGCCTAACCGGCAGTCTATGGGACAAAACGGCAGACCCACGTCTTTGGCTCACACAACAACAATCAGCTCAACAATCGGTTGATAAACAACGAGAAACATTGCGTAATCAGCAGGAGGAATATGTAGTGCTTTTGCAGGGAAAAGCATACCTCGACCTACAAATTGAAAAGACGCAAAAGCAACTCTCTGACATTGACCAACGTTTATCCGAAGAGCAGACCAAAGCAGAGATATATGCTAATGTACAGACCATTACGGCTCAACTCAATGCTATCATTGGCGCACGTGAAGAGATAGATAAACAGCAAGTGATAGTGAATGAAAAAGACCAACAGATAAAGAATATACTCACACCCCAACTGAATACCCTCACTTCCAAGGCTGAAGAACTCAAAAAGCAACTTGACGAATGGCAGACGAAAGAGCAAGACTTGGAACGACAAGTGCAGGAACTGCAACTCAACAGCCTCAGAGAGAAACGCGATAACGCTAATAACCAACTGACTAATATCACCTTAGCGCAAGATAGAATTCAGACGCTTATAACCGTCAGTAATCGCTATGAAGACGACGAAAAACAGATATCACTACGGCGTAGTGAATTGCAGGCATTGCAACAACAAATAGCCGACATGGCTATGCCAATGCAAGATGCAGTTAAGAAAAAAGACGATTGCGAACAACGACTCAATACACAAAAACAGACGGTGGAACAGTTCGCCAAGACACTTCGCGCTCGATTGACGAAAGGCGACCATTGCCCTATTTGCGGACAAGAAGTGACACAGACCATTCCACACGAAGATGAATGGCAGAAACTGTACGAACAGGCATTGCAAGACTTCAATACCGCTCAAAATGAATATAACAACCTGCAACAAACACTCAACCGACTTAAAGCAGAAGAGAAAACACAAACAACAGCATTAGCCAATAACGAACAAAAACACAATAATGATAACTCCGTTATAATAGCACAAAACGCTGTAATACAAATATGTAAGCAATGTGCCGTACCCGACGATTTGTTGCAAACGCCGTTGCCGGTAGAACAACTGACCAACCTGCTCACAGAACAAACACGGACAATAAAAATTACAATCTCCGCCTTAGCCGCTCACATCCGTGCAGGCGAAAACATAGAGCAGGAACTGAAGCAAGTGCGACAACAGATAACACAGAAAAGAAAAGAAACGGAGCAACACAACCGGATATTGACAGATGTGCAAAATAATATGAATGCGGCTTTAACTGCCAAACAAACAGCCGCAGGTATAATACGCTCCAAACAAGACGATATACAACAATTAAAACAAAAAGCAGAGACGTATCTGTCAGATATACAATGGCAAACCGACTGGATGAAAGATACCGAAACCTTCATTCAATCATTAACACAATCAGCACGCCGCTACCACGATAATCAACAACTGCAACAATCACTCACTGCTCAACTCGGCACTCTAAAAACAGAAAACCAACAAGCAGCCGACATTATTGCTGCCATCTTGTTGTTGCAACCGCAATGGGGTGAAACAGTGGAAGTTAATCGTAAATACGTAGAAGGAATAATAAGCCGACTGAACACGTTGCAAATAGATGTGGCAACCGCTATCAAATTGCTTGCTCAAGCACAACAGATAATAAGTCAAACGAAAGAGAAAATTGACACATTCCTTCTGAATAACAATACGATAACGCTTCCTCTGCTGCAAACACTTAACGACTATTCCGGCAATTATATTCAGTCGCTACGCCAAAACATTGAAAGCAGGAACACTTCGCTCAGTCAAAAAAAGACACTGTATGATAATGCTCTTCTCGCCCTCGACAACCACCGCAAACAGCGACCCTCTTTCGCTGACAATGAGACCGAAGAGGTACTGCAACACAGCATTGCCGATATAGAACGGCAGTGGCAACAACTGCAAGAGACTAAAGGCGGATTGAATCAGCAACTGCAAGCCGACAATAATGCCAAAGAGCAACTGCAAGAATATATAGACATCGCCAAACAAAAAGAGACAACTTATCTCAATTGGTTCAGACTCTGTAACTTGGTTGGTGACAAAGATGGTAGCAAGTTCCGCCGTATAGCACAGAGTTATATCCTCACCAACCTCACCGAGTCGGCAAATATCTATATGCAGCGTCTTACTAATCGCTACACTCTCCATGCCGTTCCCGGCACATTTGTCATTATGGTGGAAGATGCGTATCAAGGCTATTTGTCCAGACCAACCAGCACTATCTCCGGCGGTGAGAGTTTCCTCGTTTCCCTCGCTTTGGCACTGGCACTGAGCGACATAGGACAGAACCTGCGAGTGGAAACACTCTTCATAGATGAAGGCTTCGGCACACTTAGCGGAGAACCACTGCAAAAAGCATTAGACACTCTGCAATCGCTCCACCAACACGCCGGACGACAGGTGGGAATAATAAGCCATATTGAAGAGGTAAGAGAACGAATACCCGTGCAAATACAACTGTCAAGACCCAATAACCATTCAGCCGCTGAAGTGAAGATATGTACAGTAGGGTAGAGTACTTGATTTATAGATTTTTGCATATTTGTTGCACAATTGAAAAATATGCATTACCTTTGCGGGCTGAAAAGACAGATGAAAATCACTAAAAACAATTTAGAAGACATTGTTTTTTGAATTGCTCTGAAAAATAAGTATATACATAAAGTTAAACATTTTCAAATGGAACAGAAAAAACGTGTTTATACCTTCGGTAACGGTAAGGCTGAAGGTAATGCCCAGATGCGAGAGCAACTGGGTGGTAAAGGTGCCAACTGCGCCGAGATGAACCTCGTAGGTGTTCCCGTTCCTCCGGGATTCACCATCACCACCGATGTATGCAACGAGTATTACGAAGTAGGACAAGAGAAGATAATGGCTCTCTTGAACGATGACGTGATGGCTGCCGTTCACCACATCGAGAACCTGATGAACTCTAAGTTCGGTGACCCCGCCAACCCGCTGCTCGTCAGTGTACGTTCAGGTGCACGCGCTTCTATGCCCGGTATGATGGACACTATCCTCAACCTCGGTCTGAACGACATCGTGGCTGAAGGGATGGTAAAGAAAACCAATAACCCCCATTTCGTTTACGACTCTTATCGCCGTTTCGTACAGATGTACGGTGATGTCGTTCTCGGTATGAAACCCGTCAACAAAACCGACATCGACCCCTTCGAGAAAATCATCGACGAGGTGAAGGAGATTCGCGGTATTAAGTTGGACAAAGACCTTAATGTTGACGAACTCAAACTCCTTGTTGCACGCTTCAAGACGGCTATCAAAGAGCAGACCGGTAAGGATTTCCCGAATGACCCGATCGAGCAGCTCTGGGGCGCTATCTGCGCTGTATTCCGCAGTTGGATGAACGAGCGCGCAATCCTCTATC
>JAFSTB010000013.1 GCA_017450685.1 Paludibacteraceae bacterium
GTATATGCGTACATGCGTGCGTACATTATTAAATATAGGGCATTAAAAAAGGGCTTCTTTGCCCCGTCCTAATCCGTCATGCGCACCACCTATGCCCATAATCCAAACTCAATCCAAATAACCAAGCCCAAAATCCACATAGAATCCACATATCCGCCGTTTCCGATACACATAAAATCCAAGTAAATGTACATTTCGTTTTTCTGTACCTTTTTGCTCAAATCCTCTCTAATCCCTTATAAATAAAGGCTTTCCGCGATATTTTAGGGTGTCCGTTTTTGTACATTTCGTTTTACTGCCCATACATACTCCTATCACTGTCGCTATCTGTGGTTGAATACCGTCCATTTGCGATAGCCTGTCTATCAGTCCTTGGTGTCGCAGTGTGGCAGGAGTTGAACCGGACAGACCTGCCACTTCCAATACCTGTATAGGCTCTTCTTTCTCTGCTTGCAAGTCGATAAGCCATTCAGCCATCATCTGTCCCACGAGGTAGTTGTCGCCACCTATGAACGCTGTCCAGTCATCGCCTGACACGCGGCGGTCTGCCACTATAACTGGTATGCCGGCACGGTAAGCACGAGTAACGGCAGGCTTGACCTCCTCCGCCTCATTAGGACTCACAATAAGTAAGTCCACTCTTTCGCTGATGAAACTGTCTATTTGTGCACATTGCAGTTCGTTGCTGCCGTATGCAATGCGGTGTGTGATACTCATCTCAGGATGCAACAGCAACTCGCGTTCCATCTCAGCGTTCATCTTCTCTCGCCATGCGTCATCCAAACACTGACTCACACCAATCAGATAATGAGGCTGACGGGAAGTGCAACACGTGATAAGAAAAAGTGAGAATAGTAGGTATATGGTGGTAATGATGTTTCTCATGATGCAACATTTTTATTAGTGTCTTATTTGCCGAAAAGCAATAGTGCCGGCGCCGGCTGACCGTATGGTGTGAAAGCACCGCTGCTTGGGGCTTTGAGTGAGAATGTGCACTTATGTCCTTCACTCCAAGTGCCGTCTTCTTGCAGCAGACGACAACCCCAACCTCCATATACTTGTGGTTCCCAATAGAATACGCCGGTACAACCTTTTGCTTTTTTCATCTTCTGCAGCAGGTCTGCCATCACCTTTTCTGCACGCTCTTCGTCCCACGACGGATAACCGGCTTCCACTAACATTACAGGTACGCCAAAGGCTTTGTGCATCTTGCTTATGTACCTGGCTGCTTTGGTGTTATCCTCTTCCCACTTGTCCCAATCAGGGTAGAGCGACAGACCTATCATATCGAACTTGGCTCCATAACGGCGCATGGCTTTGTAGTACCATGTGTTGTCTATCTGTGCCTTGTCGTGGTGGATAATAACGTAGGTTTCAGGCATCACTTTTTTCACTGCCTCATAGCCTGCATTACTCAAGGCTATGTAGTTCAGATATCGCTCTTTGTCAGGCTTGTCCCAATCTATATGTCCGTCGTTCCACAGCATACCAGATGTCGTCTCATTGCCAACCTGCACCCACTTGACCTCTATGCCTGCGTCTTTGACGGCCTGAAGAACGTCAATGGTGTGGGTAGCCACTGCTTGTTTGAGTTCGTCGAAACTAAGGTTTTTCCATGCATCGGGTTTGGCTTGTTTACCCGGGTCAGCGAAATTGTCGCTATAATGAAAATCAAGCATGATATCCAAACCGTGTTCATGTGCACGCTTGGCTTTCGTCAGCACATCGGCTTTGTCTGACCAACGACCATAGCCGTTTTCGGGATTAACCCATACGCGCAAGCGAACGGCTGTCATCCCTATCTCTTGCATAAGTGCTAAGAGGTCGGTCTCAATGCCGGCATTGTTGTAGAACTTGACGCTGTCGGCTTCCATCTCTGTGCACCAACTGATGTCAGCACCGGACGACCACTGTTGAGCATTGACAAGGAAGGGAAAGTGGGTAAGGATGAGAATGAGTAATAGTTTTTTCATAGGTAGGTGGTTTTGTGCGGTGGTAATTATGAGGCGGTTAATGGTTAAAAAGAACTTGTCTTTTAATCGCAAAGGGAGAAGAGGTCGGCTCTTGGGTTGACGAGCATAACGGGTACTTGACTATGTCGGATAGCATATCGTTCGGGCGGACCGAAGATAATATCATCGATGCCGTATTCGCGGCTGGCGGTGAGTAGGAGCAGTTGGTGTTCAAACTCTTGTTGTCGTTCTATGCACTCGCGTGTGAGGTGGAAACTGTCGCTACTCGCTTCTAACTGTTGGTAGTGAAGGTCGGTGCCGGTGCGGGTGGCTACTGAGGTGATGTGTGAGATTATTTTCTGTGTATTGTTCTTGGCGTGTGAACCATAGTCGTGAGCCTGCAAAAGGAGAATATCGGCACCCGTCTTGCGCGCTAAATATGTGCATATCTCGGCTTTATACACTTCCTCTTCAAGCATACTGACGGGTACCAGTATGCGCTCTATCTCGCTCACCTGCTGCATGTCAGGAGTGATAAAAACGTATGGTCGGCGTTCATCGCGACAGGCGGTGAGGTGGTGTTGTATTTCGCGCCGTGAGTTGTCGCAGCGCACACACATAATATCTTCGTTATCGTCCCAAATCATATAATATATATCACTAATGTAAATTCCTAACTCCTCATTCCTCATTCCTCATTCCTAACTCCTCATTAACCTTCTCAATGTATGCCACTAATTCGTCTCTTCCTTCCCCTTTGTCTGCTGAGGTGAGGAAGCAGGGGGGCAACTCTTCCCACGTTTGCAGCAGTGTCTGTTGGTAGTGGTCGATGTTTTGTTTGAGTTTGCCGCGTGTCAGTTTGTCTGTTTTGGTGAAGACGATAGCGAACGGCACTTCATTTTCTCCGAGCCATTGGATGAAGTCAAGGTCGATGGGTTGTGGCTCCAAACGGCTGTCAATCAGTACGAACAGACTTACTAATGGTTCGCGCAGTAAGCAGTAACGCTCTATCATTCGTTTGAGGGCTTCGCGCTGTTTCTGTCCGGCTTGCGCAAAACCGTAACCGGGCAAGTCCACCAAATGCCATTTCTCGTTAATGAGGAAATGGTTGATAAGCAGTGTCTTGCCGGGTTTCTGACTGGTCTTTGCAAGGTGTGGCTGCCTGCATAGCATGTTGATAAGACTTGACTTACCTACATTACTTCTGCCTATGAAGGCATATTCGGGCAGCGTACTTTTGGGGCATTGTGCCACGTCAGGCGAGGAGGTAACAAAACTGGCGGTGGTAATCATTGTTTGAGTCTGTTTGGTTGTTGTTTCTTTGCCCAAAGGCAGAATAAGCACATAGCACCTATGGTTACAGCCGCTGCTATAAGGTAAGCCCATAGGCTCCAACCCTTGGCTGCAAACTTAAACCCTTCGGGTGCAATAAAGATATAACTGACACTGACCATCGTCATAAACAAGGCAGGGATGAGCGAGATAAGATACCCGTATGTCATCTTTCCTGAACTAATGCCTTGTTTGAAAAGGAAGACTGTTCCTGCCCATAGAGTGAAGACGGCAAGTGTCTGGTTGGTCCAAGCAAAATACCGCCATACGATATTGAAATCGACGAACACCATACAGAAGACAGCCACGAAAAGCGGCAAGGCTATAGACAAGCGTTTGATTATCTGTCGTTGGTCTAATTTCATAAAGTCGGCAACGATAAGTCTGGCAGAGCGCAGTGCAGTGTCGCCGCTTGTTATAGGAGCGGCTATCACGCCTATGATAGCCAACAGTCCGCCCACCGTTCCAAGCCATGAACGGCTTACTCTGTCCACCACTAACGCGGCTATGTTCTCACCCTTATGTTCGGCGGCAAAAGCCTGCAAACCGTCTATTCCGTATAGTCCTTGTTCGGGGTCGGCGAAGAAAGTGCCGGCTGCTGCTGCCCATATAAGGGCTAAGATACCTTCTGCCACCATCGCTCCATAGAAGATACGTCTGCCCTGTTTCTCACTCGTCACGCAACGCGCCATCAGTGGCGACTGTGTGCCGTGAAAACCGCTGATGGCACCACATGCTATACTGACGAACATCATCGGGAAAAGAGGCAAACCGTTGGTCTGACGATTATGCAAACCGTCGGTCAGTTCGGGCATCTCGCCGCTGTGCCAACCAAGCATAACTACCATAATACCGAAGCCCATAAAAAGCAGTACGGCACCAAAAAGCGGGTAGAAGCGACCTATGAGTTTGTCCACCGGCAGAATGGTGGCAAACACATAATAGGCAAAGATAATCAGTACCCAAACCAGTGGCATAGTACTGCTGCCTAATGTCAGCGACGGTAATGCTTTGAGTCCTTGAAGTAAGGTGGCAGGACCGCTTAAGAAAGTGGTAGTGAGCAAGATAAGTAGCACAAGCGACAGTATGCGCATAAAGAGTTTAACTCCGCTTCCCAATTCCTCGCCTATTATATCAGGCAACGAAACGCCGCCTTTACGAACCGACATCATTCCGCTCAAATAGTCGTGAACGCCACCGGCGAAGATGGTTCCGAACACTATCCATAGGAAGGCAGCCGGACCAAAGAAAATGCCCATGATAGCGCCGAAGATAGGTCCTAAACCGGCGATGTTGAGAAACTGAACCAGAAAGATACGCCAGCCGCTCATAGGCACATAATCAACGCCGTCGGTTTTACTCAATGCAGGTGTCGCACGATGTTCGTCTATGCCGAACACACGCTCCACCAATGCACCATACAATACATAGCCCAACACAAGAGCAATAAGGGAAAGAATAAAGGTTATCATAGTTTTCCTAATATGTTGTTTATCTGTCTATAAGCCGTAGTGGCAAGTTCTTGAAGCGATTGGCTGCCGTCGTTAGTGATTATTATGTCGGCTCTTTGTGCCATCTCTTCGTCGCTTAACTGTTTGGCAATCCGTGCTTCTATCTGTTCGCGACAGATGTTGTCACGTGCCATAGCTCTTGCTATGCGTAACTCCAAAGGGGCAATGACGGCGATGGTGATGTCGCATATCCGGCTTATGGCGGGTGTGGTGAAGAGCAATGCGGTCTCCACTATCAACATAGAGCATCGCTTTGAGCGTATATCTTCAGCCACCGCCGGATGCACTATGGCGTTCATCTGCTCAAGTCTGTGTGCATCAGCGAACAACCGTCGGGCTGCCACTGACGTGAGGTAGGTGTCACCATCGAACACATCGCTGCCAAGCAGCGACTCCACTCGTTGCTTTACCTGCTTGTCCTCCGTTATTATCCGTTTGGCGGCACTGTCGGTGTCATACACACAACAACCGAAAAGACTACTCATCGTCCGCACCAATGCCGATTTGCCACTGCCTATGCCACCTGTAACACCTATTATCATACTCAGAATTGGAAATAGATAAACGGCTGACTATCAGCGGATGTGAACTGATAGATGACCACCACGGTTATTATTACAATTATCGCCATCAGCCATAACGGCAGTCGCGCAAACATAAGTCTGTACCAACGCTTGAAGCGGTCTGGCAACCAGTGAATAAGCATTCCTAAAATAAACAGCAGTGCCACCGTTCTATACTCCCATAGAAATGGTACAATGATATTATTATCCCAAGCACCGCCTATCTGCTGCAACATATTCTTTGCCGTTTGCCACGCCACTTGGTTGGCTGTTGCAGGATCCAGATTTGAACCCGAACGGAAGAACAGACGAGTGAAAGTGATAAAGACAAAAGTGAGTCCTATCGACCAAGCACTGCCTATGTTTTGACTTATAGTGTTGCTCTTTATAGGTAGCGATTGCCATAGGTATTGCAGCAGGTAGCCACACCAAACGACTAAACCGAAGATATTGAATACGTGCAGTGTGGCAGACGGATAAGTCCATTCTGTTGCCCAACCGCTTATCACAATGGCAGTGAGACAATAAAAGCGCAAATGACGATTGCTGTAACGCCATAACTTGTTCAGTATCATACCTATACCGTTCAGTCCGCCCCAGATGAGGAAGTTCCAACTCGCACCGTGCCATAGTCCGCCTATGAGCATAGTGATAAAAGAGTTGAGGTTGGCATACATCAGTTTGCGGTGGTTGGGGTTGAGCCACGCCACCATAGCTACTACAGCGGCTATGGTCAGTATGACGGCAGCCGTTATCCACGACCTGCTGAGCCAAGTGCCAACCAGTGCTATCAGACTGATACTAAGCCAAGTACCAACTGTGGCATTGCGATTGCCGCCAAGAGGTATATAGACGTATGTCTTAAGCCAACGGGATAAGGATATATGCCATCTGCGCCAAAACTCCTGTGGGTTGTGAGCCTTGTAGGGAGAGTGGAAATTCTCGGGCAGGTAAAAACCGAAAAGCAATGCCACACCAATGGCTATATCCGTGTAGCCGGAGAAGTCGGCATACACCTGAAGCGAGTAGGCAAAAAGAGAAAAGAGATTTTCAAAGCCGCTGAATAGTAGCGGGTTATCGAAAACGCGGTCAATGAGATGAGTGGCAAGATAATCGCTCAACACCACTTTCTTTGCCAGTCCGTTCAGTATCCAGAAAACGGCGTAGCCGAACTGTCGGCGGCTTAACGCAAATGGCCGGTATAACTGCGGCACGAACTCCGAAGCACGAACAATAGGACCTGCCACCAACTGAGGGAAGAAGGATACATAAAACCCAAAATCCAAGATGTTGCTCACCGGCTGAATACGACGGCTATAGATGTCCGAAACATAAGAGATGACCTGAAATGTGTAGAAACTGATGCCCACCGGCAAAATAATGGTCTCGGCTATTGATAAGTGAGTCGCAAACAACTGATTGATAACGTCTATACTGAAATACGCATATTTGAAATACCCCAGTAGAAGCAGATCAATCACTATACTCAGGATGAGCCACAAGCGTTGCAGATGTCGTCTCCCGCTTTCGGCGGCACGATGGATGGCAAGAGCAAAGAGCCAGTTGCTGAACGTGAGAAAAAGCAGTAAGAGAAGGAAGGCACCGCTCGTCTTGTAGTAGAAAAACCAACTGACAAGAAGCAGATACACATTTCTGGTGTGCAGGCGTGAAGACGAGATGAGCGCAAAAAGAGCATATACACATACCAAAAACACCCAAAAATAAGTTTGGGTGAAGAGCAGCGGATGGTGGCTGTCAAAAGAGAATATGTGTTGTATCAACTCCATTAGTATCAACTCCATTAGTATCAACTCTATTAGTATCAACTCTGTTTGTATCAACTCTGTTAGTATCAACTATGAGTGAATCAATGTCGTTTGTATCTGTTGGTATGGTGTCAGCCGTTGTTGCTGTTATACCGTTGAGTAGCCATTGCGCAAGGTCGTCACCGGCTTTGTTGGCTCCTTTGCGGGTGAAATGTACACCATCTTTGCCTGCCAAACCGCTTTGTATCCAGCGTTGCATTCCACCTCTACCACCCATCGCTTCGTACAAACTGTAATAGGCAACACCCTCTGAATGAGCCATTTGACGCAAATGCTTGTCCATCGTTGGCAGGATAGGGTAGGATATTAGATTGCCGTCTTTGCGTGTGAGCATATCGCTTGGACCAACAAACAGAATGTCGGCTTGAGGGGCTATGCGGCGAAAATAGCGAATCTGTTTGCGAAGTCGCTCACAATAACTGTCCACCGACTTCTTTCCCATCGTATAGGGCATCACATTACCACCATATTGCAAGATGATAAGAGATGTGTTAGTGGTTGAAAAATAGTCCTTTAGACGGTCGGGAGAGATAGAAGTGAAGATAGTACCCGCACAACCACGCATAGGTATATTATCCACTATAACGCCTTTTTCCGTTTCAAGTGATACACCGTAGATGTCACCTTTATGTTGCAAGGGTAAGGTGTAATATCTTGTCGGCGCAGTCATCTCAATAATACTGTCTTGCTCGTAAAGAATACGTATGCGAGTAAATGGTTCGGCTGTTGGACGTACTGATAATAAGAGTGTTAAGTCTTCACTATGCCGACACTGACTATTATCCATCACCACCATCTGTGCTAATGGACCATACTGACCATTGCTGCGACGATAACGTTTAGGTCCGAATGCCATATAGCGCGCAAGACGTGACGACTGCGTTTGACGAGTGCTGTCTATATATAGCGACTGACTTACTGACAATGAACTGAGTGTGGTATAGACGGGTATCAATCCCACGCCACCACCGCCAAAGCGCGACTGCAACGCTTGTCGTATGTTGATAGTCATACGGTCACCCTCTATCTGCGAATCACCGTAATGAACAACGCGTACTGCCGTAGCGTCAGCACACGACAACGATCGATAAAAGCGCTGCAAATACTGATAAGGGGCATCTGTCGGTATCTCCGGCACTTTCGGCTTTACCGGCTTTTCCTGTATTTTCGGTGTTTCCGCTATCTCCTGTATTTTCGGTGTTTCCGCTATCTCCGATGTGTCCGGTACTTCCGCTACTTCGGGCATTTTCGATACTTCCGGTTCTTCCTGTATTTCCGGTATCTCCGCTATTTCCGGCTCTAAGGTGTCTCTCGAAGGGTGGAGTATAGTTGTCACAGTAGGCATCGTCAGATGTGAAGCACCTATATGTACCCCGCGCGACGGAAAAAAATAACATACCATCACTATGCTCAATAATGTCAAGCATAAGAAGAGCAGTATGTTGTGTTTTTTCATCTTACGAAAGTGATGATTATTCTATTTCTTCCATAGTGACGGCGAAAAGAGCAGTAACACGGTGAAGATCTCCAACCTGCCCACCAACATCACAAAGGTCATTATCCATTTGGCTACTGTGGGGAAATCGGCGTATGTACCTGTCGGACCATAACTGCCGATACTGATACCTACATTGCCTATTGCACTTACCGTCGTACCTATCGCTTCATCAAAACCTATACCGCAAGCACAGAAACAGACTACCGTGATGATGATTACCAATATATGTATGATGAAGAATGCCACTACGTTGTTGTAGGTCTGTTGTGTTACAGGTTTGCCGTTGAGCTTGATAGGGATGATGGCGTTAGGGTGAATGCGACGTTTGAACTCCGCCAGACTGTTCTTAAAGATGATAGCCAGTCGCACCCACTTGATACCGCCTGACGTACTGCCCGAACTGGCACCTGTGAACATAAGGAAAAAGAGTACAACCCACAGCACCACATGCCATTGCATATAGTCAGTGGTGGCATAACCCGTACTCGTAATCGCTGCCGTCACCATAAAGAAACTGTGGCGGAAGGCTTCTTCCAAACCTGTCAGCGACCACACCTTGCCCGTGATAAACAGACCTACGGTCATCACCAATGTGAATATGCCGACCGCTCCTAAATACCAATGTGTCTCCTCGTCTTGCAACAGACGCTTGGGCTTGTGCATAAGAAAGAGTATGAATAGCGAGAAATTGATACCCGACAAGAACATAAACACTGCCACTATATATTGAATAGCGGCTGAGTACCCCATCAAACTCATGTTCTTCGTGGAGAATCCGCCGGTGGCAATGGTGGACATAGAGTGACAGACGGCATCAAACAGATCCATATCGCACATCCATAGCAGCAGTGTCTCTATTCCTGTGAGCAACAGATACACGCCCCACATCAGTTTGGCAGTGTCGGCTATGCGCGGAGAGATCTTTTCATAACTGACACCTGTCACTTCAGCCGCATACAACTGCATACCACCCAAACCGAACATCGGCAGTATTGCCACGCATAGCACTATGATACCTAATCCGCCTAACCATTGAGCCACCGCACGCCATAGCAGCACCGTATGTGTCATCGACTCCACATCAGCAATGATGGTGGCACCCGTTGTGGTGAAACCTGCCATCGTCTCAAAAAAAGCATCCGTGATAGTGTCCACTGCACCTGATAAAAAGAACGGTAGCATACCGAAGAGCGAGAACACAAACCATACCAAGGCTACTATCAGATACCCTTCGCGCTCTCCCGTATGTTGGGAAGCACGCCTGCCTAATCGCAACCCGCATACGCCGCAAATGGCTGTCAGCACTGTACTCACCGCAAATGCCTCCACGTCAGGCTCATCATACAACCAACCCACAACCGTGGTGATGCCCATAAACACCGCCTCTATATGAAGCAGAGCACCTAACGTGCGAAAAACCAATTTCTTATTAAAAGAGCGGGTCATACTAATGAGGACTTATTTGAAGTATCTTTCCAATTCACGTATGTTATGACTTCTGCAGATGACTATGACTTGGTCGTTGGGCAATATCTCTGTGTCGCCATTAACCAACAGCCCTTCTCCTGCACGCACTAATCCGCCTATTGACACATCGCCGGGCAAACGCATACTGCGTATCGGACCGCGTGTGATGCGACTGCCTTCTGTGGCTATCAACTCCACTATCTCGGCATCAGCATTAGTCAGATTGCGCACATTCAACACACTCGCATTGAGCAACATCTGATAGATATAACTAACAGTGATATTCTTTTTGTTAAGCACCGTACCTATATCCAAACCTTCTGCCATAGATATATAGTCGATGTTCTCTATGTCGGCTATCGTCTTATGTACGCCCAACCGTTTGGCAGCCAAGCATGCGAAGATATTGGCTTCGCTTTGAGGTGTAACTGCCACAAAAGCATCCATATCCTGTATGTCCTCTTCGCGCAACTCTTCCATCGACGAACCGTCAGCGTGGATAATAAGTGCGTTACCCACTTTCTCGCTCAACCGTTGGCACTGCTCAAGATCCGCTTCTAAAATGCGAATCTCAAAGTCATCACCGAGGTTCTGAACCGCTTTCTGAGCTATACGGGTGCCGCCATAGAACATAACACGACGTATTTCACGCTTGGGCTTACCTAACTGCTCACGCAAAAACTCCATATTATCCTTCGTGCAAATGGCATATACCATGTCACCTTCCATCACCTCGTCCTCACCATGAGGGAAAAGAGTCTGACTGTCCCTCTTTATCAACACTATACGATACCTGCCGTGATTGTAGAAGCCGGACATAAAAGTCTGTCCTAACATGGCTGCACCTTCACGCACCTTCACCACACACAACTCCAACGCACCGCGACAAAGAGATATATGATAGCGCATCCAGTTGGTACGCAACGACTCTTCTATCTCATTGGCTGCCAACACCTCAGGGTAGATGAGGTGGTCAAGACCCATTCCGGCAAGAAACTGCTTGTTCTGAGGCAATAAATATTCGTAGTTGTCGATGCGAGCCAATGTCTTTTTCGCTCCTAACTGATTGGCAATCAGGCAGGCTGTCATATTCTCCGTCTCGCTCGGAGTGACTGCTATAAACAAGTCAACATCCTTCACTCCTATCTCGCGTAGGTCGTGGATGGAAGTGGGACTGCCAACACGAGTGATGAGGTCGTAGTTGGCATCCAAATCACCCAAACGCTCGGCGTTCTCGTCCAACAGACTGATATCCATATTCTCACGGGATAGAAGTTTGGCTAAGTGCTGACCAACCTCACCCGCTCCTGCTACTATAATGCGCATATTACCTAATTCGTATAATTATAATTCGTATAAACTATGTGTTCCTAAATCTGTTCCTTGACCAGATAGTCGTTCCTGTTGGGCGAGTTGCGAATGACAAGTTCACCAAGAAATCCTGCCAAAAACAACATACATCCCAAAATCATCATCAGTATGCTCAAATGGAAATAAGGGTTAGTACCTACCAACATCGCGTGAATACCATGTTGCAGAGCGTATAGTTTCATCCCGCCTACAACGATAATTGCCACAAAACCAAGCATAAACATCAGGCTGCCTATCAGTCCGAAGAAATGCATAGGCTGTTTGCCGAAACGGTTGAGAAACCATAACGTGAGTAAGTCCAAATAGCCGTTGACGAAACGGTTAAGCCCGAATTTCGATTCTCCGAACTCACGCTTGCGGTGCTGAACCACTTTTTCTCCGATGCGTGTGAAACCGGCATTCTTTGCTAAAAAAGGAATGTAGCGGTGCATCTCCGAAAAAACCTCTATGTTCTTCACCACCTCTTGCCGATAGGCTTTCAGTCCGCAGTTCATGTCGTGCAGTTGTATGCCTGTCACCCGACGGGCAGTGGCATTGAAAAGCAACGATGGCAGGTTCTTCGTCAGACGGTTGTCGTAACGCTTCTTCTTCCAACCGCTCACCACATCGTAACCATCTTTCGTTATCATGCGATACAACTCAGGTATCTCATCGGGTGAGTCTTGCAAGTCGGCATCCATAGTGATAACCACCTGTCCCTGTGCACGCTGAAAACCATAATGCAACGCTGCCGACTTGCCATAGTTGCGGCGAAAACAAATACCATGCACTATCTCAGGGCGAGTCGAATGTAATTGTTCTATCACCTGCCACGAACAATCCGTCGAACCGTCATTGATAAACAATACCTCGTAACGAAAACCATTATCCGTCATAACGCGATCTATCCACTCGTAGAGTTTGACCAACGACTCTTCCTCGTTGTACAAAGGGATAACAACTGATATGTCTATGTCTGTAAGTGCCATATTGTAAGGTTTTTCTAATGTGGAAAATTATTGTGTTATGTGTTCCTTGAAAGTGTTATATAGTCCTTCACTGTCAAGGTGCAAGAGTTGATAGAGTTCATTGGTACTGCCGTGCTCCACGAACTTGTTGGGTATGCCGAGACGTATCACTTGCGGCCGTTGTTGCTTGTCGGCATAGTACTCAGCCACAGCCGAACCCATACCGCCATCTATCACACCGTCTTCCACAGTAAACACCGTCTTGTAGGTCTGAGCCACCTCGTCTAACAACTGTGTATCAAGAGGTTTGAGCCATCTTAAGTCATAATGCGCCCATTCGGTGCCGACTGTTTGCAGCCTGTCTAATGCCTGTATGACTTGACAACCGATAGCACCAATCGACAATACCGCCACTCCCTTACCATGCCTCAAACATACACCCTTACCGTATTTCAACTCAGCCGACTCAAAACCTATAACAGGCGTTCTGCCTCGTGGATAACGGATAGCCACCGGACCGGTTAAACACTCTGCCATACGCATCATACGCTCTAAGTCTGTAGCACATAAAGGTGCGCAAATCTGCATATTAGGTATAGGACGCAAGTATGCCATATCAAACAAACCATGATGAGTGGCACCATCATTACCCACTATGCCCGCACGGTCAATACAGATGACAACATGCAAGTTGAGCAATGACACATCGTGAATGAGATTGTCGTACGCACGCTGAAGAAATGACGAATATTCGTTGCAGAAAGGCAATAATCCCTCCTTTGCCATACCCGCTGAAAAAGTAACGGCATGACCTTCCGCTATCCCAACATCAAAAACGCGGTCAGGCAACTCCTTCTGCATAATGGTCATGGAGCAACCGCTTGGCATTGCAGGAGTGATACCCACTATCTTTTCATTGCTGCGTGCCATCTCTAACAACGTCTGACCAAACACATCCTGCCATAACGGAGTAGGAGGTGCAGAGGTGATACGCTTGCCGTTGTCAGGATTGAACTCACCCGGCGCATGCCAAGTTGTCTGGTCGTTCTCCGCAGGCTCATAACCCTTACCCTTCTTCGTGATGATATGCAGCACCTTAGGACCTTGAAAATGCTTGATTTCCGATAAGATACGAACCAACTCAAGCACATTATGACCATCGGTGGGACCGAAATAACGCAGGTTAAGACCCTGAAAGATATTGTTATTCTGCTTGGTAAGCAATGTTTTTATACTCGTGTTGAAACGACGTATCCAACCCGTCTTGCTCTCTGAAAGCAAGTGGTGACGAACCAACCACTGATAAATCTTCCACCTGACGCGGTTATACCTCTCGCTCGTGGTAAGGTCAACCAAGTACTGCGTAAAACCACCTTTCAACGGATCGATGGCTATGTGGTTGTCGTTCAATACAATAAGCAGGTTATTGCGATCCATCGATGTGTTGTTCAACCCCTCGAATGCCAAACCGCCCGTCATCGAACCGTCGCCGATGATAACCACCACGTTTTGCTTCTTCCCTTGCATACGCGATGCCACCTCTATGCCTAATGCCGCTGATATACTGTTAGATGCGTGACCGGAGATGAAGGCATCGTACTCACTCTCAGCCGGAGTGGGAAAAGGTGCCAAACCACCTAACTGACGGTTGGTGTGAAAACGCTCACGCCTGCCTGTCAGTATCTTATGTGAGTATGCCTGATGACCTACATCCCACACCAAACGGTCCTCGGGAGTGTCAAAAACATAGTGAAGAGCCACCGTCAGTTCAATCGAACCAAGAGAAGAAGCCAAATGACCGGGGTTGTGACTTAACTCGTGAATGATAAAGTCGCGCAACTCCTCGCATAAGGTAGGCAAAGCCTCGCGAGGCAATTGCTTGAGGTCGGTGGGAGTATAAATAGAATCTAAATAGCGATAAGCCATAAACACATTTGAGGGAAATAACCCTACTTTAAAACGCGCAAAGTTACTCCCTTTTCCCCGATTGTGCAAATATATGCTCAAAAACTCTTATTTTTACTTCGATGCCAATATTTATATATAGCTCAATCTCAGGCAGATATCCGCGAATCTAACAACTTTTCTTAATTACAAAACACATTCCCCCTTTGATAATTGAATTCCTTACCAATGACTGCGTATTGAAAAAAAACTGCCAATCACACTCTTTTGAGTTGATTGGCAGAATTTTTCTTAACGTTAGTGTCAGTCTGTTTGCTTTGACTTAAGTGCTACTCCTTGATGTTTGGTTTCAAGCAGTTTGTTTCACGTTAATCTCAATCAGTTCTTGGCACTCTTGACGATGGCTTGGAATGCTTGTGGTTGGTTCATTGCCAAGTCGGCAAGCACTTTGCGGTTAATCTCTATACCCGCTTTTTTCAGTGCACCCATCAACTGGCTGTAACTCATACCTTCCAAGCGTGCGGCAGCATTGATACGCTGTATCCACAATGCACGGAATGTGCGTTTCTTGTTCTTACGATCGCGGTAAGCGTACTGCAAACCTTTTTCCCATGTGTTCTTGGCAACAGTCCATACATTAGCCCTGCCACCAAAATTACCTCTCGTGAGGCTCATAATCTTCTTGCGACGTGCGCGAGAAGCTACGTGATTTACTGATCTTGGCATAGTTCTGTAAATTTTGGTGGTTAATGACTTAACGCAGCAACAACATCTCGCGGATGCTACGCATATTCGACTGATCGACCATTGCAACATGAGTCAGATTTCTCTTCTGCTTCTTCGTCTTCTTGGTCAAGATGTGGCTTTTGTAAGCGTGTTTACGCTTCACTTTACCCGTTCCGGTAAGAGCGAATCTTTTTTTGGCACCGGAATTAGTTTTAACCTTTGGCATTTTGTTAATAATTAGTTGGTTAGTATTATTTAAGTTGCCGGTAGCCTTAGGACCGAACAACTATTCAACTGATAATCAATTATCAAAAATACTTGATATATGCAATACCTCTTATCCTTTCTTCGGGGCGAGCATCACTATCATTCGTTTGCCCTCTAATTTGGGCATCGCTTCAGGCTTGCCTACACCCTCCAAATCGTTGCAGAAACGAGCTAACAACAACTCACCCTGATCCTTAAACAAGATACTTCTGCCACGGAAAAAGACGTATGCCTTCACCTTATTGCCCTCTTTCAAGAACTCCTCAGCGTGCTTTAATTTGAAGTTGTAATCGTGTTCGTCGGTCTGCGGACCAAAACGTATCTCCTTTATCTCCACTTTCTTCGAGTTCTGCTTCTGCTCTTTCTCTTTGCGCTTCTTCTGATAAAGGAACTTCTGATAATCAATCACGCGACAAACAGGAGGGTCGGCGGATGCCGATATCTCCACGAGATCTAAATTCTGCGCATCTGCAATACGCATCGCTTGCTCGTAGGTGTATATACCTTGCTCTACATTGTCGCCTACAAGGCGCACTTCTCTGACACCACGTATCTTATCATTGATACGATTCGGCATCTCTTTCTCTACACGACCACCTCTGTGCATCGGGGGTCTTTGCGGGGTTGCTATAGCTGTGTCCTCCTCTAATTAAGTGAAACATTGACAGCACTAAACGCATTATCTGTTAGTGCCTTTACCAAAAAGCGCACAAAGGTACGCCATATTTTTCAATTGACAAACATTTTAATCAAAAATTACTTTTTTTTTCAAAATATTTCTCTCCTTTCACGAAACTAACTGCCTCATTTGGCACTTTAATAACTATGGTTTATCTTTGCACCGTGCTTCTATGCGCAAAAATCGTGACAACACAGAGCATTTATTTATAAAACTAATCAATATGAAAAACACACTTTTTTCAGTGCTGCTCGTAGCCGTCTTCTTCGGTATGGTGGCTTGTGACGAAAAGAACGCTCCCACAATGGGACCGGGTAAAGAAACCAATAGTGGAAGTACCGCTGTCTATGACACGGTTCAAATACCTGCTTCTGTCGTTCTGCCCGAAGGTGCTATCACAGTCACCGAAGCAAGACAGATATGCTCGCAATTGGCTTCCGGCACTAACTCCACCGAATACTACTACGTTCACGGTTGGGTGAAGAAACTGCATAGTGCCAACACCGATGCTATAACAGGTAATTACCACAATGCACAGTTCTATATTGCTCAAACAAGGAAAGTTGATGCCAACGGCATCGAGTCCTACGACGAAGATGACTTCTATGCCTACCGCGTCAAAGGTCTGAATAACGGTGATATAACTGATGTGAACGGTGTGCAGATTGGCGACTATGTGGTGCTCTACTGCAAACTGACCAACTACCAAGGCACATACGAAACACCTATGAACTCAGGTAGTTATATCTATTCATCCACCAACGAGTCATTGACAGGAAATGACGATTCGCAACCTAATGTGGATGACGCAACAGTGGCAACGATTGCCGAAGTGCTGGCTGCCGGTGCTGATTTGAGCGTGGGCAAATATTCGGATGAATATTTTAAAGTTACAGCCTATCTTACATCTGTTTCTACGTCTTCCGATAAGGTGGCACAATATGGTAACATCAATATTACACTGAAGGATGAAACAGGTACTATTGATAGTTATTATACTAAAAACGTGGATAATACAAACTTTACTTCTGCCGATCAAGTGCCTGCCTTGAATAGTAAAATTGTTGTAATAGGTAGAGTCTATCGTTATAATGAAGCAACTTTGGAACTTAAGGACGGTTATATTTCCGAGGTTTTGGAAGTGGGCGATGGTGAGCAAAAAGGTGAAATAGAGGCTTCTCTCAGTTGCATCTTCTCCCAAAAAGCAATGCCCGAAGGATGGTCTTTGGTGGTTAGTAATGAAGTAAAAAATGCCTCTGCGGATGATTTCTACAGTGATAATTCACTCAAATTGACTGCTCTGAACAAAGGAGTGGAGTCTCCTGTATTTGAGGCAGTTGACGCTGTAAATGTATCTTTCAATATCTCCAAACTTAATGCTAAGCAACTGAAAGATGCAACGGACGGTACATTTGAAGCCATCGGTTATAATGCAACAGGTAATGAGGTGGCGAAAGGTCAGGTTAGCGTTAACGCTACGGGCATTTTTAATATATCTTTAGAAGGTCAAGGTATTGTTAAAGTGCGCCTTGTGATGACTCAATTCCCGTACAACGGCACCTATCAATGCAATGCCGCTCTCAAAGAAGTGGGCATCTCCTGGAATAATTAACCTTTACGAACACGATTGAGTAAGTGTTTCTGATTGCCTTTCAAGAAAGAACAATCGCTTATAAAACCACTTATATATATAAGGTGTGTTGCGCATATTACTGCGCAATACACTTTTTTCCCGCTAACAATTTGATTTATCAGTTAAAAAAGTGCAATAAAAATGAGCATATATTTGCGCAATCCAAAAAGTAGCCGTACCTTTGCACGCTTTTTGAGCGCAAATATTAAGCGCAAATAATTAACCTAATTTATTAACCAAAACAAGTTACAATGCCTACAATTCAACAGTTAGTTAGAAAAGGAAGAGCAGAACTTCAGGACAACAGCAAGAGTCCGGCATTAGACAGTTGCCCACAACGTCGTGGCGTGTGTGTACGTGTTTACACTACCACTCCTAAAAAGCCTAATTCCGCAATGCGTAAGGTGGCTCGTGTTCGTTTGACGAACCAAAAAGAGGTGAACGCTTACATCCCGGGTGAGGGTCACAACTTGCAAGAGCACAGTATCGTAATGGTACGTGGCGGTCGTGTAAAAGACCTGCCCGGTGTACGTTACCATATCGTGCGCGGCACATTGGATACAGCCGGTGTAGCCAACCGCTTGCAACGCCGCTCGAAATACGGTGCTAAACGTCCTAAAGCAAAGAAGTAATCTTCTACCTTATTTAACTATAAAACCCCATACGTAGGGGTAGATTAAGTGGGTTGAAAGGTTGAGTACTCCCCAATGTAGGAGGAAGCGACTAAACAACCAAAAGTCAAACAGACTGTATCAGCCTAAAAAGCTGATTGTAAACAAAACATTAACAACTATGAGAAAAGCAAAACCAAAAAAACGCGTGATTCTTCCCGATCCCGTTTATGGCGAGGTAATGGTGGCAAAATTTGTTAACCACCTGATGCTTGACGGCAAAAAAAGCATTGCTTATAATGTCTTCTACACCGCTCTTGACCTTGTAGGACAAAAGAATAAAGATGCCGAAAAGTCTTCGCTCGAGATTTGGAAACAAGCGTTAGACAATATCACTCCCCTCGTGGAGGTGAAGTCAAAACGTATCGGCGGTGCCACTTTCCAAGTTCCTACAGAGATTCGTGCCGACCGCAAAGAGTCCATCGCAATGAAGAATATGATCTCGTTTGCACGCAAACGCGGTGGTCATTCGATGGCAGAAAAACTGGCGAGTGAGATAATGGATGCTCTCAATAACCAAGGTGGTGCCTTCAAACGTAAAGAAGATATGCACCGTATGGCTGAGGCTAACCGCGCATTCGCACACTTCCGCTTCTAATTGACAATCAACAACTAACAATGGCTAAACAAGACCTACATCTAAATCGTAACATCGGCATCATGGCACACATCGATGCCGGTAAGACTACTACCTCAGAGCGTATCCTCTTCTATACCGGTCTGACACACAAGATCGGTGAGGTGCACGACGGTGCTGCCACTATGGACTGGATGGAGCAAGAGCAAGAACGTGGTATCACTATCACCTCTGCCGCTACTACCACCTATTGGACCTACCAAGGCAAAAAATATAAAATCAACCTGATAGATACTCCGGGGCACGTGGATTTCACCGTAGAGGTGGAACGTAGCCTGCGTATTTTGGATGGGGCTGTGATGGCATTGTGCGCTGTTGGCGGTGTTCAGCCGCAGAGCGAGACTGTTTGGCGACAAGCCGACAAGTACGGCGTGCCACGCTTGTGCTACGTAAATAAGATGGACCGCTCAGGTGCCAACTTCTACGATGTAGTTCGACAGATAAAAGAGACCTTAGGTGCTACTCCCTGCCCCATACAGATACCTGTAGGAGCGGAGGAGAAGTTCCGCGGGGTGGTCGATCTGGTGAAGATGAAAGCCATCATTTGGCATGACGAGACAATGGGTGCCGAGTATGTGGAAGAAGAGATACCGCAAGACCTGCAAGACGAGGCACGCGAGTGGAGAGATAAAATGCTCGAAGCATGTGCCGAGTTCGACGATGTGTTGATGGAAAAGTATTTTTCCGACCCCGACTCCATTACGGAAGAAGAGATACGTGCAGCCATCCGCAAAGGTACACTGCAAATGAATATCTTCCCCGTCATCTGCGGCTCCAGTTTCAAGAACAAAGGTGTACAGACTATGCTTGACGCCGTTTGTGCTTATCTGCCCAGCCCGATGGATAATGAGGTGATTGAAGGTACTGACCCGCGTACTGACCAAACCGTCACTCGCAAACCCGATGAGAACGAACCTCTTTGTGCTTTGGCATTCAAGATAGCTACCGACCCATACGTGGGACGTCTGTGCTATTTCCGCGTCTATTCAGGTAAGTTGGAAGCCGGTTCATACGTCTATAACACACGTTCAGGTAAGAAAGAGCGCATAAGCCGTATCTTCCAAATGCACTCCAACCACCAAAACCCCGTTGAGTTTATCGCAGCAGGAGATATAGGTGCCGGAGTAGGCTTCAAGGATATTCATACCGGCGATACCCTGTGCGATGAGAACCATCCTATCACTTTGGAGTCGATAGAGTTCCCCGCACCCGTTATCGGTATATCCGTTGAGCCTAAGAGCCAAGCCGACATCGATAAGTTGGGCGTTGGTTTGAATAAACTGGCAGAGGAAGATCCCACCTTCACCGTTAAGACCGATGAGCAGACAGGACAAACTGTCATCTCCGGTATGGGTGAGCTGCACCTTGAGATTATTATCGACCGTCTGCGTCGTGAGTTCCATGTCGAGTGTAACCAAGGTCGCCCGCAGGTGGCTTATCGTGAGGCTATCACACAGGCAGTCGAACTGCGCGAAGTGTATAAGAAGCAGACAGGTGGTCGTGGTAAGTTTGCTGACATCATCTGCCGCGTTGAACCTGCTGATGAAGACTTTGAAGGACAACTGCAATTTGTGGATGTGGTCAAAGGTGGTGACATACCCAAAGAGTATATCCCTGCTATTGAGAAAGGTTTCCAAACAGCAATGCGTAACGGTGTGTTGGCAGGCTATCCTGTTGATAAACTGAAGGTAACAGTGCTTGATGGTTCTTTCCACCCCGTTGATTCCGACCAGTTGTCGTTCGAGATATGCGCACAGATAGCTTTTAAGAACGCGTGTGTAAAGGCTAAACCGGTACTGATGGAACCCATAATGAAGATTGAGGTGGTGACACCCGAAGAGAATATGGGTGATGTCATCGGCGACTTGAACAAGCGTCGCGGACAAGTGGAAGGTATGGATACCTCTCGCACCGGTGCTCGTATCATCAAAGCCAAAGTGCCATTGAGCGAGATGTTCGGTTATGTGACGGCTTTGCGTACCATCACTTCCGGTCGCGCCACCAGCAGTATGGAGTTCGCTCACTACGCTCCAGTCAGCAGCACTATAGCCAAAGCCGTTTTGACGGAAGTGGGCGGTAGAGCCGACCTCGTCTGAATAAGTCAGCCTACGGTTGACAAGACCTCGAAAGAAATGCAGCCGAGCAAATGACTCTTTGGCTGCGTAATCAATAACTAACAAACAACAATTATTATGAGTCAAAAAATCCGTATCAAACTTAAATCGTTTGACCACAACTTGGTTGATAAGTCAGCCGAGAAGATTGTGAAGACAGTGAAAGCCACAGGTGCTGTTGTCAGCGGTCCTATTCCATTGCCTACTCACAAACGTATCTTCACCGTTAACCGTTCAACGTTCGTTAACAAGAAAAGCCGCGAACAATTTGAGTTGTCTGCTTATAAACGTCTTATCGACATCTATAACAGCAACAATAAGACCGTTGAGGCTCTGATGAAACTCGAACTTGCCAGCGGTGTGGAAGTGGAAATCAAAGTTTGATAATCATCAAAAAAATGCAACCAATCAGGTTGCATTTTTTTTGATTTATACCCTTCACGCTATAATAGCGATTCCCGATATTGGTAAGTTGACCAACTCCTAAAAGGTTTATATAACTCTTAAAGGGCTTATATATAAATATTGTAAGTGGTCATTTCGACTATATAAAGGCGAGTAGGTCTTGTGCTTTGTCGGCGATGTTTGTTATACCGGCTGAGAGCAGTTCTTCTTTTGGTACAAACCCCCATGAACATGCAACAAAAGGAACGTTAGCGTTCTTTGCTGTTTGCCAATCTACAAGACTATCACCTATATAAAGAATATCGGATTTATCGGTATTTGTAGCGTGATAATCATCGTTTCTGCATTTGACAGCAGTTAGTATATCATATACTATCTGCGGGTTAGGTTTGCGCTCTACGCCTTCCCGCTCACCTAACACAATGTCGAAAAGGGTAGGGAAAAAGTGCTGTACAATCTTTTCTGTTGCTGCTTGATATTTATTGCTTGCAACGGCAAGATGATGTCCTTTTTGATGTAGGTCTTGCAATAGGTCAGTGATACCTTCGTAAGGGCGTGTGTAGTCGGTGTTATGACTGTTGTAGTAGGGTACAAACCATTCCCTTACACGCAGAATCTTCTCTTCGGTCTGTTCCGTTGGCGGCAGTGCGCGGCGGATAAGATTATTGATTCCGTTACCCACCATCTTTGGATAGGCACTGATAGGGTGGGTAGAATAGCCCGACTGTCGCAATGCATAATTACAGGCATAACCTAAATCGTCTATAGTGTTAAGTAGCGTTCCGTCTAAATCAAAAATAATAGTCATCGTTGTAGATTTTGATGTGCAAAGTTATTCACATAAAAATAATTTTCAAAGAATCAAGTGTTTTTTGTCACCTAAATGTGTCAAAAATCATAAATTATTGATTTTTATTAGAAAAATGCAGGTTTTTTATGCAGAAGTTTGCTCAATTAGAAAATAGTCCGTACCTTTGCACGCTTTTTGAGCGCACTTTCGCGTGATAGAGCAATAGAAATGAACATTTAAATAACTGTTTCGTTTCCAACGGAAAGCGCATCAGTAATGCCTGCTAACCCGAGTGAATCCGTTATTCAAGCCTTTTGGCTCGTTCGCTTAAGGAGCGGGAGATGAAGAATAAGCGACACCCGTTGGCGAGAACGAAACCAATAATTAACAATTATTTAATCCACTAACAACAATGTCAGGATTATTAGGTAAAAAAATCGGAATGACTTCCGTATTCGGTGCCGATGGTAAAAACATACCATGCACCGTGATTGAAGTTGGTCCTTGCGTTGTGACGCAACTGAAGACTGTGGAGAAAGACGGTTACGAGGCTGTTCAAATCGGTTTCATGCCCAAGGGTGAGAAGCATACGAACAAAGCTGAGCAAGGTCATTTCAAGGCAGCCGGCGTGCAACCAATGCGCCACTTGGCTGAGTTCCAAGGTTTTGACAAAGAGTTGAACCTCGGTGACACACTGACAGTCGATATGTTCGAGGAGAACAGTTTCGTTGACGTGATCGGCACCAGCAAAGGTAAAGGTTTCCAAGGTGTCGTTAAACGTCACGGTTTCGGCGGTGTAGGTCAATCCACACACGGTCAGGACGACCGTCTGCGCGCTCCGGGTTCGGTAGGTGCTTGTGCCTATCCTTCGCGTATCTTCCCCGGCACCCGTATGGCAGGTCACATGGGTCAAGACCGCGTAACGGTTCAGAACCTTGTAGTATTAAAAGTAATTCCGGAGTACAATCTTCTTATGGTGAAGGGCAGTGTACCCGGTGCTAAAAACAGTATCGTTATCATTAACAAGTAAGTAGTATGGAACTTAGTATTAAGAACATGGCCGGTCAAGAAACCGGCAAGAAGGTGGTTTTAAACGATGCCATCTTTGCCATTGAGCCTAACGACCACGCTATTTATTTGGACGTTAAGCAATTCCTTGCTAACAACCGTCAAGGTACAGCAAAGGCTAAACAACGTAGCGAAAACGCTCACTCAACCCGCAAACTCGGTCGCCAAAAAGGTGGTGGCGGTGCTCGTCCGGGTGATTTGAAAAGCCCTGTTCGCGTAGGTGGTGGTACAATCTTTGGTCCCGTACCTCGCGACTATTCCTTCAAACTCAATAAGAAAGTGAAACAGTTGGCACGTCGCAGCGCTCTGAGTCTGCGTGCAGGTCAGAACCAAATCATCGTTCTTGACGAACTCAAGTTCGACGCTCCCAAAACCAAGGCTATGGTTGAGGTAATGAAGAACCTGAACATCGAAGGACAGAAAGTGCTCTTTGTGTTGCCCGAGACTAATCAAGAAGTGATTAAATCCACACGCAACATCCAACGCACCAACGTTATGATCGCTCGTGAGTTGAATACCTACGCTATTATGAACGCCAATATGGTAGTGATGGTGGAAGGTGCTGTTAAGGCTATCGAAGAAACATTAAATGTTAAGGAGGCATAAGTTATGGCACTGATAATCAAACCTATCGTTACTGAGAAAATGAACCTTGCCGGTGAGAAATTCAATCGCTACGGTTTCATGGTAGAACGCACTGCCAACAAAGTGGAAATAAAGAAGGCAGTTGAAGAAATGTACAATGTGCAAGTTGAGGATGTTAACACTATGATTGTTGCTCCTAAACTTAAACAACGCTGGACTCGCAGTGGTCTGCTTCGCGGCAAGACCAACTCCTATAAGAAGGCAGTTGTTACATTGAAAGAAGGTGAAAAAATTGATTTTTATAGCAATATCTAAACAATGGCTGTACGTAAATTCAAACCCTCTACACCGGGGCAAAGACACAAAATTATCGGCGCGTTTGAAACAATTACCGCAAGCGCACCGGAGAAGTCTCTTGTATTCGGCAAACTGAAAACGGGTGGTCGCAACAATGTTGGTAAAGAGACCATGCGTTATATCGGTGGCGGACACAAGCAGAAATTCCGCGTAATTGACTTCAAACGCAATAAAGATGGTGTACCCGCTACAGTTAAGACTATTGAGTACGATCCGAACCGCTCGGCTCATATCGCTCTCTTGTTCTATGCAGACGGTGAAAAGCGTTATATACTTGCTCCTAACGGTTTGCAAGTAGGTCAAACAGTATTATCAGGCGACAATGTGGCTCCTGAAGTGGGTAATGCCCTTCCTATGGCAAATATGCCTTTAGGTACTATTATTCACAACATAGAGCTCTATCCCGGACGTGGCGCACAAATGGTTCGCTCGGCTGGTGTGTTCGCTCAGTTGGCAGGTCGTGAGGACAAATATGCCATCATCAAATTGCCTTCCGGCGAACTGCGCAAAGTGCTTGCAGCTTGCAAGGCTACCGTAGGTGTTGTAGGCAACTCCGACCATGCTTTGGAGAAAAGCGGTAAAGCCGGTCGTAGCCGTTGGTTAGGTCGCCGTCCGCACAACCGTGGTGTAACAATGAACCCTGTAGATCACCCAATGGGTGGTGGTGAAGGACGCGCTTCCGGTGGACATCCTCGTAGCCGTAAAGGTCTGTTGGCTAAGGGCTATAAGACTCGTCATCCGAAGAATAAGTCGAATCGCTACATTATTGAAAGACGTAAAAAGTAACCTATAAATTCAGGAAATTATGAGTCGTTCATTGAAAAAAGGACCGTTTATCAGCGTTAAGTTGGAGCAGAAAGTGCTGGCTATGAATGAAGCTAATAAAAAAGAAGTGGTGAAAACATGGTCACGCGCAAGTATGATTTCTCCTGATTTCGTAGGTCACACAATAGCCGTTCACAATGGAAATAAGTTCATCCCTGTCTATATTACCGAAAATATGGTAGGTCATAAGCTCGGAGAGTTTGCTCCTACTCGTATCTTCCGTGGTCACGCAGGTAAGAAATAATCCGTTGAATTAGTCAAACAACATTAAAATTAAACCAAAAATGGGTGCTAGAAAACATAATTCAGCTGAAGCACGTAAAGAGGCTCAAAAGACTCAATACTTTGCAAAGCTTAATAACGTTCCTACCTCTCCACGTAAGATGCGCCTTGTTGCTGACATGATTCGCGGACTGGAAGTGAACCGTGCTTTAGGTGCGCTGCATTTCTCTACCAAAGAGGCTTCACGCGCACTCGAGAAACTGCTTAAATCGGCTATCTCCAACTGGGAACAGAAAACCGGTAAGAAAGCCGACGAAGAAAAACTATATGTAAGTAACATCAGCGTTGATGGCGGTATGATGCTCAAACGTCTGCTCACCGCTCCTCAAGGACGCGGATACCGTATTCGCAAACGCTCCAATCACGTTACTATATTTGTAGATACTAAGAATACTAACGCCGAAGAAAAACAAAACAATGGGACAGAAGATTAATCCAATAGCAAACCGCCTGGGTATTGTACGCGGTTGGGATTCCAACTGGTTTGGCGGTAAGAACTACGGAGATACCATTCTCGAGGATACCAAGATCCGCGAGTACCTGAACGCCCGTTTGGCTGAGGCAAGTATTTCACGTATCGTTATCGAACGTACTCTGAAGCTTGTGACTGTCACTGTCTGCACCGCACGCCCCGGATATATCATCGGCAAAGGTGGACAAGAGGTTGACAAACTGAAAGAGGAGCTGAAAAAGATTACCAAACAAGATGTTCAAATCAACATCTATGAGGTTAAACGTCCTGAGCTCGACGCTACCATTGTTGCCAATAAGATTGCTCGTCAGCTGGAAGGTAAGATTGCTTACCGCCGCGCTATCAAGATGGCTATCGCCAGCACAATGCGTATGGGTGCCGAGGGTATCAAAGTGCAAGTGAGCGGCCGTCTGAACGGTGCCGAGATTGCTCGCGCTGAGATGTACAAAGAAGGACGTACCCCTCTGCATACTCTTCGTGCCGACATCGACTATTGCCACGCCGGAGCACTCACCAAAGTGGGTATGATTGGCGTAAAGGTATGGATCTGCCGCGGTGAAGTGTATGGTAAGAAGGATTTGGCTCCTAACTTCACTCAAAAGCAAGAAACCAATCGTGGTGTCGAACGTCGCGACCGTCGTGACGGTGACCGCCGTGGTGGAATGCGCAGAAACAAAAAACAAAGTTAAACCGATTTGCCAAATAGACAGTTATGTTACAACCAAAGAAAACTAAATTCCGCCGCTCACAAAAAGGCCGCATTAAAGGTAATGCACAACGCGGCAATGAGCTCGCATTTGGCTCATTCGGCATTAAGAGTCTGGGTACTATCTGGCTTACAGGTCGCCAAATCGAAGCAGCCCGTGTGGCAGTAACACGTTATATGCAACGTCAAGGACAAGTATGGATTCGCGTCTTCCCTGACAAGCCTATCACCAAAAAACCATTGGATGTCCGTATGGGTAAAGGTAAAGGTGCACCGGAAGGATTCGTTGTTCCATTGGCTCCCGGACGTATCATCTTCGAAATAGACGGCGTACCCTTTGATATAGCAAAGGAAGCACTGCGCTTGGCTGCACAGAAACTTCCCATCAAAACCAAATTTGTCGTAAGACGCGATTACGACGCAACTCAATTAGTGTAATAGGATTATGAAAACTGCTGAAATTAAAGAACTCACAACAGCTGAGATTCAAGAGCGTCTGGCAACCGAAAAGGACAACCTCACACGCATGAAACTTAATCACAGCATTTCTCCGCTGGAAAATCCGTTGCAAATAAAGGTTACGCGTCGCACAATCGCTCGCCTTGCCACGGAATTACGCGCAAGAGAAATTAACAAGTAAAAATTCGACAAAAATGGAAAGAAATCTTAGAAAAGAACGTCAGGGCGTGGTTGTTTCCAACAAGATGGAGAAGACAATTGTCGTAGCTGTCCGCTGGAAAGAGAAACACCCCATCTATGGCAAGTTCGTCAATAAAACGCGTAAGTTCCACGCTCGTGATGAGAAGAACGAATGTGGCATAGGCGATACCGTTCGTATAATGGAAACACGCCCTCTGAGCAAAACCGTTCGTTGGCGTTTAACTCAAATCATCGAAAGGGCTAAGTAATTATGGTACAACAAGAATCAAGACTTATAGTAGCTGATAACTCAGGTGCCAAAGAGGCTTTGGTTATCCGTGTATTGGGCGGAACCAAGAAACGTTACGCCACCCTTGGTGACACGGTGGTAGTTGCCGTGAAGGGAGTTATTCCAAGCAGCGACATCAAAGATGGTACCGTTTCACGTGCTATCGTTGTTCGCGTTAAGAAAGAAGTACGTCGCCAAGACGGTAGTTATATCCGCTTCGACGATAACGCATGTGTGCTTATCACCAATGCAGGTGAGTTGCGCGGCAGCCGTATTTTCGGTCCCGTGGCGCGTGAGTTGCGTCAAACGAATATGAAAATCATTTCGTTGGCACCTGAAGTGCTCTAATAAGCAATGGTGCTTTAACCCAATTAAAAGTACAAAAATGGCTAAATTGCATATTAAAAAGGGTGACACCGTCTTCGTTAACGCCGGTTCTTCCAAAGGTATGACAGGCAAGGTGCTTGAAGTGCAAGTGGATAAACAACGTGCTATAGTAGAAGGCGTTAATATGGTATCGAAGAGTACCAAACCCAATGCCAAAAATCCGCAAGGCGGTATCGTTAAGCAAGAGGCTCCTATCCATATCTCCAACCTTAACGTTGTAGAGGATGGTAAGCCTGTACGTGTAGGACGCATCCAGAAAGATGGTAAACTGGTGCGAGTAAGTAAAAAAACCGGTAAAGAAATCTGAACATGAATACAGCAAGCTTGAAACAAGATTATCAGGAGCGCATCGTACCCATCCTTATGAAGGAGTTTGGTTACTCTACCGTTATGCAATGCCCTAAACTGCAAAAGATTGTTCTCAATCAAGGTTTGGGTGAGGCAGTAGCGGATAAGAAAATCATTGATGTGGCTCAACAAGAGATGACACTCATTTCGGGTCAGAAAGCCGTGGCTACTGTATCCAAGAAAGATATTGCCAACTTCAAGGTTCGTAAAAAAATGCCTATCGGCGTTAGAGTTACTCTTCGCGGTGAGCGTATGTACGAGTTCTTGGAGCGTCTGGTGCGCGTGGCTTTGCCACGTATTCGTGACTTCCGCGGCATCAACAATAAGATGGACGGTCGTGGCAACTATACGCTTGGTATCACCGAGCAGATTATCTTCCCTGAGATTAACATCGACAACATCACCAAACTGCTGGGTATGAACATCACGTTCGTTACCACCGCTCAGACCGATGCCGAAGGTTTTGCTCTGTTGCGTGAGTTTGGTTTGCCGTTCAAAAAGTAACCTGAATTAACCCAAGACGATTATGGCAAAAGAATCAATGAAAGCCCGTGAGGTTAAGCGTGCCGCTCTCTGCGCTCGTTACGCTGCCAAACGTGCTCAGCTGCTCAAGGACGGTGACTATGAAGGTCTGCAAGCCCTTCCTAAAAATGCCAGCCCAGTGCGTCTGCACAACCGCTGCAAAATCACCGGTCGTCCAAAAGGCTATATGCGTGCCTTCGGTTTGAGTCGTATTCAGTTCCGCGAGATGGCTTCTAAAGGTCTTATCCCGGGCGTGAAGAAAGCCAGCTGGTAAATAGCATACAGCGGCTCATAGAGGAGCCGCTGAACCTTATTCATTAAATATTGTCCCGACAGACGGGATCAATTTAACAACAACAAAAGTATGACAGATCCTATCGCAGATTATCTGACCCGCGTCAGAAATGCAATCAAGGCCGGTCACCAAGTAGTGGAAATTCCGGCTTCGAATCTGAAGAAAGAGATCACACGTATCTTGTTCGAGAAAGGTTATATCCTTTCTTACAAGTTCGTGGAGGACGGACCTCAAGGCACCATCAAAGTGGCTTTGAAGTATGATCCGAAGAGTAAGACGAACGCTATCAAGCGTCTGCAACGTGTATCAACCCCAGGTTTGCGTCAGTATGTAGGTTATCGTGAGATGCCTCGCGTACTCAACGGTCTGGGTATTGCTATCCTTAGCACTTCCAAAGGTGTGATGACCGACAAAGAAGCTGTTGGTCAGAAACTGGGTGGTGAGGTTATTTGCTATGTTTATTAATGTAAGGAGGAAGCCGTATGTCAAGAATTGGTAAATTGCCTATCGCTATCCCCGCAGGAGTAAGCGTAACAGTTAATGCTGATAACCTCGTTACCGTCAAAGGTCCCAAAGGTGAGTTGCAGCAACAAGTCAATAAACTCATCTCTGTTAGCGTTGAAGATGGTGTATGCCATGTTACACGTCCTAACGATGAGAAAGAGAGTCGCGCTATGCACGGTTTGTATCGCGCACTTATTCACAACATGGTAGTTGGCGTTAGCGAAGGCTATCGCAAAGTGCTGGAGTTGGTAGGTGTGGGTTATCGTGTAGAGTTGGCTCAACCGCAAGTATTGAACTTCTCTTTAGGTTATACACACCCTATCTATTTAGGTTTGCCCAAAGAGGTGAAGGTGGAAACCAAGTCGGAGCGTAACCAAAACCCGTTGGTGATTTTGGAGTCAGCTGACAAGCAATTGCTTGGTCAGATTTGCGCCAAGATTCGTTCTTTCCGTCGCCCTGAGCCCTATAAAGGTAAAGGTATTCGTTTCCAAGGTGAAGTGGTTCGTCGTAAAGCTGGTAAGTCGGCAGGTAAATAATAGAGAAAGGAAGATGTTATGATTAAGAAAATTGCAAGAAGATTAAGAATCAAGGCTTCCATCCGTCTGAAAGTATCGGGTACTGCCGAGCAACCGCGTTTGACTGTCTTCCGTAGCAACAGTCAGATTTATGCACAAGTGATCAACGACCTTGAAGGTAAGACTTTAGCCAGTGCTTCTTCGTTGTCGATTAAGGACAAGATGACCAAGACTGAGAAAGCCGCCGAGGTAGGCAAAATGATTGCTTCCGCTGCCAAAGCAGCAGGTGTGGAGCAAGTAGTTTTCGACCGCAACGGTTATCTCTATCACGGACGTGTTAAATCATTAGCAGATGCTGCCCGCGAAGCAGGTCTGAAATTCTAAAAAAACGAGACTGATATGAATAGAGTTAAAACAGTACAAGACTTGGAGCTCAAGGAGCGACTGGTAGCCGTTAACCGCGTGACCAAGGTTACGAAAGGTGGACGCACATTCACATTTGCAGCCATCGTTGTAGTAGGAAATGAAGACGGCATCGTAGGTTACGGTTTGGGTAAAGCCGGTGAGGTGACAGCAGCCATCGCCAAAGGTACGGAGGCTGCCAAGAAAAACCTTATCCGCGTACCCGTATTGAAAGGTACTATTCCTCACGAGCAATATGCTAAGTTCGGTGGTGCTCGCGTTTATTTGCAGCCCGCTTCACACGGTACAGGAGTGAAAGCCGGTGGTGCTATGCGCGCCGTGCTTGAGAGTGCCGGCATAACCGACGTGCTTGCCAAATCAAAAGGTAGCAGTAACCCACACAACCTCGTAAAAGCCACCATCGAAGCCCTCGGTCAGATGCGTGACGCAAGAGAAGTGGCTCAAAATCGCGGCGTCAGCCTCGATGTAGTGTTCAACGGATAAAAGAAGATAATCATTATGGCAACAATTAAGATTCAACAAGTTCGCAGCATTATCAAGTGCACGAAAAACCAAAAACTGACTATGCAGGCTTTGGGTTTGAGAAAGATGAATGCCATCGTTGAACACGAAGCCACTCCCGCTATTCTCGGTATGGTGGAGAATGTGAAACATTTGGTAAAGGTCATTGAGTAAACGAAATTGATTAACGTAAATTTTTCTGAAAGTTATGGAACTGTATAATCTTACTCCTGCCGCAGGTTCTGTTAAGACCGGCAAGCGTATCGGTCGTGGTGCCGGTTCGGGCTTGGGTGGTACCTCTACCCGCGGTCATAAAGGAGCAAAGAGCCGTTCAGGTTATTCCAAGAAGATTGGATTTGAAGGCGGTCAGATGCCTATGCAACGCCGTCTGCCTAAGTTCGGCTTTAAGAATATCAATCACGTAGAATACAAAGCCATTAACATCCAAACTCTGCAAACACTCGCTGAGCAGAAGAATTTGGAAAAGATTGGTCTGCAAGAACTGCGTGAAGCCGGTTATGTCAACAAGTCTATGCTTGTTAAGATTTTGGGTAATGGCACTCTTACTGCTCGTTTGACAGTGGAGGCTCACGCTTTCTCAAAATCAGCTGAAGAAGCTATAACTGCAGCCGGTGGCACAATAGTAAAACTCTAACACACTATGCGTAAATTTATCGACACAATCCAAAATATCTGGAAGATAGAAGACCTTCGTAATCGTCTGCTTACAACTTTGTTGTTCGTACTCATTTATCGTTTTGGCTCTTTCGTTGTTCTTCCCGGTATTAATCCCGATGCACTGGGAGCGTTGCATAATCAGACGGCAAGCGGTCTGATGGCACTCTTGGATATGTTTGCCGGTGGTGCATTTTCTAACGCCTCTGTCTTCGCCTTAGGTATAATGCCTTATATCTCTGCTTCCATTATAGTGCAACTGCTCACCATAGCAGTGCCCTATTTCCAAAAGATGCAGAAAGAAGGTGAGTCGGGGCGTCAGAAGATGAATCAGATAACACGCTATCTGACAGTGGCTATTCTCCTTTTCCAAGGTCCCAGCTATCTTGTCAACCTCAGCGTACAGATGGCTCAAGCCGGTCAGAGTTTGGCTATCGGTTTCAACTGGTTCACCATCAGTAGCACTATCCTGCTTTGTGCCGGATCGATGTTTGTAATGTGGCTGGGTGAGCGTATCACTGACCGTGGTGTGGGTAACGGTATATCTTTCATTATCTTGATTGGTATCATCGCCCGTCTGCCGCAGGCTGTTATACAAGAGTTCTCACTTCGCCTCAATGAGAACGGCGGTGGCGGTCTGATTGTCTTCTTCGTGGAGATTATCGTGCTGCTTTTTGTGTTCGCTTTTGCAATTATGCTTGTTCAAGGCACACGCCGTATCCCCGTTCAATATGCAAAACGCATTGTTGGTAATCGCCAATACGGTGGAGTACGCCAGTTCATCCCGCTCAAAGTGAATGCTGCTAATGTGATGCCTATCATCTTCGCTCAAGCACTGATGTTTATTCCTATCGCTGTTGTAGGTTTCAGTGCAGAGGGTGGTAACGCTTTCACACGCGCGTTTATGGATAACGATGGCTTCTGGTATAACTTTGTGTTCGCACTGCTTATTATCTTGTTCACCTATTTCTATACTGCCGTTATCATCAATCCTCAACAGATGGCTGAGAACTTGAAACTCAATAACGGTTTTATTCCGGGTGTCAAACCGGGTAAGAAGACTGCTGAATACATTGATACCATTATGAGTCGTATCACCCTTCCGGGCAGTATCCTTTTGGCTATTATCGCCATCCTGCCTGCATTTGCTCGTTTGTTTGGTGTGAGCCAAGGTTTTGCTCAGTTCTTCGGAGGTACGAGCCTGCTCATTATGGTTGGTGTTATCCTTGATACACTTCAACAGATAGAGTCGCACCTGCTCATGCGTCACTACGACGGTTTCTTTGAGGGTGGTATGCGTATCAAAGGTCGTTCATCGCAATTGGCTGCTTATTAAGAGATATGATCTTTCTCAAGACAGATGAAGAAGTCGAGCTGATGCGACAAAGTAATACCCTGCTCGGAAAGACTTTGGCTGAAATAGCCAAAGTCATCCGTCCGGGTGTTACCACCGCTGCTCTTGACCGCTTGGCTGAAGAATATATCCGTGACAACGGAGGCATACCTTCCTGCAAAAACTTCGAAGGTTATCCTTGTGCTTTGTGCACCAGCGTCAACGAACAAGTCGTTCACGGCATCCCTTCCGACAATGTGGAACTAAAGGACGGTGACATCATCACTATTGACACTTGTATCCTGCTCAACGGTTTCCATTCCGACTCGGCTTACACTTTTCCGGTAGGTGAAGTGAAGGAAGAAACTCTGCAACTGATGCGTACTACCAAGCAGGCTTTGTATCTCGGTATAGAGCAAGCAGTGGTAGGTCGCAGATTGGGTGACATAGGTTTTGCTATTCAAAACCACGCTGAAAAAGCAGGTTATTCAGTTGTACGTGAGTTCGTAGGGCATGGTATAGGTCGCGAGATGCACGAAGACCCCGAAGTGTGTAATTATGGTCGCCGTGGCAACGGCATTGTTCTCAAATCGGGAATGACTATTGCCATTGAACCTATGATTGCTATGGGTCGTCGCAATATTATCATCGAAGATGATGGTTGGACTGCTCGCACTGCCGACCGTAAGCCGGCTGCTCACTATGAGTTGTCAGTCTGTGTCAGACAAGGCAAAGCGGACATCCTGTCCACGTTCGACTATATAAAAGAAGTTCTTGGAGAGCGTTATATTTAATCTTCTATACTATGGCTAAACAAGACGCAATAGAGGTAGATGGCACCATAACGGAGGCATTGTCCAATGCGATGTTTCGTGTGCAGTTGGAAAGCGGACATATCATCACCGCGCATATATCCGGCAAGATGCGTATGCACTACATTAAGATCTTGCCCGGCGACCGTGTAAAGGTTGAGATGAGTCCTTATGATTTGACGAAAGGAAGAATCTCTTTCCGCTACAAGTAATTATTAATCAGGATTAAGGAATAAGGAATAAGGATTAAGGACTTATTTGTCATGATTCCTCACTCTTGACTCCTGACTCCAAAGCAAACTCCAGTTTTTACAATGAAAGTAAGAGCATCTGTTAAGAAGCGCAATGCGGATTGCAAGATTGTGCGCCGCAAAGGTAAGCTTTATGTTATCAACAAAAAAGAACCCAAGATGAAGATGCGTCAGGGATAAGCATCTCGTATTGGCAAAAGTAAAACAAATATATCCCACAGTAAATAATTATGGCTATAAGAATTGTCGGTGTAGATCTGCCGCAAAACAAATGCGGTGAAGTCGGATTGACTTACATCTACGGAATAGGTCGTTCAAGCGCGAAGAAGATCCTTGCCGAGGCAGGCGTTGACCCAAGCATCAAAGTGCAGGATTGGACAGACGACCAAGCAGCTAAGATTCGTGAGATCATCGGTGCAAACTACAAAGTGGAAGGCGATCTGCGTTCTGAAACTCAACTTAACATCAAGCGTTTGATGGATATAGGTTGCTATCGTGGTATTCGCCATCGTCTGGGTCTTCCCGTTCGTGGTCAAAGCACGAAGAATAATGCTCGTACGCGCAAAGGTAAAAAGAAAACGGTTGCCAATAAGAAGAAGGCAACGAAGTAATCAACCCTAATAAAATCACACAATTATGGCAAAGAAAACAGTTGCAGCCAAGAAGCGCGTTGTGAAGATTGACGGTGTTGGTCAACTTCACGTGATGTCTTCTTTCAACAACGTGATAGTAACGTTTGCAAATGGTGATGGTCAAGTTATCTCTTGGTCGTCAGCCGGTAAGATGGGCTTCCGTGGCTCGAAAAAGAACACTCCTTATGCTGCACAAATGGCAGCTCAGGACTCCGGAAAAGTTGCTTATGATCTCGGTCTGAGAAAAGTGAAAGCCTACGTCAAAGGTCCCGGTCAAGGTCGTGAATCAGCTATCCGCGCCTGCGTAGCAGCCGGTATAGAAGTAACAGAAATCGTTGATGTGACACCTATGCCACATAACGGTTGCCGTCCACCAAAACGTCGTCGTGTTTAATACTAAGTGACCGTTCTTCATTCGGTTTAGCAATAGAAAAACCAATGTCGTAAGGTCAAACAAGTAAAATTTTTAACCTTAAAAATTTTTATTCTATGGCAAGATATACTGGTCCTAAATCACGTATTGCGCGCCGCTTTGGTGAACCTATCTTTGGTCCTGATAAAGCCCTTGACAAACGCAATTACGCTCCCGGACAACACGGTGTTAACCGTCGTAAAAAGAACTCTGAGTATGGTACTCAGCTCGCTGAAAAACAAAAAGCTAAATACACTTATGGTGTGCTCGAACGTCAGTTCCGTCTTTTGTTCGCCAAAGCTTCACGTAAGAAAGGTATTACCGGTGAGATTCTTATTCAACTGCTTGAGAGCCGTTTGGATAATCTCGTTTATCGTCTCGGTATAGCACCCACTCGTGCTGCTGCACGTCAAATGGTAAGCCACCGTCATATTTGTGTTGACGGTAAGGTGGTGAATATACCTTCCTATGAAGTACGCCCCGGTCAAGTGATTTCCGTTCGTGAGAAAGCGAAATCGCTGGAGGTGATTGCTGCTTCTTTGCAAGGCTTCAACCATGGCAAATACAGTTGGCTTGAATGGGATGAAACACGTATGGCAGGTAAGTTCCTCAACGTTCCACCACGCGAAGAAATACCTGAAAATATCAAAGAGCAGTTAATCGTTGAGTTGTACTCTAAATAATCAATAAATTCATGGCAATATTAGATTTTATAAAGCCTGACAAGGTGATAATGTTGGATTCGAGCAACACCAAAGGAACTTTTGAGTTCCGTCCGCTCGAACCGGGTTATGGTATCACAGTTGGTAACGCACTTCGCCGTGTACTCTATAGTGCACTCGAAGGTTTTGCGATATGCTCGATAAAGATCAGCGGTATTGATCATGAATTTGCTACTATCCCCGGTGTTATCACCGATGTAACCAATCTTATTCTTAATCTCAAACAAGTGCGTTTCCTTCGCAAACCGGATGTTGAAGCAGAAGGTGAGACCATCACATTGCACGTGGCTAAATCCACGCAACTGCTTGCCGGCGAGATGAACAAGGCTTTGCAGAACTTTGAGGTTCTCAATCCCGAACTCTTGCTTGCCGAGATGGACGAGACAGCACAGTTTGACATGGAGATAACCATCAATAAGGGTCGTGGCTATGTGCCTGCTGACGACAACCGTTCGGCTGACGACGCCATAGGCACCCTTGCCATCGACTCTATCTATACTCCTATTCGCAACATCATGTACTCCATCGAGCCTTATCGTGTGGAACAACGTACTGACTATGAGAAACTGGTGTTAGTAATTGAGACTGATGGTTCCATCTCACCGAAAGATGCACTCAAAGAGGCAGCCAAAATCCTTATCTATCACTTTATGCTCTTCTCCGATGAGCGTATTGTCATAGAGGAAGAAGTGAAGACCAACACCGTGGCTGTTGACGAAGAGATGCTACGTATGCGTCAGTTGCTTAACCAACGTCTGCAAGACATGGACTTGAGCGTTCGCGCTCTCAATTGCCTTAAAGCAGCCGAGGTTGAGACATTAGGCGGATTGGTTAAGTACCACCGTGCTGACCTGCTTAAGTTCCGTAACTTCGGTAAGAAGTCTCTCACCGAGTTGGACGAACTGCTCGAGCGTAACGGTCTCGCCTTTGGTATGGATATTAGCAGATACAGACTGAACGAACAATGAACAAAAAATCACTATGAGACACAATAAAAAATTTAATCATCTTGGTCGCAAAGCGGCTCATCGTGGTGCGATGCTGAGCAATATGGCTTGCTCGCTTATTATGCATAAACGCATCTCTACCACCCTGGCAAAGGCCAAAGCCTTGCGTATGTATGTAGAGCCATTGCTCACCAAAGCCAAAGAGGATACGACTGCTAACCGTCGTCTTGTCTTTGCCGAACTCAAACAAAAAGAGGTCGTTTCTGAACTGTTCAATAACGTAAGCGATAAGATAGTTAACCGCCCCGGTGGTTACTGCCGCATCTTGCGTACCGGCTTCCGTTTGGGTGACGCTGCCGAAATGTGCATAATCGAACTCGTTGATTATAATGAGAATATGCTCAAAGAGGCTAAGAAAGCAACTAAGAAATCTACACGTCGTGCAGGTAAAAAAACTGCCGCTAAGGCAGAAGAGGTTGCTCAAGAAGCTCCGGCTCAAGAAGAAGCACAAGCCTAAGTGCTTGACAATTTGATAAGAAAGTGGCAAATCTTTGTGTTTGCCACTTTTTTGTTTGACGTTTTTGCCGTACCTTTGCAACGAAATAAGGTAAATGTCGCCATCAACTCAATCGATTCATAAAGGTTAGATGTCGCTTTCAACTCAAATATTTTGTAATCAAATCTGATTATGACCAACAAGCATAAGATTATCAACGACCCTGTCTTTGGTTTTATTTCCATTCCGGATGCCACTGTTTATGATGTGTTGCAGCACCCTTTTGTTCAGCGTCTTAATCGTATAAGGCAGTTAGGACTGTCATATATGGTTTATCCGGGTGCTATGCATAGTCGCTTCCTACATTCTATTGGAGCTATGCATCTTATGCAGGATGCCATAGCAGTATTGCGTGGTAAGGATGTACCTATAACTGATGTAGAGGCAATAGGAGCACAGATCGCCATCTTGCTGCATGACATAGGTCACGGTCCGTTCTCGCACGTGCTTGAACATACTCTGGTGGATGGAATAACGCACGAAGATATATCGCTTATGATGATGGAGCAGATACGCCGCGACCTTCACCAAGAGGATGCAGATAGTCCCATTTCCGTTGCCATCTCTATCTTCCGAAATGAGTATCATAAGCATTTCCTTCACGAACTCATCTCCTCGCAGTTGGATGTTGACCGACTCGACTATCTCAGTCGCGACTCTTTTTTCTGCGGCGTGACTGAAGGTAGTGTGGCATCGGCAAGAATACTGAAGATGCTATGTGTGAGAAACGACAAACTGGCAGTAGAAGCCAAAGGTATATATTCGGTGGAGAAGTTCCTTATTGCCAGAAGGCTGATGTATTGGCAGGTCTATCTGCACAAGACTTCTGTTGCTGCTGAGCAACTGTTGATAAAGATTCTTCAGCGTGCTAAAGAGTTGGCTAAACATGGAGTTGAACTCTTCTGTCCGCCTGCGTTGCACTATTTCTTATATCAGCATATAACAGCCTCTGACCTTGCTAATAATCCTCACCGTGTGCTTGAGCAGTATGCTTTGCTCGATGATAGTGATATCCTCTCTTCCATCAAGGCATGGCAGAGTGCCGATGACAAGGTGTTGGCGTTGCTAAGCAAGGCTTTTACTAACCGTCGTCTCTTCAAAGCCAAACGCTTAGATGGCAGGTTAATGCCGGAGCAGATCAGTTCTTTGAGAAAGGAATACAGCAACCAATTGGCAATAGACGAAAAAGATGCTAATTATTTCTTTATGGAACATATATCTTCGTCCAGTACTTATTCTGATAAGGATGAAGCGATAGATATTGCTTTCAACGATGGTACTGTGCGTAATATAGCCGAGGTGAGTGAACTGCTCAATTGGGAAGCATTGACACGCAGACCCGAAAAACTCTTCCTATTCTATTATCGTTAAGGTTAATGTACTTGGCTAAGAAGTAAGAGTATCATTATTCCTCAATAGGTTTATATAGTCGTCGTGTGCAGAAGTGGTAGAAGAGGAAACCGAAGAGGTGGATGGCTGCTGTCATAATGAAGGCGGCTTTATAACTGACCATTTCAGTCACTACGCCGCCTAAGAGCAGACCTATGCCTACGCCTAAGTCCCATGAGATGAGTAGAGTGGAGTTGGCAGTGCCGCGTTCGTTCTTCGTTGCCATATTGATCATCATATTCTGAAAGGCAGGCCAGAAATGTCCGTTGCCCAGTCCGATGAGTACAGCCGCTGCATAATATCCCCAACTCCAAGGGCAAGCCACGAAGAGCAGGTATCCGGCTGAGGCAAGGACGGTGCCGATGGTAGCGTTATGTACGAGCCGTCCTTCACGCAGTGACCGTGCACCCTGTAGTCGAGATAGGATAAGTCCGATGGACATCAGCATAAAGAAAGTGCCGGTGCCGGAGGTGATGCCCAACACTTCTTTGCCGTATATGGCGAGGTAGTTGCTCAATACGCCGTAGCAGGTACCGAAACAGAGTACTGCCACACCTACCGCCCAACCACGAAGTAGGAAAAAGCGGTCGAGTGAGATAGCACGTTTGTTGCTCACTAATGGTCGTGGAGCCAGATGAACGGTGCTATTGACCACCAAACCGATACCGGCGGCTATGAGAGCCAACCAAAACAGATAGTCGAAGTTGTGAGTCCAAGTATAAACGGTCAAACCCACTGTGGGAGCAATGGCAGTGGCTATGTTGTTGCTCAAGCCATAATAACCTATTCCTTCTTGTCGTCGTGAAGAGGGCAACACATCGATGGCTACGGTGCTGTTAGCCACGGTGGCTGCACCAAACGGACCGCCGTGTAAGGTGCGAACAATAAAAAAGAGTAACAGACTGCTTGCTGCTATGTACCAACCGAAGAAAATGAAATATAGGGCGAAACAAAGCAACAAGACCTGCTTGCGAGGAAAAGTATCCACTATATATCCGCTGAACGGGCGCATCAGTAGTGCCGTCAGTGTGTAGCCCGACAGCACTAAACCGATAATATCTTTAGTTGCACCGAAATGTTCGCTTAGATAAAGAGGAAGTAGAGGTGTGAGAACGTAGAATGCGAAGTGCAACATAAAATTGGCAACCATCACTTTGCAATAGTTGCCATTCCATAACCTATCTTGCACTTGTTCAGCCAATAGTCAAATCGCTACAGTCACATTGAATATTATATTGCTTGCGCCAGTGCTTTCAGTTGTGCTTCCGATTCGGCATTGAGTGTGCTTTTGATGGTCACCATTGGTTCCACTATTGTGATGTTTTTCATTGTTTCCAACAGCGCTTTCATCTCTCTGCCTGCTGAAGGAGCCCAACTGCCGTTCTCCACTATGCCTACGGTGCGATTCTGATAGGCTTTTTGTTGCAGTTTCCATAGGAAAGTGTGCATAGGCGGGAAGACATTATTGTCGTAAGATGAAGCGCAAACCACCATACGATCCATACGGAATGCATCTTCTATCACCTCTGCCATATCGTCGCGACAAAGGTCAGCCACTACCACTCTTTCCTCACCTTTCTCACGCAGCATTTGCGCTAAACGCTCAGCCGCACGAGCGGTGTTACCGTGGATAGAGGCGTGTGCTATCAACACACCTTTCGTCTCTACACCGTAGCCCGACCAGATATTATACAGTCGCATTGCCTCTTGCAACTGCTCTCCTTCCAACACCGGACCGTGCAAAGGACATATAGTGTTGATAGTCAGAGCAGACGCTTTCTTTAGAACGGTGGAAACGGGTGTGCCGTATTTGCCGCATATATTGAAATAGTAGCGTCGTGCTTCACAAGCCCAGTCATCTTTGTCGGCATCATATACTCCGAACTTACCGAAAGCGTCGGCTGAGAACAGAGTTTGTGCCTCAACGGCATAAGTCATCATCACCTCAGGCCAGTGAACCATAGGAGCCATAATGAATCGTAGTGTCAAACCGCCTAAATCCAGTGTGTCACCTTCTTTAACCACGATTACCTCTTTGGCATTGATGCCGAACTGTGCTATCATCGTCTGTGCTTTGGCTGAGCATACCACGGTGAGGTTAGGGTAGGCTGCCAGCAGAGTGCTGAGTGAACCGCTATGGTCGGGCTCCACGTGTTGAACAACCACATAGTCAGGTGTCTTGCCGGCGAGAACCGTTTGCAACTTATACATCCATTCCTCGGTGCAACGAGAGTCAACAGTGTCCATAACCGCTATTTTTTCACCCTGAGCAACATAACTGTTGTAGCACATACCGTTAGGAAGAAAATACTGACTCTCAAAGAGTTGCAAGTCCTTGTCGTCGCAACCGATGTATCGGATATTGTTTTTCATAATGCTTTTGTTATTTGAATGATTTATTTTCCGTTAATAAGGTATTCAACTGCACGTTTAGTCGTTTGGTCATCTCTTTCGAAGAGAGGGAAGAAGCCTTCATCGCCTAACATATCTCTTACTATATAGGCGTTCACCAATCGTTCGATAAGCGGTTGTGATATTTCTATCTCTTCCGGCACAGGTTTCACTTCTTTCTCTTCGCAGAAGCGCACGAACTCAGGTAACCAATTGGCTTTCTTCAAGTGTTTTTCCAGCGATAGCCAGTCTTTATATTTCTCCAATTCTTTGCGGTGAGCATTAGTATATTGGAAAGCAAACTGATAAGTGTAGGCGCGGTTAGCCACGCGGTTGAAGTATTTGGTATAGAGGGTGGTGTCTCTGCCTACAAAGATGTCAGGCATTATGCCGCCACCGCCATACACGCGTCTGCCGTTTTTAGTGAAGTAGAGCGTGGTATCTTTGTAGTGAATACTGTCGGCACTGAAGAACTCGCCGTGTTCATAACGCTCAAGGAAATCATTGTCGTAGTCGCTTCTGTCGCCTAAGGTATAAGGCTTCTGTATGCATCTGCCTGACGGTATGTAATAGCGTGCTACTGTGAGTCGTACGGCACTGCCGTCTTCAAACGGTATCTGTTGTTGCACCAGTCCTTTACCAAAGGTGCGGCGACCGATGATAGTGGCGCGGTCGTTATCTTGCATCGCACCGGAGAAGATCTCGCTGGCTGAAGCAGAGAAGTCGTCAACCAAGACCACTAACGGAACCTTCTTGAATCTGCCGCTGCCGTTGGCTCTGCTTTCAGTGCGGGGATAACCTTTACCTTCAGCATAGACAATCATATCGCCGAGATCCAAAAACTCGTTAGCCATCTTGATAGCCTCTTGCATAAAACCGCCGGAGTTCTCTCGCAAATCAACAATATAAGAGGTGGCACCACGGCTTTTCAAGAAACTGAGGGCATTCATAAACTCATCGTAGGTGTTCTCGCCAAACTTATTAACGCGCACAAAACCAATCTTTTCCTTATTCCCCTTTGACTCAATGATGAACTTGGCATCCACCGAATGAACAGGTATGTCACCTCGAGTGACGGTGAAATGCAGTATCTCATCTTCGCCTGTACGCTTGATGCCTAATCTGACCACTGTCCCTTTCTCGCCGCGCAACGTGTGCATCACTTTTTCGTTGTTGATCTTCTTGCCGGTGAAAGCGGAGTCGTTGACTTCCACTATGGCATCACCGGCTAAAACACCCACTCCCTCACAAGGACCACCTGCTATCACTGCCACCACACGAACGGTGTCACTCTGTATGTTGAACTGTACGCCTACACCGGAAAAGGAAGACGATAATTCGGAATTAACCATCTCCAAATCTTTCTTCGGTATATAGGAAGAGTGGGGGTCTAACTTCTGAACTAACTCTGTCATTGCCTCATCTGTGATAGAGTCGATATCGACTGTCTCTACATAGTATTTGCTAATCAGATCGATCAACTGATCCGGCTTGGAGGTCTGGGTGATATACAACTGACCGTTGCGAATAACAACCTTCTGGGCATTCACTTTTTCTGAAAGGGAGTTACCCAAGATGAACCCGATAACCAATACAATGACAATGAATGTCGGATATAGATATTTCTTCATAATCAACAATTGTTTTTTTATTCCTCATCTAACTTAACCACTTCTATACCTGCTTGTTTGAGCAGGTCAATGCCTTCTGTGAGACGATACGTCTCGCCATAGACCACGCGTCGTATGCCCGACTGAATAATCAACTTCGAGCACTCCAAACACGGACTTGCCGTAACATACAAGGTGGCACCTTCCGACGAGTTGTTGCTCCTCGCCACTTTTGTCAATGCGTTGGCTTCGGCGTGCAACACGTATGGATAACTGACGTTGTTCTCGTCTTCACATTTATTGGGGAAGCCGCTTGGCGTACCGTTGTAACCATCGGAGATAATCATTTGGTTCTTAACGAGTAAGGCTCCCACTTTGCGACGTACGCAATAGGAGTTCTCTGCCCATGTGCGAGCCATACGCATATAGCGACGATCGTATTGTGTCTGTTTGTCAATGTTTGGTGTTTCCATAATAATGAACGTTAGTCGGTGAGTGAAGTATCTAAAGGAAGGAAGATATCTTTTTCTGGGTCATAAATATCGCTTTTGAGCGACATCAGATTAAGAACGCTATGATAAACAGCGTGTTGCTCTATCTCTTTTGTTTGCTCTTTCATCTGTCTGAACCCGATGCTTGTCCATACGATAAAGGGTATCTCGTATTGCTCTTTAGGGGCAATATTGATGGGCATACCGTGCATAAACAAACTGTTCTCTCCTAACGACTCTCCATGGTCGGAAACGAAGAGCATTGCAGTATGCCATTCGGTCAAGGTCTGCAAAGTATCAATCAGGTTATTAAGCAGATAGTCGGTATAGACGATGCTGTTATCGTAAGTGTTGATTAGTCTGTCCAATTGTCGTCTGCCTTCTTCCACGTTCTCGCATATAGGTGTGAAGCGGTTGAACTCTTCCGGGTAGTAGGCGTTATAACTCGGACCGTGACTGGTGGTGGTATGAAGCACAATGAACACCTTGTTCTTCTCGCTCTGTTCTATCCGCTGTTTTAAGCCTTCCATCAGTATGCCGTCATAGCGTGAGTCGGCATCGGGATAGCGTTTGGCTAACTGACTTTTAGTCTCATATTCATCTATATGCACAGGCGGTTCACCCCAGTTGTTGGACCGCCATACCACATCTGCCCCCATACGGTAGAGGTAGTTAGGTAAGATCTCGTAGAGGGTTGACTGAGCCTTATATTCGAGCATACTCTTTACGCCTGCCGTGGTATAGGTGGCACACGAACGAGCCATAAGGCAGTGTATATCACTTCGTTGAGCCAATAACGGGTTAGTCTCGCGCTCATAACCGTAGAGTGAGAAATTGGCTCTGCGAGCCGACTCACCAATCACTAATACGACTGCTGTCTTCTGCTCATCGGTAAAAGTGCCGTCGGGAAGCAATATCTCTTTCTCGTTTTCCTGCCTATGTTGTGCTATCAGTCTGCCTGTGTTGACGGTGTAGGACCAAGGCATCAGCAGTCCGCCTAACTCGGTGTCCCACTCGCCTACCCACAGCAACTGATTGAAGTTAAGTGCCACTAACAAGAGAGAAGTGCCGATGGCAATTCCGCTGCTTGCACCAAAACGCTTCCATGTGCCATAGTCCACTTTCTGCCATAAGACATAGATAGCCGGAAGGATACCGATTACTATCACAGTGATAAATAGCCAAGGTGAGAAGAACCCTGAGGCTTCCGAATAGCGGGTGTTGAACACGTTGCCGAGCATCGAACCGTCGATAATAACGTTATACACCACCACGAAATAGAGACAAGTGGCGTTCAAGACGTGTGTGAGTGCCACTATCACTTTGCCTACACCGCGAAAGAGAAACAGCATAAGGTAGCATGCCAAGAAGTTGAGTGCTACCATTGCAATAACCAAACTGCCGATGAGGAACGTTTGTCGTAAGGGGGACAATGCCGAATGGGTGGCTACGAAGCGAAAGAAAGGTATATTGTACAATATTAGGTTCACCACACTCATTATCAGTGCGAACCGCGATAAGGGCATAGAGCGGATTGTCTCTGTCGGGGTGTTATGTCGAAAACGAAAAGTCATTGGTTAAGAAGCAATTGTTGTGCTGTTTGTTTGATATCTAATCCGTCGAAAGTGCCGCTTGACATCATCAGTAAAGCCGTGTTGCTATAATGTTGCTCTTCAAGTCGTTGGAGCAACATGTCTCTATCGGTGAACACTTCCACGTTGTCAGTGCCGAATGCTTGTTTGACATCGTTAGCGTCGATAGGTGTAAGACGCTTATGCTCTATCACTTTCGGATTAAAATAGACGAAGGCTTTGTCTGCCTGTGCCATACAATCTTTATACTGTGGCAGAAAGTCTGCCATTAGAGAGGAGAACGTATGCAGTTCCATGCAGGCTATCAGTTGCAGGTCTTTATATCTTTCGCGCACGGCTTGTACGGTGGCTTTCAGTTTGCTGGGAGAATGGGCAAAGTCCTTGTATGCCACGCGGTGGTCGCCGTTGCTGTTTTGCTCACAGATCTTCTCCAAACGGTTGCTCGCTCCTGTGAAAGAGGCTATCTCGCGATAGAAAGTGTCGGCACTCACACCTATCTGTTGGCACGCTAAGCAAGCGGCTTGAAGGTTTTGCATATTATGTCTGCCGAACACTTGCATCTCCACCTCACCTTGATAGGCATTATATGGCAGGGCGTGGATATCGGCTCGTAAGGTCTCGGCTATCGACTGCAACTGCGGGTCTTCCTCAAAATAGATGAGCGAACCGCATTCCTCCATTGAGTTGGCAAACAGACGGAAGGTATCAACATACTGGTCGAAAGTGGGAAAGACGTTGATATGATCCCAGGCTATGCCTGTCAGTATGGCTATATGTGGATGATACCATAGGAACTTGCTTCTGTGGTCAAGAGGTGAGGTGAGATACTCATCTCCTTCAAACACAGCATATTGTGCGGTGTCGCTCAGGCGTACCATCCGCTCAAAACCTTCTATCTGTGCTCCCACCATGTAGTCGGCTTCTATGCCTAAACGTTGTAGCACGTAGAGGATCATAGCGGTGGTGGTTGTTTTGCCGTGACTGCCGCCTACCACTATGCGCGTTTTGTTGCGTGTCTGTTCATAGAGGTATTCGGGGAAAGAGTAGATACGTATGCCCAGTTCTTTAGCACGTTGCAGTTCGGGGTTATCCTCGCGCGCGTGCATTCCTAATATGACTGCATCAAGGTCACGCGTTATCTTTTCCGGAAACCAACCCATTTGTTCGGGCAGTAGTCCTGCTTGACGCAGATGGGTAAGGGCAGGATCGAAGATCTCGTCGTCTGAACCGGTCACTACATAACCGGCTTTACCGGCTACTGCCATCGCCAAGTTGTGCATGGCAGCACCGCCTATTGCTATAAAATGAATACGCACGGTTGGAAGAAATTAGTAGGTCATTATGGTGTTTTCGCCTTGTGCATCAATGCGCAAGGCGAAAACAGTTACTTCGTGTTTGTCAGTCTTTTGAACTCTTGTTTGGCTTTCTGCATCTGAGCCAGGAACTCTTCGTTGGAGTGCAGGTAGGCATATCCTGCCGCTGCCACGGCTCTACCGGCATCCACATCGCTCTGCCAATGGAAACCGGCGATGACGCGGCTCTGACCGTATTCATAACCGATACGCAGAATCTCGGTGGCTGCCGTGGGGTTAATCTCTGTGAGCAACAGTGCCGTACTCCAACCGCACACGGTATGACCCGAAGGGTATGAACCGTTCTTTGACAGATGTTCCTCATCCTCGGGCACTAAGGTGGGTTCACTAAACACCATATATGGTCGGCGACGTTGGTAGTGCTTCTTCGTGCCGCGATCACCTAAGTCGATGGTCTGTACGGCACGATTAAGCAACTCATATATCTCCGGCGTGTTATCTTTGCTCAAGGTAATACCCATGGCTTCGGAGAAGATGGTGCAGAAGTAGTCGGCGTTACATTTAGCATCCTCTCTTGCCCTTTCGCCGCGAGGTGTGTTGCGCAGCGACTTACCCCACCAATACCTACCGTAATCGCCTGCCATCAACTCATACAGAGAGTCGGGAGGAGCAGGAAGATAGAATGTGGCATCTGGTATCTCTTTCTTAGTAACATAGGTCTTGACATCCTTGGCGGAAACAGATATGGTTCCGACCAATAAGCATAGAAAACAGATAGTATAACGCATCACGGTAAGAAGTTTTGTTGATGTGTTTTAGGGTGTTTTGTAGATGTTCCCTTTAATTGTTGTTTTCAAACAGTTTGCCGAAGTCCTCGCGTGAGATGGCTTTCTCTTCTATCTTTGCGCTTCCTTTGAGAGCCTCAAAGACTTTGTTTTCAGTGACGCGCTCAACTATATTGCGCACTTGATTCTCGTCCTGCAACATACGTTTGGCGAAATCGTTAAGGTAGTTCTCCTCCACGTGCATCAGACCGTATTGCATAAACTGCATACGAGCCACCTCTTGAGCATAAGCCTCCACATCTTCTTTCTTTACCTCGATGTTGAAGTGCTTAACCAGTTCGTTCTTTGCCAGATGCCATTTGAGTTCGTTCACCATTGCAGGAAAATCGCGATCCAACTCCTCGTCGGTCATCTTTTCGTTTGTCACTTTCACCCAACGGCGAAGGAAGGCTTCGGGCAGACTGACAGATGAGATCTTGTCCATAATGGCTTGCTTGGCATCCAAACCGAACTTATATTCAGCGTCTTGACTCATATTGCTCTCTATCTCTTGACGGATACGGGCACGGAAATCGGCTTCATCTTTGATGTTGTTCTCTCCATAGACCTTGGCAAACAATTCGCCGTCAATAGCCGACTTAACGTGACGGGTAACACCTGTCAAAACAAAAGCAAAGTCACCTTTGTGATTCTCCACTTCCTCTTTCTTTATGTCGAGCAGCGAACTAACTTCTACCTCACTGTCGAAGGCTTGCATCGGGTTGAAAACCAAGGTGTCACCTTTCTTCAACGACAGGAAACGATTGCGTGTCTCCTCGTCTTTTATATAGGCGGGATTGAGGATGCCGTTCTCTTTCACGATGCCGTTGTCGGTCTGTTCGGTTAGTGTACCTTTCAGTATGTCACCGGCTTGCACATCGTCTGCATCAGCGTATGAACCGTAGGTCTCTTGGTAACGCTCCACTTGATTGTTGACCATCTCGTCGGTCACTGTCACTGTGTAGTGAGTGAGGGTGTCTTTGTCGGTGAGAAGAGCATTCATCTCAGGGGCAAGAGCAATGTCAAAAGCCAAGGTGAAGGTGTTATCGTTGTCGAAATCAACCTTCTGTGACAGTTCTTCATTAGGCAGCGGCTCACCCAAGATATTGAGTTTATTATCGTCGATATACTTGCTTAATTGAACGCCTAACTCTTTGTTTATAACGTCAGCCATTACAGACTTACCGTACATCTTTTTCAGTAAGTCGAGTGGCACCATACCCTTGCGGAAACCGGGGATATTGGCTTTTTGGCGCAGTTGGCGCAACTCTTTTTTCACATTTTCTTCATAGTCCGCAGGCTCCACTACTAAGGTAAGTACTGCTTGTAGGTCTTTAACCTCTGATTGAGTAATTTGCATAATTGTAAAATGTTATATTTGTTTGATATTTATTCGTTTGACACGCATACACACGGCAAAAAGTGTACCAAAATATGCGCAAAATTGCGCGCAAAGGTACGCAAACTTTTTTATACTCGCAAATTGTAAGTAAATGTTGGTGAGTAAATGTCAGGTACGCAGGTGTGTCACCTGCGGTTAGAAAGTGAATGTTGAAGGTCACATCTTAGTACGAAGCGACTGTATGTCTCTTCCTATCTGTTGTTTCAGTGCCTCAATGGAAGTGAAGGTCTGTTCGTTGCGAAGGCGATACAAAAAACGAAGGGTCAAGGTGCTGCCATATAGACTGCCCTGAAAACCAAGGATATGAACCTCAATTGTGCGTTCTTCGCCACCCACTGTAGGGTTGGTGCCGATGTTTGCCACTGCCCATTTCGCACTCATTGTTGTTCCATTATCCACAGTGACGGCATAGACACCATCTTTGGGCAGTAGGCGACGTGTGTCGGTAAGGCTGATGTTGGCTGTAGGAAAACCTATTGTTTTGCCCAGTCCTTTGCCGTGTGTCACTATGCCGGTCAGTGTGTAGGCTCTGCCTAACAGACTGTCAGCCTCTTCTATCCGTCCGTCGCTAACGGCTTGACGTACAACGGATGATGACACTTGGCGATTAGGCATAGGCGGGGCAAGCACCACTTCTACATCTATCTCTTGACCGAGACGCTGATAGTCGCTGATATTGTTTATATGGTCCGATCCGAACCGATGATCGTAGCCCATCAGCAGCAGTGTTACATTGTATCTCTGTTTGAGCCATAGCATAAACGCTTGCGCTTGCAGGTTGTGTATAGCGCTGAAATCCAGCACAGTCACCTCGTCCACACCTGCTTTTTTGAGCAGTGAGATACGTTCGTCAAGAGAGGTGAGTAAGTGTGGTGCAGTGCCGTGTAACACTGTTTGCGGATGTTCGGTGAAGGTGACTGCCATAGTGGCAAGTGAGTGAGTGTGAGCCACTTGGCACAGACTGTCAAGAAGAAACCGGTGCCCTTGGTGGACACCATCGAAAAATCCTATGGTGGCTGCGTATGACATATATCTGTTACGCTATATTCTCGGGGTTAGTATTGTCGTTTGATAAAATTGCAGTACCTTTGCGGCAAAATTTTCTGAATATGAGCAATCTTCGTTCTCGTTATGCGCATTGTTCCACTGCTGTTAAGTTTTTTCAGTGGTTAGGTATAATGATAGTGTCGGGTCTTGCTGTCATGTTTTTAGTGGTGCTTCTTTTCCCTACGCCTCTTGGTTTACAGTCGCTTAAGTTGTTCCAGGCTATACAGTCGTTGGCTATTTTTGTTATGCCGCCTTTTGTTGTGGCTTATCTATGGAGTGCTCGTCCGTTGGAGTGGCTTGGTCTTTCTTCTTTCCCTTCGTGGCGTATAACGGTGTCAGCATTGTTATGGTTGTTGGTGGCTATTCCGGGTATCAACCTGTTGGCATATTGGAACTCTCATATCTCTTTGCCTGAGGCGTTGTCGGGCTTGGAGCAGATGATGCAGTTGATGGAAGAGCGTGCGGCTTCGCTTACCAAGCAGTTTCTTGAAACTGCCACCGTTGCCGGTTTGTGTGTCAATATCCTTGTTTTGGCTTTTCTGCCGGCATTGGGTGAGGAGTTGTCTTTCCGCAGCGTGTTACTTCGCTTGTTCGGTTCCACTTCGGCGGCTATATGGGCGATGGCAGTTATCTTTTCGGCTTTGCACGGTCAGTTCTACGGTTTTGTGCCACGTATGTTGATGGGTGTTGTGTTTGGCTATATGGTGGTGTGGTCGGGCAGTCTGTGGACCTCGGTTAGTATGCATTTCTTAAACAATGCTTTGGCTGTTGTCACGGCTTATATCTGTACCTGTCAAGGCATTGACGTTGAGGTGCTTGAGACTTTTGGCACCGGTTCAACAGCATGGGCTGGGTATCTTAGTCTTGTCCTTGCGGTTGTCGGCATTGTGTTGCTCAAACGATGGGTTCCAGTTTGGCGTAAGTGAGGAGTAGGGTTTTTTGTCCCACTTTGTCGAAAATGATGTCTATTTTGTTGTTATCGTTCTCGTTGTAGGTGAGTTTGACCGTTCCGTCACCGAAAACGCGGTGTCTTACTCTGTCGCCTGCTTGAAAATCGCTTTCTATGGGTGTGGTCACTTGTGGTTTAATTAGTCGTTGCGGTGTCGGCATCGGTATTGTCGGCTCTTGCCAAGGTCTTTCGGTGGTCACTAACTGTAAATACCGGCGGTCGATGTCTTTGAGGAAGCGTGATGGTGTGCAGAAGTTGAACGTGCCGTTGCGGAATCGCTCTTTGGCATAACTGAGGCGACAGTGAACCATAGCCCTTGTGATAGCCACATAAAGCAGTCGTCTCTCCTCTTCTAACTCTGCTCCTGACTGACTGAATTGCGAGGGGAAGAGGTTCTCTTCTAATCCCACTATATAGACGGTCTCAAACTCGAGTCCTTTGGCTGCGTGAACGGTCATCAGTGTGACGCGTTCGGTGTTGTCGGAGGTGTTCTCATCTTGGTCGGTGAGAAGGCTTACCTCGGCAAGGAAGTCTTGTATAGGTGTGAATGAGACACCTTCTTGCAGACGTTGATCCACAAACTCGTGTATGCCTGACAGCAGTTCGTCTAAGTTCTGTTTGTGTTCTCGTCCTTCGGGTGAGGAGTCCATCGCTGCGGCGGTCATCACTCCCGACACACGCAGCACGTGTTCGGCAAATTGGAAAGCGTCCATTGTGTCCATTGCTTCGGTGAGAGTGTTTACTAATTGCAGAAAATCGTTTAACCGTCGTTGTGTGGCAGAGGCGAGGTTGAGAGGTATAGGTTGTTCGGTGGTCAGTGTGTCTATCATTGCCACGTTGTTCTGAGCGGCATTGGCGGCTATACGGTTGATTGTGGTGACACCTACGCCCCGTGAGGGATAGTTGATGATACGAAGCAGCGCCTCATTGTCTTTGGGATTGGTGATAAAACGGAAATAAGCGATAGCATCTTTTATCTCTTTGCGTTGATAGAAAGAGGTGCTGCCGTAGATACGATAAGGGATATTGAGTCGGCGCAGTTCATTCTCGAAGACGCGCGACTGTGCGTTAGTGCGATAGAGGACTGCCACTTGTTCGTAGTTCTCACCTTTGAGATGTTGCCTATAGATGCTTTGCACCACGCCTGCGGCCTCATCTCTATCAGTGGTGTAGCCGGTGAGAGGCAGCCTGTCACCGATGTCGTTTTTTGAGAACACGTGCTTGGGTATTTGGTTCTCGTTGTGTGAGATGAGTGAACCGGCAGCCTCCACTATCGTTTGTGTGGAGCGGTAGTTACGTTCCAACTTGAAGAGGCGTGCATCGGGATAGCCCTGACGAAAAGTGAGGATATTACGTATGTCGGCTCCGCGAAAAGAGTAGATGGACTGTGCGTCATCGCCTACCACGCAGATGTTGTTTTCCGGTTCCGCCAGCAGTTTCACTATCAGGTATTGTGCGAAATTAGTGTCTTGATACTCATCCACTAACACATATCGGAAAATCTGCTGATAATAGTGCCTTGCCTGTTCGTTATGTTGTAGCAGGTAGCAGGTGTTAGTCAGCAGGTCGTCGAAGTCCATGGCGTTGGCTTGTTTGAGTCGCTGCTGATAGAGTGCATATAGGTCGGGCATAGCGTATAACCTGTTAATGCGGTCTTGGCGGGCTATATCGTTGTCTGAGGCGTAAGCCGACACAGAGATAAGAGCGTTCTTTGCCATAGAGATGCGCGATAAGACCACTGCCGGTTTATATTGTTTGTCGTCCAACTGCATCTCTTTGACTATCTGTTTGATGAGCGATTTGCTGTCGGCTGTGTCGTAGATGGAGAAGTCGGAAGTGTAGCCGAGGATGTTAGCATCGTGGCGCAACATTCGTGAGCAGATGGCGTGAAAAGTGCCCATCCACAAGTAGTGTACATCGGCTGCACTGACCAGTTGTGCCACGCGTTCGCGCATCTCACGTGCCGCCTTGTTGGTAAAAGTGAGTGCTAAGATATTATGCGGTTTGACACCTTGTTGTAGCAGATAGGCGATGCGGTAGGTAAGAACGCGTGTCTTTCCCGAACCCGCACCGGCAATGACCAACGACGCTCCTTCGGTATTAACCACCGCTTCGCGCTGAGAGTCATTCAACTGTTCTAAAAAATCCATAGAGAAATACTACTAATTGAGCCTGCAAAGGTAGCGCAAATATTTGATTTACCCTTATCTTTTGCCAGAATAAAATTTATGACGTACCTTTGCGGTGTTTTTTTAGACATAATACCTGTTGGCGGAATTAAATAAAAGTGTTCTTTGACTTAAAATAGTTGCAAAAAAAGTTGCACAATTCGTTGATTTTTAGTAACTTTGTAACACTTAATTAAACAAAGTTAAACAACTAAAAAAATCTTCGTCATGCGCAA
>JAFSTB010000014.1 GCA_017450685.1 Paludibacteraceae bacterium
AAAGTAGCCTCAATAACCCATATATCACGGCAAAGTATAAACAAATTATTCTCTTGTTTCAGGTTTCGTATAGCAAGTATATGTGAGGAAGAAAACACATGTTCCGAGGGCGAATTTGAGCTTGATGAGAGTTATTTTGGATCACGGAGAGTTAGGGGTATTAGGGGGCGTGGATCTAAAGGTAAAACAATCGTATTTGGCATATTAAAACGCGGTGGAAAGGTATATGTTCAGGTTGTTGAAAATTGCAAACCGGGAACGTTATTGCCTATAATTAAGAAAGTTATCAAACCTAATTCCATTATATATACTGATGGCTTTCGAGCGTATGAAAACTTACTTAATGAAGGATTTAAGGCGCACTTTATTGTCAATCATGGTAATAATGAATTTGCTAAAAATGGGACTATACATACTAATGGAATTGAGAACTTCTGGTGACTATGTAAGAGCAGACTGGCTAAGTTTAGAGGACTTAACAAACAAACTTTTTTAACGCATATTAAAGAGTGTGAATTTAGATATAATCATAAACAACAAAATATATACAATTTACTACTAAATAACTTTAGAACTATACCTCTAAAGTTGTCTTGAACCAAATAAAATAAAAATATCATGAAAACGAAAAAAATCAAGCACACCGCAATTCTGTGGTCAACGACCGCAACGGATGTACAAGCACGCATCGCCAATCTTAAGAAATGGAGATACGAGAGAGGAAACGGCTACGAAGCCAAAACTGTCTCGCTTGCGCAATACGAAGACACGGAGCCTTGTCTAACAGAAGATGAAGAGGAAAAACTCCATACTGATATAACAACTATCGTAGAACTGACGGACGCTATTTCTGATTCCTACAAGGAAAACACTGTATCTTGGCTTGATTTGCATAGTGAACTGTTAAAGACACAATGCACGGAAGCCGATTGGGAAATTATCAATAATGAGATACAAGCCATTATCAAAGAGCGTCAGTTCCTTAATGAGTTGTTCGTCAACGGCAACGGAGTGGCAGGTAGTTCATGGTACAGGAAGAAAGGCTGGGACCAACTCGGTGCAGGATTGAAAGGGCGTATGGGAGTGATTGCTTGTCTGTATGTTATCAAAGGTGCTACCGAGGGTGTTGTCATCGTTAGTTGGCGCGTGAAGTTCTTGGATATGGGGCGTATGTTCATGACACCGTTCTTCGGAAAAAAATATACGCCAACATTCCTGAAAATCTCGGCGATCTGACAAATTTAGAGGAGTTGAGTTTCTGTTTCAATTTCCTCATGGGCGAAATACCCGACAGTATTTGCAATCTGAAAAAGTTGCGCATATTGAAGTTGGAAGCCAATCAGTTAAGCGGCACATTGCCGGTAGGATTTGGCAAGGCGATGGAAAGTTTGGAGGAATTGTATATCGACCATAACAGGCTGGAAGGAGAAATAGACGAACTATTGGACTTACCCGAAATAAGGATTATTCACCTGCACGAAAACAAGTTCTATGGCGAGTTGAGTGATGCGTTTGCCGAGAAAGTTAAATTAAAGGAGTTCTATTTCTATCGCAATTATCTGGAGTACAGCGACCGTATTGCTGACAAGTGTGATGGTGAAACTTGGAAAGGACGGACTGAAAAAGAAGTGCCTATGCGTGTGACCAAACTTCCTAAATAGTTCTTACTCTATATTCATAATTGCATATATTATGATAGTATAAAATTCAAAATATATGAGAAAGATTTTTACTTTTATTGTCTCGGCACTGCTATCCGTTAGTGCATGGGCGACTGATTTTAGTGTGGATGGCTTGTACTATTCCACACTTAGTGTGAACACTGTTAAAGTGGTTGCACCCACATCCGGCAAATACACCGGTACAATTACCATTCCGGAAGAGGTGACCTACAATGCCACTACCTATCGTGTAACCGCAATCGGCGATGATGCGTTCAAGGGAGCAAACCAAGTAACAAGCGTGACCCTTCCTCTGACAGGCATTACATCCATCGGAGGCTGGGCGTTTAACGACTGCACAGGACTGACCTCTTTCACGATTCCTGCAAGCGTAACCAGCATTGGCGAGAAAGCGTTCTATTTCTGCGACAATTTGCAGCACCTGTATCTGCATTTCAAGAACCCTGCCAGCTACACCCCCGGAAATATGGCATTCAGCAAGATTCATTACGGAAGTCATGTCTGTACGCTGCATGTGCCAACCGGTTGTACTGCTGCCTACGCTGCCGATGCTACCTTCAGCGTATTCACGAAAGTGGCAGAGTTTGATCCCCCCAAGTGTATGAGTTGTATATCAATGGTACTCAAGTCACTTCTCTTAATGTATCAGACATCTTGGGTGACAGCATAGCAAGTTATAATGATTCTTCCAATACGCTCACCATCAGCGGTAACATCACCGCACCGGATAATAACACCTCGTGTATAGATAACAGTATAAATAATCTGACAATCAACGTGGCATCGGCTGCTACTTTAACTGCATACGATAAAACGATCAATTTAAAGTCCTCCACGACTATTACCGGATCTGCACAGCTAACTGTATTAGCAACCAAAGTCCCGGATCCGCACAATCCCGTTGATACCAATTATCCTATTTATGCTGCTGTGAATTTGAATATTTCCAATGCCAACCTCTTTGCAACCGGAACTATCCTTTGTATACAGAACCTGAATATCACGAATTCCACTCTATCGGTTGATTACACTATTTGGGGAGGCGGAGGAAATATGAATGTTACTAATTCAACGGTATCAGTCACTAATGGATCAATCATGGGATATATTTCCTGCACTTTGACAGACTGCTATTTCAAGACTCCCCAAGGCGGATATTATGATACCTCTAAAAGAAGACTGGTTGATGCAAACGGGAATGGGGTAATTTCCGTCGAAATTGTAGCCACCGGTGAACCTACTTCCCTTGAAGATCTCCATGTAACCGGCGACCATACGCAGAAGATTTTGCATGACGGTGTGCTCTATATCATCCGCGACGGCAAGGTGTACAACTCCACCGGTATCCGCGTGAAATAAACGCAGTCCGAATGGCTGGCTTGCTCCGGTTCTAAACCGGTTGACCAAGCTTGGGCGATAAACCGCCCTGCTTGTTTCTCTCCAAGCAGATCCGCTTTTCCCGGCTGGTCTGCTTTTTTGTTGTGCCTGTCGTTGCCCTTTCGCGCACTTTCCTCTTTTGATAATGGACAAGGCATACATCAGGTTCGTGTTCTCCATTTCGTCTTTCAAGAGATAAAAGGTACTTTTTATTCTTTTTGTTAGCAAACCGATTTCAGTATAAGGACATATTTAATTCAATTCACAGATTTGTCGGATTAAAAAAAATCCCCTAATTTTGCGCAATATTAAAAAGGTTCTGATGACACACTTTTGAACACTGCGTATTGTTTACCATATAAACAAGATTACGTATGAGAATCCAAGATATTTTACCTCAAATAAGTGTAAATGATAATTGGGGAAAAGAGTATAAGCGATATATCCCTCAATTCATTGCTTATGCAAGAGAGCGAACACCTATCAATGAATGGAAACCTGATGTTAGCGACCAGTTGTTTCGTTCCGTTAATTGCATTTCTTCTTTGCGACAGGGCAATTTTTACCTCAACGAGCGAGAGATTATTCGTGCCCATTGGAATGAACTTATATCACCATTAGGTATCATCGTGGACAATCCTGATACGTTTTGTATTGAGCAGTGTTATGAGATAATAAGGATAATTAAAAAGCATATTGCAGCCAATAGGCAAGCTGCTACACTTAGGTTTTTATCTGCATTTCAACCAAAACAGTTATGTACTGTTGTCACTTGGTACTATCTTGATGAGATATACAACAGTCTGAAAGAAGTAGGTGTTGAATTGCCTGAAGGCTATGGTGGCGACCCGATACAGAAGAGCCACTATCTTCAATCATTTATTAAAAACAGTTACCCTGATGCGGATGATATAGAGAGGGGTACATACGCATGGAGATTGCCACATTTGTTGAGAGGTTTGAAGAAGTCTAAAGTTTCAAAAAATTCCTGTAAAAATAGTGAAGAGCCATTATCTATCACAGCTGATATATTATCGATATCCGAAGTATTGAAAATGCCACTTGCCATACCCGATTATCAGCGTCCTTATGTGTGGAATATGGCCAATGTAGAGCAGATGTTGTCAGATATAAAAAACAGTATGGAGCAAGGTAAACACAAGTATCGTATAGGCAGTATCATTCTTCATAATAATGATTTGGTTGATGGGCAACAAAGGATTACGACTATCTGTCTCATTAAACTTGTTTGGTCAAGGATGATTGATATTAGCGAAGAAAAGAAGACGGTATGTGTATTAAAATATGCTCACGCACAGTCATTTAAGCATATTAAGGAGAATTACGACTATATTCAAAAGTGGTTCAATGCTCTTCCTGAAAGCAGACGAATGGAGTTCGCCTCATATATTGACAAGTGTTGCGAACTGGTCGTTATCCGTATTACCGGTGAGGAAAGTTTGTCTTTGGCATTCAAACTTTTCGATTCACAGAATGGTAGAGGTAAACCGTTGGAAGCATATAATCTTCTCAAAGCATACCATTTAAGAGCAATGTCCGCTTCTGATGACAATGAGAAGATTGTATGTGACCGCGAATGGGAGCAAAACACGCGATATGGAAGATGCCGTAACGACAGCATTTCATCGTATGATATTTTGAAGCACTTGTTTGACGAACAACTATATAGAACACGTATTTGGTGTAGAAATGCAGAAGCGGGAGTTTTTACGAAGAAGCGTATAAGTGAATTTAAAGGTATGCATATTGACAAGGTGCATCATGTTGATTTTCCATTTCAGAACAAACAACTTCTTTTGTTTATGACAGAGAAATTCTATCAGACGTTCCTAAAAGAGACGTTGCCTACCTGTTCAAGGTTCAATGATGGTGATGGACAAGGGATAAATCCATTTGTCACTATGACTCAGCCCATCGTAAATGGAAAAAACTTCTTTGAATATATACGCTCTTATGCAGAAATATACAAAAAATTATTTCTGGAAATAGATTCATACCAAATGTACGATTTTAAGGTCTTTTATAAAAAGAACTGCCTTAGTTATGATGGTCACTGGCGAACCGGAGATAATTATATAAGAGAAATGTATAAGTCGCTTATAATGCTCCTGTTTGATAAGTTCGGTGAAAATGGCGTTAATGAATATCATCGTCATCTGTATGTAATAGCATACTATTTACGTAGGAAGCAGTCGCGTGTGTATTATTCAACAGTGGCAAAATATCCGTCTCCGTTCTTTTCTTTAATTGAAAATGCAAAAGATATGTCTGCATTAAGAGAACTGGAATCTATTATATCGCAGCCGGAATATGATACTATATATAACGGTAAAGATTTTCCGCTATACGATGATGTCCTAAAATCCATTAAATAAACACGGATATGAATATTGTAAAAGATGCTGAAGTCCTCAACGTTGAAAATCTTTTCAAGGACAAATATATCATCCCTCTTTACCAGAGGAATTTTGCTTGGAGGGAGGAACAGATTTCACGACTTCTTCAAGATATATATGAAAGCATGTGTTCCGGTGACGAACATTTTTATCTCGGAAGTCTTATTGTTCTACAGAGAAGCAATGGTGAAATGGAAGTAATAGATGGGCAGCAGAGGCTTACAATGCTTTCTATTCTTTCAGGGATATTAAACATGGGAATGGGTTTAAGCCTTCGTTATGATTCTCGCCCGGAAGTAGAAGAGTTCTTTAGACTTCTTCATAGCGGAGTTATGCCTAAGAATAGGAAAGAGACCTCAATTTCACACTTCTTTGAAGCCATTGATTTGGCATTGTCAACGCAATTAGATGTCGAAAAATCAGAGCCAATCACCCTAAAAGCAGAATCCGTAAAGATTATGATGGCTGATTATATCAAGCATCATGTGTGTGTTGTGCGAGAAATTATGCCTTCAGACACAGATGTTGCAGCGTATTTTGAGATAATGAATAACCGCGGAGAGCAACTTCAAGAACACGAAATTATAAAGGGACTGTTACTTGGTAAACTACACGAAGATGGTCATGATTCATATTCGCAGATATGTTCAAAAATATGGGATTCATGTTCACAGATGGGAATCCGCATCCAAAAATCCTTTGCCCCAACCACAGGAAAAATACTTTTCGGTGAGGATTATTCAATAATAGGTTTAGACGGAAAGTCGAATGATATAAACTTCGGCATTCATAATATCCCGGTTCTGAATCAATTAAAAGTTCAATCAGAAGATGTAAAAACATTAACTTTGGAAGAGATAGTGGAGCACTATATAAATACTGATGATTCAGCAGAAGTCAAAAATAACTCAAGTGATTATTCAACTGAAGAATCCATTATTGACTTCCCCAATTTTTTGATGCATATTTTTAGACTATATTATAATCCATCATATAGAAATAGTTTTCAAAAAAGAGAGGATGCGAAAGATATTCCACTTAGCGAGAAATATCTACTAAGGGTTTATAATACGATTAAGTATGAAATCAAGCCTTTAGACTTTTTCTTACGCTTGCTCTATTGTAGAGTGATATTTGACAAGTATGTGGTGAAGTCAAATGTGACTGACGATGATGAAAAACGCGAATGGGTGTTGCTAAAGCCATATATTTATGAAGATACCAAACGTAATACGAGAACTTTGCGCTTTAAACCCACTTTTGATGATCAACAAAATGCAGTTATTCATTCTCTATCATGCCTTCAGGTGTCATTTCGTGCCAAACCGTATAAGAATTTTCTCCAAACAATACTAAGTTGGTTTGTGCTTGAAGATGTAGCATATGTTGAAAATACATATCTCAAAAGGCTTCACCGTCTGATGCTTGACGAGTTTAACAGAACATCGACTTGCTATATCGGGTTGACGGAATATGACGAAAAACGTCAAGGCACTTCCGTTAATCATTATCTGTTCAATTTTACAGATTATTTGTATTGGTGGATAAAATACAATAACAAGCCATTGTATTGCGGAATCTCAGATTCTTACTTGACAAACATCGTACAAAAAGAATTGGAATTGATTAGTAAAAACGAATTCCGTTTCTTAAATAGAAATTCAATAGAACATCATTACCCGCAAAAAAGACGTGATGAATTAGATAGCGAAGGTGTAAATGATTTTGATTTGAATTGTCTGGGGAACTTAATACTAATCAGCAAATCCGTGAACTCCAGATTGTCAGACAAGAATCCTTTGGATAAAGCGGCTCTATATTCCGATAAAACCGATTTGCCGCCAACGCGTCAGATCATCTATAGTATTACTCGTAATGAAGGGTGGGGCAAGCAGCAAATTTTAACTCATTTCAAATGTGTTGAATTCATCCTTGCTCATAGAGAACAAATCTTGCTTAGTTGATAACCCCCAACCGGTCGGATGACTGATTGGGGGTTAATCGTTGGTAAGTAGGTAACTAAATCAGTTATCGGGTAACTATGTTAGTTAGCCGGAGCCCATTTGCAACGGACGGGCGAAATAATCGCACCCTCAGCATTGCGGTCTAATACTATTACAAGAATGACAGTTGTAATAGTTAGATACCTCTCGCAGCGGTTATTAGTCTTGAAAAGATACCGAGAAAAATCCATAACATTTTTAACCTAAAACCACATCAAGAACCATCATCAGCACAAAGCCTATAGCAAAACCTATCGTTGACAGATTACTGTGCGTGCCTTGTGACGCTTCCGGTATCAGTTCTTCAACCACTACATAAAGCATGGCACCCGCTGCAAAAGCCAAAAGATAGGGCAATACGGGTGTTAGCCATGCAGCCAACATTATCACTAACAATCCGCCTATCGGTTCTACTACGCCGCTCAGGCTGCCGATAAGGAATGCTTTTAAGCGACTATTGCCGGCAGTACGCATAGGCATTGAGATAATAGCACCCTCAGGTATATTCTGTATCGCTATACCTAACGACACTGCTATTGCAGCACTCATCGGTAGTCCTGCTGATGATTGCAACGCTGCTGCTAACACCACGCCGACTGCCATTCCTTCCGGTAGGTTGTGGATAGTCACGGCAAGCGATAACATGGCCGTGCGAGAGAGATGACTATGCGGACCTTCAGGACTCTCGGCTCCTATATGCAAGTGAGGAGTCAGTTCGTCTATCGTCAGAAGGAAAAGTACACCCAATAGAAAACCAACAGCCGCAGGCATTACTGCCCACGGTCCTTTGTCGGCTTCCGCTTCTATAGCAGGAATAAGCAGTGACCATACAGATGCCGCCACCATCACACCGGAGGCAAAACCCAATAAGGCTTTCTGCAAACGCTCAGGCATATTGTGTTTCATGAAGAAGACAAATGCCGACCCGAGCATCGTGCCTGATAACGGAATAAGCAAACCTATAGCAATAGGCAACACATGATCGTGCATAAAGGATATTTATCGGAAAGATATCTTATCTGCTTCCCTACCGCATAGACCTTATGCTGGCTGCCATTTGCAACGAACGGGCGAAACAATCGCACCTTCTTTCTTCAATTCAGCGAACGCTTTGTCCACCTCTTTGCGGTCGATACCTGTGATCTCTGCAATCTTGCCTGCGTTAACGGGTTGTCCGTACTCACACATAGCAGCTAATACTTGCTCTTTCATAACGTCATTTACGATTTAATCATTTACTATTTCTAATCTTCCTACGGTCGAACGATCGGCTTCGCCGTATGGGGCATTTATAGGGGCATTGAGTTATTTCGCCAATTCGGCTACGATGTTTGCCTCGAAGTCTTTGGGCTCGGCTACCGGTGCGAAACGCTGGATGGTCTTGCCGTCACGGGAAACGAGGAACTTGGTGAAGTTCCAAAGGATGTCGCTCTCTTTCTTGTAGGTCTTGCTGATACCTTTGAGCATGACATGTGTTGCTTTGGCTTTCAGACCGTTGTACTCCTCTGTGGGTGCCTGCTCTTTGAGGTATTTGAATACAGGGTTGGCGTTCTCGCCGTTGACATCTGATTTCGCCATAAGCGGGAAGGTTACACCGTGGTTGATACGGCAGAACTCCTCAATCTGCTCATCGCTGCCCGGCTCTTGGTTGGCGAACTGGTCGCAGGGGAAACCGAGGATGACAAAGCCCTGGTCTTTGTGTTTTTTATAGAGTGCCTCGAGTCCGTCGTATTGCGGGGTGAAGCCGCATTTGGAAGCGGTATTGACGATGAGTATCACTTGTCCTTTGTAGTCAGCAAGGCTCACTTCTTTGCCTTTGTTGTTGAGGGTCGTAAAATCATAGAGTGTTGCCATAGTTGTTTCTTTTTTAGTTGTACACAAAGTTAATGTCAGCACGATGCATGCCGACCAAAGCATGCACCGTAAAGCGTTTTTGAATGCCATATTACATCATTGCCATAAGAAAGTTATCATAGCCGATTTTGTCGATAAGATAGAGGTATTGAGCCTCCCATGCCATGTGGTCTTTCTCACCGTCGATCCATTTCTGGATGAGTTTCTGCGTAGGATAATCGTCCTTGAAACCTTCGAGCAGGTTGCTCATAATCTGTACAGCCTCCGGCTGGTAGTCAGACTCAATCTGCTGTTTCGGGTCATCGTAGAAGGAGAACTCGATAGTTTTCATAGCCTCTTGCAGTTCAGCGGGTTTGCAACCGAGTTCTACCAGACGGTTGAGAACCTCTTCAGCCTCGTCCCACTCTTCTTCTGCTTCCTCTTTCCACTTGTCGGCGAGTTTGTTCCAGCCTTGCAGACGGCAGTAAGCCGAGAATGCGAAGTGTTGTTTACTGTTACCAAACCAAACAGCGCCGTATTGGGCAAACTGTTTCAATGCTTCTTCTTTAGTCATAATAATAAGAATTTTAGTTGTTTATAATGTTTTATGTTATTTTACATCTTCCCAGTCGATGTCTGTTACTTCTTTTATTCGGTTACCGAGTTTCACAAATCGTTTCTCCACTTTGTTTACGATGAGCAGTTTCACCCAGTTACCTACGCTGTCAAGTATGATACCGCATCCGACGAGCCATGCTATTGTTTCGGCGCATAGCAGCCCAAGCCGCCATTTGTGTGCAACCGCCAATGAAAAAGATAAGACCTAATACCCAAGCCAGGCTTAATAATGTGCTACCCGGGTAGCAGATACACATAATGCCGAGTGCCACGAGTGCTATACCGGAGGCACATCCAACATTTAGAACTTGTTTTCATTGTTGTTGGTTTTAGTGGCTATTTTTGTTAATCCGTCTATCAATTGGTCTAAGACGGGAATTATTTGTTTCAGTTGTGTGAGGTTGCCTATTTTACATTCCAGTTCGCTACTGAGGCAGGCGGGTATATCTTTTGCTTGTTCTTGCAGGTCTTTGCCTTTATCTGTAAGTGTGATTATGCGCACGCGCGTATCTTCTTTTGATTTAGTGCGTGAGATAAGTCCGGCTTTTTCCATTCTTTGCAGTAGTGGTGTTACGGTGTTGGTATCCAAGCGCAGGCGGTGTGTTATCTCCATTACTGTCTGTTGGTCGTTTTCCCATAGGATAAGCAGAACCAGGTATTGCGGATAGGTGATGCCCAACTTGGCGAAATAGGGCTGATAGACGTTTGCCACCAATCTTGCAGCCGTATATAGGCGAAAACATAATTGATTATCTAATTTCAACTGTTCGTATATCATAAACTCTAAAACTTAAAACTAATAAACTTCTCTCAACTTTCAACTCTAAACCAAAAAAGTATCGTTTGCGATGCAAAGGTACGGCGACATTTTTAATATCGCAAGCGATATATCCAAAAAATGCCTGACATCGCATTTTTTTGTTGCGATGTCAGGCGATTGGTGGTTGAATCCGTTGTGTGGATATCAGATCAGTTTCATTTCGTGCAGAACGGATGTTGTTTTGCGTACAGCGGCTTCTGACTCTTTGAGTTTAGCCATTTCGGCGTCAGATATTTTGAGTTCGCACACGTGTTCGATACCGTTTTTGCCGATGATGCAAGGAGCACCGATGGTGAGGTCGTTGATTCCGTATTCACCTTCCAAAGCCACGGAGCAAGGTATCATTTTCTTTTGGTCTTTGATGACGGCTTCAGCCACGGAAGCAGCAGCAGCTCCGGGTGCCATCCAAGCGCTGGTGCCGAGCAGACCGGTAAGTGTAGCGCCGCCAACCATAGTGGATTTAACCACGTTGTTGATCTCTTCTTCGGAGAGCAACTCTTTGACATTAACGCCGCGGTAGGTCATATAACTTACCAGAGGGATCATTGTGGTGTCGCCGTGTCCGCCGATAACGAAACCATCCACGTCGTTAGCGTTGCATTTGAGAGCTTTAGCAAGGAAGTATTGCAGTCTTGCGCTGTCGAGAGCACCGCCCATACCGATGACGCGATTGCGTGGCAAACCGAACGCATGCTTGGTCAGATAAGCCATAGTGTCCATGGGGTTGGAAACGACAACGAGGATAGCGTAGGGTGAGTATTTGAGCACTTGTTCAACCACGCTCTTTACTATACCTGCGTTCACGCCTATGAGTTCTTCGCGTGTCATACCGGGTTTGCGGGGCAGACCGGAGGTGATGATAACCACGTCAGAATCGGCTGTCTTGCTGTAGTCGTTAGTAACACCTTCTACCACGGTGTCGAAGTTCATAAGGCGTGCAGTCTGCATAATATCCATAGCCTTACCTTCAGCAAGACCTTCTTTGATGTCGATAAGACATACTTGGTTGGCAACTTCATTCACTGCCAACACATTGGCACAAGTAGCACCTACGTTACCTGCACCTACAACAGTTACTTTTGACATAAGTTAATATTTTTTGTTTTTGTGTTCGTAAGAGTGCGCAAAAGTACTGCAATTTTTGTAAAACAAGAAAAAATCAGTTAAAAAAACGTTGTTATTGCTAATAATGTTGCACAATTGCGCAAAGTACCGTACCTTTGTAGGCTACTTGTAAGCGGTGGGGAGAGTAAAACGGATGAAAAGGGATATATTTTTGAATAGTTTGATTGGGGTGAAAGGGTGGGTGAGACTGCTTACAAAAAAAGAAAGCCTTTCGACTTTCTTTGAGTTGCGGAGGATGGGATCGAACCACCGACCTTCAGGTTATGAGCCTGACGAGCTACCACTGCTCTACTCCGCGATATAATCACTATTATTCGTGATTCGGGCTGCAAAGGTACGGCAAGAAAATCGATTGCGCAAATATTTGCGCAAAAAAAGTTAAAAATTGTGAGATTTAGAGATATCATAGGTCAAGAGGGTGTTAAGCAACAATTGCGTTTATCCGTTCAGGATCAGCGTATTGCGCATGCGCGCTTATTGGCAGGTAAGGAGGGTGTTGGCAAGTTACCGTTGGCGATAGCATACGCCCAATACATCAATTGTCCCAACCGCACGGCGGAGGACAGTTGCGGTGTGTGTCCCACTTGTCTGCAGTTTGGGCAGTTGCAGCATCCCGACCTGCATTTTGCCTTTCCGATAGTGAAAGGTGACAGGGGTGACACTTGCAACGACTTTATGGACAAGTTTAGGGAGATAGTGCTTGAAAAGCAGTATTTCTCGCTTGATGATTGGTATAGGAAGTTGGAAGTGGAGACCAAGCAGGGTATGATTTATGAGAAGGAGAGTCAGGAGATGCTTCGCAAGTTGTCGCTCAAGCCTTTTGGTAATGGTTATAAGGTGATGATTATATGGCAGCCTGAGAAGATGAATGCCGTATGTGCGAACAAACTGCTCAAGTTGTTGGAGGAGCCGCCGGAGAAGACTCTCTTCTTGCTTGTCAGTGAGCATCCCGATCAGTTGCTGCCCACTATTTTAAGTCGTGTTCAACTCACTCGTGTCCCTGATTTGACGGAGGCTGAGTTGTCGGAGCATGTGTCGGCTGACATAGCACATATAGCGATGGGCAGTTATCTGACAGCCATTCGTTTGCAGCAGAACGATGAGCAGCGGCAGATGTTTATGACCGATTTTATTGCTCTTATGCGTCACGCATGGATGGTAGGTCACGCTCGCAAATACGATAGTTTGTTAGAGATGCGTCGTTTCAGTTTGGAAATAGCAGATGCCAAAGTGGGTAGGGAGAAGCAGAAGGCGTTTTTGCAATACGCTCAGCAGCAAGTGAGGGAGAACTATATATGTCGTTTTTCGCAGCCGCAGATGAACTATCAGACGGCTGAAGAGGCGGCTTTCAGTGAGAAATTCTGTCCTTACATCAATGAGGGCAATGTGGAGCAGATAATGCGTGAGTTGGAGAAGGCCGAGCAACAGATATCGCAGAACGGCAATGCCAAAATCATCTTCTTCGACTTATGTCTGCAACTGATTGTGTTAATAAAGAAATAGCAGCAAATATGAATAATACTTTTACACTTAATAACGAGTCATGTCAGTTTTCGGAGCGTGCTTGTCATCGCAACTCTGCTCATATGCTGCCTGTGACCGACTATTTGGTGGATATAGACGAGAACCGTGGTGAGACCGATCTTGTGGAGATACAGTTCAAGAACACTCGCAAGGGTTTCTACCGCAATGTGGATAGTCTGCCTGTGGAGAAAGGTTCGGTAGTGGTGGTGGAAGCCAATCCGGGTTATGACATAGGAGAAGTGGTATTGACGGGCAGTTTGGTACTCAAGCAGATGCGCAAGAACCGCATTGATACCTCTCGATATGAGTTGCGACCTATCTTGCGGTTTGCCACCGAGGAGGATAATATCAGAGCCGCCGAAGCGCATGCCCGTGAGCATGAGACGATGATCAAAGCGCGACAACTGGCCAAGTCGCTCAACTTGGAGATGAAGATTGGCGATGTGGAGTTTCAGGGTGATGGTACCAAAGCCATCTTCTACTACATAGCCGATGGCCGCGTTGACTTCCGCCAACTGATTAAAGTGTATGCTGAGCAGTTTCGTATCCGCATAGAGATGAAGCAGATAGGTGCTCGTCAGGAGGCGGGTCGTATAGGTGGCACCGGTCCGTGCGGAAGGGAGTTGTGTTGTTCGACATGGATGACCAATTTCACCTCAGTGGGAACAGGCGCTGCGCGTTTGCAGAACCTCTCACCCAATCCGCAGAAGTTGGCAGGTCAGTGCGCCAAACTCAAGTGCTGTCTTAACTATGAGGTGCCTCTTTATCTTGAAGCCCGCAAGATGGGTTATTCGCTTGGCAGTACCGGTCAGGAGCAGGAGCAAGAGCCTGAGATAGGTTATCAGAATGTGGTGGGTCAAGACGACCTTACGCGTTTTGATAAGAAGCCGCGTGAGTCACGTGAGCCACGCGATAACCGCCGCCAACGCGAACCTCGCGAAGCACGTGAGCAGCGACCACCACGCGAACAACGGTTTAACAACAGACGACCCAAACCACACAACAACAACCAAACGCCCCAATGAAAGTACGCCTGTGGCTTATAGCATTGATTATCACTCTGACCGCATGCCGATCAGGCATCGTGTATGAGGAGTTCCAAACATTCGACAAGGATGGCTGGCATAAAGATTCGGTGCTCACTTTCCAATGGATAGTGCCCGATACGGCATCTGCTTACGATGTACTATTGCATGTGAGGCACACGGAACAATACCCATATCAGAATATGTGGCTCTTCGTTGATAACAAACAAGATACGATAGAGTTTTACTTGGCTGACGACCACGGTATATGGTTGGGGAACAAGGGTAACGGACACATAACAATGCCTGTACTATATGAGGCGGAGCAGAGGTTTGACACCGACACTTGCCGTCTCGCTATCCGGCACGGTATGCGACAAGAGTATCTGAAAGGCGTGACCGACTTAGGTGTGGAAGTGATAAAAAAGAAAAACTGACAGCAAAAAGGACAATGGGAAAAAATAAACTTAAGAAATTTGCCGAACTGAAGACACTGCCCAATGTGTTTGAGTGTGGTATGTCGGAGTTGGACTCGAACAATGCCGTTGCTCAACTGCGCAGTCATTGGCACGAGCAGGTGTTTCATAACACTAATCCCATAGTGTTAGAGTTAGGTTGCGGCAGAGGTGACTACACTGTCGGTTTGGCTAAACGATATACCGATAAGAACTTCATAGGTATAGATATCAAAGGTGCTCGTTTATGGGCAGGAGCCAAGCAAGCCTACGCAGAAAATCTTGGTAATGTGGCGTTTCTGCGTATTAACATCGAACTCTTGCCGCAGTTCTTTGCCATAGATGAGGTGAGTGAGATATGGCTTACTTTCCCCGATCCGCAGATGAAGAAAGCCACCAAAAGGCTCACTTCCACCTATTTTATGCAGCGTTACAAGCAGGTGATGCCTGTTGGCGGACTTGTACATCTGAAGACTGACAGTCCGTTCCTCTATACCTATACAGCGGCAATGCTTAGCGACAGTCATAGCATCGTCTTAGCCGACACATACGACCTGTATGGCAATGAGGACTATACCAATCCGCTCTTTACCGACGCTCGCGCTTTGCAGACATACTACGAACAGCAATGGTTGGCAAGAGGTATGAAAATCAAGTACTTGTGCTGGCAGTTGCAAACAGACGGGTGGGTGGAACCTACCATTGAGATAGAGAAAGACAGTTATCGCTCTTTCGGCAGAAACTACCAAACGACAAATATAAAATAAACATACTATATGAAACGTTATTTAATGGCTGCCTTGGCAGCAATAGTTGTTATGATGACAGCATGTACTAAAAAAGAGTTGAGTACCGGCATTCATGAGGAGAATTTAGACACCTCTATTGACCCCACTCAAGACTTCTATCAGTATGCCACCGGCGGTTGGCAGAAACTGAATCCGCTACCCGATGAATATGCCCGTTTCGGTTCGTTTGATGCCGTCGGACTGAAGAGTTTAGAGCAGGTGAACACCCTTATTCAAGACCTCTCCAAAGAGCAGCATAAACACGGCTCGATAGAACAAAAGATAGGCGACATCTATAACTTGGCAATGGATACTGCTCGCCGTAATACAGAAGGTATGGCACCTATTAGTGCATCGCTTGACAAGATAGCAGCCATTACGGATAAGAGTGAGTTGTCGCGTCTTTTGGGTGAATCGCTCGAATATGGTGTTTGGGCTATGTATGTGGACGCTGATGCTTACAACTCAACGATGAACATCCTGAATGAGTATCAAGCCGGTTTTGCCCTCGGACAGAAGTCTTATTATGTAGATGATGACGACAATGCCCATTCTATTCGTGAGGCGTATCTGCGTCATATAGAGCGAATGTTTGCTCTTGCAGGTTTGTCCAATGGCGCTGAGGCTGCTCAGACCGTTCTTCGTATGGAGACACGTTTGGCTCAAGCCGCCAAGTCGAATGTGGAGTTGCGCGACCCAATAGCCAACTACAACAAGATGTCGGTGGCTCAGTTGCAAGAGTTGGTGCCGGAAGTGGATTGGAACACCTATTTTGAGGCAGCCGGCATAGTGACCGACAGTCTGTCAGTGGGACAGATAGACCACCTCAAGGAAGTGGGCAAGATGCTCAAAGAAGAGAGCCTCGACGACTGGAAGGTGCTGTTCACTTGGCAGGTGTTAGACGGTGCTGCCGGTTACTTATCTGACGATTTCTACAATGCCAACTTCGATTTCTACGGTCGTGTTCTCTCAGGCAAGAAAGAGCCGTCACCGCTTTGGAAACGTGCCACAGGAATGGTGAACGGCATGTTAGGCGAAGCCGTGGGACAGATGTACGTTAAAAAATACTTCCCCGAAGAGAACAAACAGCGTATGTTAGCCTTGGTGAAGAACCTGCAACAGTCGCTCTCCGAACGTATCAATAACCTTGAGTGGATGTCCGATGAGACCAAAGCGCAAGCACAGGATAAACTTGCCACTTTCACTATCAAGATAGGTTATCCTGACAAGTGGCGCGACTACTCGAAGTTGGATATCGACCCCTCAATCTCTTATTATGAGAATATCCAACGCGCTGCACGCTTTGAGGAAGACTACTCACTGAGTTATCTTAACAAACCGGTGGACAAAACCAAATGGTTTATGACTCCGCAGACTGTTAATGCTTATTACAACCCTTCGTCTAACGAGATCTGTTTCCCTGCCGGCATACTGCAATATCCTTTCTTTGATATGCAAGCCGACGATGCTTTCAACTACGGTGCCATAGGTGTGGTTATCGGTCATGAGATGACCCACGGTTTTGATGACCAAGGTTGTCAGTTCGACAAAGACGGTAATCTCCACAACTGGTGGACGGCAGAAGACAAGGAGCGTTTTGATGCTCGCACTGACGTGATGCGCGATTTCTTCAGCAATATTGAGGTAGCCCCCGGAGTGTATGCTAACGGTGCTTTCACCTTAGGCGAGAACATTGCCGACCATGGAGGTCTGCAAGTGTCGTTCCAAGCCTTTGCCAACCTTCTCCAAAGCAAAGGTATAGACCCGATGGCAGTGGATAAGAGCGGTTATTCACCTGCGCAACGTTTCTTCCTCGCTTACGCTAATGTATGGGCTAATAATATACGCGATGAGGAAGTGCTGCAACGTACCAAGACCGACCCTCACTCGCTTGGCAAATGGCGCGTCAATGGTGCTTTGCCACACATAGGCGCATGGTACGAGGCTTGGGGTATAACAGAAGCAAGTCCTCTGTATGTATCGCCCGACAAACGTGTAAGTATTTGGTGATTAGGTTATGAGTGAAGAACTGCTGTTTGACCCTCAGATGCTGCGTGTAGGTCTCACGTTGGCCCTATACCTGCTGTTTCCATTGCTCATTATCGCCATCTTCAAGCGTAAGGCATGGATGCAGCGTTGCGGTACAGTGGTGGCGGCTTACATAGCGGGACTGCTGATGGCGTTGACGGGACTGACACATCTGGAGCCCGATAGTATGGAAGAGATGGTGTTCGAGCAATGGCAGACGATGATAATGAACATCGCTGTGCCTATTGCCATACCGCTCATGCTTTTCAAATGTGACTTCCTGCTATGGACCAAAGCGTTGCCCAAAACTATCATAGCCATTGCCACTGGTGTGCTGTCGGTGGCGTTGGCTGCACTCAGCGGCTATTGGCTGTTAGGCGAGTGGCATATACCTTATGCAGGCAAAGTGGCGGCGATGCTCACAGGCATCTATACAGGCGGAACAATGAACTTCAATGCTCTGGGTACTATCCTCTCTATTGATAAGACGGTGATGGGACTGGTATTGGCTTTCCAGATGATAATAACCGTACCCGTGCTCTTCTCTATCATCACCGGCGGATATAAGTTGATGCGCCGACTGTTGCCTTACCAAGATGAGACCACTCCCGCACTGCGCCGACAACAACGACAGATGGAACCGCCTGTGCAAGAAGTGGAGAACTACAACGATATCTTCACACGAGAGAATATATTAGGTGAATTGGCAGCCTTAGGGTTAAGCATACTGTTCTTCGTTATCAGTGTAGCCGCCGCTTACTTGGCATGGTGGTTGGGCTGGACACCGAAAAACGCCGAAGACCCTTCACAACCCGTTATCAGTGAACTGATTGTCATATTGGTTATCACCACTCTATCCATAGCAGCCAGTTTCTCACGCAAAGTGAGAGAGTTGCCCAAGACCTTTGAGATGGGAATGTTCTTCATCTTGATTTTCAGCGTAGTGGTGGCTTCGCTGTTCGACTGGCACGCTATCAGCGCAGAGACATGGGGTATAGGTGTGTTCATCCTATGGATGTTGTTCTTCAGTCTGACATTGCATTTCCTGCTCTGCCGACTCTTCCACGTCAGTGGCGACCTATACACAATCTCCATTACCGCCCTTCTCTGCTCACCACCTTTCGTGCCTCCTGTTGTGGGTGCTATGGGAAATAAGAAAGTGCTGATATCCGGCATAGTAATAGGATTAGTGGGTTATGCTGTGGGTACCTACCTTGGCGTGGGTGTCGCTTGGCTGTTAGGCGTACTATGAGGCTGCGACCTGTCATAATATGCTCACTGCTCATACTGACCCTTTCTGCATACGCAAAAAGGCACGTGCCTGATAGTGTGGCTGCTCAACCGAAGATAAAAACCGGCTGGAACTTCGGCATACTGCCTTCCATAGCATACGATGCCGACCTTGGGTTTCAAGGAGGTGCCATAACCAATATCTATTACTATGGCGATGGCAAACAGTACCCCGAATATATACACTCCCTCTTCGTTGAAGCCTCCTATTCCACCAAACACTACGGCACCGTGCGCGTCAACTACGACACCAAGTATCTCATTCCTCGCTGCCGTCTCACCTTGGATGCCACCTTCCTGCCCGATGCCATGTGCGACTTCTACGGCTTCAACGGCTACCAAAGCAAATACCAACACTATTGGGCGTATTGGAATAAGAATAAAGAGAAGATGGTGGACTCCCTCTACCAATCGAGAGCCTACTATAAGTACAAGCGCGATTTTGTGCGTTTCGCAGCCGACATCGAGTATGACATCCTGAGCGGACTGAAAGCCAATGCCGGTATAGGTGTGTTGGGATATATCATCGACCGTTGCGACTTCAAGATGCTCAACAGCACTATCCGCAACGACAGCACACGATGGTTAGACCCCGCCGTGGAAGGACTGTACGATAAGTATATTCGCTGGGGACTGATTGACCGCGCCGAGCGCAGAGGCGGCTGGCATCCGTATATAAGGGCAGGTCTGACCTATGACACACGTGACCTGCGTACATGCCCTACCAAGGGTATATATGCCGACATCTTCTTCACCTATTCGGCGGCGTTCAACAGCCGTTTCTATGGCAACCAAGCCGATGCGGGTTACAACCACCTGCAACTGAACGTCACCTTCCGACACTATGTGTCCGTCTATCGCAACCGAGTTATCTTCGCTTACCGAGTGGGAACGCAGAACCTTATAGCCGGAAAGAGTCCGTACTATATGAATACCTACCTCAATACGCTGTTTATCAAACGTGTGCTGTATGAAGGATTAGGCGGTGGCAACTCGCTCAGAGGCGTGATGAGAAACCGTATATTAGCCAACGGATATGCCTTCTCAAACGTTGAATGGCGATTTCGACTCTTCGACTTCGACATCAAACGACAACATTTCTACATAGGGCTCAACACCTTCTTCGACATAGGAATGGTGACTCAACCATACCGTTTAGACGAAACAACGATACGTGAGACCATAGAGGCATGCAACATAAGAGACGGGAAAGATGATGTGGTGGATAACTTCTTTGCCTTCAAGAAAAAGGATATCTATCGCCCGCACATGTCAGCCGGCGTAGGACTGAAAGCCGCTATGAACGAGAACTTCGTGCTGTCGGTTGATTGGGCTGCCGCCTTCGACCAACAGGACTCACGCAACCTCGCTAACTTCTACATCAAAATGGGTTACCTGTTCTGATAAATAACGAAGAATAGACTTTACATTATATGACAAAGAGAACTGTTTTTTTGACCGGTGCCACCGGAACGATGGGTTTTGCAGGACTCCAAGAGTTGCTGCGTTACCCTGAGCAATACAAAGTGCGTATATTAGCCCGTCCGAGCAAAAAGAACCAACAATTATTAGCCCCCTATCTCACACAGGTGGAGGTTATATGGGGCGATTTGACTCGCTATGCGGATGTACTTAAAGGAGTGGAAGGGTCAGACATAGTGTTACACGTAGGCGGTATGGTGTCACCGCAAGCTGATTATCGTCCTAACGCCACTTTCCGAACCAACCTGACAGCCGCTCTTAATATACGTAGGGCAGTCATAGCACAAGGCGACCAACAACCCATAGTGGTATATATAGGTTCGGTGGCACAGATGGGTGACCGCCGTGAACCGCTTCATTGGGGCAGGACAGGCGACCCTATATGCGTCAGCGCATACGACCACTACGGCATAACCAAAGCACTCTCGGAACGCCTGCTGACAGACGGAAGCATACGCCGGTGGGTCAGCCTAAGACAGTCAGGCATACTATACCCCGCCATCCTCAAAAACTACGACCCGATAATGTTCCACGTGCCTATACGCGGCGTACTGGAATGGGCAACAGTGGAAGACAGCGGCAGGCTGTTGGAACGTGTCTGCCGTACAGATATACCTGACGAGTTTTGGAACAGATACTATAATATAGGTTCAGGCAAAGAGTACAGACTGAGTAACTATGAGTTCGAGTGTTTGCTATTAGAGGCTATCGGCTGTCCTAAACCCGAACAAATCTTTGAAAGCCGTTGGTTCACCACTCGCAATTTTCACGGGATGTGGTATTTAGACGGTGACGAATTGGAACATTATCTGCATTTCCGTGCCAACATACCCGTTCGCGAATACTTCGAGCAGATGAGTAACAGTCCGTCACTGCCCTCAGCCATACGTTTTGCCAAACGGACACGTATAGCCAAGTTGGTGCCACATATTGTCAAACTCTCAATGCGAGCCATGGCTCACAAAGCCGTTCACGGTACGCAGACATGGATAAAAGAGGCAGAAGAAGGAAAGCGTGTAGGTCAGCAACGCGTGGCTGCCTACTATGGCTCGTTGGAACAATTTAATTCTATTCCCGACTGGAAGGGAATGGATTTGTCGCACCCCACGGAGCAACCGGTCGTGCTCAGTCACGGTTATGACGAGACCAAACCTTTAGTAGACTTCACCCTTGCCGATATGCAACAAGCGGCTGCTTATCGTGGCGGCATGTGCTTGAGCAAGGAGATGGTGCAAGGCGACTTGGATACTCCGTTAGAGTGGCAATGTGCAGAAGGTCATCGCTTTAAGGCTTCGCCGCGACTGATACTTCTCGGCGGACACTGGTGCCCTGAGTGTTTCCCCTTCCCTTACCACAACGCTAATCTCGATGGTCTGGAAGAAGCAGGCATACCCACCTATACCAGACCATGGCAATGGGATAATGAGGCTAAACGCAATCCTTTCTTCGCACAACTATGGCAACCTCTGCACGATAACGAAGAGAATAATACGTACGGCGCAAATGTGTTTGATGGGTGGGAAAAAAGTAAATAGAAGAGACCACAAGAGGTATAATGTAAAGATAAAAAGTATATAATGATAAGATTTATAGCAGATAATGTGCAGATGCCGTCATTGGTGGCGGAAAAAGAGTCTGTTCTTGCTCGTTGGATACAACGTGTGGCGGCAGGATATGGTTTTGCCATAGGTGAGATAACGTATATCTTGTGCGACGACGAGAAGATATTGCAAACCAATCGACAGTTTTTGCAGCACGACTATTATACTGATGTTATCACCTTCGACTATTCCTCTTCCACCGTCATCAACGGCGATATCTTCATCTCTCTTGATACGGTGAGCAGTAATGCTCAAGAGGTGGAAACGGCGTTTGACAACGAACTAAGTCGTATTCTTATTCACGGTGTGCTGCATCTCACAGGACAAGGCGATAAGACACCCTTATCGAAAGCAGAGATGACACGCAAAGAGAATAAGGCATTGGCGGAACTGGAAACGATGAACTGCTAATAGGGGATTACTCATTGAGTATTAACTCACTCACCTCTCTTATCGCTCCTTCTCCACCGTTGCATTGAAGGTGCAAGATACCCGGTATGTTTTTCACTTGTGGCACAGCGTTCTTCGGGCATGCAGCCATACCCACCGCCTCCAAAAGGTCGATATCGTTAACATCGTCACCTACATAGCATACTTGTTCCAAACTGACACCTAACTCCTTTGCTATCGTTTCTGCAGCCGTCTTTTTTGATTGAGCAGGCAGTGACACCTCTTCAGCCGTAGCAGGCGAATAACGGTGCACAACAGCCTTATCCGCCACACGACCAACACCCATATACAGATAGTCAAGGCATAGTTTGCGGGCACGGTGAAGAACAATGGAAGTGTTCTCGCTGGTCAGTATGCCGCAGCGAATACCTTTTTGGCGCATACGAACAATACCCATACCATCGTAAACGCAAAACTTCTTCAATTCGCTACCATCGGCTGTGTAATACATTCCGCCGTCGGTGAGACAACCATCAACATCGGTTAAGAACAATCGTATATCTTTCATAAGTCCTCTATATAAGTTATTTTTTTGTTTTTTTCCTCTCCCTCCACTATCGTTATCTCCACATCTTTCATGTTATGATAGACCACCGAACAATCGTCTGTTGCTTGCGCCACATTGCCTTCATTGATGGCTTTGTTGAACGCTTCATAAAGTACGGATAGCCGAAAGGCTTGTGGTGTCTGTGCGCGACGCAACGATTGTCTTGGTGGAATAGCCGCTAAACGGTCGCCTTGTGTGAGAGAAAGACAAGTGTATATGGTGTCCGTCACCGGCACTGCCACCGACACCGCTTCACTCACTTGCAAAGCGTCTATCACACGTGACAGAATAGCCTCACTGACAAAAGGTCGGGCAGCATCATGCAAAAGAACATTGCAGTCGGCTTCTTTAAGCCACTCCTCGCGAATAAACCTCACTGCCTTCCAACTGCTCTCCCAACGCTCACTGCCACCATCAATAACAAACAGCGACTTATGCCAAGAGTTGCGAGACTTGATCTGCTCGAACAATGAACGATACTCGCAGTTGATAACCACTAAAAGAGCATCTGTCCGCTCGTGCCTGTCAAAGACATCGATGGCTGTTTCTATCACTGTCCTTTTGTCGGGCAAAAGGCGAAACTGCTTAGGCAGACCCTCACCCAAACGGGTGCCGCTACCTGCCGCTAATATAACAGCAATGTTTTTCATACATACAAACGGTTATCATTCAGACTGCAAAGGTAAGGTAAATAAATGACAATGGAGAAAGAAGAAGGATAATTATGCAATTTCGGCACGCAAATTGTGAATTGTAGAATGTTAAACAGTATCTTTTAATGAATAGTCTTACTCAACTCACTCAGGCTGAGCAGTCGTTGCCTGAATTGGTTCTTGCCGAAGGTCTGCATGCCGGTTTTCCCTCTTCGGCAGCCGACTACACCGAACGTATAGATATAACGCGTGAGATAGTGCGCCATCCGGAAACCACTTTCTATGCCCGTATAGAAGGTGACAGTATGCAGCAAGCAGGCATCTTCTCAGGCGATTTGGTGGTGATAGACAGAAGTTTAAGCGCCAAGGACGGCGACTATGTGGCAGCATATATTGACGGTGAGTTCACTGTCAAAGAGTTTCAATACGACGCGGCTAACGACTGCGCTTGGCTCATACCGCATAACCCTAATTATTCCAGTATCAAGGTGACAGAGGAGAATGCCTTTATCATCTGGGGAGTGATAACACATACCATACACAAGGTTAATTGACGATGTTTGCATTATGCGATTGCAATAATTTCTTTGTCTCGTGTGAGAGGGTGTTCCGACCCGATTTGCAAAAGAGACCTGTTGTTGTTCTTTCGGGCAACGACGGGTGTGTGGTGGCGAGAAGCAATGAGGTTAAACGCTTAGGCATCAAGATGGGTGTTCCTTTCTACCAAATAAAAGCCGAGGTGGAGAAATACGGTATCGTTCATTTCTCGTCTAATTTTGCCCTTTATGGCGATCTTTCTTCTCGCATTATGCGTTTGTTGGCTCAACATACGACAGAACTGCAGCAATATTCTATCGACGAGGCATTTTTAGACCTCTCTTACTGTTCGTCCGTCAAAGAAGCGGAAGCCTTATGTCGCCGACTGCGAGCCGATATTATGAAGGGGATAGGCGTACCTGTTTCTTTTGGATTAGCGGGCACAAAGACCTTATGCAAGGTGGCATCTCATTATGCCAAACGTTATAGCGGCTACAAAGGTGTGTGCGTGATAGACACTGAGAGCAAACGCCAAAAAGCCCTTGCTCAATACCCCATAGAGGATGTGTGGGGCATAGGCAGACAGTCGGCTGCCAAACTCAAGCAAGCCTATATAGACACGGCCTTGGACTTTGCTAACCACACTCCGCTCTTTGCCAAGAACCTGCTTCATCTGCCGGGGCTCAACACATGGCGCGAACTGAACGGCGAGGACTGCATATCGGTGCAAGAACTGCCTGAAAAACAGTCGATGTCCTATACCCGCACTTTTGCGCATGGCGTAACCGACAGACAGATATTAGAGCAAGCACTATGCGAATTTTGTGCAAGAGTGACGGAGAAACTGCGTGATCAGAACAGCGTCTGCCAACAGATGATAGTGTTTGCACACACCTCACGCTTCTCCGACTATCCCACCACCATTCACAGTGCTCTCACTTTCACCACTCCGACCAATAACACACAAGAGATGACGCAGGCTATGCTACGAGCCGTCAGACAACAATGGAAAAGCAATACACCATATAAAAGAGCAGGAGTCATACTCACCGCCATCAAACAGGATAAAGGCATACAACAATCGCTTTTCGATACGCGCAACAGACAAAGAGACAACCAATTGCAACAGACTATGGACAACATAAACAAAAAAACGGGTAAGCGTACCATAGCCTTCCTGCCTTCTATGCCTGCCGAGTCAACCAAACAACTATTCGATGTCGGTGCCAAAAGTCCTGCCTACACCACTAATATTAAAGAAATAGTGGTACTCAAATGCTAAATAGTTGATTAAGCGTACGGGATTTTGCTCAACAATGAAAAACGCCGTACCTTTGTAGCGAACACAACAAAAATACTAACCATATATGAAAAAGTTTTTTTTCAGTTCAGTGCTGCTCTTGGCAGCCTTGTCGGGTTGGGCGCAAAAGCCTTTGCCCGTGGAAAAAGATGTTCGTATAGGTCATCTGGACAATGGTTTGACCTACTACATCCGTCACAACGAGACACCCAAACAGCGTTGCGAGTTCCATATCGCCCAAGCGGTGGGAGCCGTGTTGGAAGAAGATGACCAAAACGGTTTGGCTCACTTCCTTGAACACATGGCTTTCAACGGAACGGAGCATTTTGCGGAGAAAGGAATAATCGAATACTTTGAGTCGATAGGTGTCAATTTCGGTGGTAACATCAACGCTTATACCTCTATTGATGAGACCGTCTATCGTTTGAGTGATGTACCCACTGTTCGTGAGGGTATCATTGATACGGCTTTGCTTGTTATGCACGACTGGGCATGCGGACTGCTGCTTGATGAGAAGGAGATAGATAACGAGCGTGGTGTCATACGCGAAGAGTGGCGTACACGTAATTCTGCCAACTATCGTATGTGGTCGAAAATGATGGGACTCAAATACCCGGGCACCCAATACGGCAAACGCGATGTGATAGGCGACACTGCCGTTATTAACAACTTCGCATACGATGCACTCAGAGCCTACTATAAGAAATGGTATGGTCCGGACAATCAAGCCATCATCGTGGTGGGTGATATCGATGTGGATCAGATTGAGCAGAAGATCAAAGCCTTATGGGCTAATGTGCCTGAACGCGCCAACAGAGGTGAGCGACCCTTATACACCGTGCCCTTCAACACAGAACCGCGTGTATGTATAGTGACCGACAAAGAAGCACAGTCGTCGTCGTTTGAGTTGGACTTTTTGCACGAACAGATGCCTAAAGAGTTGGAGAATACTGACTATGCTTATCGTCGCGGTATATGTCTCTCGCTCATCACCCGTATCATTGACAATCGTTTTTACGAGTTGTCGTTAGAGCCTGATGCTCCATTCAAATGGGGTGGTATAGGCTACGGTGAGGTGGTCAAACTGCGCGACGCTTTTATTGCTTCCATCGGTCCGAAAGAAGGACACGAACTGGAGTCCTACAAAGTGTTGCTTGAGCAGTTGGAGAAGATGCAGAGGTATGGGTTCACACAATCAGAGTTAGAGCGTGCCAAAACCAATTATCTCAACAGTACGACCAACTCATACAACAGCCGAGGCACACGCGACAATATATCCTACGCCAGAGAGTACATCCGCAATTTTGAAGACCATGAGTCTATCCCCGGCATCGAATGGGAGTATAATTTTGTGAAAGAGACGTTGCCCACTATCACAGCCGAAGAACTGCTTGAGATTGCTCGCAAGTTTATGCATAATAACCCTATCATCTGTGTCACCGGTCCGGATAAAGAAGGCGTTGTCATCCCCACCGAGCAGACATTGCTTTCGTTGTATAACGGTATGCCGTCATTAGATGTGACAGCACCTACTGAAGAAGTTCTGCCCACCACTTTGGTAAGAAAAGCACCTAAGGCAGGTAAGATAAAAAAGGTGGAAGAAGATCCGTTGCTCGGCACTACGGAATGGCTTTTGTCAAACGGCATCAAAGTGGTGTTCAAGCCCACTAAGTACGAAGAGAATCAGATCAGTCTGCATGCTTTTGCCAAAGGAGGCGGCACCTCTCTTTATGAAGGCGATGACCTTATCTCTGCCATTTATGCTGCTGATATAGTCAGTTATATGGGTCTGGGCGAGTTCTCCAAGACCGATTTAAGCAAAGTGCTTACAGGCAAGAGTGCCGGTGCCGGTGTAAGGATGGGAACATTAGAAAAAGGTGTATGGGGCAGTTCTACAAAGAAAGACTTTGAGACTATGCTTCAACTGCTCTATCTGCGTTTCACTGCACCCCGTCGCGATGAGAAAGCCTTCACCACATGGATGAACCAGACAAAGGATGCTTTGATTAACAAAGAGTTGAACCATAAGAGTATCTTCCGTGACTCTGTCTCACTGATGGCTTCCAACCACTCCGACCGCACCTTCATCCTCACACAGGACAAGTTGGAGAAAATAGACCTTGACAAGATGATGAAGATATACAAAGAGCGTTTCTCCAATCCTGCCGAGTTCACCTATATCATAGTAGGTGATATAAATCCTGAGGATGAAGCCGTGAAAAAAGCCGTCTGCCAATGGTTAGGTTCGCTCAAAACCAACAAACGCATTGACAAGTATATCGACCATCAGGTGCGCGTGCCTCAAGGTATCCATAAAAACTATTTCTCTCGCAAGATGGAGATTCACCAAGCCACCAATCGTATTCAATACACTGCATACGGCATCAACTATACGCTTGACAATGCGCTGAATATGGAGATGATTGGTCGTATTCTCTCCACTCGCTATTTAGAGTCTATACGTGAGCGTGAGGGTGGCAGTTATGGTGTAGGCTGCGGTGGTTGGATGGATCGTCTGCCGGTGCCGCGTGCCGTATTGGTAATGCAGTTTGATACCGACCCCGAAAAACAGGAACGACTGATGCAAATCATTCACGAGGAGGTGATGACCATTGTAGAGAACGGACCATTAGACAAAGACTTGCAGAAGGAGAAAGAGTCAATGCTCAAAGACTTCCAAGAGAACAAAGAGAAGAACTGGTGGTGGCGTAATACGATAGAAGAGAACCTCAGATATGGAGGCAATGCACTTACCGAATACGTACCTGCCGTTAATCGTATCACCAAAGAGTCGGTGCAAACGATGCTGAAGCAACTGGTGGAAGCAGGCAATATGTTTGAAGTGGTGATGTTCCCCGAAAAGTAATCAGGTTCATACATGTCATTAAAGAAGGTGTGCCAATTAGTCTTGGCACACCTTCTTTCTTACAGCACTGTCCATTTCTTGGTAAAGGTCTTACCCCCTTCAGATGTGAAGTGCAAGATATAAGTACCGGTGGGAACGGATGAGGGTAGGTTGATTTGCAGGTTGCTGTATCTATCTCCGTATTGTCCTTTAGCCACTTGCTTGCCATCTACGCCATAGACATAATACTGACCTGATGTGTTGGTGCGGATAGATATATGTCTGTACTCGTTTTTGTTTTGCGCAGCGAGCGAGAGGTAGAGGTTCACCTCGGTGTCATCAACCATTTCTATCGGGTAGTAGTAGCAAGTGCGCATTGTCTTACCGTCGTCAATGCGTGTTAATTCAGCCCAATAGGGGTCGCCTATCTGCAAGGGTTCATATACATATCCGTTATGTTCGCCTTGTGCCTGCATTGTTTCGCCGTCGTGATACCATTGTATCTTGGAGAAGTCATAGCCTCCGTTGTAGGTGGCGTTCTGCACAAGAAGTACATCGTTCCACCGCTGCAAGATGACCCATTGAGGATAGAAAACGGAGAAGTGCAAAGTGGTATCTAACGAGTGGTTGAAGATATCTTCTATATGTACCATAACAGGATAGATATCCGGTCGGACATATAGAGTGGAGTCGTCGTTGGCAGGCATCGGTATGGTGAACACCACAGGTGAGGATATGTCATCGGGGAAGTGCATTCCTATCGTATCGCGGAAGCCTGCTTTTCGTGCTGCGGCATCGAAATAGAGGTCGCATCTTGCCGGTTTACCTTCCGCGATATGGAAGGTGATAGCCCAATCTTTGTCGTTAGCGCATGCCTCGTCTATATATGCGTCCATCACCACTTCGGGGTCGAACATTTGGATGTTGAGCGTATAGATGATACTGTCACATCCGTTGGCGTAATAGGCTGTATCGTGATAGATGCCCGAAGTGAGTATGTTCTCATATCCGTCGTGTCCGAGCCAATGGTAGTGCTCGATGGAACTGATTGTAGCTTCTTCGTTCGATTCGGTGGCACGCAGTACAACCAGAGTGAGCGAATAGTGGGTATCGGGGTCTGAAAAGTCCTCATATACACCGTTATCCGTTATGTTGTCATATCCTGTGTGTCCCGTCCATTGGTATGGAAGGTCTGCTTCGCATACGGTGTCACGCTCTTCAATGAGTATAGGATCGGTGCGTGGTATGACGGTGAGTGTTAACTCTTCGATGAGCATACAGTGTGTACCTGTCTCATAGGTTGTATCGCGATAGGTGTCAGCCTCTGTGAGGTTGCGATTGCCGAACCTGTATGTCTCACCTTCGGTGATGGTCTTGTCGGTATAGACAACGGGTGCAGGCAACATAGTGAGGGTGAGGGTGACGGTGGAGTCGCACTTACCTTCGCGTTGGAAGGTATGAGTATATACACCGGCGCTGGTGATTGGTTCATCGGCGAACATATATTGTCCGCCTTCGCAGAAGTTGTCTGCCACTTCTATTTCGGTGGCTTCACCGATAGTGAAAGTGAGAGTGGCAGTACTGTCGCAACCTGCGGCATTGGTATAGTGGTGTGTATAAACGTCGGCTTGTGTTATCTTTTCATCGTCGAACATGAAGGATTCACCTTCGCACACTTTGACGCTGAAGGCGTAGGCTGAAGGTTCGTTGACCACCAGATCCATTGTTACGAGGCTATCGCAACCCATATGGTTGACATAGTGTTTCTCATAGTGTCCGGCAGTGGTGAGGGTGGTATCGCACCATGGGAGTTGCTCACCTTTACATATAGTTCGGCTCATAGCATTGAGTGAGGGTTGAGCTACTTTAAGGTGTAATGTGATGGTGCTGTCGCAGTTAGCGGTGTTGGTGACTATCTGAGTGTAATAGTTTTCCTCTGTGAGCGGAGTGCCGAAGAAGTAATATTTCTCGCCTTGGCAGATGGTCTCTTCTCTTTGTGCTTGAGTTGCTTTATTGACAGTCAGATGCAGTGTTACTATACTGTCGCACCCCGTGCTGCTTGTCAGTTGGTCTTGCACTTCGCCTTCACCTGTGAGTTCGTGTCCGTGCCAATAGAAGGGCAACTCATTGTCGCATATAGTGGCGAAGGTGTCTGTTTGGGCAAAAGAGAGGACAAAGAAATGCAGGGTAATGATACTATCGCAACCTTGATAGCCGGTATAGTGGCGAACATAGGTGGCAGGTGTATTCACTGTCGTATCGCTGAATTCGTATGCTCCGCCTTCACATACAGCACGCGAGAGCTCTATATGTACAGGTTTGTTCACCACCAGATCCATAGTGAGCAGGCTATCGCAACCTGCTGCATTGACAAGGTGTCGTTCATAGTGTCCGGCTTCGTATAGTTTGTCGCCACACCATTCCAAAGTGTCACCTTTGCATATAGTGTCGCGCATATTTTTGGTGGTTGAATGTAGCACTGTGAGCGTGAAGGTGACGGTGCTATCGCAGCCGTTTTGCGAAGTGTAGGTGTATTGATATTCACCTTCTGTTTCCAATTTACGCGAGTCCCACATATACGGCAGCATATAGTCGCATACGGTGTCTCTGTCGGTGGTGTTAAAAGTAGGCAGTACTGTTAGGTGCAGGCATACGGCGGAATCGGTGTTGAAATGCGACAAGGTATGGAAGGTATAGTCGCCTTGTGTGGTACAAACGGTGTCGGCTGTGTTGTTGAACGTGCGCCATGTGTAACTCTCGCCTTCGCATATAGAGGCATATTGGTGTGTAGCACCTTGTACGACATATAGTGTGAGTATATGTATGCTGTCGCAATAGGGTGCTTTGACCGTCTTGAGTGAGTCGTAAACGATGAGTGTGTCTATATGGTCGGATGAGAGTGTTTTTCCGTGCCATAGGTATTCGTCTCCTATATTGGTATAGGCTGTCTCTTTGATACGGTTATCCACCTGATGTGACCCTTCCACTGAGAACTCATAGTAGGCAGCGTAGGCTTTGACTTGTAGATATTCCAAGGTGTAATATATACTATCGCAGCCGTTGGCGGTACGCATTGTGTCGCGATAGGTGCCGAAGTCGGAGAGCAACTCAAAGTCTTCATTGTTGTTATGTTCGGTGAAGCCCGGTATGAACCACGACTGCCCTTCGAAGACATTGCCGCACTGCAAGATAGTGTCGGGTGTCATGGTGACGGGTCGCACAACACGCAGAGAAAGGGTGTAGTAAGCACTGTCGCAACCGTCAGACACGGTGCGTACCGTATCTTTGTAGGTATAGGTATTATCCCCTGTGCGGCGAGAGGGTAGGGTGTCTTTTACTATGACAGTATGTGCGGCTGCCGTTCCCGATGCAAAAGTATATGACCATCCTTCACTCAGGTTGTTCAACTCATTTTCGCACACCGTTTGTGCTGAGTTGTCGGTTGAAATGGTGATAGTCTTAGCCACCATATATGTATTCTCTTCGCATCCTTGTGCCGAGGTGGTGGTATAGACACCTTGTGTACCTCCATTGATGTAGAGGTCGGCTTCGGACAGGATAGTCTCGGTGTGGCTTTTGTAGTGCCAAACGTATGGGAAGGAGCAGACGTGCACACTGTCGTAGTACGTCTGTGCCGGCAGAACGGTCAGAGCGAGTGTGACGATGGAGTCGCAGTCTTTGACTGTTTTGAGCGTTACCTGCTTACCATTATCTCCTGCACCGGTGATAGTGATACCGTTCCACTTATACGGTTCGGCGAGGTGCAACTGATTTTCGCAGACGGTGACAGGCTCTGTCACAGCATAAGAGGGATTGATAGTGAGATGATAGGTGATAGTGGAATCGCAGTTGGTGTACTGTGTCTTACGCGCTTCCACTGCATCCATTGTGATAGTGGTGTTGGACTTAGCGGGTTTGGCTTGTGCGAAGGTATGCTCAGCCCATAAAGCGTCCACTTCCGTATCGCAAATGGTCAGTGTCTGTTCGTTATTATATGTTTGGTTGACGGTCAGTTGCAGCGGATAGATAGTGCGAGGGCATCGCATACCGGTGCTGCTCAAGGTGGTGTAGTATTGTGTGGTGTCGGTGTATAAGCCTGAGGTTGTGAGGTTTTGGAATTTAGCGTGTCCTCGCCAACTATATGGTGTGTCGTCGCAGGTGCTGACGGCTGTCAGTGTTCTTATAGTGGGTATTTGTACGGTGAGTGTAAGGTGTGTGGTGCTGTCCGTCTCACCGTCGGCGGCTTTGCAGGTGTAATCGTAAGTGCCTGCTGCAGTGCACTCAATGCCGTTCCAAAGGAATGGTAACTCACATTCGCAGATGGTGAGTGCCTCATTGGCTTCTTTGCCACAGTCCGCAAAATTAGCCACGACGGTCATCTCACGGTCGAGCATTGTCAGCGAATAGGTGCCGTCACCGTTGTTCTTGACCAGCGTTGCATCCGCACCTGTCCAACCACGGAAACAGGTGTTGGCATCATTGGGAACGGGAGTGAGAGTTATCTCTTCATCGGTGATATGCATTTCGCAATCAGGCGATACGTGCAGTGTGCCGTTGCCAACGGTGGATGTGTTGAGACGGAAGACATCGGTGTTGACTTTTCTTCCTATAGTGACTAATGTCTCGCCACAGTCTTTTTCGTTGATTTCTATATACAGTTTGCCGCCTTCTCCTTCACCGACCAATATCTCTGCTCCGTTAAAAGCGGTGATATATTCGGTGCAACCGTAGTTGTAGTAGTAATGCGGGTCTAATGCCGGACCGCCGTATGTGGAGCAATATGAACTTACGGGACACACCCACACACTGCCTTTATCTTCATTCCAAAAAGAGTGTGTGGCATATCCCAAAAGCATCGGCTTGTCGCTTGGAGGCAAAACGGTACTTGTCCAACTATAGATAGAATAGGAAGTATTATAATTTATATACTTTGCTATGTTTAGTGCAGAGACTTCATAAATGCCTGCTTTCGGACCTAAGCAGTTGGCATATTGTTGTGTTTTGCCGGCTGTAGTACTTCCGCACCAGAAAAACATCTGTATATAGTTGTGCTTATTGGCTGAGCGTGACGACCAGGCACGAATGCGTATGAACTTATTATATATCCAGTCGGATGGCGGAATGGCAACACCGGTTCTCGGATCATACCCGTTGTATTGCATCCAATAGTCGTCATCCACTGTTGTGTAGGTGTCGATCTGCACATTATCCATTTCGTAGAGGAACTGGTCTAATGAACCTTTTCTTTCCACCACAGGACAACAATTCTGTGCGGATACGGTGTATCCGTAATTGAGGAAGGTCAGGCAATATATGAAAGCAAGAAAGAGGTAGTTTCGTTTCATAGGCTCAACATATTGAGCGGCAAAGTTAGCAATAATTTTATATAGAGAAAAGAAAATCAAGCAAAAAGTTGCAATTTTCTTTGTGCTGCTGACATTTCTTGCAAAAAACACATAAGTAAATGTCATAAATGGTGAATATTGCGCAACCTGATAATCAAAGAGAAAGAGCCTATTATAGGGAAAAATCAACTTTTTACGGTCAAATTTTTGTGCAATTGTAGGAATAGGTGTAACTTTGCGGGCTAATTTCATATACGGCATATAATGCGTATTCTTCTTATCGGTTATGGCAAGATGGGTCACGCGGTGGAGCAGGTTGCTCTGCAGCGCGGACACACCATAGCAGGGCAAATAGACAAAGACAGTCTCCACTTATGGGATAGCATCGATTGTGATGTGGCGATAGAGTTTTCCACTCCCCCCACTGCTTTAGGCAATGTGCAGCGCGCTTTGCAAAAAGGCATACCGGTCGTTTCAGGCACCACGGGTTGGGATGTTGACAGCCTGCTAAAAGGCTATCCGACGAGCGGTACGCCGTGGATATGGAGCCCTAACTACAGTATAGGCGTACAACTGTTCTTCCTGTTAAATAGGCAGTTAGCACGTCTCTTGCAGCCTTGGCAACAATATCGACCTGCCATCACCGAAACACACCATATACATAAGTTAGATAAGCCCAGCGGCACTGCCAAACATTTGGTTCAAGACTTGCAGGCGGAGGGCTATCCGTCAGTGTCTATCACTTCCATTCGTGCAGGCGAAGTGGCAGGTATTCATACCGTTGATTGGGATAGTGAGGAAGATACCATTACCATCAGCCATTCTGCCAAGTCGCGTGCCGGCTTTGCTTTAGGTGCAGTCATTGCTGCCGAATGGCTTCAAGGCAAGACAGGCGCACACACGATGGAAGAGGTGATGAATGGCTGATAATAAGAAACTTCTATATAACGAAAAATAATGAAAGAAAGGATATGTCAAGTGCCTCTTAAGGGTTGGCTCAAGGGCTGCTTTTGGGGCTTACTATATGTGCTTTTTGTGCTGTGGGTGGCTTGGGGTGATTGGTCGTCACTCTGTTGGCTCGTTCTGCTGCCCGTGGTGGTGGATATGTTCACCACCAAACTCATACCCTGGTCGTGGTGGCATAGGTATAAGCCTTTGCCTGACAGTACCGGCAAAGAGACTAACCCCAAAGCCAATGCTCGGCTTTTTGTCGTCCTTTCGTGGATAGATGCTATCGTCTTTGCTTTGGTGGCTGTCTATTTTATCAATCTCTACCTTTTCCAGAACTATCAGATACCGTCTTCGTCATTGGAGAAGAGTCTTCGTGTAGGCGACTATTTGTTTGTCAGCAAGGCTTCCTACGGTCCGCGCGTACCTAATACACCTCTCTCTATGCCATTAGTGCAACACACCTTCCCTATATGGCTTGGCGGCGGAAAGAGTTACATTGAGCACCCGCAATGGGAATACAAGCGTCTTGCCGGATGGGACAGTCCGAAGAAAGGCGATATAGTGGTGTTCAATTTTCCTGCCGGTGACACTGTCTGCCTTAAGATGCAAAATCCCGACTACTATACTCTGTGCCATTATTATGGTAGGCGCACGGTATGGCAACGTGAGGATGTGTTCGGCAAGGTTGTCACTCGTCCGGTGGATAGACGTGAGAACTATGTCAAACGCTGTGTAGGCGCACCTGCCGACTCACTGATGATACGAGGAGGTGTCATCTATACCCGCACTACCTCTACCGACTGGCAGGCTGAACCCGCACGTGAAGGTCTGCAACGCAACTATCTTATTCAGACCGACGGACATCTGCTTTCATCTTCTTATCTGGATAAGATAGGTATATCCAAAGACGACAGACGGCAGGAGAAAACCGGTTTATACCATTTCCCGCTCACGCAGGCAATGCGACACGAGTTGGAGAAAAACCAACATATAATCAGCATTGTGGAAGAGACATCCCAATATGGAGGTGCCGTCTATCCGCTCGGACATAACGATTGGACACGAGATGACTACGGTCCTATCTACCTGCCGCAACGAGGCGACCAAGTGCTTATTGACAACAATAACTATTGGCTCTACAAGCGTATAGCCGATGCCTACGAACATCAACCCATAGCCATTGGCGAGACATATACCTTCCGTATGAACTACTATTGGATGATGGGTGACAACCGACATAACTCTGCCGACTCGCGCTATTGGGGGTTCGTACCCGAAGATCATATAGTTGGCAGACCTGTGTTCGTATGGCTGAGTATAGACAAAGACCGCCCTTGGCTGAAAGGACATATACGTTGGAATAGATTAGGTATGGGAGCTGCTGATTGAGAACCGATGGTCGTACCTACTGCATATATGGGCGGAGCAACCTATTTTGGGCAACTCCTTCGCAACGACTGCCAAATAGAGGTGATGGAGAGTTTTGAAAAACAGACCTTTCGCAACCGCTGTATCATACAAGATACTAACCGACAGGAAGTTTGCCTGACAGTGCCCGTAAGAAAAGCAGAACATAAACAACTCACACGCGATATAGAGATATCCTACCAGTCGCGCTGGCAACACCAACACTTGATAACGCTGACTTCCGCTTTCAGAAATACACCCTATTTTGATTATTATGCCGACTATTTTCTGCCCCTTTACCGAACACCCGTCAAATGGTTGATAGACCTCAATGACCGGCTGACCAATATCATACTCTCGCTGTTAAGAAACGAACCACCTGAAAATATACAACCTCTGCCGCATACCACCGACTGGTGCGGCGAGACATGGACTGACCGACACCCGTGGCAAAAAGAAAAAAGTATTATAAATCTGCTCTTTGAATATGGTCCGCAGACCGTAAACTATATATGACAATCAATTGGCAATCGTTAGGATTCCATTACACCGAACCCGACTATATCATTCGTGCCGCTTATCACGGCAAATGGCAAAACGGTGGGTTAGTAGGCACTTGGGATGAGCCCTACGCCACCGACGATAAGACAATACGCCTCCACGTTAGTGCCACCTGTCTGCAATACGGACAAGAAGCCTTTGAAGGACTGAAAGCCTTTCGTGGCATAGATGGCAAGATACGCATCTTCCGCTGGCAAGAGAATGCCAAACGGATGCAACACTCTGCCAGAGCACTGAAGATGGCACCACCACCGACAGAGTTGTTTGGCAAAGCCATACTGTTGGCTCTACGGAAGAACCTTGCCTTCGTGCCTCCATACGAGACCGGCGCAACACTCTATTTCCGCCCGTTGCTCATAGGCACAACACCAAGATTGGGAGTGGGACCGGGAAGAGACTTTGAGTTGATAATCATACCTACACCCATCGGTCCGTACTACGAGAAAGGGTTCAGTTGCACCTCTTTCATCGTCAACCGACATGTGGACAGAGCCGCACCGTTGGGCACAGGGCAATACAAAGTGGGAGGCAACTACGCTGCCTCATTCCGTGCCACCGAAGCCGCACACCTGCAGGGCTTCGATTGCCTCTTCACCGATGCTAAAACACATAAATACATAGATGAGTGCAGTGCAGCCAATTTTATCGGCATCAGGTGTCAGGAGGCTGAAGTGAACGGTTCAGAGCCTATGGTGGAATACCTAACGCCGCGTTCACGGGCTATCTTACCCTCTATCACCAACGACAGCCTGATGACCCTCGCTCGCGATAGAGGAATGAAGGTGACACGCCGACGCATACGAGTGGACGAACTCTCACAACTGAAAGAGGCAGCAGCCTGCGGCACCGCTTGCGTCATCTCACCTATCGATAAAGTGATAGACGCTGACAAAAACACCATCTATACCTTCGGCAACAAGCCCGGCAAATACTGCACAATGCTATATAATGACTTGCAAGACATTCAATACGGCAGAACCGAAGATAAATACGGTTGGTGCGAAGTAATAGACAATTGCTAACAACAATAATAACTCTTAAAACCCTTAACATTATGTTCAACAGTCACCCTAAAGGATTGATTCCTGCAGCGTTGGCCAATATGGGCGAACGTTTCGGTTATTACATTATGAACGCGGTGTTAGTGCTCTTTCTCTGCTCTAAGTTCGGCTTGAGCAATAGCGTAGCCACCGGTATCTATTCAGCCTTCTACTGCGGCATCTACATTCTGGCATTAGTAGGCGGTCTGATAGCCGACCGTACACAGAACTACAAGACCACCATTCAGTGGGGGTTGATAATCATGGCTTTAGGCTATGTCATTCTCTCTATTCCTATTATGGCAACGGGTGGCAACACCACATGGCTGCTGACGCTCACCTGCTGCGCGCTCTTTATGATTGCGTTCGGTAATGGTTTGTTCAAGGGTAACCTGCAGGCTATCGTAGGTCAGATGTACGACAACTTCGAGGCCGATGCCGCAAAGATCAGTCCGGAAGCCTTGGCAGAAGCCAAAACGAAAAGAGACCCCGGCTTCCAAATCTTCTATATGTTCATCAACGTGGGCGGTTTGGTAGCACCTTTCGTAGCACCTTATTTGCGCAGTTGGTGGCTCGGTGTCAATAGTTTAGCCTATAATGCCGACCTCCCCGCTCTCTGTCACCAACTCATAAGCGAAGGTAGCAATATGGCTCCGGAAGCCATCGCCAAAACAACCGAACTGTTCGCCTCTATGGGTGTTGTTCTCCCTGAGATAATGGAAGAGGCACAAGCTGTTTGCCAAAACTACCTTAACGTGTTCAACACCGGCGTGCACTACTCTTTCATCGCTTCTGTGGCTGCAATGGTAATATCTCTGGTTATCTTCATTGCTTACAAGAAGATCTTCCCCACACCTGCTAAAAAACAGACTGCTCAAGTGGTGGAATATACCGCTGAGGAACGTTTGGCAATGGCAACCGAGATTAAGCAACGTCTGTTGGCTCTGTTTGCAGTACTGGTGATAGCAGTGTTCTTCTGGTGGTCGTTCCATCAAAACGGCACTTCGATGTCACTCTTCGCTCGTGACTTCGTCAATACCTCTATCTTCCCGCCTGAGATATGGCAAGCCGTCAATCCTTTCTTCGTCTGCCTGCTCACATTCCCTATCATGTGGCTCTTTGGCACCGCCTGGGGTAAGAAGATTTCCACTCCGCGCAAGATAGCCGTAGGTATGGGTATAGCTGCTATAGCATACCTGTTTATGACCTGCTATTGCTACAATGCCGGTTATCCTTCAGCACACGACTTCACCGATGCTAAAGTGGTGGATGTCAATACAGCAGCAAGTATGAAAGCAGGCGCATGGGTGCTGATCGTCTATTACTTCTTTATGACCGTAGCCGAACTCTTCATCTCACCTTTAGGACTCAGTTTCGTATCAAAGGTGGCTCCCAAGAACCTGTTAGGATTGTGTCAGGGTCTGTGGTTAGGCGCAACAGCCATTGGTAACGGACTGCTGTGGATAGGTCCGCTTATGTACGACAAGTTCCCGATATGGATATGCTGGAGCGTGTTTATGACTGTATGCCTTATCTCTATGGGTATAATGCTTGGTATGGTTAAATGGCTTGAAAAAGTGACGAAATGAACGAACAGATCCGACAAGCGGCAGCATATATAGAGTCTTTGGAGCAGCGTATTGCTGCTCTGGAGACTCGTCTCACAGCCGCCGAACAACAACACACGGTATCACAAACACTGATAGGTGTTTTGACGCAACGACTGACAGTGGTGGAAAACCAACTCTCAGACGCTAATACACTCCTTTCTGAACTGCAATCACGACCGGCAACCGTTGCTACCACTAATACGGAAACAACTGAACCTGAAGTGGAAGTGGAACTGATAGTGGCAGACGAACCTCAGGAAGAGCCTATAGCACAACCGACAGAGGAAACAGTGGACGAACCTCAGGAAAATCCGATACAACCGGCACAAACGGAAGAAGAACCTCAGGAACAACCGATAGAAGAACAGGTTGAGCAAATAGTAGAGGAACCTGTTGCAGAGCCGACACTAATGGAGGAATCAGCACTAATGGATGAACCGGCACAAGTGGAAGAGAAGGTGAAAGAGGAAGAACAGGTGAAAGCAGCGGAGCCGCATCGCCCTGTACAGACAACATTGTTTGGTTCGCCTGTGCAGGATATACGGCAAGCCATCTCATTAGGCGACCGCTTCCTTTTCCAGCGAGAACTCTTTGGCGGTAATGGCGAACAGATGCAAAAAACGCTCGACGCTATCAATCAACTATCCTCGTTGGAAGAAGCAGAAACCTATATCGGCAAACACTTCTCGTGGAACAAAGAGAGTAGCACCACCGAACTGTTTATGAACGTTCTGCACCGTCGTTTCAGTTAATCTTGAAGATATGTTGTACCTCGTTCCCACACCCGTAGGCAACCTTGAAGACATCACACTTCGTGCTTTGCGCGTATTGCGTGAGGTGTCGCTTATCTTGGCAGAGGATACGCGTACCACATCCGTCTTGCTCAAGCATTACGATATACATACGCCCCTTAAAAGCCATCATAAGTTCAACGAACATTCCACCGCCGAGGCTATGGCAGACCGTGCTGCCGTTGAAGATATAGCCTTGGTGAGCGATGCCGGCACACCGGGTATCAGCGACCCGGGTTTTATGCTCGTTCGCGCCTGCGTACAGAAAGGTGTGGAAGTGCAATGCCTGCCCGGTGCCACCGCTTTCGTACCTGCCCTGATAGACAGTTCCTTGCCTTGCGACAGGTTCTATTTCGAGGGGTTCTTGCCACAAAAGAAAGGTAGGCAAACGAGGTTGCAACTCTTAGCTGAACAAGAGCAGACAATGGTCTTCTACGAATCGCCCTTCCGACTTACTAAAACCTTAGAGCAGTTGGCTGAAGTGTTGGGCAACGACCGACATGCTTCTGTCAGTCGGGAGATAAGCAAGATACACGAACAGACGGTAAGAGGTACACTCGAAGAACTGGTGCAACACTTTACCCAAGTGCCACCTAAAGGAGAGATAGTATTGATAGTGAGTGGTAAAGAGTAAAAAACAAAAAACATATCGGGAAGTCACGTTACGATTAGAATAAAGATGAGCAATAAGACAGGAATGGTTTCGCTTGCTAAGGACACAGCCATCTATGGTGTATCGTCCATCTTGGGCAAGTTCCTTAATTGGCTGTTAGTGCCACTCTACACTTATGTGTTGGCAGAGCAAGCCGATTATGGTATCGTCACCAACCTTTACGCTTGGACAGCACTCCTATTGGTTATCCTTACCTATGGTATGGAAACAGGTTTCTTCCGCTTTGCCAATAAGGAAGGTGAAGATCCGACAGCCGTCTATACCACCACACTGTTGTCGCTCTTCATCACCTCTTTTCTGTTTGCGTCGGTTTGTGTCTTGTGTCGTTATCCGATAGCCGCTGCGATGGGATATACGGGGCATGAGGAGTTTATAGCCTTGCTCGCCGTAGTGGTGGCTATGGATGCTTTTGCCTCTATTCCGTTTGCTTATCTCAGATACAAGAAACAGCCTCTACGTTTTGCAGCACTTAAACTGCTGTTCGTCTTCCTTAATATACTGCTCAATATCTTCCTGCTTGTCGTATGTCCGCGCCTGCAAGGAGATGCTCTCATCTCCTCTTGGTACGACCCCTCATACGGTGTGGGGTATGTGTTTGTGGCTAATATTATTGCCACGGCTGTACAGACTCTCTGCCTCTTACCTCTATCACGCGGATACCGTCTCTCCACCGCCAACTATCAGTTATGGAAACGCCTGTTGCGTTACTCCTTGCCTTTGCTTGTGTTGGGCGTATGCGGCATAATGAACCAGACTCTCGACCGTATCCTCTTCCCCTTCTTCTATTCCGGCGAGGACGCTCAGACGCAGTTGGGTATCTATGGCGCGTGCTTCAAAGTGGCTATGGTGATGATGGTCTTCACACAGGCGTTCAGATATGCCTACGAACCGTTCGTCTTTTCCAAACATAAGGACCGACAATCAGTGGAAGCATACGCCGACGCAATGAAGTATTACATCCTCTTCTCGTACCTCATTCTGCTCGGCATGGTCTTCTATTTAGACATACTCAAACTGCTTATCGCACCATCATATTGGGAGGGACTGACTATCGTGCCAATAGTGCTTTGGGCTTATATCTTTCAAGGCATCTATTTTAACCTTTCTTTCTGGTATAAACTGACCGACCGTACACGCTATGGCGCTTACTTCTCTATTTTGGGTGTTGTCATCACTTTCGCCCTTCAGGCCATCTTCGTGCCGCGAATAGGTTATATAGCATCTGCCGCCTCATCCACTGTATGCTTCTTCTGCCTTATGACACTGTCCTACTTCGTGGGAAGAAAATATCTGGCAGTACCTTACGACCTCAAACGCATCGGACTATATACACTTCTCGTTGTGGCACTGCTCGCCGTTTTCAGCACTTTGCAAAAACATATAGGCATAACGAGCAGACTGTTCTTAGGTACATTACTGATAGGTGCTTATGTAGCGGTGTTAGTTAAGTTCGACTTCCCGCTTTCCGGACTGCCCATCGTAGGCAAGTATTTTAAGAAATAACATCAAACAACATAGATATATGTTTTCAGGAATAGTAGAAAAGATGGCTCAAGTCGTTAAGATTGAGCAGGAGCAAGGCAATAAGCATTTCACATTGCGTAACCCTTTCCCTGAGTCGATGGGTATAGATCAGAGTATCTCTCATAACGGTGTATGTCTCACTGTCGTCAGTCATGAAGGTGACCTCTATACCGTCACCGCTATGCAAGAGACCTTGCGTCTTACCAACCTCGATAGTCTCAAGGTTGGAGATTGGGTCAACCTCGAACGCGCAATGTCGGTGGACAAACTGCTGGACGGACATATAGTGCAAGGACACGTTGACCAAACAGCCGTCTGCATCGATGTACATGAGACCGACGGCAGTTGGTACTACCGCTTCGAATATGACAGCAGCGAAGAGATGATACGCCGAGGCTACTTCTGCGTGGATAAAGGGTCGGTGGCTATCAACGGCGTGAGCCTCACAGTATGTGAACCCGATGTGAAAAACGGGAAAGGATATGTGTCGGTGTGCATTATCCCTTTCACACACGAAGTGACAAACTTCAAATATATAGAAGTAGGCACGCAAGTGAATATCGAATTTGATATAATAGGCAAGTATATAGCACGTATGAATCAACTAATAAAATAATCGACTATGAATGACATCAGTTTTCAATTAGGCTTACAGGTAGCACAAGTGTTGCAGCAATACGGCATACCGGCGTTAGACTACGATACTTTCCGCAAAGGTGTGGAACAAGGACTGAATGCAGCCAAGGCAGTTAAAGCTGAAGGCGAGAAGTTCCTCGCGGAAAACGCCAAAAGGGCAGGAGTCAAAACAACCCAGTCAGGACTGCAATACGAGGTGCTGGAAGCCACTCTCGGACAAAAACCGAAAGCCACCGACAAAGTGCGTGTGCACTATGAAGGTACACTAACCGACGGCACCGTCTTCGACAGCAGTTACAAACGTGGCGAACCTATCACCTTCGGACTCAATCAAGTAATCAAAGGTTGGACGGAAGGGCTGCAACTAATGTCCGTCGGATCCAAGTATAAACTCTTCATCCCCTACCAATTAGGTTATGGCGAACAAGGCGCAGGCGGTAGCATACCCCCTTATGCCACACTCATCTTTACCGTCGAACTGCTCGGAATAGAATAACAGAAACACAATAACTAACTAACAAAATGAAAAAAATCACAATCCTCGCCATCTTTGCTATGGCATTGTTCGCTTGCACAAAGAAATATACAGTGCAAGAAGTTACACTCAACACCCAAAACGACTCAATGAACTATATTGTTGGTCTGCTTAATGGTCAGATGCTCCGTATGCAACACCTTGCAGAGGACAGCAGCGATGCCGTCATCGCTGAGTTCATCGACGCTCTCCAACGCGGATACGACGGACAAAAAGAAGAGCTGGATGAAATAGCCTCTATCGCTCGCAATGTGGGACAATCCATCAAAGCCTCCGAGAAAAAAGGTCTTGCCGACAATAAAGCCTGGACACTGAACGAACAACTGCTCTTTCAAGGCTTCGTTAATGCACTCTACGAAGACACCACAATGATGTCGAAAGAAGAGGCACAAGAGTTCTTCCAAAAACAATACACCGCTTCTATGGGTTCGGAAGAGAAAGCCGGCAAACCTAAGACAGGCAAATGCCCGCAAAAAGTTAAAACAGTGGCACTCGTGACACTTAACGACAGCCTTAACTATGCTTTTGGCGTTCTCAACGGCAGCGAACTGAAGATGTACGTCCTCTCCAACGACAGCAACTATGAAGATACTAAACGCTTCATCAAAGAGATGAACAAAGGTCTGGATTCAAAAGTCATTAACCCCCAATTGCATAACGTGGGAGAACAGATAGGTAAGACCATCAAAGAGCAAGAACCCACTCTCTTGAATGAAGAGAAACTGACAGCCGACTTCGCTCTTATCAAACAAGGTTTCATCAACGGTTTATATGGAGATGAGAGCCAATTCACTCGCGAACAGGCAAGCGAATATGTGCAGAACACTATGAACACCCTTCGCTATGGCGACACCAAAGCCGAAGGCGAACAATTCCTTATGGAGAACAAAATGCGTGAAGGAGTGCAAGTGACAGAGAGCGGTCTGCAATATGAGGTGCTCAAACAAGGTAAAGGTCAACGCCCTGAAGCCACCGATAAAGTGAAAGTGCACTACCACGGCACCCTCATCGACGGTACCGTCTTCGACAGCAGTGTTGATCGCGGCGAACCCGCTACCTTCGGACTCAATCAAGTCATACCCGGTTGGACGGAAGGACTGCAACTGATGACCGTAGGTTCTAAATATAAATTCTATATCCCGCAAGAATTAGGCTATGGCAGTCGCAACGCCGGTTCTATTCCGCCTTTCTCAACCCTCATCTTCGAGGTTGAACTGCTCAGCATAGAGAAATAACCGCATAAAAAGCATCTCGTGGGAATAATAGCACGACAAAGTATCAAAGGCACCATCGCAACGTATATAGGCGTTGCGGTGGGCTTTTTCACTACTTTCTTCGTCCTTACCCGTTTTCTCACTACCGAAGAAGTAGGCTTGGCTCGCGTACTGCTGGACGCAGCCACACTGTTCGTGGGATTGGCACAGTTAGGCACCTCATCGTCTATCATACGCTTCTTCCCCTATTTCAGCACCGACGACAAACGCTCACACGGCTTCTTCTTCTGGATGCTCATCGTACCCCTCGTAGGCTTCCTCTTCTTTGCAGCACTGTTTTGGCTGCTGCGCACACCCATCGAAACATGGTTCGGCGACAAATCGCCGATGTTCGTCGATTACTACTACTTCGTCCTTCCTCTTGCCTTCTTTATGCTCTTTGAGACAGTGGCTGAGACATGCTCCAACGTCACTATGCGCATCGTGCTGCCACGAACGGTAAGAGAAGTGGGAGTGCGGGTAGGACTGCTTATATGCTACCTGCTCTACGCTTTCCGATACCTCTCAATGGACGGATTCGTAGTAGCACTATGCATCAACTATGCCTTGGCTGCAACCATCGACCTCATTTATTTCTTCCTTACCAACAAAGGCATATCTCTCAAGCCTGATATACTATTCCTCAAACAGAACCCTTCCTTGGTGCGCAACTACCTGCTTTATACACTTTTCCTTATCGTCTCTGCTCTCGCTTCCGTTCTTGCACCGGCTCTCTCATCGTTCTTTATAACAGCGAAGATGGGTCTGTCCTTTACAGGTATCTTCGCCATAGCCACCTATATGGCAACAGTAGTGGGTATCCCCTATCGCTCACTCACCGCTATCGCCGCACCACAACTTGCCGATAGCCTCAAAAAACAAGACACACAGCAGACCGCCACTCTGCTCAAACAAGTGACAAACAACACACTGCTCGTCAGTTGCACCATCTTCCTGCTCATTTGGCTTAATATAGACCTTATCTATCACATCCTGCCTAATGGCACTACCTACGTTGCAGCACGAACAGATGTCTTCATCCTCTCGCTCAGCCAATTGCTGCTCGCCACTTTCTCTTTCTCCCTCTCCACACTCAACTACGGCAAGTACTACGCTTTCTCACTCCTCTTCTCCACCATACTGACTATCACCGCCATAGCCTTCAACCAATGGCTCGTTCCTGTTTGGGGTATGCACGGAGCAGCAATGAGCAACCTGCTCTCCTATGCCATCTATTTCGCCTGCATCCTCACCACCGTCAGACTGACAATGAAACAGCACCCATTCTGCATATCACAACTAATAACCATAGCACTCTTTGCCGCTATCATCATCGTCAATGAGGTGGTGCTGAATAGTATGTCGGAAATGAATATATGGTTAAGCAGCGTGGTGAGAACGACTCTGTTCATTGGTTTATACCTTTTCGTGGCTTACTTCAAACAACTATCCCCGGAAATAAATGCGTTACTTCGTTCGCTTTTCATACATAGGCACTGACTTTCACGGTTCGCAGACACAACCTAATGCAGTCACCGTTCAAGAAGTGTTGGAACAAGCCTTCTTCACTATTATGCGCACCTCTGTCTCCCTCACCTTTGCAGGGCGCACCGATGCCGGTGTTCATGCGGAAGAGATGTATGCACACTTCGACATTGATAACCCCATCGACACACATAACATGTCTGCACGGCTCAACAACCTGCTGCCTCACTCCATCGCCGTCTATGACATCTTCCCCGTTAAAGAAGACCTGCATGCACGCTTCTCTGCCAAGGCACGCACCTATGAGTATCGAATAGTAACATATAAGTCCCCCTTCTTGCACGGACGCACGGCACGACTGACACCTAACCTCGACGTCGATACTATGAACGAAGCCGCCTCACTGCTGCTCGGCAAACACGACTTCGCATCCTTCTGCCGTGTACATACAGATGTCAAAACAACATTATGCAACATAACACACGCACAATGGACAATAACTCATAACCCTTCACCGCAACAACCCTCCGCCATCTTTACCATCACTGCCGACCGATTTCTGAGAAATATGGTTCGCGCCATCGTCGGCACAATGCTTGACATAGGGCGACACAAAATATCCGCTGCTGATTTTCAGACTATTATTCACGCTCGCAACCGTTGCGCAGCCGGACAATCAGCACCGGCGGAAGGTTTATTTCTGACACATATAGAGTATGATTTCTAAATAAATATTTGTGTGTGTCAAATTATTGCCGTAACTTTGCGGCTCAAATGCGCATTATTAACTAATTATCCAATAAAGATATGTATCTATTTCTTACCATTCTTATTGTTTTTTTAGCCATTCTGCTTATTCTTCTTGTGTTGGTGCAGAATAGTAAAGGTGGTGGTTTGGCATCCGGTTTTGCTTCTGGCAACCAAGTGATGGGCGCACCTCGTACTGCCGACTTCCTTGAGAAAGCCAGTTGGACTCTCACTGCCTGCATCATCGTGCTGAGCATTCTGGCTGTAGGTTTCAGCAAAGGTAACAGCAGCGATGCTGACAACACCAGTGCTATATATGAGCAAGTGGAAGAAGCCAACTCTGCTCTGCCACAGCAAGAAGCACCGGCCGACACTGAAGCAGAAACACCTGCCGAGAACTAAACCTGCGTAACAACACGCCGGTGTTGGACGAACGGCAGAATATTCTTTTAGAAAGAAGAGGACGCTTGTCTTGAACGTAGTACTCCGCCTATAACGCTCAATAGCATATACACGGGGTACACCACCTCAAGCAGCAAGGCTATCCAAAGAGAGATGTTAGCATCTCTCTTTTTTATTAGAGCCCGCTCGAATGGAAACTTGATAAACATAACAAGAGGACAGACGAATTGCAACAGGTTAGCCGCCACCACTATAGCCCCGCAACGCCTGATGTCTTTATCCGTGTAACTACCCGCCTTACCTGCCCATCGCATACGTTGGCGTATAAAAGCAGAAAGATTGCTGCATGGATGGACGCGAGCTGTGGCATCTAAACTATCATAAACGGCTACTTTGAGCTCTCTTCGCTTAAAGGATTCGAGCAGGTACATATCGTCGCCGGAGGGTTGTTCAAGGTGCAAGTCGGCATAACTCTCCAACCACCTGTCGCGTTTCACTATCAGGTTAGCACCGCTGCACATCACTGCTCTGCCTTTCTGAGCCGTCTCAATAGTCAGTTGCTGAATAGCAGCATATTCGGCTTGTTGCAAACGCTCCACCATACTGCCGTTGACTAAGGTCATAGCAAGTGGCAGAATAAGCATATCAGGATAACCGTATCCCTTCAACACTTCCAACATACCTTGTGGAGAGAGAGTAGGCGGCTCTATATCATCGTCTTGCAACCACACATAGTCGCTATCAACCTCAGAGATGAGTTTGTGAAGAGCATATTTCTTCCCATTACCCTCATCGTTGATGCCTCTCTTGGGAACAACAACTGATATGGTGAGCGGCTCGTTCATAATGTTTGTTGGTTCAGTTGTTGCAGTTGTTGAGCAAACAGGGGATATGACTTTTTAATACATTCCGTGTCGTCCGCTTCATAGTCGGCAGCGAGTAGTGCCATAGCGATACGATGGTCGGCGTATGACGGTAGTGACTGATGTGTAGAAGCGACTGCTTGCGTACTTCTATCTTTTTTATCTAAGGTTGCGCATATCTCTTTGATGGCTTGCAGTCGGTCGCTCTCCTTGAATGGCAGTCGTTCCGTGCCGGTGGCTGTGAGCCTTACTCCCAGACGGTGGCAGGTGAGAGCAACGGCTGGATAGAGATCGGGACATCGGCTGAAATCAACATCCAATGCTTTCACCATACAATGTGTGCCGATTAGTATAGCCCCTTCTGTCACATAGCGTGTTATAACCCCTAATGGCTCAAAGATAGCCGCTGCTTGTTTGTCTCCTTGCCTTGACAGGCCATTCACCCCGCTTAGTAAGATGTCTGTTCCTGCGTGTAAGGCGACCCACTCGTACCAAAAAGCAGCCGACGACCAGTCTGCCTCAATAGGTTGACGGATAAGCGTGTCATAGTGGTCAATGCAATATTCGGTGAGGGCGATATATGGTGAGTGCGAATCGGTTTGCACCTTCATTCCTATCAGTCTCAACGCCGACACGAACTGTGTGGATAGCGGATGATAGACCGTCACCGTCTGTGGCTCTAACGTCTGACCTTTGATAAGCAGTGGCGGGAAACCCGTCTCGCCTTTGTATTCGATGTCAGCTCCTATCCGTTGCAATGCTTCCACCAGCTGTCCTATTGGCCGTTGTTTCATCCGTTCGTTGCCGGTAAGCAACACCTCAACACCCTCTTTGATAGCAAAATACGCGGTAAGGAAACGCATTGCAGTACCGCAGTTGCCTACATCGATTGTTGTTGCTGTGTGGTCTAACGCCTTATGCAGCACTCTCACATCATCGGGCATAGTGTCGTCCACCGACAAAAGAATATCGCCATACATCGCCTGCAGGATAAGCAGGCGGTTGGCGATACTCTTACATATGGGTAAGTGGACGGTAAACATCAGTTGATGTCAGGTAGTGGCGAATAGCATTGCGAATAGCGCAGGTGTTGCTCCACATACCCTTCTGAATAACTGATGGAGACATCAGTTATCTTGCCTTCACCATCGTAAGCGGGAGTATAGACAGGATTGACGAACCCTTTATATGGTGCAAGATTGAGTTTCTGATAGCGAGCCAATATCTCTTTATGCAGGTCTTGATTAACCTTCACGGCGTAGGTCTCCACTAGTTGTTTGGCAGCCTCGTAGTCGCCCTCGGAAGTGATACGTTGTATCTCGCGAAGCAGTTCGCCATACAGACGGCGCAAACCCTCATAGTCGTTGATTTGCATATAGTGTTTGCCATCTTTTTCCACTATTGCCACCTCGCTGTTGGTGGCGTGTTCCAGCACCCAATTGGCTATCAGTTGTCGGTTACGCATGTGAGCCTCTTCGATGTCTTTACCGGGCTCAATACGAACGAGTTGTGTCATTGCACCGTTCATCATCTGTTGGTAATAGCCGGCTTTGTAGGCATCTTGATTAGGCATCAACCCCAGTTCCACCAATTTCGGGTCAGCAAGATAATAGAGTCCGAACAGGTCGGCACGTGTCTCTTCTATGGTCGAACCATGTTCTTTAAGGTCGTCTTTGCTCACACCGGGCATCAGTTTGCCGCTTCCGTGTCCGACACACTCGTGCAAGTCGGTGTGCAGGTCACCGCACAAGACACCGTATTGCTCATATAAACGGCGTATATCATCGTCAATCATAAACTCCTGATCAAAGCCGTTGCCTTTGGCGGCTTCCGAATAGGCATGAGCCAGATTGTCGATAGTAACGGACTTGCTGCCATACTCTTTTCTTATCCAATTGGCATTAGGCAGGTTTATACCTATAGGTGTGGCAGGATAGCAATCGCCGCCGAGCATAGCGGCTGTGATAACCTTAGCACTGACACCTTTCACCTCCTCTTTCTTATACTTGGGGTCGGTGGTAGAGTGGTTCTCAAACCATTGAGCGTTCTCGGAAATAGTCTTGGTGCGCTTGGTGGCTTCTATGTCTTTGAAGTTGACGAGCGACTCCCAAGTGCCTGTGATTCCCAAAGGGTCGGAATAGGTCTCAGTGAAACCGTTCACATAATCGACGCGACTGTTAAGGTCACGCACCCAAGCGATGCAGTACTCGTTGAATAACTCCAAGTCGCCTGTCTCGTTATAGGCAATCATCTTCTCTATAGCCACGCGTTGCTCTTCTGTCTCTGCATAGGGTAACGCTTTCTTCAAGTTCTCCACCACTTTCTCCAAGGCAGCCGAGTACAGACCTCCCACCTTATACACGTTTTCTTGTATCTCACCCTGCTCATCTTTCACCAACCGTGAGTTGAGACCAATCCATAAAGGTTCGGCAGAATCGTCTTTGTGTTCAGCGTACCACTGCTCGGCTTCAGCCTGTGTTACACCATCACCGTAATAGTTGCCTGCGGAGTTGAGAATAAGGTCCATACCGTCGGTCTGACACATGCGCTTAGCCATCAGCGAAGGAACGAACATCACATCTTTTACCTCTTCGTCCAGACTTACACCACATTCTGTCAAAGCCTTATCAAACCACTGACGGTCAAATTCCGGCAAAAACTTATCTTCCGAATAGTGGTGGTGAATACCATTGGAGAACCACACACGCTTGAGGTACTTCTCCAAAAGCACAAACTGCGGGTCTTGCTTATCAGCGTAGTGGCAATACACCTGTTCCAATGCGCGGCGAATACGCAGATTATAACGGCAGTTCTGGTCATAGACGATGTCACGCCCCCATAGAGCCGCCTCACTCAAATAGTAAAGCAACGACTTCTGTTGCACGCTGAGCGAGTCATAGTCAGGTACTTGATAACGAAGTACCTCCAAATCATAAAACTTATCCACGTTGTAACTGAATGATTGTTCTTGCTTATGGCAACCTACCATTGCCACTGCTGCAAAGAAAAATAGAACTGACTTTTTCATAATTTTTTGTTTTTCCTCTTTTTTCAGATACGTTCGAGCACTGTTTGTACCAATTGTGCGATGCGCGGTTTATAGTCGGTATTGGCGGCTTCCACCTTACGTTGTGCAATAACGCAACAAACGGTCATAGCCTTATGTCCCATGTGCAGGGCCAAACCGGCGATACACGAACCTTCCATCTCATAATTGGTAATACGCTGACCATCATAGCGGAAAGCAGATATACGTTCGTTGATATCCTCTACGGCAATAGGTACACGAAGTACTCTGCCTTGCGGACCGTAGAAACCGTTGGCGGCTATGGTGCAACCACGCATCATATCGTCTTTGCCTATGCGATTGACCAAGTCCTCGTCGGCTTTCACTATGTATGGCACTGCCGCTTTGGCGGGATAGTGTATGAACTCGGTTAAGGCTTTCTCAAAACCAAGGTCGGAGATCTTATCTCGGTCATGATAGAATGCCAACACTCCGTCAAAACCGATGGACTTTTCGCTTATAAGGAAAGTGCCCAACGGTATATCTTCTTGCATACCGCCGCAAGTACCCACGCGCACTATCTCAAGCGAACGCTTTTGAGGGTTTTCCGTACGGGTGGAAAAATCGATGTTGGCAAGAGCATCTATCTCGTTCATCACTATATCACAATTGTCGGTACCTATGCCGGTGGAGATACACGATATGCGTTTGCCTTTATATCGACCGGTGATAGTGTGAAACTCACGACTCTGAACATCACATTCTATGCTACCTTCGTCGAAAAAGGAAGCCACCATATTAACGCGGTCTTGGTCGCCTACAAGCACTATCTTATCGGCAAGGAACTCAGGTTTCAAATGCAGATGAAAAGCCGAACCGTCGGCATTGATAATCAACTGACTGGCAGGAAAAATCTTCATAATAAACAGTTTGAAAAGTTATACCTGATTATGCTTCACCGCCGCCAAACGACATCGGAATAGTCGATCCCGGAGCAGGCTGACCTTGTATCTGTATCTTACCGAATTGTTGCTCGTACTTGCTGATATTGTCCTGTAAAGCGAACATCAGTTTTTTGGCATGCTCGGGAGTAAGGATGATGCGCGACTTAACATTAGCCTGTTTCAGTCCGGGCATCATGCGAACAAAGTCAACAACGAACTCCGACGAAGAGTGAGCAATGATAGCCAAATTAGCGTATGTCCCCTCTGCCATCTCAGGAGAGAGATTGATATTCAGTTTTTTCTCTTCCATAGTTATAATCTTTTAAGTTGTTTTTTACCAGTATCTGTTTTTTTGTTTGGGCAGCCACATTATCCACAGTGTGATAAGCGGATAGAGCCAGTCCCACAACATCAATTCCGTTCCCACGGCAGGCACACCCAAACGTTTTGCGCTGACGTTATACACTATCCATTGCAGGCACCAACGCATAAGAAACAGTCCCGCAGCCGCTATTTGCAATACAGGTGTTCCTACTATGAGCAATGCCGCTATGCCTGCATACCACAGCATACGCGTCAGCGGTTCCAACCCTATGCGCAAGCGACTGCCTATACGGTAGCGAGGTGCAACGCTCAAATGACGCTTGCGCTGCTGCCACCAGTCGCTCCACTTACTCTCAGGCACCGACCAAGTCAGACTGTCACGTGTGCAGACAACCGACGTATTCCGACCTTGAGCCAAACGATTGACCAGCAGGTCGTCATCACCTGCCTGCTCATTGGTGAAACCCACAAAACCGTTATTGAGAACAAAGAGCGACTTCTTATAAGCGAGGTTTCTGCCTACGCCCATATACGGATGACCTGCTACTGCCATACCCATATACTGCAAGCCGGTGAGCAACGTCTCGTATTGGATAAGACGGTTAAGGAATGTGTGACGGTGAAAATATGCACCATAACCCAATACTATATCGGTCTTCTCGTTGTCAAACCCCCGAACCATCTCTTTTATCCAGTGGGGGGAGGCAGGACAGCAGTCGGCATCGGTAAGCAGCAGATAGTCATACTTAGCGGCTTTAACTCCTAAGGTGATGGCTAACTTCTTGCTACTGATCACTTTGGCTTGTTGCGGCACAAAGGTGAGGTGCAGGTCCTTATATCGTGTGGCATAGTCGTCCAACACCTCTTGCGTATCGTCTTCTGACCCGTCGTTGACCACTATGACCTCAAACAAAGGGTAGTCCTGTTCCAATAATGCGTGTAGGTAGGTGCGGATATTCTCAGCCTCGTTTTTGGCAGCCACTATCACCGACACTCCTTTCACTTGCTCATTATCAGGTTTTTCTGACGAATCCTTTGGCTTAACGCATGAGCGGCGGAGAAGCATATACCGCATAAGGAAATAGAGTTGATACAACCCTACGACTGCAAGAACCGCCAATATCGCTTGCAGCGTGTCAGATATGGAATACCACCACTGTATCATTGTTTTTTAGTATTCAAATACCCAATGCAGATTATCTACCCATAGTGTGTTACCGTCGTGACCGACAAAGGCTTCGCAGCAACCGGACGAGAGGTTGATGATGACATGTGTAGGCAATGTTCCCTCTTTCGCCCAACCTACCTCTTGAATAGGCACAATCTTTCCTTGTTTATTCATCGCACGACGTACATTATTGAGTTTTACATCGTTGGTATATTGTTTATATATAGGCGATGTTGTTATGTCTCCGTAGAGCAATCGTAGAGTGTGATTATTTTGCCATTGCGGCACATCTTCCTTAAACCGTTCGTAGCCTGTAGCCACCCGTTCGGCATAGATATTGCCTTCGGCATCCTCCCAGCGTCGCTGCAACACCACAAAAGCGTGACCTTCATCGTGACCCGCTATCTCTTTGGGTTTACCCACTCCGCCTTTGGCATAGAGAAGAGTATTGTCGGGAGAGATAACTGCTTTGTAATCAAACATTAGAGCAGTAGGTGTTTGAGTGAAAGGCACTCCGAAGTCGATGTTCTGATATGGGTCTTTCTGTGTGCGGATAGGTTCAATGGTTCTGCCGGTGAACAACGTACCTGCTACCAGCACTCTTAGGTCGAACATCCCCAATGCACGCACCACCTCCAACTTACTATCCATACGACAACAATAGCCGTTAGTTGTATCTCTATATTCTGGCGTTAGTGTGCCACTGCCTTTCTCTACACCCATCACCTTGGCGTAAGCATTGCTCACACTCCATATATTGCCGTTCTTGCCATACTCAAAGGGCGAATTGGTACGGATGGTGTCGGTGGGAGCAACAGCATATAGTACAGAGGTCTTGCCACCCACTATAGCCGACTCTTTGATATAACGCACTGCCCACTGCTCAAAATCAGCAAAAGGGATAGGCTCAATACGCTGAGCCTGCAAAGACACGGAAACAATGATAAGGAGAACGGATAAAAGGTTATGTCTCATAGTATTGCTGCAAGGTTATTTACTCAGTGTAAAACTATATTGTCCTACGTGCTGACTATCGATGAAGAAGTCGGCTGTATATTTGCCGGTCTGCAGTATCTCTTCCACTATCCAATACATAGTGCCTGACACCGACTCACCTGCATACTCAATCTCCTGACTGATAGAGGATTCCAACTGTCCGCTTTCGAAGTTGAATCGCTGCGGATTGTTCTTGAGCATCACCTCTCCGTCCGGACGGGTAAGACGCATATAGACTTGCTTCAGTCCCGGTTCGCACGTGATGTTCTTGCCTAAGGTATAAGTGAACTGCATCTTCTGTATTTGCGAGAACTGCTTCGTTTTCTTGTCGCGTTTGTTGAGCATTGTGGCATCAAAACCTGTCACTTCTAATCGTGCGGCACGTGTCACCGTCTCTGTCAGATGAGTGTTCTTCTGTTGCAACTCATTGTTCTGCTGCTGTATCTGTTGGTTCTGACGACGATAGGTGCGGTTCTCTTTCTCCAACCGCTCGTTGGTGCGGTTGAGCGAGTCAATCTGATGAACATAACCCACCATTACCGACCTTACCGTTGCCAACTCTTTCTTCAACTCCGCTATACGGCGAGCATTGGTCACTTTCGTTATGCGCAACTCTTCCAATAGGTCGTGAACACGCTGTTGCTCAATGGCCAACTGCTCCTGCAAAGAGTCGTTGCGGATATCCATCTGCTGATAACCATCGAACTGTATAGACAGATCTTCATACTCGTCCGTCAGTTGCTCTTTCTCAAACTCCAGTATCTCCACCATCTCCTGCATCTGTTGCATCTTGTGGAAATAAAGGACTGCCAAACCAATGACCAATGCCAATAACAGCAACGCAATAGCAAAGGTTAATTTCTTTTTCATTGATCTCTTGTTATAATACTTCTAATAGTTTTTCCAAGCCGACACTATGACTCCCTTTCAGCAATATATGCTTACCTTCCAACGGCTCTTTTTGCAATGCGTCATACAGCGACTGTGTATCATCGTAGATGATATAAGGTGCAGTGGTATCGCGCCATTCTTTACCTACTAATATCACCTCTTCAGCCTTCCGTTCGGCTAACATATTGACGATATTCTGGTGTGCCAACTTGCTATGCACACCCAGTTCGCGCATAGCTCCAAGTATATATACCGCCGGAGTCTTATCGTCAGTTATGGTAGTGAATGACTCAATAGCCGCTTGCATCGAGGTGGGGTTGGCATTGTAGGCATCCACCACTAATCGGTTCTTTTTCGTCTGCATCGCCTGCGAACGGTTGTTGGACGGTTTATACGAGCGCACTGCCTCCAATGCTTCTTCGTGTGAGACACCGAAATAGCCACCCACGCAGATGGCAGCACTCACGTTCTCTGCATTGTAGCCTCCCACCAACTGCACTCCTTCAGGCAACACACCTCTGCGATAACCCACAACGGATAATGAACAGGAGGCAAATTGTTGCTTCGCATCTTCCAACATCTGTCTTAGTGAAGGGTTATCCTCATTAAGGAAAACGGTACCGTTATGTTGGCATAGGTAGTCGTACAACTCTTTTTTCGTCTGTTTGACACCTTCGGGCGAACCGAAACCCTCTAAATGCGCCTCACCTACATTGGTTATCAGTCCGTAGTTAGGGCATGCTATCTCCACCAACTCATTGATGTCGCCGGGGTGGGATGCTCCCATCTCCACTATTGCCAACTCGTGCTCACGGCGCAACTGCAACAACGTCAGTGGAACGCCGATGGCATTATTCAAGTTACCTTGCGTATAATGAACATTATACTTGCGGCTCAACACTGCTGCCAACAACTCTTTGGTTGTGGTTTTGCCGTTAGTGCCGGTGATGCCGATAACGGGTTTATTGAGGTGTTGTCGCCATGTGCGGGCGAGGTCTTGCAAAGCGAGCAAGGAGTTATCCACTCTCACTATCTGCCCTTTGTATTCGCGTTTTTGTGAGCAGGTGGCAGGTATCTCTTCATCCACTATGGCGTAGGCAGCCCCTTTCTCTATGGCCTGTGTGGCAAAGAGGTTGCCGTTGAAACGCTCACCCTTCAATGCGAAAAACACACAGCCGGGAGTGATGTTCCGGCTGTCTGTTGTAACGCACAAAAAGTCAGTATTACTTTTTATTAGGAAGTTCCAATCCATATCCTTTACGTTTGTCTTCCACCTTCAGAGCAAGGCTAAGCAAGAATGCCATAACACCGAAAGAGGCAAATACAATCATAGGCACAAGATAACCGTTAGTGAGTACACGCAACTGACCTATCAGCAGCGGCACCAGAAACAAACCGATGTTCTGTACCCAGAAAATCAAACAATAAGCCGAACCTAAAATCTTCTCGTCAATAATCTTCGGTACGCTGGGCCACATTGAGGCAGGTACGAGTGAGAAACTGACACCAAGCACCAGAATAGTGCAAAGAGCAAGAGCCTTACTCGGATAAACAGGTAGCAGGAAAGCAAAGATACTGTGGCAGATAATCATGATAACCGAACCTACCAACATCATCGTGGCACCTTTACCTTTGTTGTCGATAAACGCTCCAAGGAAAGGAGTGAGGCACATCGCCAGAATCGGGAACCACTTGAACAGACCTGAAGCCTCTTTATTGGTAATATCTAATGTCTCTTCCAAGAAATTAGTGGCAAAACGTTGGAAGGGGAAGATGGCGGAATAATAGAGTACGCAGAGCAATGCAATGATCCAGAACATCTTCGATGTCAATATCTTTCCTAAGTCGCTAATATGGAACTCATCTTCGGGGTCTTTCGTTGCGGGTGTTTCACCTATTGCAATGAGTTGTTTGTCGAAGCGTGCGTCCATAACAGTGAAGACGGTGAAGTTGAGCAATCCCACTATAAGCAGCAGCGAGGCGAACAACAGAGGAGCGGCAACGCTATTGACACCGTTAACGGCAAAACTCTCACTGATGATAGGAGATAACCACATAGCGGCGAAAACGCCTAAACGTGCAATGGACATCTCCAGTCCCATAGCCAGTGCCATCTCTTTGCCTTTGAACCACTTAGCCAAGATCTTACTTACGGTGGTACCTGCCATCTCGCAGCCGCAACCGAAGATCATAAATCCGAACATAGCCATCTTTGCCGAAGCAGGCATAGTCACCCACCATGAGCCGAGCCAAGTGGCAAAGGCTGTCGTCTGAAACCAGTCGGATATACCCAGATACTTGATTCCTGCTCCAATCACCATTAAGGAAGCGGACAACAAACCGGTGAAACGCACTCCCATAGCATCAAGTATGATACCCGCTACTATGAGAAAACCTACCACATTGAGAGCATATTCACCTGCGGCATAAGTGCCAAACACACCCTGATCCCAACCTAAGGTGTCGTTAAGAAGTGATGCCAAAGGTGAGAGGATATCCACAAACATATAGGCAAAGAACATCATCGATGCCACAAGTATTAGTACCGTCCAACGTGCTGCTGCCGAGTCACGAAGGGTCTGTTGCAGTTTTTCCACCATAACTATTTGATTTATTGAATGTATATGAACGTTTCTTCTTTAGCCATTCAGCCTTTTTCTTCTCATATTCGGCATAGTGGCTCTCCAAATAACCGTCTGCCATACCAATGGATAATGAATAATTGACAGTTGTAACTGTTAATTATTTAATTCCCAGTTCTTTCTTTACGGATTCCATCACGTTGGTGGCAGAAGGGGCGGTATAAACCAGTACTGACTGTGACGAATTGAAGATATAGGTAAATCCTTCTCTATCGCCTACTGCCTGTATGGCTTTGAGCATCTTCTCTTGAATAGGCACAAACATCTCTTGTTGCTTCATCTGAGCATCTTGTTGCAACTGCTGATATGTGTTCTGGATGCGTTGTTGAAGGTTAAGCAACTCATCTTCTTGTATCTGCTGCATAGCCTCCGTCATACCGGCACGCTTCTGCTCATAGTCTGCAACTTTCTTCTTCAACTCCTCCTGCATTCCCACTATCATATTCTCATATTGCTTGTTCAAACTGTCAATACGAGCCTCAGCCACTTTAACCTCAGGCATCAACTGCAACAACTCGGATGTATTAACATAGCCGAACTTCTGAGCATTCACTAACATAGGCAATACCAATGCCATTAAAACAAAAATCTTCTTCATAAATATTATTTTTAGTTATTCATTATTCTGTACTCTGTATTCTGTATTCTGTACTCTGTACTCTCAACAAACGTCTATTTTGCTCCTAAGCGGTTGAGAACCAAATCAGAGATGTCTAATTTATTAGCCATATAGATAAGTGAAGGATCGGCGCTGCGGTCTTTTACTATCTCGTATTTTTTTTCCATTGCCACGGCTTGTATGGCAGTGAAGATCTCGTCTTGTATCGGTTTGAGCAGAGCCTCGCGTTTCTTTTTCAACTCACCTTCTTCGCCGAAATACTTGCGGCGTAACTCCAGCACCTGTTGCTCTTTATCCAGTATTTCCTTTTCGCGTTCTTTGCGCATGGCTTCACTCAAGAAGATCTGCTCTGTCTGGTAGTTAGCCACCAGCACTTTGGCTTCCTGGTCGGCGGCATCCACCTCTTTCTGCCAGCGTTTAGCCACCAGCATCAACTGCTCATTGGCGGACTCATATTGGGGCAGGTTCTTCAATATATACTGCATATCCACGTATGCCACTGAAAAATCTTTCGCCTCTGCAAACACGCTTAACAAAACTACCACTAAGGATAACACTAAACATCTTTTCATATCTGTATGATTTTAGCCTCTTCTATAATCTGTTAGTTACATAATCTGTGCCAAACCGTTTTTCTACAACTCTTGTCCGAGCACGAAGTGGAACTGGCTGCCTCCGTATGCGCGACTACCGTTGATGTCGTCGAAGCCCCATCCCCAGTCTATACCCAGCAGACCGAACATCTGTAAGAACACGCGGACACCTACACCTGCCGAACGCTTCAAGTTGAAGGGATTGAAACTCTTGATGTCGGCAAAGCAGTTACCTGCTTCCACAAAACCTAATGCCCAAATGGTTGCACTCTGTTGCAGAATAATAGGGTAGCGCAACTCCATAGTGAACTTGTTATACACATAACCCATGTTTCTGCCGGTCACGGCATCATAAGGAGTGAGTGAACCGGAAGCGTAACCGCGCATAGAGATATATTCGGTGGAGTAACTTGAATAGCCGGTAGTACCGTCACCGCCCATATAGAAAGTCTCGAAGGGCGATTTGGTATAGGTGTTGTAATGCCCAAGATATCCCCAGTCGGCGCGAGCCATCAACACTAACTTGCTATCAGGAGTGAGAGGTGTGAACACTTTTCCAGACAGTTTGAGTTTGTAGTACTCAATCAACCGATACCGGTCATTGGTTGACATATTGGCCAGAGTGGAGTTGGACGTTCCTTTCAGTGCCGTATATGGCGGTGTCAGTTTGACTCCAACCACGAATTGCGAACCGCGACGAGTGTAGATAGGGTTATCTATACTGGAACGTGACAGTTGCAGATTAAGTGCAAAATTATGGCAATAGCCGTCCGACACCAACAGGTAAGGCCAGTTCTTCATCATATAGACCTGATAACTGAGTTCAGCATAGAATGAGAAATAGTCATCGGGCCATCTAAGACGTTTACCGTAACCCACGCTCACACCCACCGTGCGAAGATACTTATTGGGGTCTGCCTCCGACTCCTGTAACTGTTGGTAATAGTTGGAGTTGCCCGTATAGTAGTATGACGAATAGTAGTTGTTATACAGGTTTTGATAAGCCTTGTAGTAGCGGTCGGAATAGCCTGTTTGCGAAGCAAAGAAAGCACTTACGCTGAGTGAGTTAGGACGTTTGCCGCCCAACCACGGCTCCATAAAACTTACGCTGACAGAGTTGTAATATATACCATTGGTACGGGCATTGATAGAGAACGTCTGTCCTTCACCTTGAGGCACTATGCGATAGGCTTTTTTGTTGAAGAGGTTTTGGATGGCAAAGTTGGTGAATTTGAGTCCGATGCTACCCACCAGACCCGTTGCACCCCAACCGAGGGAGAACTCTATCTGGTCGCTCGACTTGGTGGTCAGGTTATAAGTTATATCCACCGTTCCTTCTTCCGGATTAGGTTCGATGTCGGGTTGCAGTTTTTCGGGGTCGAAATGTCCCATTTGTGCCAACTCACGCAGCGAACGCATTATATCAGACTGACTATATAACTGTCCGGGCTTGGTGTATAACTCACGCCTTACCACATGCTCATAAACGCGTGTGTTGCCTACTATCTCTATGCGATTGATAGTGGCAGGTTTACCTTCATAGATGCGCATCTCAAAATCAATGGAGTCGCCGTCGATATTAACTTCCACCGGATCGACATTAAAGAAGAGATAACCTTCATCAGTATATAGTTTGGCTACTGCGTCATCATCTTCCGTCAGACGTTTATTGAGTTGTTTAAGGTTGTAGGTGTCACCTCTCTTGATGCCTAACACACGGTCAAGATAGTCGTAGGGATAGATGGTGTTTCCCACCCATTTGATGTCACGCACATAGTATTTCTCACCTTCATACACATCCAAATACACGTCCACACGGGTGGAGTCTTCGGGATTGACACGAACGCTGTCGCTCACGATATAAGCATCACGATAACCTAATTCGTTGTATTTTTCAATTACTAATTTCTTATCGTTCTCGTACTCTTTCTCAACGAATTTTTTAGTGCGGAAGAGGTTGATGATGTTATTATCGTTGGTCTTCTTCATCGCACGGTTAATCTTATTATGGCTCAGGGCTTTATTACCAGAGATATAGATATGAGCCACTTTCGTTTTGACTTGTTTATCCACGTTGACCAGTACGCGAACATAGCCATAGCGGTCGGGGTCTTCGCGTTGAAGGATAGTCACTTTGGCATTATGGAATCCTTTTTCAGCGTAATATTTCTCTATCAGTTTCTTAGCGCGGTCGGCAAGGTTAGGTGTCATCTGATTGCCTTTGGCAAGTCCCACTTTCACTTCCAGATCTTCTCTCTCGCTTTTCTTCATTCCTCGGAAGTCGAGTTCGGAGATACGTGGTCGTTGCTTTAGTTGTATCTCCAGCCACACTTTTGTGTCTGTCATTTTTGTTGCCACTATCTTGACTTCGGAGAATAGCCCTTGTTTCCAGAAGCGTCGTACCGACTTGGTTATCTGGTCGCCCGGCACTTCTATCTTGTCGCCTACAGCCAAACCTGAGAAGCCGATAAGCACATAGTCTTCATAACTGTCGGCACCTGTCACTTTGATATCTGCTATCTCGTAGGTGCGATGACGAAAACCATATTCGATGTTTGGTTTTGCGGCAGTTTTTGTGCTGTCGGCAGGGTTAGTTACTGCTACGCTGTCGGCGGGTTGAGTTATTGCTACGCTGTCGGTAACGGCGTAGGCACTAATAGAAAGCAGCGTTGCCAATAGGATATATATAAGTCTGTTTTTCACGCTTGTACTTGTTCACTTGTTTTTCCGTATCGCCGTTCACGACGTTGATAATCGCGTATGGCGGTCTCAAAAGCCTCTTGGGTAAACTCCGGCCATAGACAGTCGGTAAAATATAACTCGCTATATGCAGCCTGCCATAGCAGGAAATTGCTTATTCTCTGTTCTCCGCCGGTGCGAATAATGAGGTCGGGGTCGGGCATATCGGCGGTGGTCAGGTTCTCAGTCATTGTCTGTTCGGTTATCTGCTCGATGTTCAATGAGCCTTCCGTCACTTGCCGTGCCACTTTGCGCAGTGCCTCCGTCAGTTCCCAACGCGCTGAATAACTGAGTGCTATCACCAACCTTAGACCTGTATTGGAAGCCGTCTTGTCCATACAGTCTTCAAACTTCTGTCGAGCTTTGTCCGGCAGCCGTTGCATATCGCCTATGGTGAGCAGACGGACATTGTTTTTCATCAGTGTGTCAGTCTCTTGTGCTATCGTATCCACGAGCAAGGTCATCAGGGCATCCACTTCCTCTTTGGGGCGATTCCAATTCTCTGTGGAGAAGGTGTAGAGGGTGAGATACTCAATACCCCAACGTGCAGCTGCTTCCGTTATCAGATGAACGGTGTGAACGCCTTGCTTATGACCGAACATACGCTTCAAGCCTTGCCGTTTAGCCCAACGACCGTTACCATCCATTATTATCGCCACATGACGAGGTACTTGTCCTTCCATAATAGTCTGTCTTTTATGTTATTACGGACACGTGCGGCACACTTTCTTATCTTTGAAGAAGGCTATTGCCAATCCGGCTACCAATTGCCCCGTTACATCCATATTCATCACATTAGCCCCGTTTAAGCCATACGTGTTGCTATACTCACTGATGTTCTCTAAGTTATCCCCGAAATAGACATCATGTTCCCATGCCAAATGCACTGTCAGATGTTCCGTACACCGCCATTTCATACCCACGATGAACGGCAGATAGCCTGACACTTTTTTGAAACTTGAATGTGTACTCACTCCTATGCCCAATGCTATGTACGGTGTTATGGGACTGATACGGCTGTCGTAGCGCATCTTGCCGTAGGGTAGGAAGTTGAATTCCGTCACCACGTCCACGTTCACCAATCGGTTGGTCCACATACCCTTGCTCTTATCAGCAAAACCCGTGCCATCCGGCAGATAACCCGTTATTCGCTGTGTCATACCTTTGGCGCGTAACGACCAGCGACGGTCAAACTGATAGCGGAAATACAATCCATACACTTCTCGCACATTTTGGAAAATACGACGACCGGCATCACCAACATAATAACCGCAACCACCGTCTATACCTAACTCGATATGATAAATACGGTGATCCACTTGCGCAGTAACTGTGGCAATACCCACAAAAAGCAGTAATAGGATATTTATCAGCCGTTTCGTTGACAAGGTCTTATATGATTGCACCTTTGTGCGCACAATAGCGCACAAAGGTACGGCATTTATTTCGCTTACGCAAATATACCTGCAAATTCTTAATTTTGAGTACTCTCCACACCCGAACCGAACTCACGATAATCATGCAGACTCAGGTTGTCGCTCACAATCTTAACCGAACACAACCGTTCAAACCCCAATGCGGCTATATATGCCAACTCCATGTCAAAGACACAGTTCTTATAAGGCGATTGCAAGACAAAGTCACAGGAAGAGTAACATTTTGCTTCAAGAGGTTCTATGTCGTTGTCTTTTAGCATCTTCAGTGCATCTGTGGATAGGTGAAGGGTGGGTTCGTTATAAGTAACATTAGGGTGGTGCAGACTTACTTCGTTTACACATACCACGCTGCCGATGGCAAAGTTGGCACTGCCGGCATAACCGATATTAAGCAGTGGTGTATCACGTGGCACATCGCGCAAAGAGCGGACAATATTCAGTGCGCCGACACCGGTCACTAACACTTCATAATCGCTGCTTGTCTCACATTGGGGAAGATATTGTGCAAGCAGTTTGCGCTCACCTTCTTCTGCTATCAATACAAGTGTTTTCATCGTTTTAATATCATTATTTGTTTATCATCGCTTTTATTCTATCGAAAAGGTAGGCTTGATATGTCACTTTCATCGCGGGATTGACATAGTGTCTGCCATACCCTTTCTCGTGCATTTGTCGGCACAAAGCATAGTGCTCGCATCTGACTTCCACGCGGTTGTCGTTGTTGGGCAAGACCTCATAGCGGCAGCCTTGCCAAGCCTCAAACGTATAGATTGCCAGTCCGCCAAAAGCCGAATAGACAGGCTGCATAGGCATCCCTTTATCTAAATGTGCCCAACGATATTGCTTAGCCCGTATAGACTCTTCCGTTTGTGGCTGCTCTTCCTCGCCCCATTCCACCAAAGCATAAGTGTCGTTGAAGCGACGGCGGAAAAAGGCAGAGGGCGAATAGATGACACCATTGGCAGACACCATATCCCATTCGTGGGCAAGAGCAAAGGATGAGAGTACACCATCTAAAGATATTTGCCCCACATCCAAATCCACTACCAACACATAGTCGGCTTGCAACTGATGCTCAACGATATAATCGACATACTGTTGCCTGTATCGCGCCATCTTGCTGATACGTTTATGGCTGAAAAAAGGATTGCCGTTTACCTCTTGTGCCGTTGGAATAGTGGCTTGTCGGGCAGTGTCGGTCATAGAGGCATATACGGCATCGTTAGTCTGCATCCATTCGGTAAGCAACTGTTTAGTAGCATCTTTGCTGTCGTTCTCGAAGAGGATAACCTTGGCTTCTTTCGCTATTTGTGTCAGGACATCTATGCAAGGTCGGTTGCGACGCAGACCTGCTGCGCAGTCGCGTACTATACCGCAGATGATAAGTCGGGAAGAGGATAGTCGTTCTCTGCCTCTCTCCACCTGTTCACGCCAACGCTGACCTTGACCGAAAACCGACTGCAGGTAACACCATGCCTTGTTGAACTTAGTGTAATAGCGTTTGTATAACTTCACTATGGCTTGACGCGCTTCGTGTGTCTCTTCCACCTGATTAGGCATAGACAGCGGTCGCTCAGAAAAGAGGGTAGTGGGGAAGAGGTCGCCTATGCCATAGTGTGTTCCTGAACCGTCCGTACCTGAATGTTTGACTAACGAGTGACCGGCGTTAAGCGACAACTGACCACGAAGAAAAGCAGAGGCACGCCAACGTATAGCCCACGAATTGACTTTGCCTTCCACTTGCCGACGCAGCATACGAAGGAAAGGGTAACTGCCGTCAAAGTCAAAACTATAAGCCAATTGCCTGCTTTCTATCTCTTTTAACAGTTGGTTTCCGTCTTTTTCAAAGTGTTGCCACGCTCTTCGCCATGTAGCCCAACCCCAACTGTCGGTGTGACGAACAAAATAGGTGTCATGGTCATATCCCTTCAGATCGTAGGTATGACCGTTGATGCAGACAACACGCTCATCGTCAGCATATAAGGTCAGAGCCTCGTTCATAAACCGCAAAAAATATGGCGACACCACCAAATCGTCTTCCAGCACAATAACGCGGTCGTAACGCTTAAATATGTCGCTTACTCCGTCTATCACGTTTGCAGCCAAACCTATATTAGTGTCTCTTTCCACTATGGTGAGAGTACGAAAACAGTGCTTGTGCATGAGTGAGTGTATGTATCGTCTTACCCCATCTACGCGTGCTTGATCGGAAGCACTCTTACCTCCGTCCGAGAAGATGAAAGCATCCGTTTGAGCAGTCTGAGGGTTAAGCAACAGACTGTCAATCAATGCTCTTAGATGAGTGAGACGATTATATGTGAAGATGACTATCGGGGCTTGCATATTAAGTGGTGACCTCAATCAACTCTTTGTTTCCTATCAGAGCCGCCATCTGACCAAACGAACTGCCTTTACTGCCATAGATGCGTTCGGTAGCAGAGAGGATATACATATCTATAACGGCGTTTTGTATGCCTACCTTACTCCCGCGTCCTAATAAGCCGTTTCGGGTGATAAGACGGTTGCCATATCTGCTTTTCAAATCCTGCTTCTCGCGCTCGTCATCCGATGCCAAGTAAACGGATATGTCATCATCCAAGTGGTCAATAACCTTTTGAAAAGCATCAGTAGGCGATTGACTGATGGATTGTTGATGGTCGGTGCGACGTATATGCATTCCCACTACACGAGAGGGGAAGTCTGCTGTTGCTCGGTCAATGGCATTACGCAGACTTGCAACCGGACGGAAAAAGGAAAGCGATATATCTTGTTCTCTATAAAAGGCTTTACAACTTGCCATCCAAGCATTGTGAACGTTGGAGAGAAAAGAGAAGTCAACCTCTTTATATCCTAACACATCTTCGTATATGCACTTGTCAAACTGCCATTGTTCGTACAAGCGAGGTAAAAAGAGATTCTTCTTACGAGGTCTGTCCAATAAGTAGTAAGCCCATCGTTTCTCATCTCTTACCTCACAAGTCAAGGGTTCAAATATATCTGCAAACTTGCACCCCATCCCCCAATCCTGATACCATCCGATAGTGAGTTTGACCTTGTGGTCTTCGGCTAAACGAATGGCTGATGACATAGCGCGCATACGGTTGCCTAAACCGCCGACAGGAACAAAATAAATGCCTGAAAAGGAAGGAGTTTGCATATACAGATAATTATCAATACCTTTGCTGCCGTTATGGACAACTGTTAATGTACTTTGCTATGAATAAAATCGTTGTTTTCACCGGTGCCGGTATCAGTGCCGAAAGCGGATTAGGCACTTTCCGCGATTCAGACGGACTATGGGAGAAATATCGTGTGGAAGATATATGCACCCACGAGGCTTGGGAACGTAATCCGCAACTATGTGTTGACTTCTACAATGCTCGTCGTCGCGACGCTCTCAATGCTCAACCCAATGCTGCTCATCTTGCTATTGCAAGGCTTCAGCAAGCACTGCCGCAAACACGCATCATCACACAGAATATTGACGACTTGCATGAACGCGCCGACTGCACTGATGTCATACACTTGCACGGTGAGATCACCAAACTGCGTTCATCTGTCAATGAGACAGCCACCGTCCCATTGCAAGGGTGGGAACAACACTATGGAGATCGTCACCCTGATGGCTCACTGCTTAGACCGTATATAGTCTTTTTCAACGAGGGTGTGCCTTATTTCCCCGTCGCGTGTGAGATAGCCTCCACTGCCGACATCTTAGTGGTGGTAGGCACCAGCCTGAACGTCTATCCGGCAGCGTCACTATTGCAATACGCTCCTTCCGACTGCCCTATCTACTTCGTTGACCCGGGACAACCGGAGTTCGGTATCTACCGCAACCGTATCACTCATATCCGCCAAAAAGCCACTATCGGCGTTCCACCCTTAGTGGAACAACTGTTGCACTCCTATCTCTAAGACGACTTCTTGTTGCGTTGCTCCCGCACGATAAACAATGCCTCCTCACGAACATCGGAAGGCAATGCTATGTCGCGCTGTTGCATACTTCTCACCCAACCTGTCACATCCGTCTCACGCAGCGAACGAAAGACCTCGCGGATGGCTAATTCCTGAATGTCAGTTAATTGCTCAACGGGAATATGTGCGTAGGCATCCAACTCCTCATCATCGTAGTAGTCCGGCACAGGCTTATATACCTGTTCGCGCTCACATACTAAGTGCTGTCCGCAACACTCACCCTCAATGTTCTGCCGCTCGCGTTGCGCCACTTCAGCATCATCTGAGGCACGCTGCTCTGGCGACTGACAACGGGCACGCCATTCAAACAACACAAGAATGACGATGCCCAACAGTACAAATAAAATAAGCGGAAGCATAGTTGAGACCTCAGTCCGCCTTTTTTACATTTCCGAGTCAACCAATATACGTCCGCAGAACTCACAAACGATGATTTTCTTACGCTGACGTATATCCAACTGACGCTGTGCAGGTATTTTGGAGTGGCAACCGCCGCAACTGTCACGCTCAATCTTCACCACTGCCAATCCGTTATGGGCGTTCTTGCGAATACGCTTGAAGGCTGTCAGCAGACGCTCGTCGATGTTCGACTCCAACTCTGCCGAACGAAGCATCAACGACTCCGTCTCTGCCTTCGTCTCACTCAGAATAGAATCCAACTCCGAACGCTTTTGGTTCAGATCGACCGTCTTCTCCTCCATATCGCTCACCGTCTTCACCTTATCGGCTTGACGTGCTTCCAAATCAGAGGTGTAATTCTTAATCTTCTTCTGACTGAGTTCGATATCCAACTGCTGATACTCAATCTCTTTCGAGAGGTTGTCGTACTCGCGGTTGTTGCGAACGTTGTTCTGTTGCTCTTTGTAGCGAGCAATGCTGGCGTTGGCGTTCTCAATACGCACACGATGGTCGGAGATCTGGGTCTCCAACTCCTTGATCTCAGTCTCAATATTGCTCAAACGGGTCTTCAGACCTTCCACCTCATCGTTCATATCCTTCACTTCTTGAGGCAGTTCGCCTGCTAATATGCGCAGGTCATCAATCTTGGAATCAACCTGTTGCAACTCATACAGAGCCTTGAGTTTCTCCTCAATGGAGAGTTCTCGCTTTTCTTCTTCTTTTTTTGCCATAATATATAATATTTTCGTTTTTACATCACTTTAACGGGTGTGGCATCCTTTTTCGATATGCAGGTATTGACAACCGGTTCGAGCAGTTCTTGCAGCACCTCTCTCACAAACTGTTCACTCACCCAATGGTCCATATCCACTACACCTATTCTTCCTACTGCGGCTTGCATATCGTGATAACGTATGTCTGCCGAGACATAGACATCGGCTTTTTGGCGTATAGCCTCGCCTATGAACTCACCGCCGGCACCACCGCATAACGCTATCGTCTGCACCTCTTTATATATAGGTGGCACATAACTGAGCATAGGTGCGCCAAAGGCTTTCTTCACTTCGGCTAACCAGTCGGTAAACATCACCGGCTGCGGCAAAGAACCAATCACACCTAACCCGTGTTCTTGTCCCTCGCGCTGTTCATCTGCCGACGAACAGAGGATACGGTAGTTATGCAAACCGCAACGCTCAGCCATCTTGCCGCTTACCCCGCGAAGATAACTATCCATCGCCGTATGTGTTGAATAGACGGCTATGCCGTGCAACAAAGCAAAAGCCACACAACGTTCCACCGGTGTCTGACCGGTTATATGCTTCAAGCCGTGAAAAAGCAACGGGTGGTGCGACACCACAAGGTTGCACCCCCGCTCTAAGGCTTCTTCAAGAACGGCTTCGGTTATATCCACCGTCAGCAACACAGATTGTATCTCTGCGTCACCTTTGCCAATCTGCAACCCCGAATTATCCCACGCCTCTTGCCACTTCAAAGGAGCTGCCGACTCTATGATATCTGTTATCTCACTTAATAACAATAATGAGAATATGCGATTTGATAAGTTACTTACTTTTTATCCTTTCTTTGCGCCCACGCCTGTTTTGGCACTCGCTTTGGCAGCTGCTTTCTGCGTCTTAACCTGCTGAGTGGCAGCCTTCTTTTGCTCTTTCTTCTCCTCTTGCTTAACCTCCGCTTTTGCCGACTTATTCTCTTCTTCCTCTTCTTGTTGAGGCGTAAAATCAGTGAAACCGGCTGCTATGAGGATATTATACCAAGAGATAAGTTTGCGTATGTCGCTGGGATAAACACGGTCGCGATCAAAATCCTCCACCACTTCACCAAAGAACGAACGCAAGGTGTCATTGTCCGCTTTCTTGGCATCCAACTCTATTGCCTTCCACTCATATTTGACGCCTAAACGTTGCAATACCTCATGCAATGGCAGGTCGTCGGAAGTGGTGAACATAGTGATGTCGTTAAGCGACACTAAACGGTCACGTGTGTAGGCAGGAAGACGCTTACCGTCAATAAGCGACTCCACAATAAGCATATTTTGGCCACGAGAGATAAGACGATACAATCCGGGCTTACCCGATATGGAAAGAATCTGTTTTAACATATTCGATTAAATTAAAAATCTTACACGCCGCAAAGGTACGGCGTTTTGTGCAATTGCGCAAACATTGTGACAAAAACTTAACGCACACCCTTATTTATCAGGACTTCAGCGCGAAACGCACAAACCTGTATTCGCGTCTTTGTGCAAATATATGCGCACTTTTTTCGCAAAAATATCGTCATAATCGGAAATTTGCCGTACCTTTGCAACGTGCGTTGGAAAAGTAACATACGAATAAAAAACCGTCGTGCCACTTTCGACTACCTCGTTCTTGACCGATATACAGCAGGTATTCAGCTCTACGGCACCGAAATCAAATCCATACGCGAGGGGCATGCCTCCCTCGTGGACACCTATTGTATGTTCGTGGCAGGCGAACTGTGGGTTAAACAGATGCATATAGCACAGTACCAATTCGGTTCGTATGCCAATCATGAAACCAAACGCGACCGCAAACTGCTGCTCAACCGTAAGGAACTGCGCAAACTGGAAAGGCAAACAAAAGAAACGGGCAAAACAATCATACCCTTAGTGCTCTTTATCAATGATAAAGGGCTGGCTAAACTGGAAATCGGACTATGCCAAGGCAAACATAGTTACGACAAACGACAGGCACTGAAAGAAAAAGATGCCAAAAGAGAATTGCAAAGACTATAAGGACGAAAGACGTTCTGCTTAATATTCAACCCTCAAACCTTCTGTTATGAACACTACTATCTTCACCGAACAAGACATTGCTCAATTGGAGCAAAGAGGTATCACTCTGAAAGAAGCCCAACAACAACTCCAACACCTTAAAGAAGGTTTCCCTGATTTGGATATAGTAGCGCCGGCTACCATTAGCAACCAAGGTGTCAGACGGCTCACCGTAGCCCAACAAGACCACTATGTTCAACTATGGCAGGACTATGTTAAACAAGGGCACTCCATTGCTAAGTTCGTACCTGCCTCAGGAGCAGCCTCGCGTATGTTCAAAGACCTATACGCTTATCTCAACGACCCTGCTCAAGACAACGAACCTACATCAGCCGCCGTGCGAGAGTTCCTCGCTTCCATCGACAGGTTCGCTTTTGCTCCGCTGCTTAAAGATAAACACGGAAAAGAGGCTGTCCGTTGTCTGCTGGAAGAGAATAGATACGGTCAGCTGCCTAAAGGGCTGTTGCTCTTCCATACATATAAAGACGGTGCCAGAACGCCGGCTGCCGAACACTTGGCAGAAGGTGCTATGGTGATGGGGCAGGACGGACAAACCGTGAAAGTGCATTTCACTGTCAGTCATGAACATCTGCCGCTGTTCCGACAACATATAGCACAGATCCTACCCGACCTGCAACGCAAATATAATGTGCAGTATGATGTCACATTCTCTGAGCAGTCGCCAAGCACCGACACCATAGCAGCCAACGCCGACGGCACACCTTTCCGTAATGCCGACGGCACGTTGCTCTTCCGTCCGGGGGGACACGGAGCACTAATAGAAAACCTCGCTAAGATAGATGCTGACATCATCTTTATAAAAAACATCGACAATATCGTTCCCGACCGCCTCAAACGCAAAATCGTTCATTGGAAGCAAGTGATTGCCGGTGTCTTGGTGGAAGAGATGCAAAAAGGCATACACCAACGTCCTATACGCGTCTGCGGCGTTGTACGCAACACGGGTGAACCCGGCGGAGGACCCTTCCTCGTGAAAGAACAAGACGGCTCCATCAGCCGACAGATATTGGAGTCAAGCCAGATAAAGGAGAAGTCGTTATTGGAACACTCTAAGTTCTTCAATCCTGTGGATTTAGTATGTTCAACGCGTGATGCACAAGGACAGACTTATCAATTGCGCGACTTCGTGGACGAGAACACCGGCTTCATATCCGAAAAGTCGAAAGACGGCAAAGAACTCAAAGCATTGGAACTTCCGGGACTGTGGAACGGGGCTATGTCTAAATGGGAAACAGTGTTCGTGGAAGTGCCAATCAGCACTTTCAACCCCGTCAAGACGGTCAATGACCTGCTGCGCAAACAACACCAACCTAAATATAAATAGGTGCGATGGACAATACCAACCACAAAAACATCGAAATAGAGCGTAAGTTCCTCGTCAAAGACGACTCATACCAACAGTCAGCCACCCGAAGTATTCTTATTGAGCAGGGCTACCTTGCACTCAACGAACGTTGCTCCGTCAGGGTGCGACTATGGGATGACAAAGGGTTTATCACCATCAAGTCCAAGGCCGTCAGAGGGTCGTTCTCGCGCTATGAGTTTGAGAAAGAGATACCTGCCTCTGAAGCCGAACAACTGCTTGCATTGGCTATGCCGGGCAAGATACAAAAACGCCGGTGGATTGTACCTATCGATAATAACCTTACCTGCGAGGTGGATGAGTTCTTTGGCGAAAACAAAGGGTTGGTGTTGGCTGAGATAGAGTTGGAAAGCGAACAACAGACGTTCATAATGCCTTCATTTATAAGTGAAGAAGTGACCTTTGACCCGCGCTATTTCAATTCCTATCTTTGTCAAAAACCATATAGTACGTGGTAATTTTTTGTAAAAAAGTGCGCAAAGATTTGCACAATTGAAATATGTGCCGTACTTTTGCACGCTTTTTCAGTTAAAAAGCCCAGGTGGCGGAATCGGTAGACGCGCTGGTCTCAAACACCAGTGGAGCAATCCGTGCCGGTTCGACCCCGGCCCTGGGTACACTTAAAGGTCAGGCAACAGACTTAAACAGTTGCTATCCCTCGAAAAGGCTGATTGCCTTGTGAGAAAACAGAAAGGTGGTGTCATGCAATGATCGTAGTACCGGTAAAAGAAGGCGAGAATATCGAACGCGCCATTAAGAAATTCAAACGTAAATTCGATAAGACGGGTGTTATTAAAGAGCTCCGTAGCCGTCAGCAATTCAACAAACCCAGCGAGTTGAAACGCAAAAAAATGATGCACGCTATCTATGTTCAGCAGTTGCATGCTCACGAAGAGATGTAATAGAGAACACCAACGAACGCTCTGAAGAGGTATGGCAGACATACACTTCAAGAGGGATTACAAACAAAAAGGACAAGTCGGAAGGCTTGTCTTTTTCGCTTTTCTTTGTCTTTTTTTTGTTTCCTTCTGCGGCTATAATGGCAAAGCAAAGAGGCTGTAACGATGTTATAAAGCGGCTCAACAGCCTCGGTAAGGAAAACGCAAAATGTGAAAAATAGCTGTAAATAAGTGAAAAAACGCAATAAATTGCGCAATTGTTTGCGCAATTTATCATTTTTCCATAACTTTGCCGCCTAATGTGATATAAAGGAATCGCATCTTTGTACTTAAAACTGGAAGAATCTAATTATAAAAGTGTTAATGTTTCGCAAATTAGTTAATATTGTATTAACGCTCTTGCCATTTCTTTTTTATAGTATGGATATATGCTCTCAAAATATATCTGTACACTTTGACTATAACGAGATGTTAGATACTCAGGTTGAACCATATCGTTCTGATGGATATTGGTATTTTTGCAATAATTTAGTTATAGTGTCTGCAAAAAAAGCAAATGGTGATGGAATTCAGTTGGATTTCAATAGAGAGACTGATGACTATTATTATGGATATGATAGAGGTTGTACTAATGACAGAGAGATGGATGGTCCGGTGGCAGATACATATCCGTTATATAAATCGCAAGTTCAAAATTTAAATGGCACCTATGCTTGGGTATGTCCGAGTGTAGATGCTGTATTAGTGTATAATGAGCAACAAGTCCGAATAAATGGTCGCAATCAAACTATGAAGACCGGTGTTTATTCAGCAGTTAAGGTTAATGGTACTACTTATTATATTAGATATGGATCTGTTCAAGTGTCTCAAAATAACGTTGAAGGAATGTTCATCGAGTCCGTAGGAGTTAGAGATTATAACAATACACGGGATATTTACTTTACCATAGGCAATCGCTCTGAGCAAAGCCATACTTTTGATAACGGTAAATTGACGAATAATGGTTCGACTTTTACAATGTCCGGTAATGATGGTTCCACAAATACTAATATTTCCATAAACAAAACATTAACCACTGGAAGTTCAATATTTACTAAAACTAATGTAAATTTAGCAAATACTTCTCTTATATACGAAGGGAATACTATAGCCATATCTGATGTTTCCGGAAGCATAGATTATGATGGCAAAAATTGCACGATGCGTGCTACCATTAGAGATAGTAGAGAAAATGTATATTGCCTGACATTAGTGAAAAATACTAATGCTATTGAGTACAACGACACTATTTGTGCGGGTGATGTGTATGATATTGACGAGTTGATTGATAGGCATGCTGATGTGGATTGTCCGGTTGCTGAATTGGCATTACTCACCGAAACACCTTACACTCCCAACCCTAACAAGCGAATAGATAAGAGCGCTGTATGGTCAGGCACTATCTATAATAACGACGATGAAGAGGTGGAGTGTGTAGTCAATGTATATACCATCTCGGTCAATAACACGACGGAAAGTAAGACCTTCTGCTACGATGAGGACGACCTGACGGAGATAACTGCTTTCTGGAACAGTCATACCCTCGTTGACCCTTCAACAGGCAATGCCGTAGCCCTGCCGACAGGCATAACAGCGAAAACTCAGATAACGGCTGAGGAAAAGAAAAACACCACTATCGGCACTTACACCTGCACCTCAACCACCACTTACAATATCACCATCATCCCTGTTAACAAGACCACTGATACACAGTGGATATGCAGCACGGAATTGGCCATTGACGGCTTTGAGTGGCACGGCAATGTATATTATGCCAAACCGGCGGTGGCACCCACATACAGCACCACCAATGCCGACGGCTGCAACGACATAACCGTTTTGGACTTAAACGTTTGTCAAGCACAGACCTTTATCGACACCAAAACCGTTTGCTCATTATCGACATTCTCCTACGTTTGGGATCGTAAGTCGTCGGCGGTGACCAACAAGACGCAAGCCGACATTAAGACCTTCACCTACGAAGGGACAACATACAACGTTGTTGACTCACTGTTCGTTGCTAAGACTGATTGTGGTGAGGCTTATTGCGAGGATGCCTACTATCTGGCAGTACAGTCCTTGTCAGACCCGCTGCAGTTTGTTCAGTCAGCCGTGATATGTGCCACCGAGTGGGATGACCTCTCAGGCGGGTATGTACATACTTTTGCCAATAGTCATACTATCACTGTCACCGATACTCTGGCAGGAGAGAAAGTAGGTATTGACACCTATCGTTATCGTGATACGGAGCAGAACACCGATGGCTGCGATATAGCCCATTATACTCTCGATCTGCGGGTGGTGCGACCTCGTACAATGCAGACCGACACTATACGTCAGTGTAGTAATGATATGGAGGCTAAGTCGTGGCTCATTGACGGTTGGGCAGAGCATAACGACAAAGAGGAGTTCCAATGGTTGGAAGCAGCTGTGTCGAAAGCCGATACGATGTACTACGACACACTGCGCAACGCTGCAGGCTGTGACAGTATATACTACTCGCTGTGTTATATTCAAGACACTGCCTACGTTGAGACACCTGCCTCTTTTTTTACCCCTTATTCCGACTACCGCAAGAAAGATACCGTCTATGTTAATCTCAACACCGCCTATACATGGGAGGGCAGACCGCAAGCCACTGACAAGGAGGGTGTCTTTACCGATCAGGTGGTTCTTTCCTCGTCGCACGGTTGCGACAGTGTGCGCGTACTCACTCTATGTGTGCTGCAAAGCGAAGAGCATATCTATCAAACCGTATGTGCCGGCGATATGCCTTACATTTGGCAACACACTGACGGTGCAGACAACACCTGCTATTCCGCCGGCATTTACGAATACAACTCAAAGACTTGGCAGAATACCGACTCGACGGCTATCCTGCACTTGACAGTGCTAACACCCGTTGATAGCACATATAGCAAGGCTATAATGGCAGGCGATACCTATAACGATAGTCACTTCGCCGGTCTGACCGCTGCCGACACTTACACTACTTCACTCAAGTACGACAACACCGACTGCGACAGCGTTGTCTATCGTTTGACACTCACTATCACCCAGCCCGAAGTGAAGGACACCGAATATGCCGTCATCTGTTCCAATGAGGGCGGGTATGAATGGAAGATTGACAATTGGACTGAACATAATCTGAAGTTCGACCACGTGTTGGAAGCCGGACGGTACCTTGATACCCTGCGTTCAGTGACCGGTCGAGACAGTGTATATTATTCGTTGCAACTGACCGTCTATCCCGCCTACACACTGCAAAACGGCGTTACGCCGGAATACGATGTCGATTCGCGCGTGCGCGATACTATATATATAAACAAAGGTGATACCTACTATTTTGAGTCGCTTGATCAGGTGCTGGACGAAGAAGGTACATATATAGGTTTCGACAAGACCCGTATCACCCACTGCGATAGCGTCACTATCCTCACGCTATATGTGCTTAATAATAAGGAAGATGTCCATGCAACTATCTGTTCTGACGCACTACCGTATATATGGCAACACACCGACGGAGAAGATGGTGTGTATAACGCATCAGGCGACTATGAATATCTCACTCTGACTACTCACGGCACCGACTCCATCGTCACACTTCATCTGACTGTCAATACCGCCTACAACTTAACCGACGGCGCAACAATATGTTACAGCGAGTTGGCTGATTTCCGCTGGGGTGATGTTGCTTTCACCGATGTGATAACCGACAACACCGGCTCTACGCAGACAGCCACCAAAGTGAAGACCTTTACCACTGTATGCGGCTGCGATAGTATAGTGACCTATACCCTCACCGTCAAACCTACTTTTGAACTTACCGACCAAGCCACTATATGCTATAATGAATTAGCCGATTTCCGTTGGGAAGGAGAGTCCTTCACCGACCTAATAACCGACAACACAGGTGTTCGTCAGACAGCCATCAAAACCAAGACCCTGAACACGGTCAACGGCTGCGATAGCATAGTTGCTTTCACTCTGACAGTCAATCCTATAAAGAGCGGTGTCGATCAAGTCACTATCTGCTCGTCTGAGTTGCCCTATCGCTGGAATGGCTACACCATCGCTTCGGCGGCTGATGCTGAAGGCAAGAATATCATACTCACCACCACTGACGGTTGCGATAGCGTGGTGTCGCTTGCACTCACCATTAACAATGCCTACACCGACATAACCGACGATGCCACAATCTGTTATAATGAGTTAGCCTCTTTCCGTTGGGAAGGTGAGGCTTTCGACGGACTGATAACCGCCAACACCGGCACCATACAGACGGCTACACTGACCAAGACATTGACCACGGTTGCCACCGATTGCGATAGTACCGTCACCTTCACTCTGACTGTCAATCCGACCTTCGCTGTGGAAGATGGTGCCACTATATGTTATAGCGAACTGGCTTCCTTCACTTGGGAAAATGAGACCTTTACCGACCTTATCAGTAGCAACACCGGTAAGACGCAACAAGTGACGAAGACGAAGAACCTCACTACCGTCAATGGCTGCGATAGCATAGTCAGTTTCACGCTAACCGTTCATCCTACCTTCGAACGGAGTATGACACAGACGATATGCGATAGCGAACTGCCATATACCATCGGTCAGGAGGTGTTCACCAAAGGAGAGACACGAGTACTCAACCTTAAGTCGGTGAACGATTGTGACAGTATCGTGACCATCACCCTCGTTGTCCTTCCCACCTACACCGGCATAACCGACGGCACTTCTATCTGTTATGATGAGTTAACCTCTTTCCGTTGGGAGGGTGAGACGTTCAGCGGACTGATAACCGCCAACACCGGCACCACACAGACGGCTTCACTGACTAAGACACTACGCACCTATAATGACTGCGATAGTACCGTCACTTTCACCCTTACCGTCAATCCGACCTACGAGGTGACCGATGCACGCACAATTTGCGAAAGTGAACTGCCCTACCGTTGGGAAGGCAATGTGTTCAACACCGATGCCACACGCACACAGACACTGACAACAGTCAATGGCTGCGACTCAATAGTACATTTCTCTTTGACGGTGCAACGCACAACGATAAAGACCCTCTCCGACGAGGTATGCGACAATAAGTTGCCATACGTATGGACTACCTATCACGAACAATATCTGACCGAAGCAGGTACATACAGAGACGTGGAAAAGAGCAGCATGGGTTGCGATAGCGTCATACATATACTCAACCTATCCGTCTTCTCAACACCCGTCATTGGAAATGCCGTTGTGGCTAATCAGAATATATGTCCTGACAAAGAGAACCTGCAGATAGAGTTCACTTACACCTATGGCAGACCAAACACCTACGAAGTAGTGTTCGATGCCAATGCCATCGAGCAGAACTTCACCGATCAAGAAGGTGTCATCTTAGCCAACGGTACTACCTATATCAATGTAGGTATTCCGTATGATGTCACTTCCGATTATAATACCTATCCGAAAGCCGACTACTATAACGCAACACTGCGAGTGACCGACCAATGTGAGAAAGTGACCGAATATCCGTTGTCCTTCACTCTTTTATACCCCGCTTCACTCATCAAACAGAAATGGAACGACGTGCTGGCTATCTACAACGAGAAATATAACGGCGGTATGACCTTCTCCAATATCCGTTGGTATCACAATGGCAATTATGTTGTAGGTCAAGGCGATAACCACTCGTATATATATGAGACACCTCATCTCTCTTATGGTGAGCCTTATTGGGTTGAACTAACACGCGCCGACGACGGTAAGACTTTCCGCACCTGCGAGTTCTACCCCGAACAAAAAGCCTCTGCTCCTGAACGCAACGGCGAACGTGTACGCATAAGACAAGAAGAGCAGAACAACAGCCGAACCATCCTTATCGAAACAGATATAGAAGGAACGTATATGGTGTATGATATCACCGGCAAACAGTTGCAGAAGGGTAGGTTTAACAACCTTACTGACAACCATATACGCCTTGATAGATATTGCACCGAAGGTACTTATCTGATCTATTTCCGCGGAGATGAGGGTGAGACGGAAGTGAAGAAGTGGTTAGTAAAATAAATTTCACACTATATGAAACGCTCAATCGTTAAATGTTTGTTGATAGGAGCATTGTTCTCCTCCGGGTTAGTGCAGCGTATTGATGCACAGTGTTTGGATATGAGTGATCTTGGCAGCAAAAGCACTTTTGCCATACGTTGCTTCGATTATCATTTAGTGAAAAAAAACAACGGAGATATGGAGATGTTCTCTTGGGTGGATACCGACGGAGCCGTCACTTGGTCGCCTGACGATCACCCACGGCAGACCTACATATCTCAGATGGGCAAAGACGACTGGTGCAACGAACTGAACACCTTGTATAAGGAGGGGACACAGAGTATTCGTATCGCCACCAACGAATATAAGGAAACAGATATGGCATTAGGTGCCGCCTGTGCCAACTATATAGACATAACGGAAGATAACTGCCTTATCTATGTTCACTATGCAGCCGTGATGCATAACCCGGGTCATGAGATAGCGTCCCAACCCGGATTTGAGGAATTTGCGCAGCCGAACATCAAGTTCACCGTTACCAACTGGAAACCCGACGGCAAATCGCAATTGGTGTCTTGCCCTTACCTCTATCTCTATTCCAATATAGAGGCAAAGAAAGATGATTGGCACAAAGCCAAAGATGCTGCCGGCAAAGATATCATCTGGCACGATTGGACCACCGAATTGTTCGATTTCTCATCGTTCATAGGTGAGCGTATGATCATCCAAGCCACTGTTTTAGACTGCTCCGAATCAGACTACGATTCTAAAAACAGACGTATCACTCTGTGCACCGACCGCCACCGCGCACGCGTCTATTATACCATCGAATGTGCACCCAAACAGATAGTCAGTGAAGGTGCTTGTGCAACAGCCGACAGTATGTATCTCACTGCACCTGACCTGTATAAAGGCTATCGCTGGTACAACAAACAGACACCCGAACAGACTCTGAGCGAACAACAAACGTACGCTTTCGTAAGAGACAAAGCCGACGCTACTTACGTCTGCGAACTGACCGATATGTGCGACAATAAGACACAGATAGAACAGCTCGTCTATGCACCGCGATATGTGGATGTTGTGCCCGATGAGTTGCATTTCGGTGAGATCTACGAATGGCATATCACAGTGGGCGGACAAGATGTGCTCTACAACACCTATACTCACTCAACAAAAGATACAATGCGTGTTAAACACGTGGGCACCGAGTGCGATAGTATCATCTATTGCCTTGATTTACATATCAATGGTGACCCGTGCGAACTGATAGAGATTGAGCATATACAAGATAAGGTGTCGCTCGAAGGAGAGTCCGAATATCTGTGGGAACGCAACGGTCAGACCTACTACCAGTCAACGAAAGATACCTTCGTGCTGAAAAGCCAATACGCTTGCGACAGTATCTACTATTATCTCGACTTGCAGATGTCGGCAACAGGCGCTTTCCGCTTTGTGGAACAAGAGGTATGTGCCGACTCGGCTCACCTGCTCATCGAGTCGCTTAATAACGAAGTGCCCATACTGACTTACTCACTGTCCTTCGACAATAAGGCTCAAAAAGCAGGGTTTATAGATGTGCCGGAAACAGTAATGCCCGCCGATAACATCATCGTCATTGATATGCCTGTTGACGCTGTTTTAGACACCGACAATAAGTCATATACACGTCCGGGCAAATATAGTGTCACCATTACGGAAACCAACTCCTTAGGTGAGACACACGAACATAACCTATCCTTCTCCATCCTTTACCCCTCTGCCATCATCGGGCAAAGATGGAACGATGTGCTCTATATCCTTAACGACCAATATAATGGCGGCTATGAGATAAGTCGCGTCAAATGGTATAAGAACAACGATATCGAACTGCCTTCTCGCGGTACACACGGTGCCTACTACTCAGAGAGTTATATCAATGGCAACTACGAGGAGAAAGAGTTTAATTTCATCGACACCTATTACGCAAAAATAACCCGAAGCGGCGAAAGCGAAGAAGTATGTACCTGCCGACACACTCCCAAACAACAAACGGGAGATATGAATGATACAGAGGTGGTAGAGATAACACCTGCCTTAGTAGGAGCACGCCGCGCTATCAACATCAGTGCTAATAGCAACGGTGTCTATCGACTGTATGATATAAGCGGCAGATGCTTACAATCAGGCGATTATACTAATGCTCAGCATAATACTATCGTATTGCCCGCCGCTGCAAAAGGTACATTCATCTTACTCTTGCAACCGGACAATGGCAAACAAGTGTCCAAAAAACTGATGATTGATTAAAGGAGGATATGGATATGAAAAACAATACGACTATGCGTAAAGTCATTTCAATAATGTTGTTAGCCACCCTGTCGTTGGCATTTGCTCAGGCCGAAGAGGCAACGTCTGTAACCATCAATGCCCACCAACAGGCTAAGCAAGAATGGAATAAACCCGTTCACTATTTCGGCATCGGACTCAAAGCCGGTTATAGCCAGTTCAGTCAAGGTTTTAACAAGTCGGACAACCAACATCTGCTCAATAGCAGTATGAAAGTGCCGGGTGGAGCAAACGCCGGACTGGAGCTGAAATATAAACTGGAATACAAATTGTTCCGCTTCACCGTCGGAGTGGATGCCACCTATGCCGGAAGTAGTATGAAAGGTGATATAGCATATCAATACGGAATGCTTAAACCTTCAACGGATATGACCTACTTCTATAACTTCGGCAGTATGAAAGAGCAACAACATACATTTGAGGTAGGCGTACCTATTATGTTCGGTGCTAACTTCCGTGGCTTCTATGCTATGGCAGGTATGCGTATAGGACTGCCGGTGATGAAAACCTATACCCTCAATACCGATATGGAAACAACCATCAAAGACCATCGCGGTATTGACATATACACCGATATGGAAAACCATAAGTTGGTGACACGCTCGTATAAGAACAGCGATAAGGGTCTGAACATCAGTATGATCAACCCGCAGGTGGCTTTGGAGGTAGGATATAATCTCGACCCCTTCATCAAACGCAATAATCAGTTCGAATGGAAACCCGGAGCCAAACCTTCCTTCGCCCAATTGCTGCACTACGAGATAGCACTGTATGCCAACGTCGGCGTGATGAACTACCACAAAAACAGCGAAGACCGCAATCAGTTCTTCGAACTCAACGACGACAAAGTGTCGGTCAAAGATATCCACTCACTCACCGACGATGCTCAACTCAAGAAAGGCAATCTGCTGCCGTGGAACATAGGCGTTAAGTTCAGCATCTACTACGAACGCTACAACAAACCTGTGGAGAAAGTGGCACGCAAACGCCGTCCAAGACCAAAGAAAGAGAAGAAAGAAGAAGTGATACAAGTAGTGGAAGAACCCAAAGATACCATCGTATATAGCGGCGAAACAATACAGAAAGGTGATACCATCATTATGGATAACCTCTACTTCGATACCGATAAGAGTACTATCCGCAGCGCCAGCGATGCGTCGCTCAACGAGTTGGCTTCACTGCTGCAATCACACCCCACAATGAAGATCACACTCGTAGGTCACACCGATAATGTGGGTAAAGCCGACTATAATATGCGACTCAGTAAAGCCCGCGTCGAAAGCGTACGCAATGCCCTCATACAGAGAGGCATAGACGGCAACCGCATTAAGACCGTAGGAAAGGGTATGACCGAACCTATTGCAGATAATAAGACCAAAGAAGGTCGCGCACAAAACCGCCGCGTGGAAATAGTGATTGACGAGGAATAAGAATTCAACCGATTAACTACCTATAATCAATATCTCAGAATAGATAACAACAACAGATATGAATACAAAAAAATGTTTAGTCTTGCTCTTCTCTGCAATGCTGACACTCACAGCATTGGCTGAAGGCAATTTAGGAGCGCACAATTTCATTATTTGGGCTAACGGTGGAGTCACCAACTATGTAGGCTCTATTCCTAACGCCACCTCACAATTAGGCGGTGGCGGCGGATTAGGTCTCGGCTACGAATGGCGCGACCAGATCTTCCTCCTCCAAACAGGTTTGGGCTTTAGGTATGCCCAGTCAGGCTTCAAATGTGACTATATGGTATATGAAGTGCCGCAATGTACCGACTCCGAAGGCGATGCTCTTACCTACCAGTACCTCGAACGGGGAAGAAAAGACCAATATACGCAACTCACAGCACAGATACCTCTCTTAGTGGGAGCACACTTCTCCTATTTCTACTTCCTCGGCGGTGCTAAAATCAATATCGACGTTATGCGTAAGGCAGAAGTGAAGGCTAACTATGCCACACAAGGTGTCTATGACATACTCATCGACCCGCTGGCAAACATGAACAACCACCGGTTCTATACCAATGTGCCGCTCTCTACCACCAACAAATCGTCACTCAAAGCCAATATAGCCGCTTCGCTTGAGATAGGTGCTGAGTTCAATCTGGGTGAAACACGCAGCGGCGACACCTTTATGCGTGTGGCTGCCTTTGCCGACTTCAACATGCTCGACGACAGAAAAACATCCTCATCGTCTATGCTGCGTATGGGCAACGTGCCCCGTATGAACGTTGACAGAGAAGATATGATGAAATATGTGTCGCAACAAGACTACCTCAACTCCTCAACGGCTGAAAATGCTATACGACAACTATATGCCGGTGTCAAACTGACCGTCCTCTTCTCTACCGATGTCAAGTACGGATGCGTTGTTTGTCAAGGTGGCTATCCCTCACGCCGTGACCTCAGACGTGGTAGCCGTATTCAACACTGATAATGTGTCCGCTTCAACAACAAGAAAGACAAGGCTCACGCAATGACGTGAGCCTTGTTCGGTAGATATTAGGTCCGTTTCCTACCATAACGCAAACCTCTATCATAGCCGGCCGGACTATATGATGACGGACGAACAAGTGAACCGGCTGATAAGCCTGAGGACAGTGGAAGTGGGAACGATTGGAATTTTGAGTTGAGATTAAAACGTGTGGCCGCGCAGGTACTCGCCCGGAGTGATGCCCGTTTTGTTCTTGAACATACGCGTGAAATGATGCGGGTAATTGAAGCCGAGCATATAAGCCGTTTCGCTGATGCTACGACCGCTCATGAGAATATTCTTTGCCATACGGATGATGTACGACTGGATATATTCCTTGGCGGAAGCGCCTGTCGCTTGCCTCACCAAATCGCCGAAATAACCCGCCGAATGCGCCATCTCTGATGCGCAATACGCTACAGTCGGCAAACCTTTCTCTGTTTGCCTACTTTCGTAATAATACTTGTCTAACAAAGCGTGAAAACGTTTCAGCACATCCTGCTCAGAGGCTCTAACACGGGCATTCATCCGCCAATAGGCACGCTGGCAGTAATCCAAGATCAGCCGCAGATAGCCCACCACTATATTACGCAGCGCAGAACTGTCCCTATGCGCTTTCAATTCCTCTCTTAAACCGCTCAGAAGCGTCTCGATTGCATTCCACTCCTTCGGCTCTAATGATAGCGAATCGGTAAAGAAATATGAGAAGAAATTATACTCCGAGATGTGCGCATCGAGGTCTGTTTTGCTCATCAACTCCTGCGACCATAACACCGCCCAGCCGTTCAGAAAAAGAGGATTGCCGTCATCCTCTTTGCCTCCTATCTGACCCGGTGCTACTGCAATAACTGACCATTCACTCACCTGCACAGACCGCACACCGTAGGACAAGTTCTGCGGAAACTCACGCTGTATGAACAACCCATATACGCCATAACTGTTCATACTTGACCGAATGCCATTTTCCAGTTCATCGAAATGAACTACACTAATAAGCGGGTGTAGCACTTCCGCATCCAAATGTTGTGCATACACATTCGGCTCGCGTATGTTAAGAACTTTTTTCATAACGCAGAAATTTTCTTACAAAAGTACAATTTTTCTTTCAAATATGCAAAAATGGCAGTAGAAAAATGATATTTTTCTGTATTTTCTGCAAAATTGGTAGATATTGAGCAGATTTATGTTATTCTATATCCGCCAAAGACAGTAATTTTGCAACCGGAATAGTAAAGGCATATATTATGAAACACTTTTTTACCCTTTTAGCAGCTATGAGCACTATGACCATTATGGCACAGACTTCCATCACCATCACCGTTGGCGGACAGACCTTTGCTGCAACGCTCGCAGACTCCGAAACAGGCAAAGCCTTTGCTGCGTTGTTACCACTGACCATAACAATGAACGAACTGAACGGCAATGAGAAATACCATTACCTGAGTTCTTCCCTCCCAACAGATAGTTACACCCCCGGCACTATCCACACCGGCGATCTGATGCTTTACGGCAACAACTGTGTTGTCCTCTTCTACGAGACTTTCAATAGTTCATATTCCTATACCCGTATCGGCTCCATAGACAACCCTTCCGGTCTTGCTGCCGCTCTCGGCTCAGGTAATGTCTCCGTCCGATTTGAGAAAAGAACATCAACAGACCTCACACAAAATGTACAAAGGGACAATGCTACATGTACAAAGGTCATGGAGAATGGTGTCCTCTATATAAAGCACCAAGAGATGAAGTACAATGTACAAGGTACGAAAGTAAGTAAATAGATATGAAAATGAAAAAACTATTCACCCTTGCACTCGCAGCACTCGCTCTCGCTGCCTGCAATAAACCCAATGAACAAATGGTAAATGAACAAATGAACAAATGGGACAAAGTGTTCCCGTTAAGCGAACAAGTAAGCCACCAAAAGGTAAGTTTCCAAAACCAATACGGTTTCACGCTGGTGGCAGATTTATACACACCGAAGTTTGTCAGTCCGCAGGACGGTCGGTCAGCGGAGCGGTCTGTCAGTGAAACGGTCTGTCAGCAAGGCGGTCTTCCCGCTATCGCGGTCTCCGGTCCTTTCGGTGCGACGAAAGAGCAGTGCTCCGGTCTGTATGCCATGAAGATGGCTGAACGCGGGTTTATTGCCCTTGCTTTTGACCCTTCCTTTACAGGTGAGAGTTCGGGTGAACCGCGTCGTACGGCGTCGCCTGATATCAACACCGAGGATTTCATGGCGGCAGTGGATTTCCTTTCCAAACTGCCCGAAGTGGATGCCAATCGCATCGGTATCATCGGTATCTGCGGATGGGGCGGTATTGCCCTCAACACCGCTGCGGCTGATACGCGCATCAAAGCGACGGTGGCTTCGACGATGTACGACATGACGCGTGTTGGCGGCAATGGTTATTTCGACTCCGCAGACAACGAACAGGCTCGTTACGAAGCGCGTCAAACCCTTGCTGCCCAACGTCTGGCTGACCCTCAAGCCATGGCAGGAGGTGTCATTGACCCGCTGCCGGACGATGTGCCGCAGTTCGTCAAGGACTACTTCGATTACTACAAGACCCCGCGTGGCTACCATGCGCGCAGCGGTAACTCGAATGACGGCTGGCGTGTCATCGGTACGCAGGCTTATGCCAACAGCCGTTTCCTGTACTATATCAACGAGATCCGTTCGGCTGTTCTAATCATGCACGGCGCGGACGCCCACAGCCGTTATTTCGGCGAAGCGGCATACCACTACATGGTGGACGGCAAGGCGGACGGCTACAAGACCGTAGTGGCACCTAATCCCTGTCCCGAAAACAAAGAGTTGCTGATTATTCCCGACGCATCCCATTGTGATCTCTATGACGGCGGCTTCACCGAACCGGCAGGACAAGGCGAACCCAAGAACCTCATCCCGTGGAATAAGTTGGCTGAGTTCTTTAACAAGAATCTTAAGTAAAAAGCAGATATGAAAGTAGTTGTATTGTCAACCTCTCTCCGTGCGGGATCTAACAGCCACGCGTTGGCGGAGCAGTTTGCGGAAGGCGCCAAGAGTGCCGGACATGAAGTGGAACTCATATCCTTGCGAGGCAAGGAGATTAAGTTCTGTATCGGTTGCCTCAAATGCCAGGAGACAGGCGCATGCGTGTTCAAGGACGATGTGCCGGCGATCATGGATAGTGTACTCAACGCGGATGTCGTTTGCTGGGCAACGCCAATCTATTATTACGAGATGTCGGGACAGATGAAGACGCTCATCGACCGAATGAACGCCATGTACCCGAAGGATTACCGTTTCCGCGACATCTACCTGCTGACCACGGCTGCCGAGGACGAGGACTATGTGCCACAACGCGCCGAGAGCGGTCTGCAAGGATGGATCGACTGTTATGAAAAATGTGCGCTCAAAGCCCATCTTTTCTGCGGCGGTGTGAATGACCCGCGTGAGATAAGCGGCCACGCTAAACTGCAAGAAGCGTACGAAATGGGCAAGAACGTATGAGAAAAATCTTCACCCTTGCATTGGCGGCATTCATGTTCGCGGCGTGCACAAAACATAATGACAAAATGGTAAATGACCAAATGGTAAATGGTTTGTCGGACTACCATGCGCACGCCATTCCCGATTCGTACCGCCAACTGGTGGCGAAGCATGGCATGGCGCTTGACGAAGGCTTTCCCTTGCCGCAGTGGTCGGCAGAGGCACATCTGCAGATGATGGCGGAAGCCGGTATTGACAGAGCCATCCTGACGCTCCCTGCGCCGCACCCATATTTCGGGAATCAAACCGAGTGTACCGCAGCGTGCAGACAGTTCAACGAGGAACTGGCAGCCCTCAGCCTAACGTCTAACATCACTGGCGGTCAAACCTCTAACTTCTCTTTCGCCGCCACGCTCCCTCTGCCGGACGTGCAAGCCGCTATCGCCGAAGCCCGCTACGCGCTGGACACACTCGGCGCGGTGGGTGTACGTTTAGCCACGAACGTCTATGGTCAGTACCTCGGCGACAGTGTGTTAGACCCGCTGATGCAGTTCCTCTCCGACCGCCACGCGCTGGTCATCCTCCATCCGCACAAGCCTTCGCCGGTTAACGGAAAAGTCATGTCCCAGACGCCCCTTGCCATGCAGGAGTACCTCTCCGAGACCACGCGGACGGTCTGCAACATGATCAGCCGCAACATCTTTGCACGCTATCCGGGAATGCGCGTCGTAGTGCCGCACGCAGGGGCATACCTGCCGATAGCGATACCGCGAATGCGCTCGCTCTATCCCGTCATGCGCAAGAACGGTCTGGTGGGCGAGATAGACTTCGACGCGAACCTCCGCAGCCTCTATTTTGATTTGACAGGTTCGCCTTCCGACGAGACCGTTCAGGCACTCCTCACACTCACCACACCCGACCACCTGCTTTACGGCACCGACTACCCGTACGTCGCCCAACAAATCATCCAAGCAAACATCGAAAGAATGAAAAACTATCTGAACAGACCAAGCGACAAAGAACAAAGCACCACGGACATGATGGTCCGCATCGCAGAGATTGAAGTACACGACAACTATTTGTCCGACTACCTCGCCGCCGCGCATAATGTCGGCACCAAGTCCGTAGAGACCGAACCGGGAGTGATCTGTATCTTCCCGATGCAGGTGAAGGAGCAGCAGAACACTATCCGCATCGTGGAAATCTACCGCGACCAAGAGGCGTATCAGTCCCACCTTCAGACGCCGCATTTCCTCGACTACAAACAAGGCACGCTCCACATGGTCAAGTCGCTGAAACTGGTGGACACCAAAGCTCTTGCTCCCGAGGTGATGCCACTCATATTTAATAAGTATTAACAGCAAATATTACACATAAATAAAATACATTATGAACGTATTAATTCTTCAGGGCTCACCGAGAGCTAAAGGTAACACCGCCTGGATGGCGGAAGAGTACAAGAACGCAGCAGAGGCTGCAGGTCACAACGTAACCATCGTCAATGTGGGACACAAGCACATCGCCGGCTGTCTGGCATGCGAATACTGCCACGGCAAGGGCAACGGTGCCTGCATCCAGAAAGACGACATGCAGGAGCTCTATCCGCTCATGGCGGAGGCG
>JAFSTB010000015.1 GCA_017450685.1 Paludibacteraceae bacterium
GCGCATGACGAAGATTTTTTTAGTTGTTTAACTTTGTTTAATTAAGTGTTACAAAGTTACTAAAAATCAACGAATTGTGCAACTTTTTTTGCAACTATTTTAAGTCAAAGAACACTTTTATTTAATTCCGCCAACAGGTTATATATTAAGTGATGTTTCTATTGATGCACCGAGTGCTTCCTACAATAAAGCATCTCATTTCTGTGCAAAATCAGGTAAAGTTCTTCTGTCTCATCAAGCACCTTATTCAGATAATTTGAATGCCTATTTCACTATTGAGGATATACGTTTAGAAGGCTTCCCTTATTTCCCGATAGGAGAGAAAGTGGAGCAGGAATATGAGTCGGCAGCGAACTTTTGGCAGTTGAATTCTGAATATCAAGAGGTAACAAAAGGGGCGGTCAATACTTACTTCCTGCTTGTCATTGACGGTAGCCGTTCCCTTGACGGGAAGAATGGAGAGCAAAATGGATTCGAACAAGAAACAGATATGGCTGTTCAAATTCTGGATATGCTAACTGAAAGACTGCATTAAACAAGTATTAAGTAAATTGACATACGCGCGGATAAAGACTCCATAATGTTATTATTAAAGTTGAACTTAACCAAATAGTCTTTATCCGCGCTTTTGTGTGCAATAATTGTGCACATATGAGGTACTACAGATTGTCGGGATGTCTCGCACGGACAGCTCTCCCTTAATTTTAATGGGATACTTAGTGATTTAATTACACAAATATCTTTGTGATTTATTATGGCATTTGAGGATTTGCTATTTGTTCACCTCATTCTCTTTTGCTCATCTACATACCACTCAATGCGGCTTTTATACCGGCTTCTTTGATATCCGCAAATGATATCAAACATTCCCGAATGTTGTAACTACAAAGGTACATTTATGGCTTTTTTATCAAATATCCAGCAATAATGATTGACATTTTCCTTAAAAAATGCAAGACTATAAGTGTGTTAAACAATGTTTTTGCTCAATATTTTGCACAATTAAGCAAAACTTCTTACCTTTGCGGGCTAAATCTTATAAAAGAAGTGAGTTATGAAAACGCAAGATATTCATACCACCTTTCAGTCCTGCCAATGGGACGACTTGACAGTGGAGCAACAGACGTTGGTTGAACGCGCCAAACAGATGACTTTTCAGTCTTATTGCCCTTATTCTCATTTCAACGTAGGTGCTGCGGCTCTTTTGGCGGATGGCACGATAGTGACCGGCAGCAATCAGGAGAACGCAGCCTATCCCAGCGGACTGTGTGCAGAGCGTACCACGCTCTTTGCCGCTAATGCCAATCACCCCGATACTCCTGTCAAAACGTTGGCTATTGCCTGTCGTACACGTGGCAGTTTCACCCAAAGACCGGGGTCTCCATGCGGCTCTTGCAGACAGGTGATGATAGAGACTGAACATCGTTATCGCTTACCTATGGAAGTTATCTTGTATGGAGAGCAGGAGATATACATTTTCCGTGCTGCCGCTGACCTCCTTCCTTTTGGCTTTTTCTCTGAAGACTTGCAAGCATGAGGCTCGTAAAGAAGTTGGATATCTATATGCTCAAGAATTTTCTTGGGCTCTTCTTTATGACCTTTGCCATCTGTTGCTTCATTTTGCTTATGCAACTTATCTGGATGCGTATCAACGATATCGTGGGTAAGGGTGTGGAAGTGACAGTGCTTTTGGAGTTTTTGCTTTATGCTCTTGCCGGCGTTGTTCCTATGGCTTTGCCTTTGGCTATTCTGTTGGCTTCACTTATGACTTTCGGCAACCTCGGAGAGAAATTTGAACTTACGGCAATGAAAGCCGCCGGTGTCAGTCTTTTCCGCATAATGCAACCGCTCATTGTCTTCATCGCATTGCTCTCAGTCGGTGCATTCTATTTCTCCAATTATATCTTGCCGCAGTCGCAACTCAAGTTTTGGACCTTGGTCTTTTCACTAAGGCAGAAATCACCGGAGTTGGATTTGCCTGTAGGTGAGTTTTATTCGGGAGTGAAAGGTTATAATATCTATATCCGCAAGAAAGAGACACGCACCGGTTGGCTTCGCGATGTGATGATATACGACTATACCAATGGTTTTCAGGACGCAACGGTGACGGTGGCTGACTCAGCAAGAGTCTTTTTTACTGACGACCAGAAATACTTGCTCTTGTGTCTTTACAGCGGCGAGTCGTTCGAGAACCTCAATCAGCAGCAACAGCGCGCTACACATACGCAAAAGAACGTGCCTTACAGACGTGAGATGTTCGCCAAGAAAAGTCTGCTCATCGACTTCGACACCGAGTTCGTGCGTATGGACGAATCCTCACTCAAAGACCAGCACGTAAGTAAGAACGTGGGAGAGTTGATAGTGTCCATCGACTCGGTCAATGTGCTGGCGAAAAAGCGTTGCAGCGAACAGAGTCAGAAGATAGTGAGCGAACGCTATTTCGGCAGGGAAAGTAATAAAGGCGGAGTGCTGCCTGTTCTCGCCGAACAACCTACTGACCTTCACCCCGACACTCTTTATGCGCATTTCTCATTAAGCGAGAAAGAGAGAGCCTTACAACACGCTGTCGATCAGGCCAAGAGATACAAGGATTTGGTTGATTACAACTCCATTACTCTTGACGATCATCAACGCTATGAGAGGAAGCACTTGATAGAGTTGCACCGTAAGTTTACTTTGGCTTTTGCGTGCCTTATCTTCTTTTTCATTGGTGCTCCGCTCGGTGCTATCATACGCAAAGGCGGACTGGGTGCACCGATAGTTATTTCCGTCATTCTTTTCATCATCTATTATATCATCGACAACACCGGCTATAAGATGGCTCGTGAGGCTTTGTGGCCTGTTTGGACGGGTATGTGGCTATCTTCCTTTGTCTTGCTGCCAATAGGCATCTTCCTCACTTATAAGGCGGCAACCGATTCGGGTCTGTTCAATCCTGAAGTGTGGATAAGAGAACTGCAAGCCTTCAACCGTATGATAATAAAGAGATTGAGAAGGACAACAAACAAAAGTGAAATAGTTGATAAAGAAAAAGAATAATTATGCTTAACACAATAGATGAGGCGTTAGAGGCTATTCGCCAAGGGCAGTTTGTTATAGTAGTGGATGATGAGGATCGCGAGAACGAAGGTGATTTTATCATCTCGGCTCAGATGATCACCCCTGAGAAGGTTAATTTTATGCTTCAACATGGTCGTGGCGTGTTGTGTGTGCCGTTGTTGGAAGAGCGTTGCGCTCAGTTGGGATTAGTGCATCAAGTGGCTAACAACACCTCTATGCTTGGCACTCCGTTCACCGTAACCGTGGATAAGTTAGAGGGTTGCACCACCGGTGTTTCAGCCGCCGACCGTGCTGCCACCATCCGTGCATTGGCTGACCCTGAGTCGCGCCCTGACACTTTTGGCAGACCCGGACATATCAACCCCCTCTATGCACGTTCACGCGGCGTACTCAGACGCGCAGGACATACCGAAGCCGGTATTGACCTTATGCGACTGGCAGGACTCTATCCCGCTGCGGCACTCATAGAGATAATGAACGAAGACGGCACTATGGCACGAATGCCGCAGTTGGAGCAGGTGGCAAAAGAGTACGGACTGTGTCTTATCAGTATCAAAGACTTGATAGCCTATCGCCTCACACACCATTTCCCTGTTGATAGCGAACCATTGCGTAACGCCGACAACAAAGTGGTGGATACCGACTCCGACGACTGTCTTGTTGAGAGAGGTGAGACGGTGGATATGCCAACGGCATACGGCACCTTCCGATTAACACCTTTCCGTCAGTTAAGCAACGGACTGGAACATGTGGTGCTCACCAAAGGCGAGTGGAAAGACGATGAATCTATACTATGCCGAGTGCATAGTTCGTGTATGACGGGCGACACCTTCGGCAGCCTCAGATGTGAGTGCGGTGAACAACTGCATAAAGCCATGCAGATGATCGAAAAAGAGGGACAAGGTATATTGGTGTATATGAATCAGGAAGGTAGAGGTATAGGACTGATGAATAAGATACGTGCTTACCGACTTCAAGAGCAAGGCGACGACACAGTGGAAGCCAACCTCCACCTCGGCTTCAAACCCGACGAAAGAGACTATGGAGTGGGGGCACAGATACTACGCGAAATGGGGGCTAAACGATTGAAACTCATGACTAACAACCCCGTCAAAAGAGTGGGACTGGAGAGTTATGGCATAGAAATTGTAGAAAACATACCAATAGAGATTGCACCCAATCCTTTCAACGAACGCTATATGCGAACGAAGAAAGAAAAGATGTATCATAACCTTCGATTGGTGTGACGAAGACTATTGTTTAACCCACTAAATTGTTCAACTATGAGAACCGCACGATTCCTTCTTTGGGTAGCCTGCCTGTTTATGGGAACGATGGTTGCCCGTGCCGACGAAACGATCACCGTTTCCTCCACTAACGCCGACATCGCAGAGAATCTTGACCTCAAAGCGGTTGCCTCTCTCTTCGGCGAAGTAAGTAACCTGGAAGAACTGGAAAAAGAACTCAACTCAGAAGAACGACACCTTAATAACCTTGACCTCAATGGAGATGGAGTGGTGGACTACCTCAGAGTGGTGGAAATAGTGGAAGGCAACAACCGACTGATAGTGTTGCAAGCAGTACTCGCAAAAGATATCTATCAGGATGTGGCTTCCATCTATGTGGAAAAAACCGGCGACACAACCGTCTCAGTACAAGTGATTGGCGATGAAGACCTATATGGTGTCAATTATGTGATAGAACCGGTCTATATATATCGACCTGCCGTTTACGACTGGTTTTGGGGACCGAGTTGGGTATGCTGGCACTCACCTTATTATTGGGATGCTTTCCCCGTATGGTACACCTTCCATACCGCGTGGTACTGGACTGACTATTACTATCATATCCACGCTTTCCATCACCACCATCCTTATTGCAGTTTCCATTTCGCTGCCCAACCGCATCGCGGTTTCCTCGCTTTCCACACTTGCGACCCTTATCGTCATGTTACGCGTCACGATTGGACGGCTGTTCATCCCGAACGTCGTTTTGCCGAGCGTACACTGGCACGAGGCGTGAGAGCCGAGAATATGCGCGCTGTCAGTGCTAACAGAAACGATGTGGAACGTGCCGTTGCCGCTCGTCCTGCCAATGCTCCGACACCCTTAGCAAGAGCCGCCGGAAATAGCGGGAACACAGCAAGAACGGCTAATAATACTGTTAGAAGTAATAACGTTAATCGTTCTGTCAATACAAGCACTGTCGTGCCTCAAACTCGTGCAGCCAACAACGGACAGGCACTCAGTCGTACACATGATAGTCGCACTTTCGGTAGCACTAATGTGAGAACGGCAACTCCTTCTAATGTGCGCTCTGCCGGTAGTCGCACTGCCGACATTAGAAACGCTAATACGGCTAACACCAACAGAACGAATGTGAGTGGTGGTCAGCGCACCGTGAGCCCTAACACAGTGACCCGCAGTTCGGCTTCCGGGCAGAACACATCTGCGACGCGCTCATCGTGGCAATCGGCAGGGGTGAACATCACATCCACGCCTCGCTCTGGCAACCAAGTGTCCAACACGGTCAGAAGCAACGTGCCGACATCATCGTCCGGTTCAGTCAGCCGCTCTTCGGGCAGCACGATGCGCAGCAGCACATCCACTCAGACGATGCGTAGCACTTCGCCTTCTTCGTCAATGCGCAGCAGTTCATCAGGCTCATCGATGCGTACAACAGCACCTTCCGGTGCAGGTGGTATGCGCAGCGCAGGTGGAGGCGGTGGCGGTGCCGCAAGAAGCGTCAGACGGTAATAGGATAAGCCTTTATGCATTAAGACTTGCTATTCAAGCAATGTAACGTGCCAATTATCATTGGTGCGTTACATTGTTGTATCTCTTGTCGTCAGATTTTTTTAGTCGGTAATATCACGCAAATACTTGAGTGTTTTGATTTTTATAGGGAGGTGTTACTATCCGATAAAACTTTTTTGAGGGGGGCTTGCTTTTCAAAATATTTATAACGCATTACTGAATATTAGTGCATTACATCGTTGTGTCTTTTGCCGTCGGATTTTGACGGAAGATAATTATAACGATAAACTCAATTTGGTGTTGCTGTCTCATAAGAGGATTGCGGTATATTGATACCGTATTTTGCTGCCTCTTGTCGTATTTCTCGCATAGATTTCTGGCAGTCGTGCAATGTTTGCATATTCTGCACACGTGGACCATAATGCATATCAGGCGCTATTCTAAATGTCTCAAATATCCCCTTTACAATATCTTCAAACCCTTGATAATTATGTAAATATTGTGCTTCTGTCAAATGTGCTTCTGATGTTGATTGCATAGTTGACGACTCCTGAATAGGTAAAGGATTCTGGTGGTACGACATAGGATAAACAGGATTATATACGTTGGTAGGATTATTCTGATTATTCAGAGTTTCAGTTTTCCTAATCAGCGAACATGTGCATACACCATTGGGAGAAGTGCCGCGTTTGTAAACCAAAATCATTCCGGTTTCTGTAATTACATTTAATACGGACTTGTCAGCATTAAACGCATACACGGCATCTTTTCCCCAGTAACTTTTCCCCATGTACTTTTTAATGTTGTTATTGCTATAATGGGGATTGTAAGTCAATGTACCATGCCCGACACCTATTCCTTTGTTGTCTGATTCATAACATATATCACCGACAAAAGTGATAAATTGTCCGCCTTGTATCTTGAGCGAACTCTTGTTTTCATGTATATTTGTCAGTTTATAATAATATGTTGTTTGACCAAATACATTCAAGGTCAGAGATATTAGAGACAAATATGTCAAGAAATTTTTAATCATATAGGAAATCGCGGTTGACTGTTTTAGGCATTAAATCTTCTATTGAAATTTCAATGTAATAATGTTTATTTCTTACCTCTCCATCGTCTGTTTCTTGCCACGATATAAATGAACTTTTATCGTAAGCAAAACCTTGATAGACATGATAACCATCGTAGGTATATGTGAATTGGGGACAACCAGGGTACCACGGCCCTGAATAAAAAGATTGAGTATATGATTTCTCTCCATACACTCGTCTCGATGAAGTTGAGATAGATGACTGATAATCCGATTCGTCCCAATATTTCCGATAACTACCGATTTCTCTATCTCCAGTTCTTTTTCCTAGTGCGATATCTTCAAAAATATTTGGGTTTACTTTAATTTTTTCTGCAATAAACTTTTTAGTAGGGGAATTTATCGTCATAATTCTATTTGTGGATCTATCAAAAAATAATACTCTTACTTTAGTGTTTGCCGTTAAATTCTCGCCACTTTCTATGTAGAAATGAATTGAATTGTCAAAGAACTGTGCGTAGCATACATTAATTAGGCATAAAGCCATTGTTAGTAATAAAAATAACTTTTTCATGTCATTTGTTGGCGGTTATATCCCATCGCCTCATCGGTTTTAAAATTTAATATTATATAGATACAAAAAACGTGAGCCAACTGCTTATTGGTTCGTTCGGGCTACCACACCCATAGTGTCCAATACATGCAGAAAACTCACGCAATCACGTGAGCGTTTCGCATTTATTATCGGAACACTATTATTCAAGTTGTGGTAGTTTGAACGAATCCTCAAATAAAGCAAACGCTTATTTATCTATGTAGCGCACACTTGCGCTTGTTTTTCTCAGTCTTTAAAGTTCATAAAAATTAACGTTTTCTATATTATTTTCGAACAAAAAAGCTGATACAGATACCTACATTAAAGCCCTAAAATATTGTGAAAACGCAAATTGATGAGTCGGTAGAGTTTCTATTTCGCAATGGCTCGTTTATCACGTTTGCTGTTCTCCACTTGTTTCTCCTGTTGTTTTTCGTTGAGCCGAAAACACATAGCATCAAGCATTATGTCCATAATCTGCAAGGGCAGGCGTTTCTTAGAATCAATTTTTACAATCTCATCAGGACTAATGTACAAATTGATAGCACGGAACTTAGGATTTTTGTTCAGACCAAACAAAAACTGCTTGAAATCCTTGTTCTCTTTTTTAAAGTGGAATTTTGTCAACAAAATAATGATATATTGAGGTGTCTTGTAGGGATTACAATACTCACGGCCAAACACGTGTTGGATAAACTGATATTACTGCATTTTGATTCACCGTGTTTGCGTGCTTGTTATTATGGTGTCTATTGTTTGATTAGGCTGAGGAACTCTTGGCGTGTCTCCGGTCGAGTGAAAGCACCTGTGAAGTCGGAAGTGGTGGTGACGGAGTGCTGTTTTTGTACCCCTCGCATCTGCATACACATGTGTTCGGCTTCGATGACGACCATCACTCCTAAAGGGTTGAGTGTGTTTTGGATACAGTCTTTTATCTGTGTGGTCATTCTCTCTTGCACTTGCAGTCGCCGTGCGAAGACGTCCACCACGCGTGCTATCTTGCTCAATCCCGTTATCTTACCATTAGGGATATATGCCACGTGAGCCTTGCCGAAGAAGGGTAGCAGATGGTGCTCACAAAGAGAGTAGAACTCTATATCTTTCACCACCACCATCTGTTGGTAGTCTTCTTCAAACAGTGCGGAGCGGAGTATGGCTTCCGGGTCTTCTTGATAACCTTTGGTTAGGAACTGAAAAGCCTTTCCTACTCGGTGAGGTGTACGTAGCAGTCCCTCGCGCTCAGGGTCTTCGCCCACTAACTGTAAGGTGGTATGGATATGTTCGCCTATTTGAGCGGTGATGATGTCGTTGGGATGAAAGTCTTGGAGATTCATAACTTAGGTGATTCTAATATATATTTGGTTTTGATTTTTATATGTTCGTCGGGAACGACATACACTTTGCCGGTCATTTCCGGGAATTGTTTAAGGAACTCTTGTTGGAAGGCGAGAGCCTCTTCTCTTGTGCGAAAATCGCCTATTCTGACTTTGATAGACGGTGGGTCTGACACGACATAGACAGGTGTGGTGATGGCTTGTTCGAGTTGTGCTTGCAGGTTGAGAGCATCTGTCTTGGCTTGACCTTGTTCGTTGGAGGAGAATACCTGTACACGAAAACCTGCCATCTCACCCGTACCGTGTGTTATACCGGCTATTTTCTCTTGCATAAGCAGTGTCAAGGTGGAGTCCTGTACTACCCTCACTTGCGGCATATCTTTTAATATGGCGGGGTAGGGTAGGACGACAACGGAGGTGTCCGCCGAGGAAAGACTATCTTTAAGCTGCTGTGCTTGTATAAGCGCGGTCAATGATAATGCGAGTACAAAAAGGATGTTTCTCATCATATAATGGTTTAGTATCTGAATGAACTGCCGCCGACGAACTCGCGCAGGAAACTGGTGGGCGGTATCTCTCTCTCTGGTATTAACTCGAAGTAACTGAGGTATTTAAGCAGTCGGTGTGCATCGGTATATTCGTCTGTATCTTTCGGCACTTCTGCCAACAATGGTTCGGCATAGCGTTTGAGTATAGCCAGTTCGAAGAGCAGAGCGGAGTTGAACATTACATCGGCTTCTTCTTGGAAGGGGTATATCCATCTCTCTTCACCTCTGAGTACGCTGGCGCTGCGAGCGATGGTTTCGGCAGCCGAATAGCCGCGATAGCGTGCATCGCGCACCACGCGACGGATCATACGCAGGTCGGTGGTAGGTATCCAGTTGTGGTTGTCAAGGTTGATGGACGTGAGGGGAGAGACGAAAATCTTAAAGGTGGCAGAACGCGGGATGTTGGGTATGAGTTCGGGATTAAGGGCATGCAGACCTTCTATGATGCACACTGTGTCTTTTTCCAGCTTAAGTTTATTGCCGCGAAACTCACGTTTGCCGGTCTCGAAATTGAAAGTGGGCAGTTTGATCTCTTTGCCGTCTAACAGGTCTGCGAGGTCTTGTCGGAACAGTGGCAGGTCGAGGGCGTGCAGATGCTCGAAGTCCCATTCGCCGTTCTCGTCACGAGGTGTGTCTTCGCGATTGACGAAATAGTTGTCCATAGAGATGACGACAGGCTGTATGCCGTTCACCATCAACTGAATACGCAGACGCATGGAGAAGGTGGTCTTCCCCGAAGACGACGGACCGGAGATAAGTACAAAACGTGGCTTATCCTCTCGGTTGACAATCATATCGGCTATCTGTGCCACTTTCTTTTCGTGGAGAGCTTCTATAAGTTTGATAAGGTCGAACGACTTATTGTTCTTGCAAGCGCGATTGAACTGACCTACATTGTATATATGCATCAGTTTGTTCCAACCCATAAACTCCTTGAACATGGCGAACATCTTGTCTTGCTTTATTACATCTTCCAGTCGTGTCGGGTCGTGCCTGCAAGGTATGCGCAGCAGCATATCTTCGTGGTAGGGGATAATGTCAAAGACATTGAGATAGCCGGTGGAAGGCATCAGTACGCCTGTGTAATAGTCTATATAATTGCCAATCCTGAAGTATCGGCAGTAAGGGTTGCCTAAGGCTTCAAACAGAGTTGTCTCTCCTTCTTTGCGTTCGCCGAACAGACGTACAACCTCTTTGGTCTGCTTCTCTTCGGTGATGATAGGTCGGTCCTCACTTATTATCTTGCGCATCTGTGCTTTGATGGCTTCTATATCGGCTATGGTGATATCTTTTTTCTTGCCTTCGGCACAGCGGATAGTGCAGTAGTAGCCTTTTGATATGGGGTGCTCTATGCGTAGGTCACAGTCGGGGTATAACTCTCGTACCGCTTCTGCCAACACCATTGACAGTGTCCTCACATAACAACGCATACCGGCTGAAGAGGAAGCATCCAAAAACTCAATGTCCTTAGGTTTGTAGATAAGGAAATTGAGGTTCTGCAACTTGTAGTTGACCCGTGCAGTGAGCACAGGATAGCGCAACTCAAGACCAATCTGCTTGTAGAGCTCAAGCAACGACGTTCCGCACTCGATATCGTAATATCGGCACGTGTTTTTGCAATAAATAGTAACCTTACTCATAACTTTACCCGAAAAAGATTTGCAAAGGTATTGATTTATCCTTACCTTTGCAAAAATTTTTGTCAATTATGAAGCATTTTAGTGTATTTTTCGTAATTATGGCTGCTCTTTTAACCTTTTTTGGTTGCCGCAAAGCCCCTCAAGCCCCTCTCTCACTGCATTGGGAGTTCTCTCGTAACGATGTTGAGCCGCGCCAAAGTGAGGCGTTTCTTACCGTCACCAACAACACCTCAGCCGACCTTGACAGTGATTGGAAACTCTATTTCTGCTTGGAGTCGATGATACCTATCCACAACCCTCAAGCCGCTGTCAGTGGCAAACAGATACAAGGTAGTTATCATTTCCTCGCACCGGCTGCACTGTATGAACCGATACCGGCAGGTGAGAGCCGTACCTATACACTGCGTTTCAGAGGAACGGCTATTAGAGAAAGTATCAGACCCGAAGGTTTCTTCCTCGTCAAAACGGATAACGGCAACCCCGTGACTATACCTTGCACCTATGCTAAATATACACGCAAAGAGCAGATGCTCAGAGGTATAGACTATTGGGAAAAAACACCTTACGCCGACGGTGAATATGTCTATCAATACAACGACAGATGTCTTAACGAAAACCTTTCCTCAGAGGCTGTTTTGCCTCTGTTGCCACAGCCTAAACAAGTGGAATATGCCTCTGACGGACAGACTGTAAACATCAAAAATTCCTCGATACAAGAGATAACTGATGCCGCTATACCCGACGAAGGCTACAGAATAAACCTCACACAGGAACAGATAACCATCTATGCCTCCACTGCTGCCGGTTTTTACTATGCTCATAATACGTTAAGTCAGTTAGGTTCAACCACCGACATATCCTCTATCTACGACTATCCCGATATGCCTCACCGTGGTGTTATGCTCGACATTGTGCGCAACTTCTATCCCCTTGACTCCATGCTGCGTGTTCTGGATGTGATGGCAGACCTCAAACTCAATGTCCTGCATTTCCACCTCGCGGATGATGAGGCTTGGCGCGTGGAGATACCCGGCCTGCCGCAACTGACCAAGCAAGGAGCAAGACGCGGATATACGCTCACAGAAAAAGAGTGTCTCTACCCGATGTATATGGGTGGATGGGACTATACCGACCCCACTAACACCGGCAACGGCTATTACACACGCGCCGACTATATACGTCTGCTCAGATATGCCAAGGAAAGGCAGATACGCGTTATACCTGAAGTGGATATGCCCGGACACATGCGCGCCTGCAAAAAAGCACTCTATCCGTTGCTCACCGACAGCCTGATGGAACAACGACAGTATGTCAGTGCGCAAGAATATACCGACAATGTCATTGCCGTCACCAACCCTTACGCTCTCGTCTTTATTGAGACGGTGGTGACCGAACTGAAAAAGATGTATCAAGAGGCTGGTTGTCCCTTCACACAGTTCCATATAGGTGGCGATGAGGTGCCGGAAGGAGCACTGACAAAAGAAGAACACCAAGCGTTTATTGACGGCGTAATGCAGATACTGGCAAAGAACGGTTTGCAAGCCATAGGGTGGGAAGAGATAACACATTTCTGTGCACCTGAGACCAAAGCCGTATGTTACAGTTGGCATAACGGCGAACAAAAGCCTATGGAGATGGCTCAAGCAGGCTATCCTGTCGTGCTTGCCACAGCTAACCACCTCTATTTCGACTTCGCCTACTGCCGACACCAAGAAGAGAAAGGACTCGACTGGGGTGGCTACACCGATGAGTTCCGCTCTTTCGACTGGGAACCTGTTCAGCACCCGAATATAATAGGTATGAACGCACAACTGTGGGCTGAATGTCTGCGTGACTTCGCGCAAGTGGAATGGCAACTCTTCCCAAAGATGTACGGACTGAGTGAACGCGCTTGGAACAACCGCTCCAAACTCTCGTTGAGCAACTATACACACATCGTCTATGACTGCCTGCTGCCTGAGTTGCACCAACAAAAGCATAACTTCCACCTGCAGCAACCCGGTATCAAACCCATCCGTACAGACGAAGGTATAAGACTGATAATGAATAAGGTGATGACAGGTGGTGAGATACTTTATACCACCGACGACTGCACTTGGCATAAATACGAAAGCGACAATGATAAATCTCCGGTCCTTCTGCCTGCTGATTTCAAAGGTGTGGTCAAAGCCAAAATCCACTATTTAGATCACGAAAGTAACACCACATGGCTCTGGATAGACTGATAACCATTCTTTTGCTTGTACCTCTGTGCCTCAACGCCGCTATCTATAAAGGTCGTGTCGTTGATGAGGCAGGGCAACCCGTACCTTTTGCCACTGTCTATGTGCAAGATAAGCCCGAAGATGGTACTGCCACCAACCAAGACGGTTGGTTCACTTTAGAGACACAGACATCAACCGATGCACCTGTCGTCATCTCTTTCGTGGGCTATCAAAAGCAGTTTATGCCGCTAAAAGAGTTGGCGGATAGTACGCATATTAAAACGGTGGTACTCAAAGAACAACCTATCGCCTTGGAGGAGACGGTGGTGGAAGCCAAACGCACGCGCAAGTCCAAACGTAAGATGCTCGCGCAGATATTGAGGGCTACCTATAACAAGTTGGTTCAAGAACAACCTCTTAATCCCGTCTCATATGGTGTGGTGAGCGATGTGCAGTTAGACGCGCAGTCTGCTACTTGGGGCATGGAACAGATGATTGCCACTGTCATCGAACAAGCCAATATAGGTAGTGAAGGTGCTGATAGCGTGCAGTTTATAGGTCTGTCGTGCAAACGCTATTGCCCCGCTCAAGTAAGAGAACAATTAGATAGTCTCTTTCGTCACGAAAAAGATACTAACATGATGCGTATGGCTTCCGCTCTTGACAGCGGAACGGTCGTTCACCGTGCTCTATGGAAGATGCGACTGCAAAAAGACCACTTGCTCGACACCAGCGACGAACTAAGACGATGGCAGATGTCATCCGAAGACAATACACGATGCGTACTCACCTATACACGCAAACATAACTACATAGGCATACTCAAAACGCTGTGGAAAGAGAACCTTATAGTTGATGCCTACGATTTCGGTTTGCAGTCATATACCATAGAAGCACACGTCTCGCTTTTTCTGCCTTTCTCTATCCGACTGAAAGGTACACAGTTAGAGTGGCTTAACCTCTTTAATATAGGCAACGAGACCTTAGAGAAATTCCGCCTCAAACGTGGTGAGATGTCGCTGCGTATATCCACTCTCTATCGCCCGCAAGACGGAGTGAGAGTGCCTTACGAAAAAAACCTTATGGCGAACGGATATGTGGAGGACAGAAAGAAAAAACGCATCCCTATTGAAGTGCGTGCCACACAACAAGTGACAGCATTGCAAACACAAGATGTGCAGTTGCTCCCCAAATACTCTAAACGAGCAGTTGTGCCGCGAACAATAGTGCCTATTTATTGATGCAATCCGCCTCTTTCACTATACCCCACGACTTTATACCCCGCTCAACTTAATAACGAAATTCAACAAAATTGACAGAAAAATTAAGTCACTGTAAATAAATATTTGTGTAATCAATAAAATTGCCATAACTTTGCGCCAAATAAATCAATTATACAATTTATGGCAAAAAAAGAAGAACTGATTGCAGCTGCTAAACAAGTAGCAGGCAAGGCGGTGGAAACCGCAAAAGAAGTGGCAGCCGACCTGGTGGATAAGGCTACCGAAGTAGCAGCCGAACTCGCTGATAAAGCCGCTGAAAAAGTGGCGGAAGTGACTGTCAAAGTGGCTGAACAAGCAGAGAAACTCTCGCCCGAGACCGATGCTGCTAAAGCTGCCTTTGTCATCACACCCATGATGGCTAAAATACCTGAAGGTCCGCTCGAGAAAAAGTGGACTAACTACAAAGACCATCAGAAACTCGTCAATCCTGCCAACAAACGCAAACTCGACATCATCGTCGTTGGTACAGGTCTCGCCGGCGCATCCGCTGCTGCATCACTTGCCGAAATGGGCTTCAACGTGCTCAACTTTTGCATTCAGGATTCTCCTCGTCGTGCGCACTCTATCGCTGCACAAGGCGGTATAAACGCTGCCAAGAACTACCAGAACGATGGCGACTCTGTCTATCGTCTCTATTACGATACTATCAAAGGTGGTGACTATCGCGCTCGTGAGGCTAATGTCTATCGTCTCGCCGAGGTCAGCAACAACATCATCGACCAATGCGTGGCACAAGGCGTGCCTTTCGCTCGCGAATACGGCGGACTGCTTGACAACCGCTCCTTCGGTGGTGCACAGGTAAGCCGTACCTTCTACGCCAAAGGTCAGACAGGTCAGCAGTTGCTGCTCGGTGCCTACTCCGCTCTCAGCCGCCAGATAGGTAAGGGCAAAGTGAAGATGTACACCCGCTACGAGATGCTTGATATCGTGATGATTAAAGACGAGAACGGCGAACCCCGTGCACGCGGTATCATCGCCCGCAACCTCGTCACCGGTCGCATTGAGCGTTTCTTCGCTCACGCTGTTGTTATCGGTTCAGGCGGCTACGGCAACACCTTCTTCCTCTCCACCAACGCTATGGCTTCCAACGGCTCTGCCGCTATGCAGATGTACCGCCACGGTGCCTACTTCGCCAACCCCTGCTACGCACAGATTCACCCCACCTGCATACCCAAGCACGGTGACTTCCAGTCCAAACTGACCCTTATGTCTGAGTCCCTTCGTAACGACGGTCGTATCTGGGTGCCCAAGAAACTCGAAGATGCCAAGCGTCTGCAACGTGGCGAAATCAAGGGTCGTGACATACCCGAAGAGGACCGCGACTACTATCTCGAGCGTCGTTATCCCGCTTTCGGTAACCTCGTGCCGCGTGACGTGGCTTCGCGTGCCGCCAAAGAGCGTTGCGACGCAGGCTACGGCGTGAACAACACCGGCTTGGCTGTCTTCCTCGATTTCTCCGACGCTATCCAGCGCCTCGGCAAGGATGTCGTGGCACAGAAATACGGCAACCTCTTCCAGATGTATGAGAAAATCGTGGACGAGAACCCCTACGAGAACCCGATGATGATCTTCCCCGCCATCCACTACACCATGGGCGGTATCTGGGTTGACTACGAACTGCAAACCAGCGTCAAAGGTCTGTTCTGCATCGGTGAGGCGAACTTCTCCGACCACGGAGCCAACCGCCTCGGTGCTTCGGCTCTGATGCAAGGTCTCGCCGACGGCTATTTCGTACTGCCTTACACCATCCAGAACTACCTCGCCGACCAGATTGGCGTGCCGCGTATGTCCACCGACCGTCCCGAGTTCGCCGAAGCGGAGAAGGCCGTTAATGACAAGATACAGCGTCTTATGTCCATTCAGGGCAAA
>JAFSTB010000016.1 GCA_017450685.1 Paludibacteraceae bacterium
CGTTCTCATCTTGCCATTCCACGAATGTGAATCCGCTTCTTGTACCCGGTGTGACGAATACTATATCTTCCGATTCAACGTTGTACGAGGTCGGGTTGGTATTGTCAGCACCGTTCAGTTCTTCGTAGGTGATGGTGTAGTCCACTTTGTTCCATATGGCTGTATATGTGAGGTCGGTGGTTGTCATTGTTGTGGTGCCGTCCACGAAAGCGGGTGTGCCATCCCATCCGCCGAAGGTATAGCCGGCGCGGCATGGCACTTCGGGTGAAGGCAGAACAACGGTCGGAACGAGGTGTGCAGTGTGTTGTGTGGCACCGTCGCTCGTGAAAGAACCGCCATTAGCGTCCCATGTCAGCAGAGGCATTGGGGCGATAGTGAACTTCAACGTACTATCGCATTGACCCAGACTGGCGAATTGGTTTCTTCTTACATCTTCTGACTGTTCACCTGCATCGGCTATGGTGTAAGTGTTACCGTTGGCGATGAAGTGTGCTGTCGGGTCATCGGGATTGAGATAGACGGTGCCGTTCAGTATGCCGTTAGCCACATCGTCAGCGAGGGTGGCGCGACTATCATGAACCGTTGTCTCGGATATGGTGACGGTATTGCCATCCACCACTATGTAGTCACCGCTGAAGCGGGTATAACGGTCGTAGAAACGTGAGTAGGTGAGGTTGAGGGTATAAACGATACTGTCGAATGAATTGTCCCATGAACGCAGTATATCTGTATATTGCAGTTGTGAGCGGTCGTATCTGTACGGTGTGCCGTTGGGGTTGGCATCTGTCGGGTCGAACTTATCGTTGTGTTCGTCGAAGCCGGGTATGTACCAGTCGTATTCACCTTCGTTGGTGAAGCCGTCTTCGTCAACACATAGAGTACCGTTTTGTGCGTCAGCCGTCCATGTGGCGTAGTATGTCTTGTCAGCCATAGGCATCACATCGCCCTCGTTGAAGGCGGGATACCATCCGTTGAAGGTATATCCGCTGCGTGTGGGGGCGGCAGGAGGTGTGATGGCGGTGCCGGCGGTAAGGGAGGTGGTGTTGGTTGCCACATAATCAACATCTTCGGTTTGCCATTTGAGGGTATAAAGAGTGGCTGTCCATTGTGCCACATAGGTGATGTCAGTCTCGCCCATAGTGGCTGCCACGTCATCGCCGCCGACAGTGAGCCAACCGGTGAAGTCGAAGCCTTCGCGTGTGGGTGTGACAGCGGGTAGGGTGATAGCGGTGGTGGGTTTGAGGCGTTGTGTCTGTGTGCTGACTCCGGACGTGAACTCGCCCTCACCGGCATCCCAAGTGAGCAGAGGCGACTGCCGAACGGTATAGACAATGATACTGTCGCAACCTGAATCGGTGGTATATCTCTTGGCTATCTCATTATTAGCATCTCTGCCTGCTAAGGTGAGTACGAGAGCCGCATCTGCGGGGTGGGTGTAGGAGTCCGACTCATCGTCAAGCCATATAGTGCCTTGACTGATACGATTATCTATCTGACTGCCAAAGAACTCGTAATAGCGATTATGCTTGGTATATTCTCTATGGCAATTGAAGTGCAAGACGTAGGTTATACTATCAAAACTGCCGTCTGACGATTTGAGTATGTCGGTGTACTCTTTGCCGTCGAAGAGCGGGGTATATTCTTCGAAGTCGTCGTCATACGGGTCATATTTGGTGTTGTGTGCGGAGTAGAAACTGCCGGTGCCTGTCAGGATCCAATAGGGTGTACCTTGTGCTGTATATCCCTCGCTGTCAATGCAGTAGTCTTCGTTCTGCACTTGTTGCCAAGTGGCGTAGAAGGTGAGGTCATTGTCGGGCATAGTGGCAGGCACATCGGGGTACCATCCTGCGAAGGTGAAGCCTGTGCGAGTGGGTGTGGGGGCGGTGATGGCTGTGCCGACAGCATAGATGCCGTCTGCTGTCCCGCCGTCAAGGGTCACATCACCGTTAACACTCCATTTCAGTTGATAACCACTGCTGACCCAATATGCGAAAAGGGTGATATCACCAAGATGAATGTAGTTCTTTGAGGCATCGGTATATCCACTTACTGAGGCTAAGATATTTCCGTTGGCATCTATCACTTGTACGCCGCCACCATCGACTGCTGTGTAGTAACCGCCAAAGGTGTAATCCGTTTTTGCCGGTATGTCTATCGGGTCGGTCAGGTTAGTGTTGGTATTGTAGGTGGCAGTGATGGAAGGAGTGCCGGAAGTAGTAGGCTCTTGTTCGTTGAGGGCGATAGTATATTCGTTAGGGGTGTATTGTGCTATGTATGTTACGTTTTTGGCGGGCATAGTGCCGTTGAAGTCAACTCCATCGCCATCCACCCATTTAAGGAAGGTGTAACCGTCTTTGTAGGCGATAGGTTCGTCTAAGGTAGTGCCGTAAGCATAGTCGCCAGCAGTTGTTGCACCTGCCATATCCATATCGCCGCCGTCAGCATCCCAAGCACCGAGGGTGTAGATATTACTGAAATTAGCCGTTACAGCCATATTGCGATTAGAGGTGGTAAGGTTGTATGTGCCATCGCCGTTGTCGGTAACGCTTGAGCCGTCGGTGCCTGACCAGTTGGAGAAATAGTAGCCCTCTTGTGCTGTGGGAGTAAGAGTAACGTTAGTACCAACGGTGTATGAGCAGTCGTTAGGGGACAACTCCACTGACCCTTCACCGTTGGTGTAGGAGTTGAGATAATATGTGTTGGCAGCCAATGCCGGTTCTCCGATAGTGGCTGTAACGCGTCCATCTGAAGTGCGTATCAGTTGGACGTATATATTACCATCTTTACCTGACGCAACTGATACGTAGTACACATTTCCGTTGTCATCGGCTAACTCCATAATATTACAAATATAACCATTATATTGATTCCCTACAAGAGAACCATATCCGAAGCCGCGATCTTCGTCTATAGCTAATACGACATCTTTTGTTGTGCTACCGTAAGTGTATAAGCTGTTATTATTGAGATAAGTACGTTTTTTAATATTATAGTTACCGGTTTTAGGACCTATAAGTCCGTTGTAACTTTGTGTGTTACCTGAATTAAGCCAGAAGAGCAGTTGAATATATTTTTTTGTTGATGAGTTGGTTGCATGTAATTGCAGGAAAGTACCTCCGTTATGAGCCCACTGCAATGTTGATTTTGTTAAGGTGTTATCGCTACCTATATTATCATTGTTAAATGAGAACATAGCCCACGATGCTATTTGATTGCTTGTTTGACAACGAGTGAACTGACCTGTTATGTAGTAAGTCTTTCCATTATCACCTATAAGTGTTGCCTCTAATTGAGTAATTTGGTCTGATACCTCTTTCGTGGTTATATCCGCACTTGTGACATTTATTTTTGTGCTTGCTTGGTTTATATATGAGTTTTCTAAATCAAGAGATGATGCAGTGAAGGTGCCGGAAGGAGAAGTTGTATTGATACGCAATGTTACGTCATACGCTTTGCTGTCATCTCCTGTGCCGGTGCCTGAGCATTGTAAATAGCGGGATGTGGCTTCTTCGCTTGTATTGTCTTTCCATTCTAAATTAGAAGTAAGATTAACCTCTACATAGTTAGCGGGTTTGGGTTCACCAATAATAAGATTGATAGTTTTGCGATTGCCGTTGGCAATGTTATATACATTGACATTGCTTGCGTTGATATATACATTTCCTTTTTTGCCGACCTCAAAAGTGATTGTGCCGGTTGTTAAGAATCCCCATGTGGTATATCCGCTTGACTCTGTTCCTATGGTAATGTATGAATAATTAGGAGCAGGTAAGTTTGAATAAGTTGTGCCGGAACAAGTGAATTGGTATTCGCCGTACGCAGCAAAGCCTCCTGATTGATACACGCACCAATAAATAAGGGTGCTGCAATTGCAACGACCACTAGGACTTTTTATAGACCACGAATTAGGATTAGGGGCAGTGCCTAAATTGTTGTAATAAACACCGTTATTGAAGTGGGTACCTATATCTCCATAGAATGTAAAATGTACAAAGTTACACGAACCTGACACTTCATTAGTCTTTTTTATGTCTATTTCAATCAATGTTTGATTTGCGTTTGGGTTGCCTGTAAGATAGGAATCATATACAATATCGTCCCCTTGAAAATAATATGTTTCCGTTGCAGCGGGTGCATTATGCCTACTGTTTGTATTCTTTTCAAGTAAGTCAATGACCTCATCAGGGGTATTATGGTCGGTCGTGATTGTTGGTGCATTAGTTAGAGAATTGGGTTCATTATTTAAGGCTTTAGGTAACAGCCTTTGCCCTTGCACCACATTTTGCGTAGCAATCAAGCCGAGGGTTAGAAGAAAAAGAGTAATTTTTCTCATAGTAGTATAGAGTTGAGAGGGTTAATATATGCTAATCTTGTTCTCTAATATACGATGTTATCTTGTCCTTTAAGAAAAATGGACAACAAACAGTGTTTATTTCGCTTACACTATTCGTTATGAATCATTAAGCGTACAAAATTATGATAAATTGCACTATTGTGCAATAATGTTAGCAAAAAAAATGAGTTTTTTGTCTGAAAAATAGTTATTTTTGTTCCTTTTTGCTTTGGTGATATGCAAAATCGTTCTCTTACTTTCTCTCCATATATGTAAGTGCGAATAGTCGCATCTGTTTGAGCATGGCGGCGAGTCCGTTGCTGCGTGTGGGAGAGAGGTGTTCGCGCAGGTTGATACGGTCGATGAAATAGAGGTCGGCTTCCACTATCTCTTGCGGTGTGTGTCCGCTTAACACTCTGATTAGCAATGCTACTATGCCTTTCACTAAGATAGCATCCGAGTCGCCTTGATAGATGACGACATCAGTTTTTTCGGTGCTGTTATTGCTGTTCGTATGGTTGGCTGTTTGCAGTTGTGCTGTGAACCACACTTTGGATTGGCAGCCGTCGATAAGGTTTTGTTCTGTTCGGTCAGTGTCGGGGAAGGGCGGAAGGCTGTTGCCCATGTCGATGAGCAGACTATAGCGATCCATCCAGTCGTCAAACGACTCAAACTCATCTATTATCTCGTCTTGTATTTGGTTGATTGTCATAATATTTTCAGTATTTCTTCTGCCAGTTGTTCATCGGCGTGTATATCAAAACCGATGGCATTGACAGTATGGTTGGCTTGTTGGTAGAAGTGTTCTCTTGCAGCGAGTTGCGGCTCGATGAAGTGCAGCAGTTCGTCTTCTGTTTTGCCTTGCAGAACGGGTCGTTGCCTGAGGTCGGTTAGCATCAGTCGTTTAGCAAGGTCGCGTGCTTCCCAACGCAGGTACACGCTGGTGCCTAATTCATGGAGGCACTCCATATTATCTTCCCAGCAGGGGTAGCCTCCGCCGGTGGCATAGACCACTTGTTCGGTGGGGGCTGCATCGGCAAGGTCTTCCAGCACATATTTCTCTTTGCGTCGGAAGTTGTCGATGCCGTATTGGCGTATATAGTCGGCGGGTGTCAGACCGTGTATCTCAGCGAAGGCCTCGTCTAAATCAACGAACAGCCAACCTAAGCGTTCAGCCAGCAGTCTGCCAACGGTGGACTTGCCCGCACCCATATAACCTATCAAATATATCGGCTGTGACATATTTTCAGTCCACATTATCAAACTCAGGTGTGTTGTCTCTCCACAGCAGTAGGTCGTTTTCGATGTATGCTTCCGGAAAGACAGCATGAGGGAAAGGAGAGGATAAGGTGCCTAAGTACTCTTCATTACGGTTGTTAAACATCTTCACTATCGACGAGCATATAGGTGCGCAGGCGGTTGTGATAATATAAAGAGTGTCACCTATTACGATCTGGTCGGAAGTGAAGTGAGTAAACAGATCCTGGTCTTGAGTTGTTTGGTCGTCTATCGAGTCATTTCTATTGTCGTCAGCCGCCACAGTTATTGTGTCGGTGGTTGTGAGGCTTGACGGCTGCTGAGCAAACGACAGGTGAGCCGATAGCAGTATGCTAATAGTCAGAGCAATAAGCCTTATCTTCTTACCTTCTTCAGTCATTGGTTGTTGGTTCTGTTTGGTTGTTTTTTGTTATCAGTGCAACGGCGTATGCCGCTATTCCTTCTTCTCGTCCCACGAAGCCGAGGTGTTCGGTTGTTGTGGCTTTCACCGACACCTGACTTATATCCACCGCCATGGTGTTGGCGAGGCATTGACGCATTTGTTCGATGTACGGACTAAGTTTAGGCTGTTGGGCGCAGACGGTGCAGTCGCAGTTGCACAACTCATATCCTGCTTCTCGCAGAAGAGCGATAGTCTTTTTGAGAAGTATTTTAGAGTCAATACCTTCATACTCATTACCTTTGGTGTCCGGAAAATGGTAGCCTATGTCGCGCAAGGCTGCTGCACCTAACAGAGCGTCGCAAAGTGCGTGAATGAGTACGTCGGCATCGGAGTGACCAAGCAGTCCTTTGTCGTAGGGTATCAATATGCCGCCGAGCCACAGTTCGCGCTCGACAGCATATTGATGAACATCATATCCTAAACCTATACGCATTATTTGCGGTTGTTAACGAGGTCTTTGATACCATAGAGGTCAAAGCCCAAGGTGAAGCGCATTGTTTGGTCGAGCGGGTTGGTGGAAGCGGTGGCGAGGCAGTAACTGACATCGAGGCGTACGATACTGAGTTTGAAGCCTGCACCGAAGGTCACATAGCGGCGGTTGCCTTTGTATTTGGCTTCGTGGCTGTAACCAACGCGACCGAAGAACTTACGGTCGTAACTGTATTCGAGACCAACACCCCAAAGCATCTCGTCGAACTCTTCTTTCGCGCCCTTGGGAGCATCGGCGAAGGATTGCCACCAACCTTTGGCGGATGACACTTTGGAGAACTCTTCGCTGGTGGGATCCCAACCATATTTCTGTTCCATCTCGTCGGTAGCGGAGGAGATACCCGATGCATATTTGGATTTCTGTGAGGGAACGAGGTAACGGTTACATTCCACAGAAGCCATCAAGCGGTTGTAGTTGTCGAAAGCCACTTCATAACTGGCACCGATACGCATATTGGCAGGTATGAAATTGGAGTGCTCGCCTTTGTCGTACGACATCTTGCCGCCGAGGTTACTGAGGTTGAAACCGAGGGCGAAGTAACTGGTACCCATTGGCAACTCGATAGGTTGGCGATAGTAGAGTGAGATGTCGGCAGCCATAGTCCACGCGGGGTACATCTCTGTTGCTTTGCCTGTTACGCTGGAGTTGGTGCCGTTATTGAGGTCGCTGTACATAAAGCGCAGAGTGGCAGCCATACTGACGTACTCGTGCAGTTTGCGCGAGTATGCCACGTCTATTGCCCATTCGTTGGGGTGTGCCTCTTGGAACTGGTTGCCGGTGTTGTCTATCAGTCCCACTTTACCCATCGAGAAATAGGTGAAGGAGGCGGAGATGGCCTGTTTGTCATCGAAACGGTAGAAGCCGGTGAGGTAGGCGAGGTCGATATCGCCAACCAACTTACGCAACCACGGTGTATAGGTGGCACATATACCGCCGCGTTCTTCGATGAAGGCATACTTAGCGGCATTCCAGTGTTGTGAGTTCATGTCGGGGGTGGTGGCTGCACCTATATCACCCATACCTGCGGCGTGTGCATCAGGAGCAATAGTGAGTGAAGGCATAGCCGTGATGATGGGGTTGATGTAGTCATCTGCCACAACCGGCATTACCATGGCAGCCAGTGCCGCCATACTAAACAAGAGTTTTTTCATAGAAAGGTATAATTTTGTTTGTGTTATTTTTATTATTTGTTCGGTGCGAACCGAATACTGTTATTCTCATCCTTAAAGTTGTTTCATAGGCATTATCAGGTGTGTTGGTCTTACAGCACTATCAGTTTGCCCACGTATCGGGCAGTACCGGAGGTGCTTGTATGTGTTTGTATTTGAATGATATATATTCCTCCTGTCATATTGGCTTGTGCGGGTGTAAAGCTCAGTGTCCGTTCTCCTTTCCAATAGCCGCTATACACTCTCTCGCCGCTGATGCGATAGATGCTGATGTCTGTTTCAAGTATCTCGTCGGGTCGGTCGGTGGAGAGGTTGATGTTCACTGTTGCTCCTGCCGGGCAGGGGTTAGGCATGAAAGTAACATTATACAGTCGTGGACTCAGTCCTTTGGCTACGGTGTAATGGAGAGTGGCAGTGGCACTGTTGTTGAGCAGGTCCCAAGCACGGAAACGCAACTGGTGGTTACCGTCGCTCTGTTGTGGCATTACATAACTGACCCAACCTTCACGGTAGTTGTCGTTCTCCGCCGCAAAATAGTCGTTCAGCGTGTAGGTCTGTGTGGGGTCGTTATCCACCACCATAGTCAGGTCGTGACCTATGCCGCTACCCACGGTGTTGATACCGTTGTCGTCGTATATATGTGCGAAGAAATGCGGATATTCGCTTGTCTTGCCTCCGTCGGTGAAGGCGGGGTTGTCGAGGTAGATGTCGAGTGTGGGACCGATGGTGTCGGTGAGCAGCATGGCTTTCGTATCGCTACCGCCGATAGTGAATTGGTGCGAATAGCCGATGGCATCGCTCTCGCCGTCGGTGGTGATGGCGTGATAGACTAAACGACCGTTGCCATAGTTATAGTGTATGTCTTTAGGCATACGAAAGAGGATGGTAAAGGTCCCGTCAGTTACTTTGGTGCTACCGCTAAAGAGCAGGTTAGCATAGTCTTTGTAGGTGTGTAGTTGTTTTTTGCTATTGTCAGTCTCGTCGTTGTCGCGTGTTGTTATGCTTTGCAGTTTGTCATAGACCGACATTTTTATTATTCCGTTGAAGTCGTGTGCGGTGTCTCCGTCGGCTGTCTCGATGAACCCTTGTATTTGCACTTCTTGCAGTGCGCGAAGTGTGTCCGCCGGTGTGGATGTCTGTACGCGATAGCGAGTGGGGTAGTTAAGTCGCAAGGCAGGGTCGCAGAGAAGGATATATGCCAACTTGTTCTCTTTCTTACCGCTCTTGTTTTTCGCTAATCGTGCGGCTTCGCCTATGCTCATGGGATAGGTAAAGTCGTCGGTGTGCTTCATTATCTGCTCCGTGAAATTGGTGTTCAGTGTCTCATTTTCAGAGGCATACACCGTTCTGCAGGCAGACATCACTCCTATGGCACCGCCGTTGGGATTGAGCAGTGCCACTTCCGCGCTACTCTGTGCCGCTTTGTCGAAATGGGCATAGGAGCAGGTGGCAAGCATCCAAAACGCTTGGTTTTGGTTGCTCATTTGTTGTACGCTGCTGATAGTGAGGAACATCTCATTGCATATGTTGTTTGCGCTGCCGTGACCGCTGTAATCCATCAGCAGCACACCATTGCGAAGCAGGTTGGTGTAGCGGTTGTAGGCTAAGGGGTAACTCTCTTGCGAGGCTGTTTTTTCTTGTACGTATGAGTCTAAATACACTTTATTGACGATGAAAGCGGGGTTTTGCTCTCTGGCTAACTCGGCAGCGTGGTCGGTGATACGGGTATGTTGGTTATGGTCGCCATCGTCGGCAAGGAAACATAACTGTTGTTGCCAGTCGCCGGCATTGGCGTTGGACATATAGTAGATGATCTTATCCACTACCTGCCTTGCTTCTTCTTGCGTATTGACAGGCAGACGTCCCACGGCGATACGCATAGTGCCGTAAGTATCTAAGAAACTGTTGTTAACGACACCATCTTTGTCGTCGAGGAATCCGAAATAGTCGTCGGTGGCGAAGGCTTGTGTCTCCACTGTTGAGTTGCGTGCTTGATATGTGAGCAGTGTGGCTTTGCCTGAGGTGGTGAGCAGTTGGCGGTTGTCGAAAGTGCCGTCGCCGAACAAAAGCAGGTATTTGGGTTGGTTGTCCGGGTCGTTTTCGGCTCGGTCGTATAGCATCTTCATCAGCCGGCGATAGGCGGTGGCATCGGGAGTGCCTGACGAGAACTCGTTGTACACTTCTTCGTCGGTGACCACGGCATAGCGCAGTCCTTCTTTGAGCCAGTGTTCTTCGCCCAAGCGTGCAGCCTCTTCTTGCCATGCTTTGGGGGTAAGGATGACATAGTCGATATTATTCAGAGCATGCAGGTCTTGGTTTTCCACTCTGCCTAAGATAGTGGGTTTGAGCCAGTTATTGCCGTCAGTACGCACTGCCACATACTCTTCAACGGCACTGTTGCCATCCACAAAACAGAGCGTGTCCTGCTGCTTGAAGGTGTAAACGGGGTAGATACTGTCCAACCGGCTCACGTTCCACACTTGCACGCTGTTGTCGGTGCCGGTGAGGCAGAAGAGGTTATTAGCCTTATCGCCGTAGTTGTCGTCCTGACGGAAACACAGATAACTCTCGCTCAGGTGCAGACGGCTGTTGGCTACCAGTTCGATATAGTTAAGATACACGGCATCCGATGCTTTGTCGCTCTTATATGTCAGACGGATGGTGTTCTTACTTCGTGCGGCTATGTTGTTCACGCGAGTGAAGGCAGCAATAGCTTTGGTGTAGAAATCGCTGGACTCGATGTACGACATATATAACTGTCGTTGTGTTCCGTTACATTCGATGTCTAAGGTAGAACCGACGGCGGTGGCTGTTGTAGCCACGTCTATTCGGCTGCGGATAGTGTGAGTGGTGTCAATCAGCGGGAAGGTGAAATCCACGTTCAGACTATTGCCTGCCACTATCTTTTCCCCGTAGAACTCACGTCCGCCGCCTTCCGCACCTTTGTTGGCATCCACCAGATTGAGCAAGTCTTGTTCGTGCAGGCGGTAGTCGGCAAAAGTGGTGACGCGCTTGGTGCCGGAGGTGGAGATGTCGGTATTGAAAGAGACATTCGACAAGTCTTTTTGCAAGCCTTCGGTGTCGGTAAGGAAGTAGTAGCCGTAGTCGGAATAGGGGTTGCGTGTATGTTCAAAGGTGCCGTTGGTATAGTCCCAACTGACGGAGCCTTGAGCGAAGAAGAGTATATAGTCGCCGCTGCCGAATTGTCCGTCTGCACCGCGATGGATATAGATAGGCACTATGGGCAGGTCGTCAATCATCGCTTTGGTGAAGTTCTGATTGAGCATAGCACCGCCGTAACCTAACACACTCACTGTCTGTGGGTTCAGACCTTGTGCGGCTATCTCGTCGTAACTGAGACTATATACAGCGGTTGCTTCAATGCGTATCTTCACAAACTTGCCATTGGCAAGAACAGAAGTGGGTGCATACGTATGTGTAGAGGCTTCAGTCGATAAAAGACTGAAAAGCAATGTTATATACAATACTACTCGCTTCATTTGATTCTGCAATATAGGTTTTCTCTTTTCTCTCGGTTGCCGTTGCTATCCGTCTTATTTATATATAAGGTGTATTCTTGTCCTGTCTGTACGGGTTGCGGCTGACCGTTATCCACGAAGATGATGTCGCCTGTTCTGAGTGTCATCACTTCGCTTATGCGTACTATGGCTTGTTCAAGACTGATGTCGGTTGGTGTTGTCTCTGCCTCAAAACTGTCGGCATTGACCCATTCGCCGAGTGCGAAGGCTTGGTCGAAAGCCATACCTTCGGTCCAGCGGTTGAGATGCAAATAGTCGTCGGCACGAAAATTGAGTGCGGTGGCTTTCTCTTGAAAATAGCGACTGACGAACTTCTCACTTATATGTCGTCCCATACGTGTTATGCGTGTGGCGAGACAAGGTACAGCCACTATTTGTCGGCTCCAGTCGGGTAGAAAGAATGGTTGCTGACCTTGAAGCAGCGATGAGTCGCTCTTCATTGCCATACGGTACGTTCCCTCAAAATATGTCAGTCCGATAATCTTCATCAGTTAAGTCTCTGTCGGTCAATATGTCAAAGCGTTTATTTGGCTCTGAAGAACAATTGTATAGGTGTGCCGGTGAAGTCCCACCACGAACGCAGTTTGTTCTCCAAGAAGCGGCGATACGGTTCTTTCACGTATTGCGGCAGATTGGCGAAGAAAATGAAGGTGGGTATCTGTGTGTCAGGCAGTTGGGTGCAGTACTTGACCTTTATGTACTTACCTTTGATGGCAGGTGGCGGGTAGTTCTCTATCAGGGGTAGCACTTTTTCGTTGAGTTGTGCCGTGGGCACTTTGCGTTGCTTATTGTCATACACCTGCAAGGCTGTCTCCATCACCTTATATATACGTTGCTTGGTGAGAGCGGAGGTGAAGAGGATAGGGAAGTCTTGAAAAGGAGCCATACGTTCGCGTATCGACTGTTCCCAAGCCTTGATGTCGGCATTGGTCTTGTCGGTCACTAAATCCCATTTATTGACGCATACCACCAACCCTTTCTTGTTCTTTTGCACTAACTGATAGATATTCAGGTCTTGCGCTTCAATGCCTCTTGTGGCATCTATCATCAGTATGCACACGTCGGCGTTCTCAATGGCGCGTATGGAGCGAACGACGGAGTAGTACTCCAAGTCCTCTTTCACCTTGGCTTTTTTGCGTATGCCGGCGGTGTCCACCAGATAGAACTGTTTGCCGAACTTGTTGTATTTGGTGTATATACTGTCGCGTGTGGTACCGGGCATATTGGTCACTATGGTACGCTCTTCACCGGTGAGCACATTGAGCAGGCTGGACTTACCGGCATTGGGTCTGCCCACAATAGCGAAACGCGGCAACTCATCCACTTCTTCTTCCGTCTGCTCTTTGCTGAAGCGACTGCACACCTCGTCTAACAGGTCGCCTGTACCTAAACCGTTCTCGGCACTGACGATGAAGGGGTCGCCTAAACCTAACTTATAGAACTCGGCAGCACCGTATTGTTGGTCGAAAGCGTCCACTTTGTTCACTGCCAACACGCACGGTTTGCCGGCTTGGCGAAGCAGGTGTGCCACTTCCATATCAAAGCGGGTCACACCCTCGTTCACATCCACCAACAGGAGGATGACATCGGCTTCGTCCAAAGCCAAACGCACTTGGCGGTTGATCTCACCCTCGAAGATATCGTCGGAGTTGAGTACCCATCCGCCGGTGTCAATGACGCTGAACTCATATCCGCACCATTCGGCGTGACCATACTGACGGTCGCGGGTGGTACCCGACTCGTCTGACACTATGGCACGACGAGTCTGAGTCAGACGATTAAACAATGTGGATTTGCCCACATTGGGGCGACCTACTATGGCTAATATATTACTCATAGCGGCTAATAGTTAAGTATCGTATATCATAAGATCGTTTACACTTTTTCCCTTCCTTAGAAGGATATTATTATAAATAAATTGTGATACTAATGACCCCCATGGGGGTCGCGCCGCTAAGGACGGCTTTGTATCAAGTGTTCGTTGACATTTTGTAC
>JAFSTB010000017.1 GCA_017450685.1 Paludibacteraceae bacterium
ATCACTAACGAGCAAAATGCACCTTACGGATTTGCTCAACAAAACTAATTTTCAAAATGACAAAGAACACCTTGATTCAAGTGAACTGTTATTATTTGACTTAAATTTTTAATCGTCCATTTTTTAGTGGACAGTAGTGAACCAAAATTCAAAATAAAAATCAGAATAAACAAACGTCTCCAAATTCCCATTTGCTTTTGTATAGTGATACTATACAAAAAGGAACTAAATATGAGCGTAACGATTCCGGCAGCAAGACTCTGACAAACTCCATATTCCACATCTACTAAAAAACTAATACGTTTCTCTTTTCTGAGGGTGTTATGGGGGTAAAAACTAAATGTACCAAGGGGAAGGTGGTAATGGTTATTTGCAATGCGCTATAATATAATTGATTAGGACACTCGGACGTCGAAAATCGGCGCAAAACCAAATGTGACAAAATGGTGCATTGCTTTACATTTACTTGGCAAATACCTTTTCGCGGTTGTATTTTTGACTTCATCGGCGGCTGGCCCGGCATACAAGCCACCTCTACCATTGAGGACAACAGCGTTACCTATGAGGTCTATACCATTGACAACGATAAACTGCCTATGAACTTAATATACAACAATAACGGTGGTGGCAGTCAGTTGGAAGACTACTATATAGACACCGCCGAAGACCTTTATTTAGTGGCATACACCTCCGGTTTGCAACCCGCAGGCACAGCCGAACCTACGTTCGTCACCTACCACGCCTACGTCAACAACACCACCGGCTGGGACACTTTCTACCTCTATGCTTGGGGCGACAAAGATGCCTTCGGCGCTTGGCCCGGTATGACTATCCCCGCCAGCGCATTCCCCTGCAAACTGATCTTCAATAATAACAACAACGGTTCGCAACTTCCTGATTATACCTTAACCACTGCCGCTGATTACTATCTCATAGCACAATATCCGGCAATGCGCGCCACCGACTATACCCCTCAGACACACCACCTCTATGTGCGTAACCTCACAGATTGGGACACTTTCGACTCGTATATATGGGGTACATACGAAGCATTAGGCGCATGGCCGGTAAGACTGTCGCTCAAGCAGGCACTACCACCATCGACGGCGTTGAATACCTCGACTATGAGTTCCAAACATACGAGAACGTAGCACAAGATGAACATCATCTTCCATAATAACGTAGGCGAAGGCTTAGAGGGCGACTACCGTGTCAATTTCTACTTCAACGAGGCACGAGACTACACCCTCACCTGAGGAACGAGTCTTTGAAACCGAGGAAATAGAGTATGCCGTCCAAGCCGACGGTAGAGATGGCTTGTGAGGCACTGGCTTTGACCTTCGGTTTAGCATGGAAAGCAATGCCCAATCCTGCCTTTCCTAACATATTAAGGTCGTTAGCACCATCACCAACGGCTATGACTTGCGCCAAGTCGATATGCTCCACTTGCGCTATCAACTCCAACAGTTCGGCTTTACGATTAGCATCAATGATGTCACCTATATGCTTGCCGGTGAACTTACCGTCCTGCACTTCTAAATCGTTGGCATAGAGATAGTCAACGCCGAATCGCTGCTGCAAGTACCTGCCCACAAAAGTGAAACCGCCTGACAAGATAGCAATCTTAAAACCGCATTTCTTCAGTATGGTGAACAGACGGTCTGCACCTTCAGTTATAGGCAGTTGGTCGATGATATCTTGTTGGACACTCACATCCAGCCCTTTGAGCAATGCCACACGACGAATGAAACTCTCTTTGAAGTCAATCTCCCCTCGCATGGCGGACAGAGTGATGGATTTCACCTCGTCACCCACACCGGCTCTTATAGCCAGTTCGTCAATGACCTCCGTCTGTATGAAAGTGGAGTCCATATCCACACATATAAGTCGCCTGTTGCGTCGGAACATATCATCTTTTTGGAATGAGATGTCTATCCCTTCCTCGCTTGACACTTCAATTAGTTCGCGTTGCAATGCCTCTCTGTCTGGCAAGTTGCCTCGCAAAGAAAACTCTATGCAACTATGTTGTTGCTCTATAGGCAGATCTAAGCCCGGACGCTTGCTCAAACGCAGGATATTGTCTATATTCAGTTTCCTTTCAGCCAGCAGAGCCGTCACACGGGCTAAATGACGAGCATTGATCTCACGAGCCAACAGAGTAACCACATATCGGTCTTGCTCTTGCCGTCCCACCCACGCTGTATAAACATCCTCTGAAAGAGGCGTGAAACGCACCATCATATCCAACCGTGAACAACAGAAAAGCACCTGCTTAATCATATCGCCGCTCTTCGCGGGGTCGTCTATACGAATAAGAATGCTCAGGTTCAACTGATGATGAAGGTTCGACTGCCCGATGTCTTGCACCACAGCACCATACTCACCCAACACAGAGGTGACGGCAGATGTCACACCGGGCTTGTCTATACCGATGATGTTAATCAGAATAAGTTCACGATCCATATTGTAAAGGCATTTAATATGTCTGCTCTACATCCTCACCCGAACGAGGATAAAAAATAAGGTGGTCTTCCTTGTCCTCAAACACATATCCCATATCAATCAGATAGTCATAGACGCTTGATATGAGTCTATATGACAGAGACTTCTGCTTCCCTGTATTAAAGGACAGAACATTACAACGGATCTGGAGACAATAGCCGAAAGAAAAGCCTCCGTATTGCGAGCGTTGGTTTTGAAAGTAAAATCAACCCCTTGTATCTTTCCTTCGCCGGCGAGATAAGCAAAGAGATTAGACATATAGCCATAGAACACCACTTCATACCCTTGCTCTTTTAGGTGGCGATAGTCATTCATCACCGTCTCGCACCATTCGGTTGTTTGCTTTGCGGAGCGTATTCCGGCTAACTGAGGATGGTTGAAAGCATATCTACATTCTGCTATCGGACGCTCATCGCCATACTGCATATACTTGCCACTGAGAGCAAACAATAAAATGAGTATATACAAGGACACAGCCAACCAACGCCTATTAGCAGAAGTCGTTTCTTGATATACGGCAATGTGCGACTTGCCTCTGAAGCCTGCCGCCCATAAGGTTATATACGCGAGTACAAACAGAACAACGGCAATAGGCTGAAGACTACTGCGCATATACAGATAAACGAACACAATCATCGCACCGGTGAACGCCACTGCCAACATTGAATCTGTCTCACTAAAGGATCGATAACTTTGTGCTGTGCCGAGCAGAAGAAAGGGCAAAAGAGAAAACAATGGTGCAGCCATGTATGCCAATCCGCTGTCTGCTCCTGCCGCAGCAGGAAGAGAACAAAAGATAGGGAGAAGAAACCATACAAAAGACTTCCTCTCGTGGTGATAAACAGCCAACGCCGACATAAGGCAGCATACGTACAAAGTCATAGCAATAAGCATAACGGACAAGTCCCAACTCAAATGTCCGCCAAAATTGATGTTACGCCGAAGAACATACACCACTGACAATGCAAACATGCACCACAATATATACTTTGAATATCTATATATTGACTGCTTCTTATTCTCTATTAAGTCAATCAGCAATATCACCATAGCAGGCATAAGTAGCGATTTGAGATGCCAAATAAAGTCTTTGAGCGTATGCAGATATTCCTTCAGAAGATTGCCCGTAGAATGGTCTGCGGCAGTAGCGTCAGTCGACAAAACCATCGCTGCCATAAATTCAGAATAAAAATTATGCCAAGAGCCATAAATAATCAAATACGCTACCAATATAATTACTATAGCACCTGCCAGACTCAGCATCAAATAACCCGCTTGCCTACGACTATTTATAGCCAAACAGCCGAAACAAAGGACAAAAGGCATAACCACTATATTAGGTATTCGGCTTAATACAGCCAAAGCCATAGACACGCTCAAAGCTATAAACACAGAGGATTACGTTCAAGTGACAAATATATATAAAGTGACAAAAGTTACTACAAGAAAGAAACTGCTCAAGGCGTTGCCATTGCAGGCTGTGGTCTCATATATGGGAATTAGCGCAATGGACAATGCTGATAAAAAACAGACAATAGGTTTCTTATCCGGAAGAGTGACAGCGTGAGCCACAAAGTCAATAGACATGCACCATAATAAAAGAGCCAACAAACAAGCCGAACCGGCAATATATATTGCCCGAAAACAGCAGTTGTAAGACGAAAGACACCTTCACTTAATGGACGGAATGCATCTATATAACCATCGGTGGAATAAAGAGTGGCATAAAAAAAGGTGTCAGGAACTTCAATGCCGAAAAACTCTACGAAAAGAGCATATGCAGAGGCCAATACTATTGCTGCATAACCTGCACGCAAACGTAAAACATCACTCATACGAAATGACTTTTGAATAAAACAAACATATCCTACACAAGCACGCACTATGCGATGTGTGAACCCTTACTAAAGGATGGAAGGGTCGTTGTCAGACACTACTTGCGGAGCACGACCACTCTCCCACGGATTGGCACCACCGCCAATATTGCTGCCGCTGTCACACAAAACAGACATAGAGCTGTACGAATAAATCTCTATTAAAGGCTTATTATAACGTTGAATACTTTTCATACTTATTTAACTATCTGACCTAAAACATTGTAGCGAACACCATCGCATACAAAATACATTATTCCGTTTTCCATCACCTTGACTGATCTTTGTTCATTAGAGGTAACGGTCTGCTCAATATCCGTTGCCGTCTTGCCTCTCATCACTATACGCGCGGGTGAGTTGTGCGGCACGGAAAGCGGACTGCCCTTAGGTATCTCAAAATGGGCACGGAAACCTTTCAACCCATCGTTGGTGTTAGGCCAATAAAGGATATTATTGGCACCGATAAAGAGGTTATCGTGATCGTCAATAGTCATAGGTGCAGTGTTGATATTACCCACAAACCGAATACCGTCACCAACTGTCTGACCTTCATCTGTCGTTATCGTCACACCATTAAAACGCAAGGAAGTAAGCACTTCACCTGTGTTAGCCCAACTGATAAGATAGGGTACACCGGCTTCTATGGCATCTGTCTCAGTCATGTGTATATCCAATTGTGCGTCACCCACCTTGTCTGCATGGTCAAACTCATATAGTCGGCAGCCTGCAAGCGGACCGGCGGCAATGGCAGCAGCATCCATACTGAAAGGCAAACACAGAGTATTAAGAAAACCGTCTTTGTAGAGAGTGCGATTGATAATAATATTGGTTGTCGAACCCAAGAGAGGTGTTATGTCATTGTCTTTGAGCGAGTGGTCGGTATCGTTTGTCGTTTTCGGTCCTTCACTACTATCCGTACGTACGCGACGAGGTGCTGAACTGGTACTCTGACCTCCATCACTATCCACCGAACGCACACGCCAATAGTACTCATTATCAGCCAATAAGCCTGCCACCTCTTGACAGGTGGTACCACTCACTTCAAGGTTGTTATAGTCGTTAAGGATGCGTTGAAAATCCTCATCTTCAGCCACATCAAGACGATAGGACGCAGCCTCGGCTATGGCTTCCCAACAAGCCTCAAATGAGTTGGCATCGATATCACTGACCGATATATCGTCCTCAGACGGCGCATCAATGGCAGCAGTCATACCGGTAACAGCAAAAATAGCAATACCGGTACTCGAATTACCGGTATAAGAAAAATGGATGCTCTCTATCAGACGGTGAGTATCCACTGACATCTCACTGACAGCAGCATATACTGCACTCTGAGTGCTGCCTTTAAGGAAACCACTACTATAGATATTTGACTGATATGCACGTCTCTCTGCCTTTACTGCTGCACAATCTAAAAACTCAAAAGTATGTACATCAGGGTCGCCTGTAGAATAGTAAACAGTAGTGGTCATTGTACGTTGAACAAGACCGGCTTCAGTTTCTTCTTTATTGACACCACCTGCGAAAGTTAGAAAATATAATTTTTGATAACAGCCTATAGTCTGAAAAGTCATTGTCCCTTCATGCGGGTTGCTCTCATAATTGCGTAAACATAGCGCATTATTTGAATCATAAGGTGCCAATTTCCAGTAGAGTTCAGGATGAGATAACGATTGACAACGAATCAGCCTATCATCAGGGTTGCCATTATCATTGGGCCAACCGGTAGCAACCATAGCCTCTTTCTGCTCATCCGTAATGTCTTTAGAACTATTAGTAACACGTATAACGTCTTGTGTTCCAAAGCGATAATCTCCTGTATAGTAATAACTGCTTGCATACGAGTTGTAAGGTGTTCTCTCTGCTATTACATCGCGATTAAAGCCCGAACTGACAATAAGCGGCTCGTAGGTCTGAGCAGTCAAAGAAATGGTAATAGCAAGCAAAGAAACAAAAAGAAAGTATAGTTTGTTTGTCATAAGATATAAAATTTCAAATTTGCGACAAAGGTACGGCAAAAACTGCATTTTGCAAAAAAAAACTGCATAAGCCACTGATTTACCCTAAAATCGCTTTATTTATTATCACAAAACGAAAGGTTGGTGTATCTGTGCCAGATATTCCTGCTCACTCTGACCGGGAGTGGGTACAAGAACAGCCTTATGCAAAACACCCAATGCCTCCAAATCCATAATCGTACTGTAACCGCTCCGTGCAATGATACGTCGGGCTGCAAGCAAAAGAGGTATGAGTTGTTGATCATAGAGATACGGCACAAGAGTGATATTATTGTGCCGTATGCGTATAAAGGGTTCACGCAGTCTGCCTCTCACTATCAACACTCTCTCTTGCTTGCCGTCATACTCACCTGCAATCTGCTTTTCCAACAACGAACGCTGCGGCTCCAAACCCGACAGAACAGCCACTACATCATACTTACTATTAGGCACATATCGTTGTTCTACACGACTCTCTTTCATACGCGAAAGCGGACCTATATATACAGCACCGGTTTTCTCTCCGCCCTCACTCAAATATCCTGCCAAACGTTTGGTAGGGTCGGCATAGTCAGGTACCCACACCTCATCGTAACGACTATAAACCATCCTATGAACGGCTGTCGCCATCACTTCCAACCACTGCCAACGCTTAGGCAAACGGATATTCAGTTGGTGAGTGATATAGATATGCCTGGTGTCCGGGTGTCCTTCTATACGCCATAGCCCGAACCTGTTGTCCGACACCACCCAATCGAAATGCTCTTGGTCTAATATGTCCTTCAACCTCTGTCTGTCTTTGAATGTATGCATCAAAAGACGCGGCAACATCCTTATCACGGCACCTACCTGACTACTGTCGCCGGAATAGTGCAGTTGAAGCGAAGGGAAAGGTATGATGCGCAAAGTGGGGAATGTACGCTTGAGCAAAAACAACGAGTCACCATCACCACCCAAAACAACCTCATTTTTGTCGTGCAGCCATCGGCGTATTATGGGTACACACCGTGAAGCATGACCTAAACCCCAATTAAGAGGAACAACGAGAATTTTCATAGTATGAAAGTAAAAGATTGCGCAAAAGTACGGTAAATTTGTGTAATTCAAAAAAAGTCCGTACATTTGCGGGCTTAATTTTGAGCAATTGCGCTGACACATGATCATTTTGTCAATAGAAACATCGGGCACTTCTTGTTCTGCAGCCCTTATAAAAGAAAGCGTTTTGGCTTCGAGATATACAGATTCGAGCCAAAATCATTCTGCGTCACTTCCCGTCTATGTAGATGAGTTGCTTACTCTCGCACGAAACAAAGCGTGGCATATAGATGCCATTGCCGTCAGTGAAGGTCCGGGCAGTTACACAGGTCTGCGCATTGGCGTAAGTACGGCTAAAGGACTGGCATACGGCATGAATATACCTTTGGTAGGCGTTAATACACTGCAACTGCTCGCCGCCATTGCACAACAGAAAATAAAAGAAGAGAATATATGGTTCTGCCCAATGATTGATGCACGACGTATGGAAGTATATACTTGCCTATATAACAACCTTTTGCAGCCTCAAACAGAAGTGCAGGCAATGGTGCTTAACTCACAATCATTAGACACCGTACTTTCGCAACACCCCTTGTGTATCATCGGCTCGGGAGCACACAAATGCAGCACTGTAATAACACATCCAAACGCCATATACTTGCCTTATATTGAGCCGGATGCCAAATACATGTATTCGTTGGCGGAAGATAAACTGTTAGCCGGTCAGAAAGCGGATATCGCTTATTTTGAACCCTTCTATTTGAAAGAGTTTCAAGCCGCACCTTCGCACATAAAAGGGCTTGTTTGACCTGCATTTTTCGCAATTCAAGTTATGAGAAAATACCTCTATATATTTCTGTTGGTGAGCCTTGTGGCAGGTTGTTCCACCACCAAGAACACCTCCACTCGCCGCGCATATCACGAGATGAAGGTTATTCACAATGTCTATTTCAACGGCAGAATAGCCTACAACGAGGGTTTGGATGCCATCAATAAAGCCAACGAAGATGATTTCACTCACGTCCTTAATCTCTACCCCATCAGCAATCCCAAGACCCAACAGTCAGCCGCCTCGCAAATGGATAAAAGCATAGAGAAAAGCCGCAAATGCATCAAGCTACACTCTATCCACGCCAAACCTAAACGCAACTCCCGCCGTATGCGCGAACCTAAATACAAAGCATGGCTGCAACACGAGGAGTTCAACGACCAGATGTATCGCGCATGGCTCTTGCTCGGTCAGTCGGAGTTTCACAAAGGGGAATTCCTTGGCAGTATAGGCACTTTCAGCTATGTCAGTCGTCTGTATCAGTACGACAAAGATATGGTGGCACTATGCCAACTATGGCAAGCACGCGCCTACGCCGAGATGGGATGGCTATACGAAGCTGAAGATATGCTCAACCGCGTGAAAGTGGACGACCTCAAACGTAAACATCAGTCCTTCTACTCGGCTGTCAGTGCCGACATACGCCTCAAATCAGGACAATATAAAGAGGCTATACCTTTCGTCAAAGTGGCTCTCAAAGACGAGAACAGGCACCTCTACCGACCACGCTTTGAATATGTGCTCGGACAACTGTATGAAAAACAAGGACAAAAAGAGCCGGCACGAGCAGCCTATAAACGCGTCATTCGTATGCAACCGGCACACGATATGACTTTTAATGCTCGACTCAGATACCACCTCCTCGCCGGAGATACACTCAAGACAATGAAGCGGTTACGCTCAATGGCTAAACTGCCCAAGAACAAAGACCTGCTCGACCAACTATACGGTGCTATGGGCGATCTCTACCTCTCTAACGGAGATACAACACAAGCCCTCAGATGCTACACCACTGCCATTGAAAAAAGCACACGCAACGGTCAAGATAAAGCCGCTGTATTGCTCACAGCCGCTGACCTCTACTATCAACGCAGCGAATATGCCAATGCAGCTCCTTTATACAAAGAAGCTACACAGATACTTCCCAACATCGACCAACGTTACGCCACCGCTGCACTACGCTCCGAAAACCTCGAACAAGTGGTGAAAGAAGAAACGACAGTCGCTCTGCAAGACTCACTGCAACACTTGAGTACTCTCACCGAAGAAGAACAACTGAAAGTGGCAGAACAGTTGGTGGCAGACCTGATAGCCAAAGAGACTGCCGACTCCGTCAAGACTGCCGAACAAGCACGTGAAGTAGAACGAAATAAAGACGGACTGGGTAGCGTCGATACCGGCAAAATGCTTGGCGGAAACAAAGATAAAAGTTGGTACTTCTACAACGAACAACTGCTTCGCTCCGGACAACAAGAGTTCACACGTCGATGGGGTAACCGACCATTGGAAGACGACTGGCGACGACAAAGCAAAACAGGCGGCTCCACTGCTATGATGGCAGATAATCAAAACACGGAACGAGAAGACAACAATCCTTCTGAAGGCGAAGGAACAGAAGATACAGAAGGAAACAATGAAGGCAATGAAACATTAGCAGAGGCAACCCCTGCGGCACAACCTACATCCGACCCACACAAAGTGGAATACTACCTGCAGCAAATACCTCGCACAGAAGAAGACGTAGCCGCTTCCAACTCACAGATAGCAGATGCACTCTATGCATTGGTGGCTCTGTATAGAGATAAATTGGGCGACATAGAGAAAAGCAACTATAGTTACGATGAGTTCCGTCGCCGTTTCCCCGAAGAAGAACGAACAGTGGAACTAATCTATCGCCAGTACCTATCTGCTTCCAAAGACGGCAGAACAGACGACGCAGAGAGATATAAGGCAGAATTGGTGCAACTCTTCCCCTCTTCAGAACAATCCCGTATAGCCTCCGACCCAGCCTACCTGGCTTCCTTGCAACGCGCAGAACAAATGCAAGACTCACTCTACAAGGTAACATATATGGCTTATCGCAAAGGCGACTATAAAACAGTAAAAGCCAATCGCCAAGTGGCGGAAAAAGAGTTCCCGCTGACACCCCTTATGCCGCGATTCCTCTTCCTCAACGCAGTGGCATCGGCACGCACAGTCGGACAAGCTCCCTTCGTGGCTGACCTGCAAGAGATGGTCGAACGATATCCCGACCACGAACTGAGCGCAATGGCTAAAAATATGTTAGCACTGATGGGAGAGGGTATGAAAAGCCAAAAAGGCGGTGCTATGGACGGCTTGCAGACACAACGCGAACAGACTGCCGAAAAAGAGGATGAAGATGAGAAGAACACTAACAGCTTCACCTTCGAACGCAATACCACTGCATACGTCCTGGCAATCATACCGCATAACACCGATACTCTCAACCAACTGCTCTATGATGTGGCATTGTTCAACTTCACACAATTCCTCATCAAAGACTTTGACCTGCAAGCAGTCTCTCATCTGACACAAACACAAAGTGCCGTACAGATAAGCGGATTTGAAACAATGGACGAAGCCGAATGGTATATCTCGCTTATCAGTAAAGACCCGATAGTGAACGGTATGCTCCAACAGACAGGAGGCGAACTGATGGCCATATCACAACACGACTACCAAATGCTCGGCTCTAAGTCCTTAGACCAATATAAACTCGAACTGGCACAGTCAAAGAACCCAAAAGAGAAAAAAGCCGGACAGAAAAAGAGCGTAACATCCAAGAAAAACTCACAAAAAACCGCAGCAAAGAAAACAACCGGCAAGTCTTCTAAAAAATCAAAGTCCTCTGCTAAGTCTTTTCAAAAGAAAGGCAAAAGCAACACAAAGAAAAAATAATGACACATTGTTTGCACAATTAAGCAAAAAGCACTACCTTTGCAAGGTCTGTGCGTGCGCGTGAGAGCGCGTGCGCGTGCGAAAAGCAATAAAACACGATAAGTTATTATAAAACAGAAAATAAAGAAAGATATTCCGACATGGAGGAACAAGAAAAGTATGATGGTTCAAGTATTCAAGTGCTTGAAGGTTTAGAGGCAGTGCGCAAGCGTCCTGCTATGTATATAGGCGATATTTCGCAAAAGGGATTGCACCATTTGGTTTACGAAGTGGTTGACAACTCCATTGACGAGGCATTGGCAGGGTTCTGCAATGAGATAGCCGTACATATCAACAAAGACAACTCAATAACCGTTCAAGACAACGGTCGCGGCATCCCCGTGGATATGCACCCAAAAGAGCATAAAAGCGCACTCGAAGTGGTGATGACCGTATTGCACGCCGGCGGTAAATTCAACAAAGACTCCTACAAAGTGTCTGGCGGTCTGCACGGCGTAGGTGTCAGCTGCGTTAACGCCCTCTCAACAAAAATGCACGTAGAGGTCTATCGCGACGGACAAATACATAGTCAGGACTATGCCAAAGGTAAACCGCTGGCTCCCGTACACACCATCAGTCATAACGAAGCAACAGGCAATTGGGAACAAGGCAGAACAGGCACCTTCGTTCAGTTCTGGCCCGACGACACCATCTTCACGGAAACAGTTTATCAATGGGATATTTTAGCCAACCGTATGCGCGAACTGGCTTTCCTCAATGCCGGCGTACGCATCGTCCTCAAAGATAAAAGAGTGGTGGACGAAGAAGGCAACTGCAAAAAAGAAGAGTTCTATTCAGAAAAAGGACTGAGCGAGTTCGTCAGATATATCGACCAGACACGTACACCGCTCATATCCGATGTCATCCATCTCAATACCGATAAGTACGGCACTCCCGTAGAAGTGGCTCTTATCTACAATACCGATTTCAACGAGAATGTCCACTCCTACGTCAATAACATCAACACCATCGAAGGTGGTACACATGTGGCAGGCTTCCGCTCTGCTCTCACACGTGTAATGAAAAAGTACGCAGAAGAAAGCAAACTGCTGGAAAAAGCCAAACTTAAAGATAAAGACGGCAACTCTACCATCGACCCTAACGACTTCCGCGAAGGTCTGACTGCTATCATCAGCGTCAAAGTAGCTGAACCACAGTTTGAAGGACAGACCAAAACCAAGTTAGGCAACTCCGAAGTAGCCGGTATGGTCTCAGGCGCCGTCAGCGAAGCACTGAGCAATTATCTTGAAGAACATCCCGACGATGCCAAACGCATAGTGGAAAAAGTTATCTTAGCCGCTCAAGCTCGTATAGCAGCACGCAATGCACGACAAAGTGTACTGCGTAAGTCACCTCTGTCTGGTGGCGGACTGCCCGGCAAACTGGCAGACTGCTCTTCCAAAGACCCCGCTGACTGCGAACTATTCCTCGTCGAGGGTGACTCAGCAGGCGGTACGGCTAAAACAGGACGCGACAGAGTACACCAAGCCATACTACCACTAAGAGGTAAAATCCTTAACGTGGAAAAAGCAATGGAACATAAGGTGTTTGAAAGCGAAGAAGTGAGAAACATCTTCACCGCTCTCGGTATCACTTTCGGCACAGAAGAAGACCCCAAAGCGCTCAACCTTAGCAAGATACGCTACCACAAAGTAATCATCATGGCGGATGCCGACGTGGATGGTGCACATATAGCCACACTGATTATGACACTCTTCTTCCGCCACATGAAAGAAGTGATAGAGCAAGGACATCTCTATATAGCAATGGCTCCGCTCTATATGTGCTCCAAAGACAACTACAAAGAGTATTGCTGGAACGACCAACAACGACGCGACTTCATTCAACGTTATGCCAACGGCGATGAACGCTTGGTGAAAACACAACGATACAAAGGTCTGGGTGAGATGTCCGACGAACAGTTGTGGGAAACGACAATGGATCCGGCACGCCGACTACTCAAAAAAGTGACAATCGAGAACGCCGCTGAAGCCGACCGCATAATAGCTATGCTAATGGGCGATGACGTGGCACCAAGACGTGAGTTCATCGAGCAAAACGCCACCTACGCCAATATCGACGCTTAAGCAAAAGCAATATGAATATCGCCGTTTATTGCAGTGCTAAAAGTCAGATACCCGCTGCCTATTTGCAAATGGGTGAAGAGGTCGGCAAAAAAATAGCCGAGACAGGACATACTCTCGTCTTCGGTGGCGCTACAGGCGGACTGATGACACAAGTGAGCGAAGCCTACCACAATGTGCAACCTTCACACCTCATAGGTGTCATAACTCAAGGCATAGCCGACAGCGGCAGGCAATCGGATATATGCGACGAACTGCACGTAGTGAGCTCAATGAGCGAACGCAAACAACGTATGCGTGACATAGCTGACTGCTTTATATGCCTGCCAGGCAGCTACGGCACACTCGACGAGATGATGGATGCTATCGCATCTGCCACTGTCAACGAACATCGCAAACCATGTGTCATCCTCAATTTTAACGGCTTCTATGAACCGCTAAAAAAACAAATACAACTAATGAAGAGTATGCTCTTTATTCCTGCACAAGAACATTACTCACCGATATTTGTCGATACAATAGAAGAATTATTTGTTACACTTAATACCTTTCCTTTATGAATCCGTTCTTTTTTTTGAACGCCTTTTTAACGCGTAAGTTAATGAGCACCGTCTCGTTTGAGAAACTGATTGATTCGATGCCCGAACAAGCAAAGCGTTATCGCCAAATTGAGCAGTCGGACAAACTCAAAGAGTACCGCGTTTTAGAGATGACTGTCAATGGCGACAATTTTCAGTCGGCAAAAAAGAATGCCTATAGCAATCGCAAAACAAAAGCCGAATGGCTACAAAGCGATGAAGCCAAACAAGAGGCCCGCTTTAACGAACTGAAAAACGATGCCGACATACAATTCTTCCTCGGTGCTGACAAGACGGATATACAACGAGCAGAAGCACTTGACCCAATCTTCACAGACGATTTTCGCTGGTCTTCATTCGCATCCTCACCATGGAAAGCAGGATTCGTCTATCCTACTAAAGACTTTCAAAGCAACCATACCTATACCGACGAGTTGCAGGCTTATAACGAAGGACGAAATGTGCATACGCAAGACGGCACACTCTTCATCCATACACGCAAAGAACATAAGCAAGCACCTGCATGGGACAACAAGAAAGGTATGATAATGAAGGAGTTTAACTATACAACCGATGTTATCAATACCGGCGTACCTATGAGCCGTGACGGCGGACTGGTGATGCTCAAAGCACGATGCCACGGACACGTTAATCACGGCGCATACCTCAGAAGCGACAAACATCTGCCGTATATATCCATCTTCGACTATCGTAACTTCCGTATGTACTGCGGATTACGTACATCAGCAACAAACGGAAAAGAATGGCATCTGCTGGAAGGTTTACTACCCATTAGAGACATCATCTTTACCGTGGCTTGGAATAGAACAGAGATAATGTGGTTCATCAATAATATGCTTGTCTATAAGACTGCTAACAATATGCCGCACGGAGAAAAACTGTACCTGCACCTCTATTCATACCTCTTCGCACAACAACGACGCATAACAGAAGGGTCGTTAGAAGTCAAATGGGTTCGCTGTTTCAATATAAAAGACTAAAATTATGTTTCTTATCGCCGGCCCTTGTGCCATAGAGAGCAGAGAGATGGTGCTATTCACAGCCGAGACACTCAAACAAGTGTGCAACAAACGTGGCTTAACTCTCTATTTCAAGTCTTCCTTCGACAAAGCCAATCGCACTTCACTTTCCGCACGCGGAGTGGGAATGGACGAAGGACTGAAAATACTGCAAGAAGTGAAGACACAATTAGAACTGCCCATCCTAACTGATGTACACGAGTCATGGCAATGCACACCGGTTGCAGAAGTAGCAGACGTACTGCAAATACCGGCGTTCCTCTCACGACAAACCGACCTGCTGCAAGCTGCTGCTCGAACAGGAAAAATAGTGAACGTGAAGAAAGGACAGTTTATGGCACCTTGGGATATGAAAGGTGCAATAGACAAAATAACTGAAAGCCGACCTGATTCCGTCAGCGGAAAAGAAAAAATATGGCTGACAGAACGCGGCAGCAGTTTTGGCTACGGCAGATTAGTGGTGGATATGACCTCTCTGGTGGAAATGCGCCGGTTCGGCTGTCCCATCGTCTTTGATGCTACACACTCAGTACAACAACCCTCATCACAAACAGGCATCACAGGCGGCAATCGCACTATGGTGCCACACCTGATGCGCGCTGCCGTAGCTGTCGGAGTGGACGGACTGTTCTTAGAAGTACACCCCGACCCCGATAAAGCCATCTCCGATGCCGCCAACCAAGTGAAACTAAACGACTTCGAAACAATAATAGATGAGGCACTCACTATCGAAAAAGCCCTCAAACAACAATAACCAAACGCACCATCAACCAAAACAACTATGACGTATTCTGAACGAGCCAAACAGATCTTTGAAGAGGAGATACACGAGTTTCAAAAACTGTCCGCCTCTATCGATTCATCGTTTGACAAGGCGGTGGAAACGATCTACAACTGCAAAGGACAACTGGTGGTGATGGGTATAGGCAAAACAGGCATCATCGGACATAAGATGGCATCGTCCTTCGCATCAACAGGCACCGAAGCAATCTTCGTCAATGCCGCAGAAGCAGTACACGGCGACTTAGGTATGATTAACAACAACGATGTTGTGATGCTCGTTAGCAACAGCGGTACCACCAATGAGATACTCAATGTCATAGCACCACTACGCAATATAGGCTGCTCCCTGATAGCCGTCACAGGCAACCCCGAATCCAAACTGGCACAACAATGTGACCTCACTCTCTCCGTTCACGTGGATAAAGAGGCATGCCCACTCGGCTTGGCACCAACCACATCTACCACCGCCACGCTGCTTATGGGGGACGCACTGCTCGTCTGCCTGATGGAAAAACGACACTTCAAAGCAGAAAACTTCGCCGTCTATCACCCGGGCGGAGCACTCGGACGAAAACTGCTCGGAAGAGTAAAACACTATATGACCCATGACGTTCCACGAGTAAGGATAAACACTCCGTTCCGAGACATAGTCAAAGAGATGTCTGACAAACATTTGGGGATGACAATGGTCTTCGACGACAAACAGCCTATTGAACAAGCACAATGCTTGGGTATAATAACAGACGGAGACTTGCGACGAGCCATACAGAAATATGACGATCTGCATATCAACGCTTCACATATAATGACACCGTCTTACAAACATATAGCACAAGACGCTCTGCTCAGCGACGCTATGGCTATAATGGACAAATATAACATCACCACACTTGCCGTCACTGAAAAACCTGATACCGACGCTATCATTGGCATCATCTCCATTCATCATATCATCGATTTTAATTAAAGGCATATCCCGCCTTCCTGAAAAATGCTTTTCACCTCTATCGTATATGGTCCTATCCATTCGCGCCGATTGGGTATGTCATTAGGTATCAACCTAATGCCTATAGAACACAAACTATGCACCTTCGATTGCGTCTATTGCGAACTGGGATTCAACACCACAGTTTCTCACCCTATTCTTCCTACATGTGAACAAGTCAAACAAGCACTCGAACAAACACTCGCAAAACAAGTAGAACCTATTGATGTCATCACCTTCTCCGGCAATGGCGAACCGACACTACATCCCGATTTCCTGTCGATAATACAAGATACCTGCTCACTGCGTGACCAATACTTCCCCAATGCAAAAGTCTCCGTATTGAGCAACTCTACACAACTGGCAAGAACCGACGTTCGTCAAGCGCTAATGCTGGCTGACAACCGTATCCTCAAACTCGACTCAGCCATCGACAGCACTATGCAACTTATTGACATACCGGCAAATAAGTCACTCACAGTGGAACAGATAACACAATGGCTCATGCTCTTCAATGGCGATTTTACACTACAAACCTGCTTCCTTCGCGGAGAACATAACGGTAGAACCATTGACAACACAACACCTCAAGAATTAAAAGCATGGTATTCAACTGTCGAATACCTGCACCCTAAACAAATAATGATATACGTTATCGACCGTGCCACACCCGTCCGAACATTACAAAAACTGACACGCAACGAGATGGAACAGATAGCACTCCCTCTCATACAAAAAGGGTATAACGTACAAATATCTGCTTAACCTACATTATGTATTTCGACGAACTACCCTTATCCGACGAAGTGCTGGATGCCCTATGGGATATGCACTTCGATACTTGTACACCCGTTCAAGAACGAACTATACCCATCATACTTCAAGGCAAAGATGTTATCAGTTGCGCTCAAACAGGTACAGGAAAAACAGCCGCTTACATCCTTCCTCTACTAACACAACTCGCTTACGATAACCACGATGCAGGGAAACTCAACGCCATCATCATGGCTCCAACACGAGAACTGGCACAACAGATAGATCAACAGATGGAAGGATTCGGCTTCTATGTCCCATTCTCATCAGTGCCTATCTACGGCGGCAACGACGGCAACGCGTGGAACCAACAGACACAAGGACTGCAACGAGGTGCGGACATCGCCATAGCAACACCCGGACGACTAATAAGCCTGATGAACATCTACAACATCGACTTTTCCGGAGTTAAGTATTTTATCCTCGATGAAGCAGACCGTATGCTCGATATGGGCTTCTACGACGACATAATGACCATCGTACAACGACTGCCGAAAGAGAGACAGACAATAATGTTTTCAGCCACTATGCCTGACAACATTCGCAGATTGGCAAAAAACATAATGCACAACCCCTCGGAAATAAAAATCGCCGTCAGCCGTCCACCGGAAACAATCCACCAATTGGCGGTCAGCCTCTATCCGACACAAAAACTGCCAATGCTCAACAATCTGTTGGAAGATAAAAGTCTGCGCAAAGTCATACTCTTCGCAGGAAAAAAACAACAGGTGAAAGATCTGCTCTATGCACTTAAAAAACAGCATATCGACGCACGAGCTATGCATTCCGACTTAGAGCAAAAAGAACGAGAACAGGTGATGCTCGATTTTAGAAACGGAAAAGTACCCGTTTTAGTGGCAACCGACATAGTGGCTCGCGGTATAGATGTGGACGACATCCCTCTGGTTATCAACTACGATGTGCCACGCGACGCAGAAGACTATGTTCACCGTATAGGCAGAACGGCACGAGCCGAAAATAGCGGCACTGCCATCACTTTCATCAGCCCGGACGACCAACGATACTTCTTAAAAATAGAAAGATTCTTAAAGAAAAAAATTGAACTGCTGCCTGCACCTGAAAACATAGGCGAAACACCTACAATTTCCGAATCCTCCACTCGTTCGGGTAAAGGTTGTTCAAACGGTTGCCAACGTTCTTCACAAAACCAATCGGCACATCGTCGTAACAAACCAAAACGGGACCGGAAGGCAAGTTCTCAACAGGCATAAGTGCTTCTGTACGAAGATAAGACAGACTCTGTTCCAAAGAGAGTGAAAGACTCGAAAAAACATCTCGGCGCAAAGCCTTCGACATACTCAAACTGTGCTGAGGTGATATATGCTTACCACGCCACTCGCCTATACCAAAACCCGAAGAAAGACAAGTAAGGAAAGTGCTTAAGTTTTCCACCAACTCTTTGTATCTCATCGGATAAGCCGAAAGAAAACGGTCTGATTGCTTGATAGCCCACTCCTCAGGATGAAGAAGCCATTTCTTAACCTCTCTTTCCACCGACGCATCTCCCGGCACCACTCTCTTCTGTAACTTTATTTTATAAGGTGTAAAAAACGATTCATACTTACGCAAAGCACATATATATAAACCCTCACCACGAGTCTTATGAGGATAGAAATGATATCCGGGATTACCTTCCGTTATTCCCCAGTATGAGTCATAATCAACAGACAAAACATCGGCTCCTAAACAATCTCTTACCCACTCCACATTTTCCTCATTCTCCTGACGATTAAAAGTGCAAGTGGAGTAAATTAGTAAACCTCCTGGCTTGAGCGCATTCCATACATCCATCAAAATCTTTCGCTGACGCTCCGCACAAACAGTAACCTGCTTGCTGCTCCACTCCGAACGAGCATCCTTGTCCTTCCTGAACATACCCTCACCCGAACATGGAGCATCCACCAATATACAATCAAACAAATTCTTGCAACCCTCACCAAAATCAACCGGCTGATTGTGCGTCACCACTACATTGCCATTACCCCATTTAAGTACATTCTCCGACAGAACAAACACACGCTGCCTGACTACTTCATTGCTGATAAGCAAACCATCACTACCTAAATATTGGCTGATGAGAGTTGACTTGCCACCGGGAGCAGCACACAAATCCAACACTACACTATCCGTATCAAGATATTGCTCCAACACTTGCTGCAAGAACATACTGCTCGCCTCCTGCACATAATAACAACCCGCATGAAAAAGAGGATCTAATGTGAAAGATGGACGACCATTGAGATAATAACCATCTTCATTCCAAGGCACTTCATCACTATCCACATCAAAAGAAACAACGTCACACTTATCGTTAAGACGTATGCTCGTCTGAGGCTCTTGTTCAAGAACTTGAAACAATGCATCTGCCTCTGAACCTAACTCAGAACGCATATTCTCTATGAAATCAACAGGAAGCACTTCTTTGAGCAGTTTGTTGCGCGCAAAGGTACAACATTTACTTTTTTTACGCAAAAGAAAGATACTATTTCTATTATGAAACGCAAAAATTGAGCATATATTTGCACAATCTGAAAAATAGACGTACCTTTGCGGGCTATTTTGTGCAAAAACACATTTAGTTAAGAAAAAATCTAAAACATTAAATTATATGCAAAACAAAGGACTTGTTAGATTCTTGGCGTGGTGCTTGTTTTTAGTCTGCGCCTTTTACCTCTCGTTCAGCGTCGTGGTTTATCGCCAAGACAAAAAAGCAAAAAAGTATGCGGGAGGAGATGCTTCAAAAGAGTTTTTCTATCAGGACTCTATGGCCACCGAAAAAGTGTGGATGGGATACACCCTTAAAGAGTGCCGCGAGAAACAACTGAACCTTGGTCTGGACCTCAAAGGTGGTATGAACGTTCTTATGGAAGTGAGCGTTCCCGACATCCTGCGCTCGCTGAGCGGATACAACGACACCGAGCTGTTCAACCAAGCTATGGCTCTCGCACAACAAAAGCAAAGAAATAGCGGTGCCGATTTCGTAACACTTTTCCTCGAATCGTTCTACGAAATAGACCCTAACGCACAGTTAGCCGGCATATTCTCCACTTTCGAATTGAAAGAGAAAGTAACTCTCACTTCCACCAATGCAGAAGTGGAAAAAGTTATCCGCGAAGAAGTAGATGGTGCCATCAAAAACTCGTTTAACGTGCTCCGTACACGTATCGACCGCTTTGGCGTTGTTCAACCCAACATCCAAGAAGCCGGTAATGGACGTATCTTAATCGAGCTGCCCGGCGTGAAAGAACCGGAACGCGTACGCAAACTGCTGCAAGGAAGTGCTAACCTTGAGTTCTGGGAAACATACGAACTCAACGAACTGCTGCCTCAATTGGCGCAAATAAACAATGAGTATGCTCGTCTCGAACAAGCCACAGAAGAAGCCCAAGAAACAGAAAAAGAAGTAGTAGAAGAGCAACCTAAAGACGAGATTGATTCACTCGGTTTGGATAGCCTCTCTCAGGTAGAAGAAGATCAAGCTAAAGCTATCGAAACCTACAAACGTCAAAACCCGCTGTTCGCCGTCCTCAACCCAAGCATCAATCAAGCTGGTCAGGCTTATCGCGGTCCTATCGTCGGCACCGTTCATTACACCGACACCGCACGAGTAAATGCAATGCTCTCTTCCACCATTGCCAAACAAGTACTGCCACGCGACCTGCGTCTGCGCTGGACAGTGAAAGCTATCGATGAGGCTGGCACTATCTATCAACTCATCGCACTCAAAGCACAACGCGACGGAAGACCTTCACTCGAAGGTGATGTCATAACTGATGCAAGAGCCGACTTCGGACAACTAAGCGCATACGCTAATGTATCAATGTCAATGAACGCTGAAGGTGCCAAAACATGGCAACGTATTACAAAAGATAATATCGGCAAAAGTATTGCCATCGTTCTTGACGGTTACGTTTATTCCTTCCCTACCGTACAAAATGAGATAGCAGGTGGCAATAGTCAAATCACAGGTAACTTCACTGTTGATGAGGCTAAAGACTTGGCTAATACACTCAAATCAGGAAAGATGCCTGCTCCCGCTCGCATCGTTCAAGAAGATGTCGTTGGTCCCTCCCTCGGCCGCGAAGCAGTTATCAACGGCTTGTGGAGCTTCGCTCTCGGCTTCCTGCTCATACTTATTTATATGGTGTTCTACTACGGTTTGATTCCGGGTCTGATTGCCGACGCTGCATTGTTGTGCAACGTGTTCCTGCTCGTCGGTACACTCGCATCCTTCTCTGCCGTACTCACCTTACCTGGTATAGCAGGTATAGTGCTCACTATGGGTATGGCTGTGGATGCTAACGTGCTTATCTACGAGCGTATCCGTGAAGAACTGCGCTCAGGCAAAACACTCCGCAAAGCAATTGAAGATGGTTTCAAAGGTGCCATATCTGCTATCGTGGATGCTAACGTCACCTCGTTCCTCACCGGTGCTATCCTGGCTATCTTTGGTACAGGACCCATCAAAGGCTTCGCCGTAACATATATGATTGGTATCGTCACATCCTTCCTCACTGCCGTCTTCCTCACACGCCTGTGGCTCAGTTATGCAGCAAAAGACGACAGCAGAAAACTGACATTCACCACTCCTCTGATGGAAAACTTTCTGCAGAATGTCCACTTTCCTTTCGTCGAGAATAGAAAAATCTATTATACCATTTCCGGCATCTTTGTCGCTATCGCTATCATCGGCCTGGAACCACATATTTTCGGTAAACTGAACCTCGGTATTGACTTCTCCGGTGGACGCAACTATGTTGTACGATTTGCACAACCCGTCAGCACTCAAGATGTAGAACGCACCGTCGGCGATGTCTTCGCTGCCAATAACACCGAAGGCGAAGCTCTGAGCCTACGCGTTATCACCATTGGCGACCAAAACCAAGTGCGCATATCTACCAACTACCGTATCAATGAAAATAGCGAAACATTAGACGATGAAATAGAGGCGCTACTCTATGAAGGATGCAAACCATACTTGAACGAAGACATCACTTTTGAGCAATTCCACTCAACAGAAATCAACCCCGAAGTAGGTATTATGTCCTCACAGAAAGTAGGTCCGTCTATAGCAGACGACATAACATCTGCTGCTATTATCGCTATCATCTGCGCACTAATCGGTATATTCCTCTATATCCTGCTGCGCTTCCGCAATTTCGCTTATTCAGTAGGTGCAGTAACAGCCTTAGCACACGATGCTCTGCTCGTATTAGGCTCATACGCTCTGCTGTGGAAAGTGATGCCTTTCTCTATGGAAATAGACCAAGCATTCATCGCTGCTATACTTACTGTTATCGGTTATTCAATCAACGATACTGTCGTTATCTTCGACCGCGTACGTGAATATAACAACCTCTACGCTAAACGCGAACGTATGACTAATATCAACGATGCTATCAATGCTACATTGAGCCGTACATTCTCCACATCAATGTCCACCTTCATCGTCTTGCTTGCAATCTTCGTGTTCGGTGGTGAGACCATTAGAGGTTTCGTATTCGCACTGCTCGTTGGTATTATAGTAGGTACATACTCCAGTATGTGCGTAGCTCCTATGATATCATACGATATTCAACAAGCACAACTGCGCAGACAAGAGAAAACACAACTTAAAAAATAAGTGACCAACTTCAATTAAAAGGAGGAGTCATGCTCTTGTATGGCTCCTCCTTTGCAAACCTATAATACCCCTATGAACGATTTCCTTAAATTTGCCAAATCACAAGGCATGAACACTATGCACGTGGAAAATGCAATGCATGCTTCCGCTTCATACATCTCACCATCTATTCTGGAAGAACGACAACTAAACGTCACACAAATGGACGTCTTCTCACGCCTTATGATGGATCGTATCATCTTCCTCGGCACCGAAGTAAACGATTATACCGCCAACGTCATACAAGCACAACTCCTTTATCTTGACTCCGTCGATTCATCACGAGATATCAACATCTATCTCAACACCCCGGGTGGATCGGTATATGCTGGATTAGGCATTTACGACACTATGCAATTCGTACATAGTAAGGTAGGCACTATTTGCACCGGTATGGCTGCATCCATGGGAGCAGTACTGCTCGTTGCAGGAGAAGCTGGTATGCGCGCTGCACTACCGCACAGCAGAGTGATGATTCACCAACCAATGGGAGGCATTCAAGGACAAGCCTCTGACATCGAAATAACAGCACGAGAAATACTCAAACTCAAAGACGAACTATATAACATCATCGCACTGCATTCACATCAAGACACCGAACGTATTCGACGTGACGCTGACCGCGACTACTGGATGACTGCCAACGAAGCTCTCGAATACGGAATGATTGACAAAGTTTATACGCGCAAATAACTCTCTTATGGCAAAACAAAAAAACGATGTCTGCTCCTTCTGCGGCAGAGAAATGCCGGCAATGTTCAGCGGCAAAAACAACACTTGGATATGCTATGAGTGCATAGAAGGGGGACATAACCTCATTATGGAACAACTGCAAGCAGCACACGAAGCACTCGGGATAGAAGAGGAGTATGAAACAGCCGCTGAACCTTCCAACACGAAAAACAATACAACTATACAGCCGTTAGACCTTCAGTCACTGCCCCGACCTAAAGCCATTAAAGAGTTTTTAGACAGTTATGTCATCGGACAAGACGATGCAAAAAAATACCTCAGCGTTGCCGTATATAACCACTATAAACGTATCCTGCAACAACAAAACATAAAAAAGGATAAGAAACAGTCAGACGATATTGAGATAGAAAAATCCAACATCATCCTCGTCGGCTCTACCGGCACCGGCAAAACACTTATGGCACGCACCATTGCCAAACTGCTCAAAGTACCATTCGCTATGGTAGATGCCACAGTACTCACCGAAGCTGGATACGTGGGAGAAGATGTGGAGAGTCTGCTGGTACGACTGCTGCAAGAAGCTAACTACGACGTATCACTCGCTGAAAGAGGTGTCGTCTTTATCGACGAAATAGACAAAATCGCACGCAAAAGTGATAATCCAAGCATCACACGTGACGTCTCAGGAGAAGGAGTACAACAAGGCTTACTCAAACTGCTTGAAGGGTCAATCGTCAATGTGCCACCACAAGGAGGAAGAAAACACCCCGAACAAGAATTTATAAAAGTCAATACACAACATATACTCTTTATCTGCGGAGGTGCTTTTGACGGTATAGAACGCAAAATAGCACAACGACTTAACACTCAAGTAGTAGGATTTGAAGCATCAGTCAAAACACAACACGTGGATAAAGAAAACCTGCTGCAATATATAGCACCACAAGACCTGAAATCTTTCGGATTGATACCCGAAATAGTGGGACGACTACCTATCCTCACCTACCTTAAACCTCTCGACAGAAAAGCCTTACGCTCTATCCTTACAGAACCCAAAAATGCTATCACCAAGCAATATGAGAAACTGCTGTCTATGGATGGAGTCACACTGCACTTCTCTGACGAGGCGTTAGATTATATCGTTGATAAGGCTATTGAATATAAATTAGGCGCTCGTGGCTTGCGTAGCCTGACAGAAACAGTGATGATGAATCTTATGTACGACATTCCATCCACCAATATCAAAGAAGTCATCATCACAAAAGAATATGCCGAAGAACAACTGCTCAAAACAGACACCCTACGCCTGCAAAGCGGAATATAAACATACTACTAATATGGCTACCCACTAAGCAACTGACAACTATCATCCAATCGAAATTATTAGGAGTGCGGTTGCGCCTATAAAAATCACAACTACAGATATTTCTACTTTCCATATATAGATACATTACCATAAAACTGATAACAGCTGTTCTCGTTAATACAAATGCGGCAATTGAATTGCCGCATCTATTAAAAATTTATCCCTATCTCTATTTACCCCGCCTCTATAAATTATATTTAGAATCAAATATTTGTTTACAAACCATTTAACTACAGCCCAAAATAAACTAATCATCGCCTTTATCAACAGATTATCATTAGTATATAAATATCACCGCTATCTCGTTTTATCATAATAAACATCACCTTTATTCCTGCTATATTACCATAAATGCAACCTCTATTATCGTTCTATTGACATTTATTACCCCATTTATTCACAAAAATATCATTATATTTGTTTAATTCAAATTTTGTCCGTACCTTTGCAACGTTCAATAGGTAGTATTCCCACCTAATGAGTGTTATGTAAAATGGACTTTGACAGATTTGATTATTGAAAGAAAAAATGGCTGCAAAATAATAAGTTATAAAAATATAAGTTATAAAACTATAATAGTATAAAAGTGATAGTATAGAATATATCGTATTAAAGGGTTGATAGTATAAGAGTGAATTAGGTAGTAGCGATGGATATATGCCGTGGTGGTGGATGATGTAGAAGCGACTTAGGTAGTAGCGATGGATATATGCCGTGGTGGTGGAATAGGTAGACACGAAGGACTTAAAATCCTTTGACCTAAACAGTCGTGCGGGTTCAAGTCCCGCCCACGGTACTAAGGGCATTCATTTCTTTTGGCGGTCTCTATGGGGGTGTTTTGCGGCAGTGGTATAAGTGACGGTGAAAGTGCCGCCGGAGTCGTCACGGAAGCGTACAGAGGTAGTGCCTGAGTGGGAATGCTCAGCCATTATACGTAATGAGTCAAATGCTATTTGTAGGGTTTGCTCCATTTCGGGATAAGGGTATAAGATAATGGTAAGACACTATATATATATATAAGGTCAATACTTAAATCTGACAGTGTCAGTCTGTGTGTGTTGCGGGTGCAAAGATAAAGCAACCGATTTTGTTGTGCAAATTTTTTCTTTTGTGACCGTCATTTTCCAAAAGAATGATAATCTTTTCTTAAAAATAGTAAACTTTTTTTGTTTAGCATTTATGCCGGTGTTGGATATTTGCTTTGTTAGTGGTATTGCGTACGGTGGCTACTGTTGTTTTTGCTGTTCTTGTGCTTTTTTGTTAAGGTAGGTAAGTGCTCGGTAGGTGTCGGTTTGCAGTACGGCGGGTTCTTTGGTGATGTCGCCGTCGGTGAGAGTGAGCAGTTGCCAGTCCATAGCGTTGATGAGTTGGTCAGGAGTTGGTGGTTGCGGGTTGCCGTCGGGGTCAGGTGGTACGGACCGGAAGAGGTGAGGGAAGCGTGCGGCGAGGTGTTTTTTTACGCTGACGACCCAAAGTAATGTGTTTACCACTTGTGCGCCGGTGTCGGCGGTAAGGGAGTCGAGACCCGAGAAGTCGCTTTGGTCGCCAGCGTCGGAAGATGTGTTTGGAGTGTTATGTGATGTGGTAGCGTGTTTGTCGGTATTGGAAGTGTTGTATAGCAAGTCTCGTATATTGAGGATGAGTTGTGGGTCGCGGGTGTGCATATATCCTTGCAGCAGGTTCTCGATGGCGAGGTAGTGTTCAAAAGGCAGTGAGTGCATATATGGGTCGTACTTAGCGCCTTCGTTCCAACGGATAGGTTTGTTGGGGATAGCGGTAAGGAAGTTCATCATAGGTAGGAACTCTGTTATCTGTTCTGTAAGGCTGTTAAGCAGAGCAGAGTCAGTTTTTGAGAGTGGTTCCTGACCTTGTAAGTGGCTCTGTTCTGCTAACAATTGGTGCAAATTGTTCCACTGTGCGAACGTAAGAAACGCATATGTTTTGACTTTGTCGGTGGGCAGTCCGCTGCCGATGAGCGAGCAGGCGAACTTATATTGTGTTGGAGTGAGGTCTTCCCAAACGGTGGGAACGGTGAGTTTGATAAGCATAGACAGTTAGGAATTAGGAGTTAGGGATTATTCGCCAAAATTCGCCTTTGAGCAGTGGTGAAAGTCCGTCAGAGGTGAACGTTGCTTCCAGTTTTTCACATATATATTCTTGTCCTTCAATACGGAAGATATTGCGCACCTCGGGAAGCAGTCCGTCGGTTTGCATCCATTGGAAGGAGTATTTGAAGTGTGTGTCGATGGTTTTGTCTTTGAGCAGGCTGCTATAGTCGAGCAGCGAGTTGGTTTGTTCGAGTATGAGTGTACCGGCGTTATCCTCTTTGAGTATGCCTGAAGGAGAGAGGCGGTAGGAGTCAACGGTGGGTGTGCGGTCGTCGGTGTCGGTATTGATATTGACTTGGTTGTTATAGAAGGCGACATAGAGTTTGTCGAAGAACTCGGTTACGTCTATATTAAACATGCGGTCCGCACTTTTTTTGTAGGAGTCGACGAGATATTCGGCCGGGTCGTTGTTTCCGGTAGGGTCATATTCTCCACAATCGAGTGCGGGGTAGAAGCGTGTGTTGTCGTCGGGCATCTCTATTTGCCGGATGGGGACTATTTTCATTTCCACTGTTTCGCCGTCGGCTTGTTTCGGGTAGGGCGCGAAGGTGTTTAGCGGGCGGAAGTAGTAGGTAATGAACCACCAGTAGATACCCGGTTGTTCCCAGTCTTTGCCGGCGTCGAGCACCTCTTGTCGGGTGGCGCGTCGGACGGATGCTATATAAGAGTAGTAGTAGCGTGTTTCGACTGTATAGCCTTGATCGAAAATGCCGGTGACGCGGTAGATCTCGGTGTAGTGCATAGAAGTATATGTATCGAATGCTTCTTGGTCGTTAGAGGCATTTTCTTGGGCAAGAGAGGCGATAGTGGTGTTAGGCAGTTGCATACCGTCGGTGAAGGTGAGGTTGGTAATTCTATTGGGGTAGGAGGCAAGGTAGTCTATCGTATTTGTAAATTCGGTCAGTCGTCTCCATTCGGTATCGCCTCTGTCGGAGTATTTGAATTGTTTAAGGAGAAGGTGTTTGCAGTCGCCTTCTCTTGCTTGTTTGGCTTTGAAGGTCAGTAGCGGTTGTGCAATGGTGGTTATTTGTTCCGGTCCGCGTCTTGTGAATATTATTTTGCGGTTCACTATATCCATTTTCCATGAGTGCATAGTGAGTTTGCCTACTTCGTCGAGCAGTTCAGTTACTGTCCAGTGCGGCAGTGCGCGTGAGGAAGGCAGTTGCCACGTGTCAGGCAGAGCGTTCATTATAAGCATGTCGCCAAAGAAGGAACGGAAAGCTGATGTTGTTTCGAGGGTAAAACCGAATTTGTTAAGGATAAACTCAAGGAATGGAATAAGGAATATCTGTTTTGGGGAGATGTGATTTGCTATATAGCCGGGTTGCAGGTTTCCTGTTGTGGCATTGACCCACGGTAGGACTAACCCTCGTGCTCCGTCGGTCGTATAGCCGCCTTCGGTGGGGATGTCGTTCACTATGTTAACAATAGGGTAACTGTCGTTTATTTCATTGATATATCGTATATATGTATCCCCATACTCGATGACGAACGGGTCGGCGTTATTGGCGATAGATTCGTTATCGAGGAACTGGAGTTGACACTCTTTTTCGTTGGCTTCAAAGAGGATGACCACACCTTCGAGGTCGAGAGGCGGTGCTACCAGTCGTGCAGGCATCTGTGAGGAAGGCAGAGTGACACCTTTGCGGAAGTATTCACCTAACACGGCTATGTTTTCCGGGACGCCGCGTAAGGGGACTGTTATTTGCAGAGTGAACCCGCCTACATCCTCAAAGTCGTTATTTGTATGGGTGTAGGTGATATTAGTGTCCGGCGAGAGCACGAGCGGTTGCCCGTTAATTTCTAATGTCAGCATCTTCGTAATTGATTTCTTCTATGTCGGGGTTGAACTCACCTAATTGTTTGAGCAGTTTGCGTTTCACTTCGTCGAGGTTCTTAATCGGTTCGATGCCGATAAGGCGTGGGTCGGAAGAGGGGACGAAGGGTTGGATTACTATATCTTCGTATGGCAGTTGTTCGGTGTCCTGCTCGTTGATATTGTTGAAGCGTGCGTATGATGACGCGGCACGTTCCATCGTTCGGAGGTCTTTTTCGGCTTTGGCTTTGCGATATACTTCAAGTATCATTTCGTTAAAGCGGTGCCGGTGGTAAGCCTGTGAGGCTTGTTGCAGTTGAGGCAGCAGTTCTTTTACCTGTTGCAGGTCTTCGTATGCCTGTCGCATCCGTATGCCGTATCGTGTAGTGAGGTCGTCAACGAGTGTTTTGTCTTTGATGTCAGGTTCGGCGAGCATACGTTCGTAGAGTTCGCGCAGGCGTAGGATACGGTTAACGCGCGCTACGTCGTAGCGTGTGAGCAACTCTTCTTTGGCGGTGAAGAGGTCGGTGCGCAATATGTCGGCGGTGCGTTGGATAGTTATTTAATCAGGAGTTAGGAATTAGGAGTGAGGGATTGTTGTAAGAGATTTAGGACGGAACCACCTTGACTAGGGATGACTTTCATTATCGGCATTGGGCTTTCCATAGTGACTGTTACCTGTGTTCGTGTGCTGCCGTCGGGGGTGGTGGTATCGTTGGTCTGATCGATACGCGGTGCCCGCTCATGGCAGCCTATGAGGTGGGCATAGCCGTCGGCTGTCTCCACTACGAAACAGGTGTTGCCATAGAGGTGCAGCATATAGTCGGTGGAGAACTGTAGTTTGGCGGTGCGTTTGTCGCCGTTCTGCTTACCGTCGCTGCTGATGGTGAGTGTGGCATCGGTGGTGTCAATGGGGGTGAGGAAGTAATCTTGGATAGTGACGGCACCGGTGTAGTACGCCTGCATAGGCAGGTCGGGGGGGACGTTGAAAGACGAGAGGTAGGAGACCTTGGTTATTCCGGGAATACGTTTCATGATAGTTAGGAGTTATTTATCATTGTAAAAGACTTTGAGATCCTTCCATGTTCTGCATTGTGTTATAACGGTTAAATGAGGGGAACAAGTCCGGATTGGTGTAGCGGTAGCGTATCTCGCCTTTGAGCAGTGCGCCACGTTCGGTGGTGTAGTAGCAATCGGAGTCGAGGATAAGGATACGCCGGTTGGTGAGGAGATCGGGGTGTGTAGGCAGACCGTTGGCTTCGATAACCATACGCGAGGCTATCAGTTCGCGCAAGGCAATCTCTTCCTGTTCAAACATAGCAGGTATGTGCAGCGTATATTCGTCGGTTACTTCTTTGCGGTAGGGGTATAGTGTGCGGTCGTACAGTTCTGCTATCTGCTCTTTCACTTCACGTTTGCGTTCTAAGGCACCGGGGAAGGCGACACTCTCCCAGCAGTTGTAGCAGTTGCGGTAGTAGTAGAGGTTGAGCGCGTCATCGTCGCTTAGGTAGAAGGTCTTGTCTCTCACGACAATCCATGTAAAGGGGTGCGACTGAGCTATATGCACTTCCACCGGCTCAAGGCGTTCGTCGATACTGATATTTTCTTCCATTGCGATCTGATAGAAGCGGTCCAATGAGGTGTTGATAAAGTAGATACCTTGCTGTTCGTCGAAGGTGTAGTCTTCATCTTGAACGAGGCGCAACTTATGCGACTCTGTTTCCTCTGTGTCGGGGTCGCGGAAGACCACCTCAATGCAAGGTATATAGTTGATTACGTGTTCGATGCCAGTAAGGACATGCAATGTGATTCTGCTATACCGGCGCGTAGCTAATAGAAAAGGGGCGTTGTAAGGGATACGCTGAGCAGTGATATTGCTAAGGAAGTCTGAGCCGTTGTGGTGATTTTGTCTGCCACCGGAATAGTCTGCATAGAGCACGTTGTATTCTTCTACGGTGTTGCCGTCGGCGGTGAGTTGAACGGTGCAATAGGTGAGGTCGTAGTCACGCATATAGGTGACGACACGGTCGCGCAAGCCGTAGAAGGAGCCATGGTAGTTGCCGGTGTGGATGACGGTGTTATTAACGCGCAGTTCAACGGCTGTGGCATAGCCGATGTCGGTTTTTGATGGCAGATCGTGGGAGTAGCAGTTTATTACCATAGTTATTTAATCAGGAATTAGATAAGAAGAGGTGTGAAGGTGGTATGTTGTGGTTTGTTGTTACATCCTATATACAGTGTGTCGAACGCGTCGGTGCCGTCGGTACGGTGTTCGAGCAGGTTTTCTTCGTTTTCTGCCAGTTTCTCACCGGCTTTGTATTTCTTCCATCCGTTGGTGCCGCGTGTGACACCGGCTGTCTGAATGGCTAATAGCAGGTCTTCGTTCTGCTCAATATTGAAGTAGGGTGTGAGGTTGTTCTTACCGGCAAAGCCGTTATTGATAAGCAGGTATTTCTCGTTATGCCGCATCGGGTTGCCTAAGAACACGGGGTTTACTCTCCATCCGCGCTTCTTGTATTCGTTTTCTATTACCCATTTGAAGTCTTGCCGGTTGACGGCGTAGTTAGAACCAAGGGCAGTAGTGTCGTAGTAGAAGATGACTTGTTTGCAGCGGTGGTTACGGTAGTAGGAACAGAAGTCGTCGATCAGTTGCGGTATCTTGCGCTCATATTTGACATAGAAGGACTTGACTATATTAAGTCGGTTGCCTTGCGGCTGACCGCATACTATCCAGTTGATATTGGCGTTGTAGTCCATACCTATGCATAGTGGTTCGTCGGGGTTCACATCTTTGTCGGCTTGCGAGTTGATGAGGTTTTTGTATTCGGCTTCAGTATGGTGGTATCCGAGGCTGTCTAAGTAGTCGAAGTCATCGGCGTGGTACTTATGGCTTTCCCGCATTGACGAATAGAAGCCGTCGTGTGTTAGTCCTATCCGGTGACACATAATGGAAGTCCAGAACGTAAGAGGTGTAAGGTCGCGTTTCATACGTTTGATAAAGTCCACACCTACCACTTGCAGGTTTTCTATGGTACTTACCTCTGTGTAGAAGGTAGCACCGGCGCGCAGTCGGTTCAGGTCGCGATCGATACGGCGTATCTGTTTATCTTTGTTTGCGTCATCCGTTTGGTTCACTTCCCATCGGCGATAGATCAGACCTTCGATGCAGCGTATGACCTCAGGGTCCATCTGTTCACGGTAGTTAAGGAACCAACTGCCCCGCGACGATTGCGGCATATCGCTCATTATCATCATTGAATGGTGGTAACTATGCATACCGAAATGTGCTTTGATGCCACCATTAGCGGGCAGGGTTTCGTCTTTGAGTTTTTGGTAGTCGATGAACTTTGCTTCGTCTATTAGGAGCCAGTCCAAGGTGAGCGAGTTGCTGGTGCCGGGCCGGTCTTGCGAAATAAGCACTGCGCGGCTGCCATTGTAGAACGAGATGACGTGTTCGTATTCGCGCGGTTCGATGTAAGCCGTGTCAAAGGTCTTCGGTGGTTTCTTTCCTACCACATAATGCACCCCCTCCTTCAGTCCCATTGCCGCCCAGCCTGTAAAGAGTCCGGGCAGAGTGTTAGTCAGTCCGTGTTTGAAGGTAGGTACCACTATTCCTCCAACCGACTTAGGCATGCGCTGCATGTTGCGTAAGGCAAACGGTGCACCTATACCGAAAGTCTTGCCGGTGCGACGACCTGCCACTATAACAGTCGTCTTGGCACCTATCATCATCACTCGCTGCTGTATGGAATTATAGTATATCTCCACTGTTAGCGTCTAAGAAAAAGAAAAATGGCAACACCCAGCATTAAAAGCAATAAAAACCAAAACCCGCCGGAACAGAAACGGTAGTAGGCATTAACGCCTTTTCGCTCGATGACTTTTTCTGATAGAGTATCAGTTTGCAACACTACAACAGTATCCGAAATGAAGTTAAAGAACGTATCACGAACGATGACGCGCCTGTCTTGGTAGCGGGTGTGCCATTTCTCTATATATATGGTATCGTTTTTCTCACGATAGATAACGCTGTCACGAAAAACAACAGCCACCGTATCAAGGCGCGATGTACCTTTCACGGTTTCGCGGTTTGACACGGTGCTGCTGTCTCTTACCGACGTTGCAGTGGATGCGCGTACAACCCTCTGTACGCTACAAGCCGGAAAGAGGATTAAACTAAATAAAACGAATATGAAACTTTTATTCCTCATCATGAACAGGATCCACTTTTTTGTTGATTGCGCCGCAAAGGTACGGCAACCATTTTAATAAAAAAAGGACAAATTATTTCGTAACTCGCACTTTTTGCTTTCACTTCAACCCCTTGCGAGACGGCTATTGCCAAAGGCTGAAAGGCTGCTTTGCCGCTCTTCGGAACTCCAAAAATTTGTCCCTGACTTTTTTTGCATTTTTTCAGCCTTACCCCCTATTTACGTTCTTCATCAGTCGGTCGTAGTCTTCTTGTGCTTGTGCTATACCCTTGTCCCCTGCTATGGTGTTGACTGTTACGAACGGTTCTCTAAGCCGCCTTTCTAACCGTTCGAGTACGCGCTCGGTGTTGTTGGTGTGCGCGGGCGCGGTGTCGTTTGCTGTGGAAGGGGTGGAAGTGGCAGGTGATACACCGGCGTACCCCGCTGCACCTGCTGACCCTGTGTAACCGCCATCAGCAAATCCTAAAGCGGCTATTTGGTTGGTGCGTTGCGCTTCATCCAACTGGGCGATAGTGGCAGCTGCCACCGGGTTGGCCAGCAGTTCCTGACTCGCCACCCACTCACCTTTATGCACTACACCGGCAGGTTCATACTTACCTCCTTTGGGTGTATAACCACCGGCGGCATAACCTGCACCCTCTGCCGCCTGTTGCTGTTTCTTGATGTTAGCGATCTGAATGGCACCGGCTGCCACTGCCATTGCGGCTGCTATCGGACCCAACACAAAGCCCACAATAGGTATGGCGGCTGCTGACGAATAGGCATTGATAGCGGCTTGTGCCGTTTGTGCCACCGCCTGTATAACCTGCATAGTGAACATCTTCTTGTTCGCTTTCTTCTTGGCTTCGGCTATCTCGGCTTGCTTTTGCTTTTCTATTTCCGCCTCTTTGGCTTTGTTGCCCTCTGCCAGACTCTTTTGCTTATCGTAGTGAGCGGTGATGTCGGCAATCTGGGCATTGAGTTCGGCTTGCACTTGGCGTGTCATTTCTTCCATCGCCGTCCCCACCATGCCACTCACTGCGCCGGCAATGCCGCCTATATCCCCTTCAGCGGCTGCCTGTATGCCTTCAAAGAGTTGGTCGGTGGCTTGCTTCAAAGCCGGGTAGTTATCGCCCATAATAGCGTCGGCTGTTGCACCTAACGCCTCTATGGTCTTACTTATCTCCTCTTTGCGCGCTTGGTCGCGTTCCTCTGCCTCTTTCTGCTCTGCCTCTGATCGGGCTTGTGCCTCTTTCTTGCGACGCTCCTGACTGTCAAGCATCTTTTCGTCGTATTGACGCTGAGCGTCTAATTGTGCCTGACTACCTTCTTCTTGTATTTCCACCATCCGGCGCAAGTGCTCCAGCTCCGCCTCTTCTTTGGCACGGTTGTACTCTTCTTGCGTCATCAGACCGTCCACCTGCATCTTGCGCAAAGCAAGCAACTGGTCTTTATAGCGGTTATCTTCATCGGCTTTGCTCTTCTTGCGAGCATCCGCCTCTTGCTTGTTGAGCAACTCTTCGTATTTGAGTTGCGTTTCCAACAGCCTCTCTTCGCCCATCTCTGTGTGAGTGAGCAATTCTTCGTAGTAGGCTATCTCGTTAGCCACCTGCTGCCGGTTGTACTGTTCGTGGGTTATGCCGCCACGGGCATACTGCAACTCCAACAGAGCCTGCCTTCTGTTGTAGGCTGCCTCAAGGGTGGCTAAGGTGGCATCCACGGCTGCTGCCTGTTCTTCTGCCGCCTCTTTCTCCATCTGTGCCAACTCTGTATTGAGTTGGCTGCGTATCTCCTTGCGTTTGCGGGCTGCATCCGCCTCTGCCGCTTCTATCTGTGCCGCTATGTCGGCTAAGGCATCATTAGTGGCAGCGTCATTGTCAGAACGCGCCGCCTCCGCTTCCATATTGGCTTGCTGCTCTCGAAGCAACTTAACTTTTTGGTCTGCTATCTGTTGCTCCTTCAGCAAGGCTTGCTCCAAATACTTAATACGCTGGTCGATAGTGTAGTGCTCTTTGTCTGATGCTTTCTCTCTCGCCTCGGCTATCTCTCTTTCCAAACGTGCCTGTTCCTTGGTGAACTCGCGCTTGTGCTTAGCATACGCCTGCTCGGCGGCTTCCAACTTCTGAGCCTCCTCTCGGGCACGCACATAGTTGTTCTGCAAGTTCCACTCCTGACCGAACGCCTCACCTATCTTATCCAACCAGCCGCAAATCTTCTCTATCCATTCAACCACAACTTCCATCGACTTGACGAACACATCCACCAGTACGCCTGCCATCGCTTCAATGGCTTTTTTGGCTAAGTCGATAAGCGGATTGAGAGCAGAAAAAGCCTGCCTTACGGAGTTCATCTTCTCCTCACTGTTTTTTATAGCGTCGATAATCTTCTGTATCACATACACTATGGCTTGCAACACCATTCCGTAAGGGTTGCGCATCGTGTTTTCTATGTTCTTGCCCACACTGACCACCTGCTTGCTTAGGTCGCCCACGGGTCCGCCCATCTCCGACAGTTCCTGAAAGGTGCTAATGAGCATAGATGAACCGTTGTCGGTAGTCTTCAGTTCATCGCCCATGGCAGCAATCTGCACCTTCACCTCTTTCATCTTAGCCACCTGTGCATCCCATGCCGCCGTACCACGCTGCATGCCGTTCAACTCTTTGGTCAGGACTTGCAGTGTCTGGCGCAACTCTTTGGGCGTGGCTGTGTTCAGACGCGAAAGAACGTCACTGACATTGGCTGTCTGTGACTGCATCTGTCGTATCTCTTTGGTTACGTCTTTAAGCGTCTGTTGAAGGGCTTGCGCACCCTCTTTGTCGCCACGCTTATACGCTTCAATGATAGCCTCACGCGTCTTATCCGCCTGAGCCTTGAGAGAGTTAAGTCTCTCCTCTGCCTGCTTGCCGTTCACTTGCAGGGTTACCGTTGTGATCTCGTCTGCCATCGGGAGTTAGAAGTAAGGAATTAGGAGTGAGGGTACACGGGCGTGTCGCCCGTGTACCCTCTATTTTATTGCCGGTTGTCTATTCTCTAACATAAGCCGCTTGGATTCCCTCATCATTGGAAATCTTAATCAAGCCCCTGTAGAACGGAGCGGGCATAAGGTCGGTGTGCTCAACATTGATAGTGGTGGAAGGTGTGCCGGTGGGGCCTTGACCTAAGTCTTGGTTAACCGTGGATTTACCTTGCCACAACTCGTTGCCTATCATGCGGAAATTGCCGCGCATGTCTTGAATAAGATACACACAATCGTTATTGTTGATGTAGAGTGCTGCTTTCGTGGCCTCTTCACCTACTCCCGGATGAACGGCTACCAACTTGTTGAGTTGCGTCTGTGACGGTTTTTCGCCTTGCGGCTCACTGGTCACACCGCTCTTATCTGCAAGCACGTCTATTACATTCCAGTAATAACCGCTGTACAGAGTTATATCACCTTCGAGATAAGCCTCGGTGATACGGTCGGTCTGTGTGACACCATCCTCTTCTGCATACTTATAAGCGGGCCAAGAGGCTATGACGTTCTTGCTCACATAGTATAGGCGGCGACGGATACCCGGCAAAACGGTCTTACCCTCGCACCATTGAAGTGAGCCTGTAAGGGTTGAACATGAAGGAACAACTACCTCTTCCATATTGATTGGATCCATAGTTATAATTAGTAGTTAGAAGGTTAGTAATTAGGATTGACCGTTAGCGGCTGCTGCCAGTTTGCCCACCATCAGACGGCGTGCATCCAAGGTCTCAAACTGTACACCGAAGAACATCGTTGCAATGAAGTTCAGGGTGAAGGGTGAGAAACGAGCCACCTCTATGTTCTCCGTGTCGCCTAATTGGTCAACACCGATAAGCATATTCTCTTTGGTGGTAAGGTGGATGTATTGGCTGTCGGACTTGCTTGACAAAGCCACCAGTTTGCACCTGTTGTTAGATCCTTCAAGGAAGGTTTGCTCAAATTGCAGGTTATAAGGTGTGGCAGCGTGCAAGGTCTCGTAGTTGTCGTTGTAGGCATCCATTATGTCTTGCGACACGAGCATCACACTTTCAGCGGCGCGCAGTTCAGGTGATGCAGCACGGTACAACTCTTTGAGTTTGGCAACAGCATTAGCAGCGGTAATGGCTGCATCCAATTGTTTGAAGTTTTTCCTTGCCACGGCCAGACCGCCACCGGTGATCTCTGATGTAGTAATGGTGTCGAAACCGTTAAAGAGAGTGGCAGTGGTAGTGCCATTAGCATTGCGAGAGGCAGAGAAAATACTTGCATTGAGAGTCTTAGCAAGGTCTTTTGCCATCTGAACCAATACCTCACGTGCAATCTGTGCATCTTTCATTGCCTCACCTTTGGTGGCTGCCAACTCACCCATAATCATCGAAGCCACACTGTTGGGTTCAAACTCAAGGTTAACAGCACCAAGGAACGTTTCCAACTCTCGGAAGTCAACGCTCAGGTCGTTCGCGCTCTTCATATCCACCTTGTAAGGTGCAAACTGTGCGCCCAGTGAGGGGTTACCTACCACCTCTTTATAACGCACACCCATACGCAATGTTGCGTATGGCAGAATCTCTTCAAGCCCTATAACGGGAAGGGCTAACAGTTCTTTGCGGTACTTGGCAGCCGCATTCTGATACGCACTCAATTGTGCGCTTGTCATTTTTCCAACGCTCATACTTAGTTAGTAATTAGAAGTTAGTAATTAGAAGTTAGGAGTTAGGAGTTTTTTTTCTTCACCATTGTTCCCTTTTTAAGGTGGTCACTATCCGCCTTACATTCGAGTCTGACAGTTTGAACTTGCGCGCGGTAATGGCGTAACGGTCCATAAGTCCCAAAGCACGGTCGGTGTGGTTATGGAAGAACTCCACTACATCCATGTGCAGCAGTACGCTTTCACTCACCACCCCGCAACGAATAAGCCTGACCCACTTTTCACGCGGGATAGTGCGCATCAATTCATATACTGTCAACGACCTCATTTTATTCTCGCCAACTCTTTTGCACGGGCAAAGACACGGGCAACGGCTTGCATCGGGTTCTCATCCTCCTCGTCCTCATCTTCGCCTTCTTTCTTCTCCGGAGTGGTCACCACTTGCTTGTCGTCGTCACCGGCTTCACCTTTCAACTCTTCGATCAATTCGTCTTGCTCTTTGAGTTGCGTTTCCATCTCCACCACCTTGTCGGTAGCGGTCTTCAGTTGTGCTTGAGCAGTCTCCAACGCCGTCTTCAGTTCAGCAATAGTAGTGTTCAAGTCTTCATTCTCACTCTTGAGGTCGTCCACCTCTTTTTTCAGGTCGTCGTTCTCTTTCTCCACCTCTTCCGCTTCAGCGCGAAGGGTGGCAATCTGAGCCTTCAGATTCTTGTCGCCTGTCAAGGCTGACGCAAAACGGCTGTACAGTTCGTTTGCTTTCATAGTTATAGTTTTTTTGTTGGTTAGTTGGTTGTCTTCTTCCTTTTCTTCCGCGTCATCAGCATCATCCACTTCGTCCACAAAACCCCATTCCATGGCTTCTTTGGCATCCAGCCATGTGTCTTCTGTCATCAGCGTAAGCAGTTCCTCAATGGTTTTACCCGTCTTTTCAGCGTACATGCCTGCCACTATTACATCCATCTTTTCCTGTTCGTCGGCTCCCTTGAGCAGTTCCGCCGCTTTCTCTCTTAGTTCATCGGCGGTGAGGATGTTCCAGTCGCAATACTCCAATACGCACTTGTGAACAAGGTACAACCCGTTCTTATCCATTATCACTCGCTGAGCACCCATCGACGCTATCGTCGCGGCACTCGCATTCATTCCACGCATATACACAGTCACCTTCCCGTGATTGGCAAAAGCGTTTGCAATAGACAAACCTTCATTAAGCAAACCACCGAAACTGTCGATTAGTACAGTAACCGGCTCTCCGGGTTTTTGCTGCAAAAAGTCATCTACCGTCTTTGAGTTGAAGTCGGCACAGCCCACATCGCCCCGCAAAATCAAATCGTATTTCATCTTAGTAAGGCATTATTTAATTAGGAGTTAGGAATTATCAATTCTTAATTAAATTCCGCCGCAAATGTACACATTGTTTATCAATCCGCAAAAGACAAATTTGGCAATGACTGATTAGCCCCTTTCTAACCATCTTTGCCCCACAAAAAAGGCACCACCTCGCACTTTTTTTGCCTACTTTTGCGCCGTCTCGCGAGAAAAACAAAAATTATTAACCTTCTAAAACTTAATTACAACTATGGCAAAAGTTCAATATTTAGATCCTATCGCCTATCTCTCCGGGCGCGTCTCAAAGAAACACTCACAAGTCATCTACAACCACCGCTCCGACACCGGCGCTAACTACACATCCATGCGCGGCGAACGCACCACCGAACCGCAACCTGCGGAACTGGCTGCGAGAGCAAAGTTCAAAGTTGTACACGCTGCTGTCAATGCTCGTATCCGTAACACTGACACTCTGGCAACTGACACACTGGATTTCCGTAAGCAGTCAAAGTACGCCACCTTCCGTGGTTTCATCTTCGCTAAAGCATGGGCACTCTACGACGAACAAACGAAAGAGGTAGTGTGGGAATGATCGAGAATTGAGAATTGAACAGAAAAGCCGCAAGTACTGATACTTGCGGCTTTTCCTTTATACCCTTGCAGCTCATTCTTCCTCTAATCTGCAATTATTTACGAACTCAACGTAGGCGGCGGAGCATTGTGTCAATACAGAGTTTCTTTTGGTCGTAGTTCGGATGTACGTACAAGTTAAGCGTGGTGGATATATTGGCATGACCAAGAAGAATACTGACGGTTTTGTATTCGCATCCGGATTCAATACAACGTGTGGCAAAACTATGACGTAAGCCATGGA
>JAFSTB010000018.1 GCA_017450685.1 Paludibacteraceae bacterium
GATGCCCGCGCCAAATATCCCGATTGCAGTCTTGCCGACTTATACGACGAGGTAACGATGCCGCCCGAACTACGCAAAGCCCATCAGCAGAATGATATAGCGGTTATGAAGGCGTATGGTTTTAAGATAGGCATGACCGAATCGGAATGTGTCGCAGAGTTGTTCAAAATGTATCAGCAATTAACAAAGTAGCATTATGGCAAAGATTAGAGAAAATCAAAAGGGCTGATTGAATGGCAAAATTCTTTTATTTTGCTGATATCCCTTAAAATAGTAAATGAGAGTTTCGTGTTTGAAACTCTCATTTGTCGAGAAGAGGCGACTCGAACGCCCGACCCCCACGTCCCGAACGTGGTGCGCTACCAACTGCGCTACTTCTCGAAGAAACAATGTTTATTTTTTGCTTATCCGCTAGGGATATATAACTGCACTTTTTTGCTTATCCGCTGAGGATATCTTTTGTTATCCGCTAAGGATATATCGTGATTTATCTGTTTTTTTATCCGTTTTGGCGGTATTCTCTTGGTGTATAACCGGTGTGCGTCTTGAAAAAGCGATTGAAGAAAGCCACATTGTCGAACCCTAAAGCGAGGGCTATCTCTTTGACTTGCAGGTTAGTAATCTTCAATTGTGCTTTAGCATCCATTAAGATGGCATCATTGATAATATCTCCGGCTGTTTTGTTGCTTATTCGTTTGACGGTGCTGCATAGGTGGGGTAGTGTGACGTGCAACACTTCAGCGTACTGCGACACGTGATGCCAACGTGAATAATTTTCCAGCACCAATCTGGTGTAGTCATAATACATCTGTGTACGTCTGTTTTGTGTGCGGATGATATATTCGTCCGACGATTTGACGTATGATGAATAGGTGACGTGCAGTAGTGAAAAGATAGGAATCATCTTTTCGCTATTAAGGGAGATAGGAGTGGTGTTGCTTGCTTTAATCATCAGCCTATACATATCTTCCATAACGGCAGCGTGTTCGTCATTCAGATGTGTGATAGGGTCGCGAAAGAGCAAGCTATCGAATGTTATCTTATCCGTAAAGTGGTTTTTTTCAAGGAACGCTGATGAGAAAATGACGTAAAGCACTAAGGCATCTTCGGAAAACTCGTGTATAAGAAGGAAACTATTAGGTTCTAAAAACAGGAAGTCACCTTTCTTAAAGTCGTATTTAGCGACGTTGATAGTTGCTTTTGCATTTCCTTGGATGATGAGGGCATACACACCGCACTTGATTTTGCAAGGGAAGCGACCGTATTCATTTAGCAGTTTGCCGGTGGCATCACCTACGAGAAAGTCCACCGGGCAATCAAGCAAAGGTATGTTCTTTTCCTTTTTCATCTAAGCGGCTGCAAAGGTACGGGGTTTTGTTTAATTGTGCAAGTAATTGAGCAAAGATTATTTTCTTTTTAGCGGTTGTGCTTTGCGAATCAGGTAGTTAAAAGCGATTTTCAGGTGTGCTATCAGTGTTGCACAAAGTCCGAAATGCCGTTTCATAATAGTAAATCTCTCTTTCCATGCTTTTATCGGGTTTCGTTGGCTCAGTCCGTTGACTAAGAATCGGCAAAGAGGTTGTTGTACATATACTTGATGTCCGGCTTTTTCCACGGCTTGTATGACCCAGTCGTAGTCGGCAGCGATGTGGTAGTTGAGGTTGTAGGGTGTGGCGATAGAGCGTTTGATAAGGAAGGCTTGGTGGCACACCACTAAACCGTTTAGCAGGCTTTGTCGGGTAAGTTGTTCAGGTGGTGTCTTATGGTATTGACCTACCGATTCCCCTTTTTCGTTGGATGTGACGGCTTGTCCGTAGATGATGTCGGGTTTGGTTGTTGCAGCCTGTTCGAGCAGGGTGAGTGTGTTATTGCTGTATATCTCGTCGCCGGCATTGATAAACCACAGATACTGTCCTTCAGCCTTTTGGATGGCTTTATTCATTGCGTCGTATAGTCCTTTGTCGGGTTCGCTGACGATATGCATACGTCCGTTGAAGGCAGGCTGATATTGTTGTGCAATGTTGATTGTTTGGTCGGTAGATGCGCCGTCAATAATCAGGTAGTTGTAGTTAAGGCACTGCTGATAGAGCACGCTTTTGAGTGTGCGTTCCAGCCATTGTGCGGCATTGAAGGTGACGGTGATGATGGTGAAAAGCATGTGGTTTAACGCAGATCGTTGATATAACTGTTCGGAAAATCCTGTTCAGAGAGTGAGAATGATATATGTGTGTTGGTGTAGGCTGGTGAGTGGAAGTGCAGTTGAGTGGTGGATTGTCGGTCGCGAACTTCAATAAAAGAGGGTGTGAGATGGTCGTTTTGCACTTTGAGTGTTATGCCTAAGATGTTGTTTGTGAGCGGTTCGGAAGTGTTTTTTGGTGAGAGTGTTATAATGGTCTCGTTGTTAGTGTTTCGTTCGTTGATATGGCATAAAGGTGCTATAGCTTGTGCGTAGAGCATAGGGTTGGTTTGTAGCAGTTCTTCTTGTGTGGGGTAGGATAGAGTCAGTTCGTCCACTTCTTCCTGGTACATATACAATGTTTTACCGTCGTATGCAGCGGTGACACCGGGCATGACGAGCATAAAACTGTCGTTACGCAGGACGATAGTGCCGTTGTAGGATATCGGTTGTGCGTTGTTGGCAGCCACGGTCATTGTGAAGTCGGACTGTAAGATCTGAGTTGTCAGGGCGGCAAAAAGCGACTGAAGGACGGATAAAAGGAGAGTCATATAATGTTATGGAAGAGTGATAGTTGCGTTTTGCAGGTTATCGGCTGTGAAGGTGGCTGAGTGACCGCGTCGGATGATGAAGGTGCATTGTCCGGCAAAGGCGGTCATTTGTGGTTGTGTGAAACTCATCAGACAGGTAGCATCACCGTTGGCAGTGGCTACAAAGCCGTCTGATTGGCAGCGGATAAGGTTGTTGGCGTTGGGGCATATATTTCCGTAGGCATCCACAACGCTAAGTGTGATGTAGCATAACTCTTCGGGGTTTTCGTTTTTGTTTACCCATTGAGCCGTTATTTTGGCGGGTTCTCCGGCTGTCTGTCGTTTAGCGGAAGCCACCTTGTTACCGTTTTCGTCGTAAGCCACCACTTCTATTGTACCGGGTTCGTACGGAATGTCGAACCACATGAGTCGGTAGCGTGGCAGCAGTTCGGGTCGTGGTTTGGAGCCCCATTCAGGCACCTTAAAATCAGCCACTTCCGGCATAGGGCTTACACCGTCGATATGTTTGCCTTGGAGCAGTTCGTCTGTCTCTTGAGGTGTGGCGTGTCGCAGTGTGCCATAACTCTTACCGTTGACAAAGAGTTCGGCGGCATAGTAGGAAGTGTAGCAGAAGACGGGAACGAGGTCACCTTCCTGCCAGTTCCAATGCGGCAGCAGGTGTAGAGTGGGTGACTGAGTGTTCCATTGTGAGCGATAGAGGTAGTATCGGTCTTTGGGCAGTGAGGCGAGGTCGATGATGCCGAAGTAGGAACTGTGTGAAGGCCAAGCGTCGGTGTCGTAGGGTGACGGTTCGCCAAGGTAGTCGAAGCCGGTCCATACGAACTGACCGATAGTCCAAGGGTAGTCGTCCTGCAACTGAAAATCTTGTTCGGGCAGTCCTGACCAAGGGTTGTATTCCAAGTCGTATCCGCTGGATTGGTTGTCGTCGTAAAGGGCAAAGTCTTTGATGACAGCCGGTGTCTTATAAACGCCTCGTGAAGAGACTGTTGATGATGTTTCCGAACCGAGTATTATTTTTTGCGGCAGTGTGTTATATGCTTCTATGTATCTGCCAGTTCGATAGTTGAAACCCGGCAGTTCGACGGCAGCGGCGAAGCCGTTGCGTATGACTTGTTTGGCTTGGTCCATACCGTTAGTGACAGGTCGTGTGGGGTCTAAACGGTGGAAGAGGTCTTGCAGTTGCGTTACCCATTTGATACCGTCGGGTTTGACTTGGTTCCACACCTCATTGCCGCTTGACCACATCACGACGCAGGCGTTGTTGCGATAGTGCTTGACCATATTGGTAACGTCTTTTTGCCACCATTGCGGAAACTCTTTGTGGTAGTCGTTGTCAGTCTTGCCGTGGTTCCAGATATCGAACGGTTCGATCATCATCATCATTCCCATCTCGTCGCACAGTTCAACAAGTTCGGGTGCCGGCATATTATGGCTGGTGCGAATAGCATCGCAGCCCATATCTTGGAGCAGATGAATCTGATGTCGAAGTGCATCTTTATTGACAGCAGCGCCGAGCGGACCGAGGTCGTGGTGGTTGCATACGCCTTTGAACTTACGTGTTTTGCCGTTTAGTTGGAATCCGTTCTCAGGTGTATATGTGATGTTGCGAACGCCGAAGCGGGTTTTGACTTCGTCTATCACCCCCTTCGCACCTGATACGCGTGTACGTGCTATATAGAGGTTGGGCGTTTCGGGTGACCATAGGGCAGGTTGTGTGATGGTGGCAGAGCCGTTAGTGCCATTGATGGTGGCTACCACTTGGTCTTGGTAGAGGATGTCGGTTGTCACTTGCACTCCTTCTGCTTCGGCTGTGGTCGGTTCAGTGGCGTTCTGCAACTCAACGTCTATCTCCACGGTGGCTTGTTGTGCATCGGCTTGTGGTGTACGCAGGCAGATGCCGAAGGTGGGAATATGAACCTTGTCGGTGCTTATCAGATGTACGTTACGGTACAGACCGGCACCGGGGTACCAACGACTTTGTTGCGGTTTGTTTTCGAGATAGACATCTATGTCCACTGAATCGCCGTTGATTAGTTGTGGCAGCAGATAGCAGTCGAAGGTATTGTAGCCGTATGGCCAATAGACCACCTCTTCTCCGTTGACGAACACGTCGGCGTGTGACATAGCGCCGTCAAAGACGAGAGTATGAAAGCGTGTGGTGTCGATGGCTATGCGTGTGTGGTAATGTCCGCGTCCCATCCATGGCAGTCCGCCGCTGCGACCTGTTTTCCATGTCGCCTCTTTCTCGCCGTTTTGAACAACAACCACTTTTTGCAGGTCGTTCTCGCGGTCAAAGGGTCCGCTTATTGCCCAATCGTGTGGGATTGTTACTTCTTGCCACCCTTCGTCGGTAGGTACGTTCATCTCTGTCTCTTTGGCAAACTGCCAATGAGTGAGCAACTGTTCTTGACGCGGAGAGGGGAGAGGTTGTTGTTGCTGTTGCCGACAAGAGTGGAGCGACAAGGCTAAGGGTATTAGCACGTATAGCAATGAATGAGAGGCTTTCATAAGGTGTTGAGGATGAGGGTCTGTGTTTGTTATTCTTCGGTGAGGAACATCGGATCCCACATAGGCAGTTTGACAGGTTTTTGTTTGAGCATATCTTGCAGTCGTTGCGGAACATATTTGGTTTCAGCCACGAGTCGGAACATATAGTTATGGAACCATTCGTCGGTCATGATAAGATGTCCTTTGTAGCCGTGTTTTTCGCCCCATGAGTTTTCCACCATCCATTTGACGGGTTTGTTGTCTTGCAGGTCCACTGCGACGAGTGCCATAGCGTGACTGCTGCCGGAGGCGTGTGTGAGTACACGTTGGCGTTTATCCATATTGAACTCAATGCCGAGCAGTGCGCCGTAGTCGTAGTTATCCATAGCGAGGTATCCTCGTTCGCTGTCCAACTCTTTACCTACGTCGCAACCTATGTACATAGCGCTGCTGTCTTTGAGCGATTCGATAGCCACGGCTTGCATATCCTCAATAGGAACGTTGAGATAGAGCCAGTTATGCCCTTCGTAGGTATGACGGTCCATATCCACTTCATACACTTTATAGTACTCGCGTGAAGGGTCATTCATCATCATAACGTAGTCGTTAGTGGTGCTTTTCGGGGTATATTTCTCGGCGAACTGAAGTGGTGTATATGTTTCGGTGGAGAGGACTGAGTCTTTGCTATTGCGTTCTGACCAAGTGAAGGTCTGCGGTGGTGTACCGAGCGTGAGGCATAGGATACGATAGACCGTTTTGAGTTGTTCTTCTTTGCGTGCTATACGTTCAGTGTCAGAGCCTTTCATCTCTCGCAACTCCAGTCCGTATTCGCGTAGGAGTTTGACGAGCACCATATTCATACGTGCTGTGTTGTTGGCTGAATATGTCTCGTGCATCACTTCGCTTGGTACGAGTCCGTATTTATTGACGAGGTCAGCCACACCGGTGAAGGTACCGCCGTCGCCGAGTGGTCCGCCGAAGAGGCTGCTCACTTTTCTGTCGTCCATTGGCAGTTTGCGTGTGTCGATAACTGTTTGCAGGAAGAGGTTGCTTTTCTCCAGTTGGTCGTAGAAGAAGAGGTATGACTGTGAGAACTGAAACTCAGCCAAGTCGGGGTGTGTGCGTCGCATTTCGGCACGCAGTATGTTCAGTCCGCAAAAAAGCCAGCAGCGTCCTGACTGTTTTTGGTCGGTTATGCCTTTTTGTGGCACGCGATAGGTGAAGTGTGTGTCGAAATGTCCGTTCAGTTGGTCTTGGTTGAAGACAAGATTACGCATATCGGTCTTCCCTATGGCATTACGAACGGCTATATCCTGTTGTGTGGGTTGATAACTGTCGCGGAGATTATTCATCAACTCCGGTGTTATGGACTGTGCCATCATATAGCCCACGCACATAGTGGCTACGGCAAGATTGAAGATACGTGCTTTCATACGGCAACGGTTTGATTATTTCGTTTTAATATGTTTATCAGCAAATGTTTATGCTTAAAATAAATCTTATTTTTCAGGGTTGATAAATACCTTATTCAGACCACGATATTAACTATTCTGCCTGGTACGACGATAATGCGTTTAGGTGTGTCGCCTGCCAGTTGTCGTTTTGTTTCGTCGCTTGCCATCACTGCTTGTTCGACAGCCGTTTTGTCCATCGTCTTGGGCAGTGAGAGTGTGAAGCGCACTTTGCCGTTGAACTGAACGGGGTAGTTGATATTATCTTCTTCCAAGTATTTCTCGTCCCATGTAGGCCATTGAGCGTCAACCACAAATGTGTTGTGTCCGCATTGTTGCCACATAGCCTCTGCTATATGTGGTGCGTATGGTGCGAGCAGTATGGCAATAGTCTCCAAGACGCAGCGTTTGTTGCAGCCTAAGGTGCTCAACTCCGTTTGGGCTATCATAAAGGCGGGGATAGAGGTGTTGAAAGAGAAGTTCTCTATGTCCCATGTTATCTTCTTTATCAGTTTATGCAAGCTGCGCAACTCTTCTCGTGTGGGTTCACCGTCGGCAGGCTCAGCATACATGTTCCACAGTTTCTTCAGGAAACGTGACACACCGTCTATACCTTTGGTGTCCCAAGGTTTGGACATCTCAAGCGGACCGAGGAACATCTCGTACATACGCAGCGTGTCGGCACCATAGGCGGCTATCACATCGTCGGGATTGACCACATTATACATCGATTTGGACATTTTTTCCACTGCCCAACCGCATATATACTGTTTGTTGGTAGCCTGACCCATATAAGGATTATCTTCATCGGTGGAGCCGTCGGCATAGATGAAGGTAGCGTTCTTATATTCAGGTGATTCGAGGCGGAAAGCGTCCACATCAAGTATATCGTTATGCACGATATTGACATTGACGTGTATAGGTTGCACCTTATCTTTGTATTCGGGGTTGTCGATGAGGTTGTAACTGATATAGAGGTTGCCTGTTGCTCCTTCGCCTATGTAGCGATAGACGAAATTGCTGCGACCTTGTATCATACCCTGATTGATAAGTTTTTGGAAGGGTTCGTCCTCACAAACCACGCCGAGGTCGAAGAGGAACTTATTCCAGAAGCGTGAGTAGATAAGGTGACCTGTTGCATGTTCGGTGCCGCCTATATAGACATTGACTTTTCGCCAATAGTCGTTGGCTTCGCGACTGACTAATGCCTCTTTGTTTTGGTTATCCATATAGCGCAGGTAGTAGGCACTTGAACCTGCAAAACCGGGCATAGTGCATAACTCCAAGGGGAAGATGGTCTTATTATCAATCAGTTGTTTGCTTACCACTTTGTTGTTAGCCGTATTCCAAGCCCACATATCGGCGTGTCCTAATGGCGGTTCGCCTGTTTCGGTGGGCAGGAACTTATCCAGTTCGGGCAGGCAAAGCGGCAGACAACTATCGGGGATGAGATATGGCATATTGTCCTTATAATAAACGGGGAATGGTTCACCCCAATAGCGTTGGCGTGAGAAGATAGCGTCGCGCAGACGATAGTTGACTTTCACCCGACCTATACCTGTATTGGTGATATACTCTTTCATTTTGGCAATAGCCTCTTTCACTTCCAAGCCGTTGAGGAAATCGGAGTTGATCATCCGTCCTTCTTTGGCATCGAACGACTGTTCGCTGACATCGGCACCTTCGATAAGAGGTATGATAGGCAGGTTGAAATGTCGTGCGAAAGCGTAGTCGCGACTGTCGTGTGCCGGTACTGCCATTATAGCGCCTGTGCCGTAGCCGGAGAGCACATAGTCAGATACATAGACTGGTATCTCGGCATGTGTGAAGGGGTGAATGGCGTATGCACCGGTGAAAACACCGGTCACATGCCGGTCGGCTATGCGTTCACGCTCGGTGCGGTGTTTGCAGCGGTCTAAATAAGCTTCCACCTCTTCGCGGTGCTCGTCGGTGACCAACATAGACACATACTCACTCTCAGGGGCTAACACCATAAAGGTGACACCGAAGATTGTGTCGGCACGGGTGGTGAAAATCTTTATATTGACTTCATTCTCTGTTTTCCCTTTGGGGTTTTTGATGGTGAAGTTCATCTCCGCACCTTCCGATTTGCCTATCCAGTTGCGTTGTGTCTCTTTGAGGCTGTCTGTCCAGTCTATACGGTCTAATCCTTCGAGCAGTCGTCCGGCGTAGGCACTCACGCGCAGACTCCATTGCCGCATCACTCGTTGTTCGACGGGATAGCCGCCACGCACACTCAGCCCTTCACTCACCTCATCGTTTGCCAGAACGGTACCTAACTTCGGACACCAGTTGACTTTGGTGTCGCTCAGATAGGCTATACGGTATTGCATCAGTCGCTCTTGTTGCTCTTTCTCTGTAAGTGTAGCCCAAGTGGGGTCGGTCTGCTCAAAGCGTGCCACTAACTCACTGATAGGTCGTGCCTTCTGCTGAACGGTGTCGTAATAGGAGTTGAACATCTGCGCAAAAGCCCACTGGGTCCAGTGGTAGAAATCAGGGTCACAGGTGCGTACCTCACGATCCCAATCATAACTGAAACCGATCTTCTTCAACTGACTGATATATCGGGCGATATTCTCATTGGTTGTTTTTTCGGGATGTTGACCTGTCTTGATGGCATATTGTTCGGCGGGCAAGCCGTAAGCGTCAAAACCCATAGGGTGCAACACATTATATCCGCAAAGACGTTTGTAGCGGCTATAGATATCCGAAGCCACATAACCTAAGGGGTGACCAACGTGCAATCCTGCGCCGCTGGGATAGGGGAACATATCCAATACATAAAACGGCTTCTTTTCGCTTTTGTTGCTTACTTTATAAACGCCGGCTTCTGCCCAACGCTGTTGCCAATATTGCTCTATCTGCTTGAAATTGTATTCCATATTGAATGTTATCTATTTTATTTTGAGAAGTTTTTTCACTTGTATATATACATTTTCGGCTGTGAATCCCAGTTTTTCGTCTAACACTTTATAAGGTGCGGAGAAGCCGAAACTGTTAAGTCCCCATACTGTACCTTTATTACCTACCATACCCTCCAAAGTGCAAGGCAGTCCTGCTGTCAGTCCGAAGCGTTTGGTTCTGCCGAGAACAGCGTTTTGATATGCTTTGTTTTGTGTTCGTAGCAGTCCTTCGCTCGGTATGCTTGACACTTGCACTCTAATGCCGTCTTTTCGTAGCATTTCGGCACCTGCCAGCAGTGTTGCCACCTCACTGCCTGAGGCTAACAGCGTCACTTGCGGTTGCGGGTCCTGACTGACTATATATCCGCCTTTGCGGAAGCCTTCAGCCCAATCATATATATCGGTGTTCTCATCGTGAATCATTGGCACGTCTTGCCTTGAGAGGATGAGAGCTGTGGGTGTGTCGGTGTTTTCAATGGCGAGTCGCCAAGCCATCGTTGTCTCGTCGGCATCGGCTGGACGCAGAACGAGCATAGCGTTCTTGCCTGAATGGTTCTGCAGCTTCTCCATTAAGCGTATCTGTGCTTCCTGTTCCACCGGTTCGTGTGTAGGACCGTCTTCGCCAACCCGAAAAGCATCGTGACTCCAGATGAAGATGACTGGCAGTTGCATAAGTGCAGCCATACGCACAGCAGGTTTCATATAATCGCTGAAGACAAAGAACGTGCCACAGGCGGGAATTATGCCTCCGTGCAGAGCCATACCTATCATCACACAAGCCATCGTCAGTTCGCTTACACCGGCTTGCAAGAACTTGCCGGAGAAGTCGTCACATGTCAAGGCTTGCGTCTTTTTCAGGTAACCGTCGGTCTTGTCGGAGTTGCTTAAGTCGGCACTTGACACTATCATGTTTCCCACGTTTTGAGCGAGGAAGGAGAGCACTGTTGCGCTGGCGTTGCGTGTAGCAGTGCCGCGCTTCTGCTCTATCAGGCTCCAGTCGATGCAAGGCACTTTGCCGCTGAAGTAGTTTTCGTACGAACGGGCATCTTCAGGTGCTGACTGAACCCATTCGTAATAGTCGGCATAGGCAGTATTAGCCAATTCGCGCAGTTGTTCGGCGCGGCGGTCGTATAGGGCTTTCACCTCAGGGAAGATAGTGAAAGGTGCTTCGGGGTTGCCACCAAGATGACGTATGGTCTGCTCAAAACTGGCACCTGACTTCGACAGAGGCTGACCGTGAGTGGAACATTGTCCTTCCCAACTGTCGCCTGCTGCGGTGACGCAACCTTTGCCCATCGCTGTCTTGCCGATGATAAGACTGGGACGGCGACTCTCTTGCTTGGCGTTGTTCAGTGCCTTGCGGATAGCGTCAGCGTCGTTGCCGTTGATAGTCTGTACATACCAACCCCAAGCCTCGTATTTCTTTGCCACATCCTCTTCGTCCACGGCGCTGCAAAGGGTGGACAGTTGCACATCGTTGGAGTCGTAAAACATAATAAGGTTATCCAGCCCTAAATGTCCTGCCAATCGTCCTGCACCTTGGCTTATTTCTTCTTGAATGCCACCGTCGGAGATATAAGCATAGATAGTGGGGTGGTGTACTTTGCCGAAGCGGTGTTGCATCCATTTGGCTGCAATGGCAGCACCAACTGCGAAGGTATGTCCTTGACCTAACGGACCGCTGGTGTTCTCAATGCCGTGTTGAAGGTCGCGTTCAGGGTGTCCGGGAGTGGGACTGCCCCATTGACGCAGTTGCTCAAGGTCGTTAAGCGAGAACTTGCCTGCAAGGCAGAGTGTGGCATAAAGCATAGGTGCCATGTGACCGGGGTCAAGAAAGAAACGGTCGCGAGCCTCCCATTCGGGGTTCTCGGGGTCATACTCCAAAAACTCAGTGTAGAGCACATTGATGAAGTCGGCACCACCCATGGCTCCACCGGGATGACCACTCTTGGCTTTTTCCACCATCGCTGCCGCTAACACACGGATATTGTCAGCCGCACGGTTCATTAGTTCTGTTGTATTCATATTGAAAAGATATTTATTGTCGGTCAGTGCATGTAGAAGTGTTAAAACCTCCAGCTGATATAATAGTTCACTCCCCAACCTGTTTCGTTCCAAGTGCCGTAGCCGGGGATATATGTAGGCAGAGGTGTGTCACCTTTCTGTTTGCGTGTCATAAGAAATTTCAGTCGTCCTGCCCAACCCATATAAAAGTCGCCGGCTATATGCACATTGCAACCTATCAGCACTTCACCCCACACATCCGCTCTATGACACGAATGGTGATGGCGGCTCAATAGAGTGAGGTCTTCAATGCTGTACTCGGTAAGGTCGGTGAGGTCATATTGCTGAAAAGCGGTGCCTAACCTTACGCCTACCATAAAAGCACTCTTACCTTTGGCACTCTTACGCAAACCGTTGAAGTCCATACCAACGCGCATAAAACCGCCTTTACCCACATAACCGCTGTTGTCTCTGTCCCATTTGCCAAAGGCATATCCGCCTTCAAGGGTGGGGTAGAAACGGTCTTTGAGTCTGACACTGGCTGCCATCTCATAATTCTGCATCTGCCAAGACGAACGACCAGCCTCCACTATCGGCATCAGCAGGTCCAAACGAATAAAAATACCTTGATAGATACTATCGTAACGATGCCAAGGTGCTACAGAATCCGTTCTCTCGATGGGGAAAGAAGCGAGAGAGAGAGTTAATAGGCTGATTATGAGAATGACTTTTCGCAAAATATCGTAAGTGTTGAGTGGAACGTAAAGGGCGGCTTATCTGTGGTCAAGCAGTTGCCTTGCTTCTTCTTTTATTAGGTTAAGCGCCGTTTGGTGTGGAGTGATGCCGTTATTGCGGTAGGCGGTAAGCAACACTTGTGCATATTGCAGCGAGGTACTGTCTTTGGGCATTTGTTGCGCCATCGTGGAGATGAACGACGCCATCTCGTCACGCGCTTGAAGGATATGTTCCCACACTCGGTCGCTTACATACACCTGCTGACTGAGGTTATGGTCGAATTCCATACGGACAGTGCGCAATAAAGAACGCTGCATATCAATGATAGACAAAGAGTTAATATCCATATCCACCAGCAGATGTTCGGGTTCGGTACGTTCCAAAAGCAACACCAGACGCTCGTAGGCACGAAGACGTATCTGCGTTATCTCTTTGGCGGAAGCGCGCTGCAACTCCCATAAACGCTTCTTGTCTTCAGCACGGTACTGATAACCTAAGACCACCCAAACACATGCAAAGACAACTAATGCGGGTATGGTGAAACCAATGATTTGTGATACCATATAAACAATTGTGCATAAAACGGCGCAAAATTATATCAAAGAAATCAATTATGCAAATAATTACATACTTAACTCATTAAATGTTCGTCCAAACAGCCGATAATTGTGCAATTGTTTGCGCAATTGAGCAAAACAGCCTAACTTTGCAACCTAATTTTGCATAATCCGCATTTGTATGGCAGACGACAAAAAAATCATCTTCTCAATGGTGGGTGTGAGCAAGGCGTTCAACCCGCAGAAAAAAGTGCTGAACAACATCTATCTGAGTTTCTTCTACGGCGCAAAAATCGGCATCATCGGTCTGAACGGTTCAGGTAAAAGTACACTGATGAAAATAATAGCCGGTGTGGAAAAGAACTACGAAGGAGAGGTGGTTTTTTCGCCGGGTTATAGTGTCGGTTATCTGGAGCAAGACCCGCATTTGGATCCCAATAAGACTGTCCGCGAATGTGTGCAGGAAGGCGTTCAGCCGGTGATGGATATGTTGCGCGAGTATGACGAGATCAACAACGCTTTTGCCGACCCCGAAGCCGACTACGACAAACTGCTCTCCCGTCAAGCCGAACTGCAAGATAAGTTGGATGCCGCCGACGCTTGGAACATAGACCAAAAATTAGACCGTGCCATGGACGCACTGCGCTGCCCCGATGATGATGCTAATGTGCATACACTTTCAGGCGGTGAGAGAAGGCGTGTGGCTCTCTGCCGACTGTTGCTGCAACAGCCTGACATTCTGCTCCTTGACGAGCCTACCAACCACCTCGATGCTGAGTCGATCGACTGGCTCGAACAGCACCTGCAACAATATGCAGGAACGGTGATTTGTATAACGCACGACCGCTATTTCCTTGACCATGTGGCAGGTTGGATTCTTGAACTCGACCGTGGCGAGGGCATCCCGTGGAAAGGTAACTACTCGTCCTGGCTCGAACAAAAAACGGCTCGTATGGCTCAAGAAGAGAAACAAGCCAGCAAAAGGCGCAAGACACTTGAACGCGAATTGGAATGGGTGCGAATGGCTCCTAAAGCCCGACAAGCCAAAGGAAAAGCACGTCTGGCTGCTTACGACCGTATGATGAACGAAGAACAGAAAGAGAGAGAAGAGAAATTGGAGATATTCATTCCTAACGGTCCCAGATTAGGCAATAAGGTCATCAATGCCGAACACGTGAAAAAAGCCTTTGGCGACCGCGTCCTATTCGAGGATATGAACTTTATGCTTCCTCCTAACGGTATAGTGGGTGTCATAGGTCCGAACGGTGCCGGCAAAACGACACTGTTCAGAATGATAATGGGTATGGAAAAAGCCGACGAAGGACAGTTCCAAGTGGGCGAAACGGTGAAAGTGGGATATGTGGATCAAGTGCACTCTAATATAGACCCTCAAAAGACTGTCTATGAGACTATTGCCAACGGGACTGAGTATATCCGCGTAGGTGGCAGAGAGGTGAATGCTCGAGCCTACTTGAGCCGCTTCAATTTCACTGGTGCCGACCAGGAAAAGAAATGCGGTGTGCTCTCCGGCGGTGAGCGTAACCGTCTGCATTTAGCACTCACTCTTAAGTCAGAAGCCAATGTCCTTTTGCTCGACGAACCGACTAACGATATAGATGTCAACACCCTCCGCGCTTTGGAAGAAGGATTGGAGAACTTCGCCGGTTGCGCCGTCGTCATCAGTCACGACCGCTGGTTCCTCGACCGTATATGCACACACATCCTTGCCTACGAAGGTGACAGCCGTGTGTGGTGGTTCGAAGGCAGTTATAGCGACTATGAACTGAACAAGAAAGCACGACTGGGTGAAGACGCTACACAACCTAAAAGAATAAGGTATAAAAAGTTAGTATAATTTTGCTTAAAAGAGGTTGATAATCAAAGTCAATCTTGGAAAAATACGAACAAAATACAATCGAAAAAGATAATGAAAGCATTTGTTTTTCCGGGACAAGGTTCCCAATATGTGGGTATGGGTAAGGATCTGTATGATGCCTATCCCGTAGCCCGCGAGATGTTTGAAAAAGCCAACGAAGTGTTAGGTTTTCGCCTTACCGATATTATGTTCGGCAGTGGCGATGATTCTCGAATAGACGAAGATACCGAAGCCTTGCGCCAAACGCGCGTCACACAACCAGCCGTCTTTGTTCATTCGGTGGTTGCCGGTCGCGTGATGACTATCCTTCAACCCGATATGGTGGCAGGTCATAGTCTGGGCGAGTATTCCGCTCTGGTGGCTTGTGGCGCTCTTCGCTATGAAGATGCTCTGTTGCTGGTCAGCAAACGCGCTATGGCAATGCAGAAAGCCTGTGAAAGACAGGAGAGTACGATGGCTGCCGTCTTAGGACTGCCCGACGACCAAGTGGATGATATTTGTCAGCGCGTGCAAGGACAAGTGGTGGTGGCAGCCAACTTCAACTGCCCGGGGCAAGTGGTCATCAGCGGTACAATAGAAGGAGTGGATGAAGCCTGCCGACAACTGAAAGAAGCAGGTGCCAAACGCGCTATCAAACTGCCCGTAGGCGGTGCCTTCCATTCACCTTTGATGCAACCCGCTGCCGAAGAACTCAAACAGGCTATCCTCGACACACCGTTCAGCACACCGCACTGCCCCGTATATCAAAATGTAAACGCCTATCCGCAGACAGACCCCGAACAGATACGACAAAACCTACTTATGCAACTCACCGCTCCCGTTCGCTGGACACAGACAATACGCAATATGGTAATCGACGGAGCAAACGAGTTCTATGAGTTCGGACCCGGGGACGTACTCAAAGGACTGATAAGAAAAATTAACTCCGAAGTAACAGTAGGATAATAAACACACATTATATATGTATCGTACTAAAACGTGTGGAGAGTTACGACTCTCCGATGTCAACCAAACAGTGACCCTCGCCGGATGGGTACAACGCATCCGCAAAATGGGTGGAATGACTTTTATTGACCTGCGTGACCGATATGGCATCACACAACTCGCTTTCAGCGGCGACCAACTGACACTTGCCGAAGGACTCGGACGCGAATATGTGCTGCAAGTGACAGGTAAAGTGATTGAACGACAGAGCAAAAACGCTCAACTGCCCACAGGCGAGATAGAGATAGAAGTTCAGCAACTTAATATCCTCAATCCCGCTCTCACACCTCCTTTCACCATCGAAGATGACACCGACGGTGGCGACGACCTGAGAATGAAATATCGCTATCTGGACCTGCGCCGTACAGCCGTCAGACGTAACCTCGAGTTGCGACACAAAATGGCTTTTGAAGTGCGCCGATACCTTGACGAGCAAGGCTTCCTTGAAGTAGAAACACCAGTCCTTGTCAACTCCACACCCGAAGGCGCACGCGACTTCGTGGTGCCGTCACGTATGAACCCCGGCACTTTCTACGCCCTGCCACAGTCACCGCAGACACTCAAACAACTGCTGATGGTAAGCGGATTCGACAGATATTTCCAAATAGTCAAATGCTTCCGCGACGAAGATCTCAGAGCCGACCGACAACCGGAATTTACGCAGATCGACTGTGAAATGTCGTTCGTCGAACAAGAAGATATACTGCAGATGTTCGAAGGGATGTCAAGACACCTGTTCAAGACTATCCTTAATATCGACCTCCCCGCTCTGCCGCGAATGACGTGGGCTGACGCAATGAAATACTACGGCAGCGACAAACCCGATACACGTTTCGGTATGACCTTTGTCGAACTGCAAGACCTCTTCCACGAAGCCGAAGCGAAGAAGCCCGAAGCAGAGCGATTCACCGTCTTCGCCAACGCACAATATATAGGTGGTATATGTGCCAAAGGTTGTGCTACCTATACCCGCAAACAGTTGGACGCTCTCACCGACTTCGTGCGCCGTCCGCAAGTGGGTGCCAAAGGAATGGTCTATGCACGCGTCGAAGCCGACGGAACAGTCAAATCGTCTGTGGATAAGTTCTACTCGCAAGACGTGTTGCAACAAATGGCTCAACAGATGCAGGCACAAGCAGGCGACCTTATACTCATACTCAGCGGTGACGATGCAATGAAGACGCGCAAACAACTGAGTGAACTGCGTCTGGAGATGGGCAGACAGTTAGGATTGCGCGACCCGAAACAGTTCTCTTGCCTCTGGGTTATCGACTTCCCGATGTACGAGTGGTCCGACGAAGAACAACGACTGATGGCTATGCACCATCCCTTCACCTCACCTAAACCAGAAGACATACCTCTGCTCGACACTGATCCAGCCGCCGTGCGTGCCAATGCCTACGATATGGTTATCAACGGAGTGGAAGTGGGAGGCGGTAGCATACGTATCCACGATGCCAAACTGCAAGAGAAAATCTTCGAGATACTCGGCTTCACACCCGAACAAGCACAACAGAAATTCGGCTTCCTGATGAACGCCTTCAAATACGGTGCTCCACCTCACGGAGGACTTGCCTACGGTCTTGACCGCTTCGTCAGTCTCTTCGCCGGATTAGACAGTATTCGCGACTGCATCGCCTTCCCAAAAAACAACCAAGGCAAAGATGTGATGCTCGGCGCACCAGGTGTCATCGACCAAATACAATTGGATGAACTGCAAATAGATATAAAGAAAAAGTCTAACTAAACAAAATAAACGGGTTGATTATGAAGTATTTTCTTGCTATAATAGGTGGCGGTCCTGCCGGTTATACCGCCGCTGCCGAAGCCTCTAAGAAAGGCAAAGATGTTGTTCTCTTTGAGCAAAATACTTTGGGTGGCACCTGCCTTAATGTAGGATGCATACCCACCAAGACACTGCTCTATAGTGCCAAACAGTACTATAATGCCACTCACGCCGACAAGTATGGCATCAAAGCCACTGAAGTGAGTTTCGACTATCAGAAGATAGCACAGCGCAAACAAAAAGTGGTGCGTAAGTTGGTGGCAGGTATCAAACAGAAACTCAATAACGACCATTGTACGGTGGTTAGTGGAATGGCTTTCGTGGTCAGCCGAACAGACGATACCGTTGTTATCGCTTGCGGCGAACAGCAGTACGAAGCCGAAAACCTGCTCATCTGCACCGGCTCGTCCAACTTCGTTCCACCCATACGCGGAGTGCAAGACAATACAGCAGTATGGGACTCTACATCAGCCCTCGCCGCCAATACCCTTCCACAGTCGATGATAATAGTGGGTGGCGGTGTGATAGGTATGGAGTTCGCTACTCTCTATCACGAGTTCGGTGTGCCGGTGACGGTCATTGAAGCCATGCCCAATATACTGCCTAACCTCGACCAAGAGGTGGTGAAGATCCTGCGCGACAAATACGAAAAAGCCGGCATACGTATTCTGACCTCCACTAAGGTGATGTCGCTCAACCAAAACCAAGTGACGGCACAGACCTCTGAAGGTGAGACACTGACTCTCGAAGCCGAACATATACTCATCAGTGTAGGTCGTCGCCCTAACCTTGACGGTTTGGAAGCACTGGACGGATTGGAGTTTACGCGCAAAGGTATCAACGTGGACGAAGGTATGCGCACCAACCTGCCTAACGTATATGCAGCAGGCGATATAACCGGCAAGATAATGCTTGCACATGTGGCTTCCCGACAAGCCGAAGTGGCAGTGAACCGTATGCTCAAAACCATTCCCGTTCAACGCATAGCCTATAACGCTATCCCATCCGTGGTCTATACTAATCCCGAGATTGCTTCTGTGGGTCTAACCGAACAGGACGCAGCCGACATACCGCACGAAGTGCGCACTATGCCGATGACCTTCTCCGGTAGGTTCGTGGCTGAAAATGAAGCCGAAACAGGTCTGTGCAAGATGCTCGTGGATAGTAAACATAACACCGTCCTCGGTGTACATATGATTGGTAACCCTTGCTCAGAATTTGTGGCAGCAGCCTCTTTCGCCGTCAGAATGGGATACACCGTTGACGAATGTAAGCAAGTGGTCTTCCCACACCCCACCGTAAGCGAGATACTAAAAGAGATATTATGATACCGCATATCATCCACCGTCCGTGGCGAGTGTTGCAGTCAAAACATATACTCTCCTTAGGTCAATGGCTCTCCGTCAGACAAGAGGAAGTGGAACTGCCCAACGGCAATCGTATCCCCACGTGGTTCATCCTCGAATTCCCCAACTGGGTCAATGTCATTGCCATAACCAAAGACGGGCAAATGGTGATGGAAGACCAATATAGGCATGCCTTGGGACAAACACATATGGAGATATGTGCCGGTGTAATAGAAAAAGATGAGACACCATTAGAAGCCGCCAAACGCGAACTCTTGGAAGAGACAGGCTTTGGCGGTGGACAATGGCAAGAGTTGATGGTGCTGTCGCCTAACCCTACTAATCACAATAACCTCAGTTACACCTTCTTGGCAACCGATGTGGAACGACTCACCGACCAACACCAAGAGCTGACTGAAGACATACACATCCACCTTATGGACCCATGCGAGGTGAAACAACTGCTCGAACAAGGCGACATCATTCAAGCCTTGCACGCAGCACCGCTTTGGAAATACTTCGCTACACATCCAGTTGAGATGCCTGCAAACAAAGCAAACAACGAGATGCCTGCAAACAAAGCAAACAATTAGTGGAAAAGAGTAGATGCGATGCAAAATAAAACGCTCTCATTAACAGAGAGAAACTAAGGAATATAACATTTTTTTTACTTTTCTTTTTGCAGTATCAAATTTTCGCCGTACCTTTGCGCCCGCTAATCGGAAAAATCGGGATGTGGCGCAGTCCGGTAGCGCAACGGTCTGGGGGACCGGAGGTCGCAAGTTCAAATCTTGTCATCCCGACAAAAAGGGTTTCTACCGGAAAAGTAGAAACCTTTTTTACATACTATGGTCAATCTTTACTAATGTTACGCTATGAAAGTATTACTCATCAACGGTTCGCCGCGCAAGAACGGCAACACATTTATTGCCCTAAGTGAAATATCCAAGACACTCCAAGCCGAGAACATCGACTCTGAGATTGTTTGGATAGGCAACAAACCTATACGTGGTTGTGTTGCTTGCGGCACTTGCAAAGTGAAAAACAACGGTCGCTGCGTTTTCGATGACGATGTGTGCAACTCCATCTCCGAGAAGTTTGCACAGGCTGATGGCTTCGTTTTCGGTTCGCCTGTCTATTACGGTCAGCCTAACGGAGCACTCCTCGCTATTATGCAACGCGCTTTCTTCTCTAATGGTGCTTATGTGCAAAACAAACCTGCTGCAGTGGTTACTGTCTGTCGCCGTGGTGGTGCCACTGCCGCTTTCGAAGCACTGCAGATGCCTCTGCAAATGATGAATATGCCACTTGCCACTTCTCAGTATTGGAATATAGCCTATGGACGCGAAGCAGGACAAGCACAGCAAGATACCGAAGGTATGCAGACTATGCGTACACTGGCTCATAACCTCGCCTGGATGATAAGAGGACTGAGAGGCGACAACGCACCACAACTGCCTCAACGAGAGGAATGGCAACCAATGAACTTTATAAGATAAGGTGAAGGATAAGTATAAGGTGAAATACTTATTATGAAAAACTCAGCCCGCTGATTATCAGCGGGCTTTGTAGTGCTACCCGGACTCGAACCGGGGTTTACGGCGTGAGAGGCCGTTGTCCTAGGCCACTAGACGATAGCACCCAAACAAAACGTAATTTTAGGAAAGACTCTTTCTTTCCGAAAGCGGGTGCAAAGGTACGGCGATTTTTGTAAGTGTGCAAATATATTAACAATTTTCTTCAAAAATATTTATTTTTTTTGCAATCTGCTTAATTATCATTACCTTTGTCGCGCTAATTATGTGACCGAAAATGATCAATTTTGCTAAATTGATTGCACACTATGGCAAAAATGACACCGTCTTTTCGTATCTCTTTTAATCGTTTGGGTGCGGCAGCACTCTTGGTTGCCCTATGTATAGTGGTGGCTTCTGTGTTGTTTACCAATCATTTAGCGAGGCAGATGGCTGAAGAAGAGCAACGCATAATAGAGATTTGGGCGGAAGCCACAAGGCAGTTTATTGAGGCTGATGAAGGTACAGATATTGACTTTGTGTCGTCAATAATAGAGGACAACACCACTATTCCCGTTTATATGTTGGATAGTGAGGGTAAAGTGTTGATGACCAGAAATGTGAAGCGTGCCGTTGATGATCCCACTTTGCTCAATGGTCCTATAGAAGTGTGGTTGGGCGATGAGGTGGTGCAATATATCTACTACGATGAGTCGGAAGCCTTGCGTCAAATACGTATGTTGCCCTATGTGGAGTTTGGCGTTATACTGCTCTTTGTGCTGGTGGTTATCGTTACTATCTATACGGCTCAGCGCAGTGAGCAGAACCGCGTGTGGGCAGGCTTGAGTAAAGAGACGGCGCATCAGTTGGGTACACCTGTCTCATCGCTGATGGCTTGGCAGGAGTTGCTCAAAGAACGTTATCCCGACGATACTCTGTTGCCGCAGATGCAAGGTGATATCGACCGCCTGAAGGTGATAGCCGACCGATTCTCGAAGATTGGCAGTGAGCCCGAGTTGCACCCGGTTGTCGTGTTACCGATAGTGAGAAAGACCATCGAGTATATGCAGACACGTATTTCCAAACGTGTGGAGATAAGGTGCGAGTGGGACAGTGAGTACGACCAAAAGATGTGTATGCTATGTGAGCCTCTGTTTCAATGGGTGATAGAGAACCTCGTCAAGAACGCTGCCGATGCAATGAACGGTGCAGGGCAGATAACGGTGACGGCAGGTGTGGAGGAAGGCTCGGTGTGGGTGGATGTCAAGGATACAGGTTGCGGAATAAGCAGCGGTATGTACAAACGTATCTTCTTACCTGGCTACTCCACCAAACAAAGAGGGTGGGGACTGGGTTTATCGCTATGCAAGAGAATAATAAACGGATACCATAAAGGTAGAATTTTTGTCAAGCAATCGCAAGTGGGTGTAGGTACCACTTTTCGTATAACACTACCTGTAACTAACTGATTAAAAGAAGTGAAACAGTATTTGGATTTATGTCGCTGCGTGTTGGCTGAAGGCGTGGAGAAGCACGATAGGACAGGTACGGGTACGTTGTCCGTCTTCGGTCACCAGATGCGTTTCCGTCTTGATGACGGCTTCCCGTTGCTCACTACAAAGAAACTGCACCTCAAGTCCATTATCTATGAGTTGTTGTGGTTCTTGCGCGGTGACACCAATATCCGATATCTCAACGACCACGGTGTCAGTATATGGGATGAATGGGCAGACGAGCGAGGTGAGTTAGGTCCCGTCTATGGTCATCAGTGGCGTTCGTGGCCTGACTATGACGGAGGAACGATTGACCAAATAAGCCGGTTAGTGGAGCAGATACGTACCAATCCTGATAGCCGCCGGTTGATGGTTAGTGCGTGGAACGTGGCTGAGGTGGAGAAGATGGCGTTGCCGCCATGCCATTGCTTATTTCAATTCTATGTGGCGAATGGCAGACTGAGTTTGCAACTCTATCAACGCAGTGCCGACATCTTTCTCGGAGTACCTTTCAACATCGCTTCCTACGCCTTGCTGCTACAGATGATGGCGCAGGTGACGGGATTGCAAGCAGGCGACTTTGTACATACGCTGGGCGATGCACATATCTATCTCAATCATTTAGAGCAAGTGAAACTGCAACTGACTCGCGAACCGCGTATGTTGCCGCAGATGCAGCTCAATAAGGGAAGGAAAGAGATAACCGACTTTCAGTACGAGGACTTTACCATCGTAGGGTATGACCCGCATCCGCATATAGCAGGGAAAGTGAGTGTTTAAGTAAACAGATAAAATTACATATATGCTAAATATTATTGTTGCCATAGATGAGAATAATGCCATTGGTCGTCAGGGTGAGTTGTTATGCCATTTGCCTGCTGACCTTCAGCATTTTAAAGCTATCACAACCGGTCATACGGTGTTGATGGGTGAGCGCACTTGGCTCTCCTTACCGCATCGTCCGTTGCCGCATCGCCGCAATATAGTGCTTACGGATAGAGTAAGTGAGACCTTTGACGGGGCTATCACAGTGTATGACTTACAAGAGGCTCTGCGGTTAGCCAATGAAGAGGAAGAGGCTTTTGTTATTGGTGGCGGTATGGTCTATAGACAATGTATCGCTTGGGCTGACCGACTGTATATCACACACATACATCACACTTGGCACGATGCTGACACTTTCTTCCCGGAGATATTACCCTCGTGTTGGTCGGAAGTAAAAAGGGAAGAGTTCGCTGCTGATGACAACAATCCTTATGATTTCTCTTTCGTTACCTACGAAAGGAAAAAGGCATAATTTTAATAAGACAAATAAAATTTCTTAATGATGGATAAAAATACGTGGATAGGCTTTTTCTTGATGGCCGTTATTATCTTTGGTTTTTCTTTTTTCAACCGTCCGAAGGCTCCTACAGCAGAGCAGTTGGAGCAACGCAGGCATATACAGGACAGTATAGCATTGGCTGAACAGATAGAGAAAGAAGCCCAAACATTGTCCGATCTTATACAAAACGGATTAAACGAGCAGGCAAATGATACTGCCGTGGCAAATGTAGGGGAGCAGTTGAAAAATGTATATGCTGCATTTGCCGTTTCGGCACAGGGTGTCAATGGCGAGGAGACATTGGAGAACAGTCGTCTCAAACTACATTTCGATTACCAAGGCGGACGTGTGTCAAGAGTGGAACTGAAAGAGTATAAGGCTTATGGCGATACCGTCAATATGCTTAATCTCTTCCGTGGCGATGAGTCAGATATGAGTTTCACTCTGATTACTCAGAACAACCGTATCGTCTCAACTCGCAATCTTTTCTTCACCCCTGTGAAGGTTAACGACAGCACACTGATAATGCGTCTGCTTACTGAGGTGGACGGCGCATGGCTCGATTTTGTATATACCTTGCCTGAAAATGAGTATATGCTCTCATTCAAGATTGTTCCGCATAATATGCAGCAGGTGTTGGCACAGAATATCAATTCGTTGGAGATGCGTTGGGAGCAAAAAATCCCTCAACAAGAACGCGGACGCAAGTTTGAAGAGAGATATGCACAACTGCAATATATGCTCGTCGGCGGCGATATGGAGAAACTGAGCGAGAGCAAGTCCGACATAAAAAAAGAGTCGGCTCGCGTCAGATGGATTGGGTATAAGGATCAATTCTTCTCAACTGTGTTAATCGCAGACGATGCCTTCTCTTCTTCCGTTTTTGAGTCCAAACCGCAGAATAAATATTCAGGCTATATCAAAGAGTATCAAACCCAAACGAGCGTCGATTTTGACTTGTCCGGCCAGACAACCACAGGCTTCCGTTTCTATTTCGGACCTAATCATTACAACACCCTCCGTGCTTACGACAAAGGACTGGAAGGAGAACAGAAATTGCACCTGAAAGAGTTGGTTCCGTTAGGATGGAAGATAGTGGCATGGATAAACAAGATATTGGTTATCCCGATGTTCGATTTATTCTCGTCTTGGGGACTGCATATAGGCGTTATCATCTTGCTTATGACATTGGTTATCAAGTTGATTATCTTGCCCTTTGTGTTCGCTTCGTATAAGTCGAGTGCCAAGATGCGCGTGTTGCGTCCGCAGTTGGACGAGATCAATCAGAAATACCCGCCGGAGAAGATGCAGGAGCGTCAGCAGGCTACTATGGCGTTGTACCAACGTGCCGGTGTGAGCCCTATGTCAGGCTGTCTGCCTATGCTGTTCCAGTTCCCCGTACTGATGGCAATGTTCTGGTTCTTCCCCACTGCTATTGAGTTGCGCGGACAGTCGTTATGGTGGGCTGAAGACCTCAGCACCTATGACGCTATCTTGTCTTGGGGCTATCATATACCGTTGCTCGGCGACCATCTGAGCCTCTTCTGCTTACTGATGACGGTGGCAAACTTCGGCTACACCTTTATCACTATGCAACAACAAGCAATGGACCCTAATATGAAGTTTATGAAGTACATGATGTATCTTATGCCGCTCATGTTCCTCTTCATCTTCAATGACTACGCCGCAGGTTTGAGTTACTACTATCTGCTTTCTCTCGGTTTCACCATCCTGCAAACAATGCTTTTCCGTTGGTCTATCGACGATAAGAAATTGCTCCGCCAGATGGAAGAGAACGCAAAAAAGAATGCCAATAAACCACAGAAATCCGGTTTTATGGCTCGCTTGGAGGCTATGCAACGCGAACAACAACGCTTGGCACGTGAAAGAGCAAAAGAACAAGCAAAAAAATATAGATAAAGAGTTACTAACTGATTGATAAAATTGTTATTATTATGAAGAACAATCAATTTATGGCAGCCGCCGTTATAGGCTTAGGCTTGGTTTTGTCTGCTTGGATATTGTCAGGCGGATTGACAAAGATTGCATTCAAAGACAGGTCGGTAACAGTCAAAGGTTTAGCCACTGCCGATGTGAAAGCCGACTATGCCGTCTTCCCTATTGACTATAAGGTGTTAAGCAACGATCTGGTAGCATTGCAAAACGAGTCGGACAGAGTGATGAAAGTGATTAAAGCGACACTTATTGCCAAAGGCTTCGAAGCAAATGATATAAGTGAAGGCAAAGTGACGGTTAATGACCAATGGACTGATTATTATTCCGAGCGACGCCCCGAGATGCATTATTCACTTGAAGCATCCATCGTAGTCAGTACCGAAAAAGTGGATTTAGTGGCTGAAAACCTGAACCTTACTTCCGAACTGCTCAGTAAAGGTATCATCGTTAGTATCAATCAATGGAGCATTGATTATCAGTATAACGGACTATCCGACCTCAAACCGCAGATGATAGAAGAAGCCACACGCAATGCACGTGCCGTGGCAAAGAAGTTTGCAGAAGACTCCAAAAGCAAGTTAGGCGGCATTCGCCGAGCCAATCAAGGGCAGTTCTCAGTCGAAAGCGACGAGTATCAACCCTGGATTAAGCATGTGAGAGTAGTAACAACAGTTGATTATTTCCTGAATTGATGTGATATGGCTTTTTTCGGACTATTCAAATCAAAAAAAGAGCAACAAGAGACCTTAGACAAAGGGTTGGAGAAAAGCAACGAGTCGGTCCTGTCAAAAATAAGCCGTGCTATCATTGGCAAATCCACCGTTGATGACGATGTGCTGGACCAACTGGAAGAGGCTCTCGTCACTTCCGATGTTGGCGTGGAAACAACACTTCGTATCATCGAACGCATACAGAAACGTGTGGCTAAAGATAAGTATCTCGGCACTGGCGAACTGAACCGTATCTTAGTGGAAGAGACATCGACTCTGTTAGCAGAGAACGAGACAAAGGAAGGTGTTGATGCCCTGTCTTTTAGCAATGTTAATGGAACGCCTTACGTTATAATGGTGGTGGGTGTTAACGGTGTGGGTAAAACCACTACGATAGGTAAGTTGGCTTGGCAGTTTAAGAAATTGGGTAAGAAAGTCTATCTCGGTGCCGCCGACACCTTCCGCGCTGCCGCTGTTGAGCAACTCTGTATATGGGGTGAGCGTGTGGGAGTACCCGTCATTAAACAGCAGCAAGGCTCTGACCCAGCATCAGTAGCATTCGACACTGTGGCTTCCGCCAAAGCCAACGGCGCTGATATAGTGCTCATCGATACTGCCGGACGCTTACATAATAAGGTCAATCTGATGAACGAACTGACCAAGATGCGCAATGTGATGCAGAAAGTGATACCCGGTGCACCTCACGAGGTAATGCTCGTCTTGGACGGTTCAACAGGACAGAACGCTTTCGAACAGGCTAAACAGTTCACCAAAGCCACACAGGTCACCTCTTTGGCAATAACTAAGTTAGATGGCACAGCCAAAGGCGGAGTGGTCATAGGGATAAGCGACCAGTTTAAGATTCCCGTCAAGTATATCGGTTTGGGTGAGAAAGCGGAAGACCTACAGCCTTTCGACACAGACGCTTTCGTGCGCAGTATATTAGGACTGAAAGCATAGAAGATAAATAACCAAGATACCAATCGCCTGAAAATGAGCAAAGTAAACGACATATCTGAACAACCGCGTATCGTGAAATCTCACGATATACATATATATACTGCCTACGCGGAATGGATAGCCGAGTTGAAATATCGCTATCGTTCGGCGCAAGTGAAGGCGTCTGTACGCGTGAACGCGGAGAAGTTGCTCTTTAATTGGGAACTTGGTCGTGACTTGGTGCAAAAGAAAGCCGAAGAGCGTTGGGGCGCAGGTGTATCGGAAAAATCCGTATCTTTGCACGCAGTATGAATATGGACTTACTAAAATTACCCATAGGTGAACAATCGTTTGAAAAGTTAAGAACTGAAAATCGATTGTATGTGGATAAGACTGAGTATATCTATCGGATGGCTCAGGATGGTACCCATTATTTCCTATCCAGACCAAGACGGTTTGGTAAGTCTCTTCTGTTAAGTACCATTGAAGCCTATTTTCTCGGTAAACGAGAATTGTTTAATGGTCTATATATCGGACAAGTTGAGAAAGAGTGGCCTATTCATCCTGTATTTCATTTGGATTATAACGCGCAGACTTACGATTCGGAACAGAAATTATATAATGTTATCAATGATTATCTTGCTCAACAAGAAACTATTTATGGAACAGAACCAAGCGAGGTGGATCTAAGTCTGCGGTTCATGGGGATAATCCGTCGTGCGTATGAGAAGACAGGTAAACGAGTTGTAATACTGGTGGATGAGTATGATAAACCACTGTTGCAGGCAATAGATAATCCTGTACTGCAAGACAGATACAGAAATATACTGCGTGGTTTTTATGCTGTCCTCAAGACAATGGATCAGTATATACAATTCTCTTTGTTGACAGGCATAACGAAATTTAGCAAAATCAGTATCTTCAGTGATCTGAATAATTTAAGGGACATTTCTCGGAACAGATATTATGCATCCATTTGTGGCATAACAGATGAGGAAATAGATAGAGATTTATATCCATACATTCTTCGCTTTTCTGAGGAAACAAATAAATCCTACGAAGAGATTCGCAAACAACTGCAGACTATGTATGATGGTTACCATTTTGTAGATCAGACTCCCGGGTTGTATAATCCTTTTAGTTTGATGAATGCGATTTGGTGGAAAGAAATAGGCAGTTACTGGTTTGAGACCGGCACCCCAACTGTTCTTGTAGAGATGTTGCAACGCAATCATTATTCACTGCCGGACTTAGAAGAACCGGTTGATACGTCCGCCTTGGATAGCAAAGATGGGAATAACGATAGCATCGTACCTCTATTGTACCAAAGTGGGTATTTATCCATACTACGCAGCGACGAGGCAGGACTCGTGAGTTGGTTGACCTTCCCGAACGAAGAAGTGCGGAGTGGTTTCTTTAAGTTCTTGCTGCCATACTATACGTCAATACAAAGAACGCGAACAAATGCTATCCTGTTGGGTTTTATTGATGATGTGCGGAAGGGAAACGTGGCACAATTCTTAACTCGTTTACAGTCCTTCTTCGCGGATTTCCAATACGATGCACAGACAACTCCTGAAGCACATTTCCGTAACGTTCTATATATCTTATGCAAACTCATCGGTTTGCAAGTAGATGCGGAGTATATGACATCTGACGGACGGATAGATTTACTGATGCGTACTGATAAGTACGTTTATATTATCGAATGCAAAATTGATAGTACGGCGCAAGTGGCATTGCAACAAATCAAAGATAAAGAATATATGTTGCCATGGACGTTGGATAATCGTCAAAAGATCTTGATAGGTCTTAATTTCTCCACCACTACCCGTCGTCCCAATGGCTGGATAATTGAATATGAGGATGGTACTACTGTGGAAAAGACTGTGGAAAAGACTGTGGAAAAGACATCAGATAAGATATTAGCACTGATAAAAACTAATCCTCAAATCACAATGAAAGAGATTGCTCAAACCCTTTCCATGTCAGAGCGTGGTGTCGAAGAGCAAATAAAAGGGATGAGGGACAAGTCTCTTAAAAGAGTAGGAGGACGAAAAAAAGGTCATTGGGAGATAATCTCTACCGACCGATGAGCGGGAGAAGAGTGGGTTAACTTATCCTCTCGTATCCGTTCCGTATGTCTCGGGTAAGGAAGAGGATGAAAGGGAAATGAAAGAAAATGAAATATTAAACAAGATAAAAATGAAGTTTGCGATCTTAGTCGGCGGTAAAAAATATGGCTAAGTTGAAATATAAATCACAGTAAGAACAATGTTTAACCTATTACAATTCATATCAACGTATGTTACTCATCGACCGGTGAGTATGTTTGCCGCGGACATAGAAGCAAATAGGCAAAAGATTAAGGATGAGGTAAAGGACAAACGTATATGTGTTATTGGCGGGGCAGGCAGTATCGGTTCTTCGTTTATCAAAGCTCTGCTTCCTTTTACGCCTAAGCAACTCATTGTGGTGGATCTCAATGAGAATGGATTGGCAGAGTTAACTCGTGACTTGCGCAGTAGTGCTAACATCGCCGTACCGGAAGATTATCGCACTTACACGCTCGATTTTGCAAGTCCTATCTTTGAGCGCATCTTCCGTGAAGAGCAAGGCTTTGATATTGTTGCTAATTTTTCCGCGCATAAACATGTCCGTTCGGAACGTGACAAATACTCTGTGCAAGCGCTGATAGAGAACAATGATATCAAGGCGAAGAAGTTGATGGACTTGATGATGGAGTATAAGCCGAATCATTTCTTTTGTGTTAGCACGGACAAAGCGGCCAACCCCGTGAATATCATGGGAGCCAGCAAGCGCATCTTGGAAGATCTGATTATGGCATATTCGGCGGAGTACAATGTGACAACAGCTCGTTTCGCAAATGTAGCGTTCTCTAATGGTTCGCTTCCAGACGGTTGGATGCATCGCTTGCAGAAACGCCAGCCGCTCGCTGCACCTAATGACGTAAAACGCTATTTTGTTTCTCCCGAAGAAAGTGGACAGATATGTTTGTTGGCTTGCATCCTTGGCAAAAGTGGTGAGGTTTTCTTCCCTAAGTTGGGCGAAGAACAGATGTTAAAGTTTTCGGATATATGTGATGATTTCATTCGCGAGCAAGGTTTGCAGAAACATCTCTGCGCTACCGATGAAGAAGCAAAGCAATATGCGGTTTCTATCAACTCTCAGCTTTCAACTCTCAACTCGGAATACCCCGTCATCTACACCGGCAGCAACACCACCGGCGAGAAAGCCTATGAGGAGTTTTATGTGCAGGGCGAGAAAATCAACACCACTCGTTTCCAAAGTCTGGGCGTGGTAGAGCAGTCGCAGCGTCATTCGATGCCGGAGGTAAATCAATTGTTCGAACAGTTTGAGACTATTTTTGCTCGTACGGACTTTACGAAGGCAGAAGTGGTAGAAGCAATAAAATCCTTTATCCCGACTTTCGAGCACGAGGAGAAAGGAAAAAACTTGGATAGTAAAATGTAGTATAATGGCAGATTACAAACAAATAGTAGATTTTATTCGTGACCTGTATGGTAATTCGAATTTCGTACCTCTGGCAGTTCCGAAGTTTATTGGTAACGAGAAAAAGTACCTCAACGAGTGTATTGATACCACGTTTGTCAGTAGCGTTGGAAAGTTTGTGAATCGTTTTGAGGAGGACATGGCACGCTATACGGGTGCAAAACGCGCGGTTGTGTGCGTCAGTGGAACCAATGCGTTGCACATGGCACTGATGCTTGTGGGAGTGGAGCGCGATGATGAAGTGCTGACGCAAGCCCTGACCTTCATCGCAACCTGCAATGCCCTCAGTTATATAGGTGCTCATCCTGTGTTTTTGGATGTGGATGTGGAGACAATGGGGTTGTCGCCCGATGCGGTCAAAGAGTGGCTCGCAAAGAACGCAGAGATTCGCAATGGTCAATGCTATAACAAACGTACCGATCGCAGAGTGAAAGCCTGCGTCCCGATGCATACGTTCGGTCATCCGGTTCGTTTGGACGAACTGGTTGCGGTCTGCGAGGAATATCATATTGAGATAGTGGAAGATGCCGCAGAGAGTATCGGCAGCCTCTACAAAGGCAAACACACCGGAACGTTTGGCAAGATAGGTGCTTTAAGTTTCAATGGCAACAAGACGATCACCACCGGTGGCGGAGGAATGTTGCTATTTAATGACGAAGAGTTAGGCGCTTATGCCAAACATCTTACTACGCAAGCCAAAATTCCTCATCGTTGGGAGTTCCGCCATGACCATATCGGCTATAACTATCGAATGCCGAATATCAACGCCGCCCTTGGTTGTGCGCAGTTGGAGCATATTGAGGAATACGTGGCGGACAAACGTGCCACAGCTGCAGCCTACCGTGATTATTTCAGCCGAATGGATGGCGTAGAGTTCTTCGTAGAACCGGAAAACACCCGCTCTAACTATTGGCTAAACGCGGTATTACTGCCCAATCGTGAAGAACAGCAAGCGTTCTTGCAATACACCAATGATAACGGTGTCATGACTCGTCCGATTTGGGAACTCATGAACCGCTTGCCGATGTTCGAACACTGCGAAACCGATCATCTAACCAACACCCGGATGTTCGCAGACAGAGTAGTGAACATCCCCAGTAGCGTGAGATTGTAAGAAGAGATATTAACATATATTAAATACAACTATATGATTACTAAATTTAAAGCAGATGAATTTACTGCATTCACACATCTTCAAATCAATTTCAGTGAAGGAATTAATATCCTGATAGGAGAAAACGGAACAGGAAAGACTCATGTGATGAAAGCAATTTATTCTGCTTGTTGTGTGTCCGATAAACGTCTTGGTAGAACTTTTGATGATAAATTAAAAGCTGTATTTCTGCCAAATACAATTGGCCGACTTGTTCATAGGAAAATAGGTAGGGCTAGCGGGAAAATAACTATTTATAGGGAGCACGATGGTAAGGATGGATATATATCATGTACCATAACTACATTAGGCAAAGCTGATGTCATCCATAAGAACTGGATAGCAGACAAAAAAAATGAATCTATCTTTATTCCTGTTAAGGATATGTTAGCTAATGCACCTGGTTTTCGCGCTTTATATTCTCAAAAGGATATTTCATATGAGGAAGTATATCCTGATATTATTGATAAAGCATTTCTCCCTATCCCGCGAGGAAAACAAGATGATAAGATTGCAAAATTATTAACAATATTGCAAGGAGCCATTGATGGACGAGTAATAGAGAAACAAGAGCATTTCTATTTGAAAAATAAAAATGGAGAACTCGAATTTCCTCTATTAGCAGAAGGATTTAGGAAGTTAGGCTTGTTATACACCTTAATTCACAATGGTACACTAACAAAAGGCAGTGTGCTTTTTTGGGATGAGCCTGAGGCTAATCTTAACCCTAAGTTATCACGGGTTCTTGTTCAGGTACTTCTTGAATTGCAGAGATTAGGAGTTCAAATCTTTATCAGTACGCATGATTATATTTTATTGAAAGAGTTTCAATTAGCGGCAACAGAAAAAGATAAAATTTGTTACCATGCTCTTTATAGAGGGGAAGATATGGAAATCCAATGTCAAACAACAGATAATTTTTCATCTATATTTCATAACGCAATCGATGAAACATTGGCTTCTATCTTAGATCGTGAAATCTCTAATGAAATAAGCGCATTATGACAGCAACAGTTGATGGCTATATCTTTGATTTTCCTGGAGCTAAGGAGTTATATAAATTTGATGAGACAGATAATCAATCTCCCCATTATCATGGAGTCAGTGTTATGAAATCCGTTGATGTGATGGCGATATTTTCTAAATTTGACATGTGGATTGAAATCAAGGATTATCAAGATGAGGAGATTCAGCGAATGCAGAAAGAAGGAGACCAGAGAAAGAAAGGGGATACATATCATCTCAAAACATGGCTGAGGAATAATTTAGTCCGTAAATATCGTGATACATTCCTATACAGATATGCGGAAAATAAGATTGGCAAACCTATTATATATGTATGTTTATTAAATTTTGACCCAATACTCCTCTCATACATAAGGCAGGAATTAATAAGGAATATTCCGTGTGGAATTCCTACAAATAGGTGGAATCGTTCTCTAATTGAGAGGTTGATTGTTTTGGATGAAAAAGCATGGGGTAGAAATGAAGTACTGCAACAGATAGGTACATGTACAAAAATTTAGTTAACAATCAAAGCGTAGCGTGAGACTCACCACCGAGCGATGAGCGAGAGACAAGCGGCACAAGAAAAAGACAGAAAAATGTACTCTGATTATTGACTAAACCTGAAAAAGGTTGACTCGTTTACTGAGAAGGAATCTTAAGAATCGTAAACTTTTGACTTGTTTACTGAAAAGGTTTACTCCTATGCTAAGGAGGTTGACTTTTTAAGATGATGCAAAGGTAATACATAATAC
>JAFSTB010000019.1 GCA_017450685.1 Paludibacteraceae bacterium
CAAGAGGCTTTTGTGGATCTGGATGGCATCCGCTCACTCACACTGCCTGCTAACCTCAAACATATCGCACAGTACGGATTCATGAATCTGGAGAACCTCACCCTCATCACCTCTCATATCCAAAAACCTGCCGGCGCGCTCGGACAAGACGCGTTCGAAAACTGGTACGGCAACACCTATGAAACAGCCACTCTCTATGTCCCTTCCGGCACACTCGCGGCTTACCGCGCTGATGAGCAATGGAACCGCTTCCAAAACATTGTCGAAATGACACCGGAGACCAAACCCGCTTCCGTAGAAGACATCGCGCCGATAGCCGAAAGCGGCACTACATCGCTCGCCGCTCTGGCAACCAACGCCGACCTCACCAACGCCGTAGTGGGCAACCTCTATCTGACCTGCGACACCACCAACGGCGACCATTACGACGCTGCCGAACAAGCACTCGTCCTCAATACCGTGGTGGATAGCGTCATGATGGAGAACGTACTCGCCAACCCCGACAACATGGATGTCATCCGCAATAACTTCAGCGGTATGATTCTCACCATCCCTGCCGGTACAGGAACACTCAACCTGACCATCAAGACCACAGGCAACCGCGAAATCGCAGTACTCGTTGAGGGCAGCGAAGCAGAGACCTTTGCGCAAGCAGTAAAAGGTCAGATCAACATACCCTACTCGGTGGAGAACAAAGCGTATGTATTTATCTATGGTATAGTACCTGACGAACCGGAAACTCCGGCTTCTGTGCCGTCCAAGTTCCGCGCACGTGCAAAACGCGCGCACCTCGACGAGGATATTGCGGAAAGTGAAAACAGCGTCAGCATCTATGACGTACAATGGGTGGTAACCTCCTCCACCACCGGTATCGAGGATGTTCATACGGACGCGTCCTCAACTCCACGTAAGATCATGATAGATAACATCATCTACATCCTCCGCGGAGGCAAGATTTATACCATCCAAGGACTGGAAGTGAAATAATCATTCCCTTGTGGCTAAGACATAAATCATAGTACTACTGCTGCTATTCTTCCGAGAGGCGAGGCACTTTGACAGTGCTTCGTCTCTTTTTTTGTGCCCTCGCCCCGAACACGCAGCAAGCCGAGATGCGGGATTTCTTAGCTCACAAGGGGCACGATTTTTTCCGCCAGATGCTCATTCTCAACTTCCATTGCAACCTCAATTTCGGCACACAACGCTGCGAACACGGCAAACGTATAAACAACGAGGACAAAGAAATTACAACAGAGCAACGGCATTCATCTGCCGTTGCTCTGTTTTGTACAAAAGGCCTCTGTTCCTTACAGACCGAAGACCTGTGCGGCTTTGAAGGCGGATTCGCCTTGCAGGTAACGGATGTCACTAACCGGCTGGTAATCAATCTGCGAGAATTGATACAAACGCAGCGAGACAAATTGTTTGTCCGCCGAGACATAGCCGTTCACCAATAAGTTACCGTTTATGGACTGCTCATACTTGCTGCATTTGGTCAAGCGGGCTGCGAACTTTTCGTCGTCAAGACTGAACAAGTCTTTCAGTTCGCCTGCCAGCAGCGGCGGATAGCAACATTCAAAATGGTGTAACTTGCTGTTTGTCGGTGTATATACCATGTAGTGAAACAGCCCGAAAAACGCGCTCTTTTGAGCAATATATGGTTTGTCGATTTCCATAATTCTTTGATTTTCAATTAAAAAAACATTAATATCAGTCTATATGCCAGATAGGCGGCATAGACGATTAACAAAACAGCTCCGTGTCAGCGTTGGAGTCGGCGGGCTTTATTCGATGCGGCGACCAGCAAAAGGAGTACGAAACCCACCACCATGACTAATCCCAAGGTAACGGGATTAGCCAAGAGTGAGCTTATTAGTTGTTCCATAAAATACGAATTTATTGTTTGTCGTCGTTCCGTTTGCCTTTCTTAGTGTTGAGGATGATGACCGGAATGACGAAAATGGCAAGTAAAACAATGCCGATAATACCTGTTGTCATACGAATAAACAGTTTGAAGTTAGTAATCTGATTGACTGCTCCATAACGGAGCCTGCCCGCCTCTTGTCGGAAGCGGGTGAGAATAAAGGATGTCTGACTCAGATTACCAGAAAGCGGAGAAGGGGAAACTTATATCATAGGTCTCCAGACTTCGGAGAAGTGTGCGCGAGCGATGGATCGTTCGCGCGATGGAATAAGAAGTGGCGGTATTCGCCGGCAGTCCGAAAACGGACTGTGAGAGACGCTTGAGTTGCTGCTGCGCAGAGAGATGAATGCAGGAGACTTGGATCTTCTCGATATGTACGGGCAGTGCGCAATCCGAGGAAGAACCAATGGTACATATCTGCGTCTGTGCAGGGAGTGCCATATGGCGGTTTGCCACTGCACGCGGATAGCTGTTGGCATTACCGGCGATAACCGCCAAACAGGCGATCAAAGCAATTAATATGACAGATATGCGGTGTCTCATTTCTCAAATCGGGTGCAAAGGTACAACTTTTTTCGGGCAGCCGCTATATGGAAGGCTGATAAATTTGCTTGACAATGCAAAAATTATGCCATCATTATGCGTTTTGACTCGTTGCGTGAGATATCAGCAGCCATGCTTGCTGAAGCGCACAAACTGCATCATCTTGGTATATTCACTATGCCTTATCGCACCACACTTGCAGATGCCAATCGTCGCCGAACCGGTAGGTTTCATACGAGCAGATATTGAAATACAATATTATACATAGTCCTCATCATAACATTCCTCTGCAAACTGTCGTCGCATTCTTTTGCGTTCTTCGACAGGTGCATTGGAGCAGCATGCATCCGCCATCATGTCATAGAAACGTTCGTTGGCTTTTTCGGCAACAGAGAACATTGCTCGTGTACCTTCTTCCGTTTTCTCCCATAGAACGGTGTTGGTGATAGAGATGGTGGTTGCCACTTTCAGTATTTCTTCATCTGCTCCGATAAAAGCGAACATCCAACCTTCTTCTTTGCACTCTTCAATAAGTTTTTTGACCGCATCTCTTTGCCATTCTTTCGATGCATTTTCGTGTCCGTCAGTGATGATGGTTACAGAAACGGCAGCGTCTTCTACCTTTTGTATATCTTTTTTCAGTTTCTGAATGGCAATACCTATGGCATCAAAGAGCGGAGTCGTACAACAAGGTTGATACTGTTTCTCTTGCAAGTTTTCAGCCTCATTGATAGGTTTTTTGTCGTAGATCATTTCTATACCGCAGCCGCAGAAGGCTGCCAAGGACACGAAATGGTTTTGTGTATCAACGTGTTTGCGTTGTGCTGCACGAATGGAGCCGAGTGTCTCATTATAGCCATCTACGGCTTCTTTTCTAATGGATTCCATTGAACCGGACTTGTCAAGGATGACGAGGTTGTAAACCTGTGTTTTAGCAGTTGTTTCCATAGCGATTATTCATTATGAGTTAAACAATAAATAAACAGCGGACTTCTTCAAATCCGCTGCAAAGATACTGCTCTTTTAAGGGCACTCCCAAAAGTTTGTAACGTTACAAACACGTTACTGACATAACACTTCCGGCATCGAGACCAAGGAACGATCCAAATTGATTTTATGTTGTTCCCCTCTCACCACCTCAATGACATAGTGGCGATATAGTTCTTCGTCGGGCAGGGCTTGACGAATAGCCGAATTACACTGGGACTTCTTCACATTCAACGCGTTAGAATTATAAACATCCAGCAACTTATCCACCGATTTGCGCAGTTTGTCAGTATCCGAACGGTTGGTTAAACAGAAATATAATTGTTTGTATTCTTCTTTATAGTCAGTTATATCTTTCATACGAATACCTTCGGGATGGTGCAAAAAAAGGATATATAAAGCCTTTACCTGTGCGGTAAACATAATCTCACTGTTATAGTCGGGAAGGAGCACTTGAAAAGTATGAGGAGTGATTTCCAACCTGCTCAATGTATAAAAAGAAGAATATATTCTTCGTTTTTGTAAACTCATTGGCGAGCCGACATACTCACACTCACAATAAACAGGGGAATGGAGATCATAATCAACATCTGATAGAGGGGTTGGTGTTAGGTATTCTTCCTCATCATACCCGTTATCCAAAGCCTCATCAAACATCTGCTGCAAGGTGCTGAAATATTGTGAGAAGGCTTCTTCCACACGTTTCGGTTCGGTGATGTCGATGTATGCCGTAACAAAGATATTAGCATCCGCCTCACTCTCTTCACCGGGCATCATCGGACTATACAAAGCGGCTCTCTTCTCGGTCGGAAACAGAGGGTTGGTCTCATCAAGATAAACAATCTTACACGTAATCCAGTTGCGCTCGTCTTGATTGATTATCCGGGAGATTTGATCTGAATGAGTTAAGACGTACTTATTTACTTCCGCACAGTTTTCTCCTTCCACATAATAGATCGTACCGTAATCTAAATCACGATACTCATCTTCCGTTAAATAGTCAAATGATTTCTTTATTACTTGCATAGCCTTTTTTGTCGTTTACCGGTTTTGGGTGCAAAGGTACAACATTTTTTTGAGATTTTTCCATTACATTTCTTTTATCCGGGAGTCAATGCTTGCACTATATGCCTAATCTCCACCCAAAGGCACCTCTACCCGGACACAAATTTAAGAGAAGGCATCAAAATTGCATCCGCATACGTATAAAAACTGATTTTGCCTTTGCATATATTCGTTTGTTTGGCGTACCTTTGCACGACGTTTCTAACACAACCCCACTCTACTATGGATCAATACGAGATTATCTCTGAACGACAGCAGAAAGTGCTTGAGTATCTGCAAGAGCACAACATAGCCTTCACCACCTATAATCACCCTGAGGGCAAGACCATCGAGGAAGCCAAACGTTGGTGGAAAGAGGATGGCAGTGTGCACTGCAAGAACATCTTTATGCGCAATCACAAAGGTGACCAACACTACCTTATCTGTTTCCCTTGCGATGAAGACTTGGCTATTCACGACATCGAGCATTGGCTCAAAGAGGTGCTGGTAGCCAAAGGAATGAAAGCACCGGGCAAACTGTCGTTCGCCTCAAGTGAGAGAATGCTGAAATACTTAGGATTAGAGCCCGGCAGCGTCAGTCCTTTCGGACTGATCAATGACACTGAACACCACGTTATCCTGTTTTTAGACAGCAAGTTGAAAGAGGCATCGTCGCTCAGTTTTCACCCTAACGACTGTCGCGGCACGGTGGTTATCAGTCAGGACGCTTTTCAGCAATACCTCACTTGCGTAGGCAACAAAGTGGAATATATTAAGGTGTAACCTTACTTACTTGAATCCCAACATCTTATGCAATTGGACGCTCAGTTGCCAATGCGGATTAGCGAATATATAAGCCAAGGTGTCTTGTATATTCGTTTTGCCGTTTTGTTCTAATGGTTGCAGCAGATAATGCTGTGCGGCGATAGTGTTATACCACTGTTCGGGGTTGTTGTCTTCTTCAGGGGCATATACCACTTTCACCTCGTTGGCAGCGGTGAGTACAACACGACTATTAGCCTTAGGAGAGCACGTTATCCAGTCGATATTTGACGGGAGGAAGTGTGTTCCGTTGGTTTCAATGGCGACGCTGAAGCCTGCTTGGTGCAGAGCCTCCACGAGCGAGAAATCGACTTGCAAGGATGGTTCGCCACCCGTTAGTACGACCCACTTCTTTTGACGACTAACAGGTTGTTTATTGTCTATAGAAGGACTTACGGGATAGAGGTTCAGCACCTTTTCCACTATCTGTTCAGCCGTTTGCAAGGTATATTCCTTAAAAGAGGTGTCGCACCAAGGACAGGAGAGGTTGCAACCGCTGAAACGCACAAAAACGGCGGGTATGCCCATATGCCTACCCTCGCCTTGCAGAGTGAAGAAAACATCGTTAACGCGATACATAACCTAAGGTCAGTTATCAGACTTCGTATATAGCGATGTTACCTTCGCTTTCTTGCACTGACACCTTATAGCAATTGGGTACGTTCTGACATATCCGGAAGGCGATGTTCTCTGCAGTGGGATTGCCGGGTATAATATCATTGAGAACCTGATGGTCCAACTTTTCCTGCACCACCTGTTTGATAAGTGAGAAGTCGGTCACCATTCCGTTTTCGTCTAATTGTTCGGCTTTGCAATAGACGGTGATGAGCCAGTTATGACCGTGCATACGTGTACACTTACTCTCATAGGGAAGGTCAAGACGGTGTGCCGCTGATATCTCTATATGTTTTTCTACGTAATACATATCGTTTATTTACTCTTTGTCCATTAGTTGTTTAGCTTCCATAAGTGCTTGTTCTCTTTCTCTGCAAGTGGCACAAGTGCCGCATTGTTGTTCACCTCCGCGATAGCAACTCCATGTCTCGTCGTAGTTGATGCCGAGAGTCAAACCGCGCCGTGCTATTTCGGTCTTGCTGATGTTGGTGTATGGTGTGAGCAGTTGGACGTTGTTCCAAGTGCCTGCTTGCACGGCTTCGTTCATAGCATTGACAAACTCAGGTCGACAGTCGGGATAGATAGTATGATCGCCTGCGTGATTGGCAAGCATGATATACTGCAACTGTTCGTTTTCAGCTATACCGGCAGCGATAGCCAGCATTATACCGTTACGGAAGGGAACAACGGTGGAATGCATATTCTGCTCGTTATATTCATCAGATGGTATGGCATCGGCACCCGCAAGCAGCGACGAACGAAAATAGTCCTTGATAAAAGGCAGGGGTAAGACTATATGTTTGATGCCCAGTCTTTGGCAGTGCAGTTGGGCGAAGTGCAGTTCTTTATCGTTATGATTGCTGCCATAGTGAAAACTGACAGCAAGTGCTATTTGCTGTTGATACTCATAGAGCATCGTGGTGGAATCCATTCCACCTGACAGCACAATAAGTGTGTTCTTTTCCATTGTGCCGTGTTTAGAAAGACGGGGTATTAAGTGCTTGCGCCAACTGTTGCAGGCGGCGTTGTTCGACTAACGGTTGGTGCTCTTCGTCACCTTTGTTAGCGAATGGAAGGATACTGATGCCGCCTCGCGGACGAAAATGACCATAGACCTCTATATATTTGGGGTCCATGAGTCGGCATAGGTCGTTGAGAATAATATTGACGCAGTCCTCATGAAAATCGCCGTGATTACGGAAACTGAACAGATACAGTTTCAGCGATTTGGACTCCACCATCCTTATTCGTGGTATATACGAGATGGTTATCTCTCCGAAGTCTGGTTGCCCCGTTTTTGGGCATAGTGAAGTGAATTCCGGACAGTGAAGAGTGACTACATACTCGCGGTCGGGGTGTTGATTGACGAATGTTTCAAGCAGTTGCGGCGAGTATTGGTCGGTGTAGGCAGTATGTTGACTGCCGAGAAGGCTGATGCCTTGCAGTTGTTCTTGTGTACGCATTGTTTTCAGTTTTTTGGCGGAGGAAAAACAGTAGCTCCAAGTTTTTTTAATTAGGAATTAGGAGTTAGGAGTGGGTACGCAGGCATGTCGCCTGCGGCGGTCGGTTGATAGCCGCAGGTGACACACCTGCGTACCCTCATTCCTCATTTCTCATTCCTCATTTCTCATTTCTCACTCCTCATTATATCAGATTCCGAGTTTTTTACGAATTTTCTTAGGTATGGCATCTTTATGCACGAGTATATCGTTGGTTTTGTACTCCATAAATGCGCGTGAAACGTACCATATACCTTTATAGTCCATACGGTCGGTGCCCCATGAGTTTTTCACCATATAATAGAGGTTACCTTTCTGGTCTCTTGCCGTGCCAAATATTTGCATACCGTGGTCGTCGGTTGTTTCCCAGTTGTCGTATGCTTTTTGTCTCATCTCTTGTGTTATGAGAAGTTCTGGCAGAGGTTTCTTTGTTAGTTCATCTCTTTTCTCGTTTGCGCTCAGTCCGAGCCAGTGCGCCATATCCGAACCGGTGAGGTCAGCACCTTTCGTCTCGTCAGGCATCACTGCTATACCTTTGCGTGTGAAGCATGTCTCACTCACGTCAGCGCCCCAAGCCATGGTGTAGCCGTGCGCGATAGCGTAGTCGATGATGTCCATAAGGTCTTGGAGAGGTACGTTGTACATCTGGTCCATACGCCAGTTGTCGGGCACTTCGAGTACGAAACGCTCGTAGAAGGGATGGTGGGTGTAAGAGGTGATGCTCACGTAGTCGTCGGCTTTCAGTTTAAGCGAAGCGGCATAGGTGAGGGGTGTATATTCGACACCGTCCACGGTAAAGGTCTCGGGACATTTGCCAAGGTAGGTGTCATAGACGGCTTGCAGACCTTTCTTCCAAACGGGTGTCAGTTTTTTCAGTCCGCGGTTTAATGCTTTGACATATCCGGCAGCGACGGCGTCCAACTCGTTATGAACGGGCAGTGTGTCGGCAGGTGTTGAGCCGTAGAGGATGCCGGGCATCTCTGTTTGCGGAACCAGACCGTAATGTTTCAAGCAATAGATAACGTCGTATGCGCTACCTCCGGCGGCGAACTGTGCTGTTTGGTACATACGAACGACATATTCAGCGCGGTCAACCATAGTATGGCTCACGACGAACATCTCACTGAAATCCACTTGTTTGCCATCGTTGAGTCGCATCACCTCACTCTCGAGGAAGCCGAGTGTAGAGAAGCACCAGCAGGTGCCGCTACGGAACTGGTTTTTGACGGGTGTTATTCCCACGCTGTCGATGGTGGTGAACACGAAGCCCGAGTCTTGGGGCTGCTGAATGGAATCGTTCTGTGCCATAACCAAACTGCTGATGGCAAGCACAGAGAGAAGAAAGGCTTTTCTCATAGTATTACATTTAGATTAAACGTTGTGTCGTTCGTTTGTATTAGTCGTCTTGCGTTAGACGTTTTGCCGTCAATATAAGGGCAAAAACTATGCCAATCAAGGCAGCATCTGTCCTTGCATATCGTAGCGATTGCCGTTGTGCAGGATAATGATTCTGCCGTTTTCTTCCATTATCTTGCGTGAAGGCTGAGCGTTGTGTTCAATGGCGGTATCTTCCAAGTCGGTGACCAGCAAGTCGATAGTAACCTCTATTTTCTTTTCGTTGCTGTTAGTGCCGTTGATTTGTATGAGCAGTTGTCTATCATTATGAGTAACGTTCACTATACCTTGTGTAAGGAAGGTCATTTCATCGGCTGCGCCGTCAACGAGCACGGCAAAATATGTCGGGTCGAGGTAGTAGGTGGCAAGGTCAACGCCGTAAGAGGCTTTCACTTGCCATGGTTCGCAGTCGGCAGAGACGGTATATTCGCCTTCGGGAAGAACGAGGTCGGGGTCCAACTCATTGACATAGAACACTATCTCACCTGCTGTCTCATCGTCAGCGACGGAAATGCTCACTTCGTTTTTGAGTGCATGTATGTATGCGGAGGTATAGACGTGCGAGAAGTCTTCATTGGTGTCGAACGAGTTGTCGTATCTCGGATAGGACTGCATCATAACGTGATAGTAGGTAGCGTTGGTACCTTTGAGGTAGAAGTCGAAGATAGTGTCGGCTTGTTGATTGAGATAGACCACACCATAACCGCCTTCCACGGTGATTGACTCAGCACCTTTGTAGATGCAGGTGAGCGGAGCGCCGTTGTTACCAACTGTGAGTACTGAGGGTTCGGCACCGAGGATTGATTTGGAAGCACCTACGAGGACAACTGCATATCCTTCTAATACATCTTCGGGGTCAAGACCTTGCACGAGCCAAACGCCGTCGTTCTTGGTGCGATTGATAGTCTGATAAAGGACGAGATCGAGGTTCTCTGCTTGCACCTGTCGGTCGAGCGGGATGAAATACCAGTCGTCTAAATGTTGGGTATTATCATTTCTGTACTCTTCGTAATACTGTTTATCCATACCGAAAGCGGGTATGCGATTTGCTTCGAACGATACTGTTTCGCCTTCAGTTGTCTTGGCATCGATGAGTCGGATGCGATAGAGGGGCAAGGTGAGTGTTTTTGTTTCGTCGATAGTGGTGGTGGTATCTCCCACACATTCGAGCATGAGTGCGCCGGAAGCGAGACGGGTGGAATTGCCGTTTTCGTCGTATATATAAGAATAAACGCCAATTGCGCCTATACGATATGCACCGGCTAAATAGTTGACAGTCTGTGAAGCGGTGGAGACGAAGAGTTGAGCCACGACTGTTTCAGTGTCGTTGTCTTTCCGTGTGAGTTCGAAGCAGAAGTCACCTTTTTTGGCTTTTATACCATCGTCGCCGGAAACGAGATTGCCTGTATGCTCTAAACTGATGGCATTGAGGAAGTTAAACGATTGCTCGTCTGCAGCAAAAACAGATGAAAGGGAGAAAAGGACAGAGAATAAAAGTGTGTAAAAATGTTTCATAGACATAATGGTTTTAGTGTTGTAACATATATGTGTCATAAGTCCATAATTCGCGGCAAAGGTACGCTGAAATTCTGATAGTTGCAAATTTCGTGCGCAAAAACGGCATATAGTTAAAGAAAAAGCGGCCGTTATGGTCGCTTTTTCTTATGTAGTGTGGTCGGTTAAAGGCTCACACTTGATAATCATTGAGTGCTGACTTATTTAATGACAGCGCCTTGGAGGTTGTAGCGTACGCCGTTGCGTATGATGACTACTTGTCCGTTCTCGTCGATAGTCTTTGTTACACCGTTGGTGTTGGCTTCCACCTCGTCGAGTGCAGTAGCCTGACCTACTTGTATGCTTACAGCCACTCCGTTGGCGTTATAGCCGTTGACGGTGAGTGAGAGTTGGTTAAACTGGTCGTAGGAGACGGTAGCATAACCTGATACGAGATACCAGTATTGTGTGCCGGCGAGATTAGTAGCGTAAGACGGAGTGTAGGCATTGTTCACAAAGCCTTGCGAAGCGTAGAGGGTGTTTACCACGCCTGTGTTGTTGATGGTATAGTTACCTGCTTCGAGTGTCATCTTCTTTGAGTAGAAGCGCAGGTTGACACGGCTGGAAGTGTTTTGTGCCGTTACGGTTATATATCCGTCTGAGCCCCATTTGCCATTGTCTTGTGAAGCGAATGAATAGTACTCATTGAAAGGTGTGGTAGCGTCGAGAGCGTATGGGTCATTTTGGTTGTTACCGCCGTTATTACCGCCGTTATTACCGCCGTTATCGCCGCCGATAGTCACGTTGATGCGTTGGTTGAGAGTGTTGCGAGCGGAGATGACAATCTTGAGTTTGCCGTTCTCTTTAGTAACTACAGCTTGACCTGATACGATAAACCATACATTAGTCATATTGCCTTGTGCGTCAAACTTAGCGGCATAGGACTGATAGAAATACTCGTCAATATATCCGTCGGAAGCCATCAATGTGTTGTCAGCGCCTGTACTTGCCACGGTGTAAGTGCCTTCGGGCAGGTCGGTTTCGTCGTCGAGGTTAGGAGCGATGAAGAGCAGTGATACACCGTCGGTCTTTGAAGTGGCATCGAGCCATATATAGTGGATGGGGTTGCCGTTATCATCTTTAGTGTTGAAATTAGAGAGGTCGATCTCCATTTGGTCGAGAGAGTAAGTTGCGCTGAAGGCGGCATTGTCGTCATAAGCGAACGGATCGTCGTTAGAGCCGCTACCGGTGGTGTTGAGGATGATATTATAAATAGTGCCGTCGGTGGCAGTGACGAAGAAGTTCATGTCGTAAGTTGCGCCGTCGCCGCCATCATAGGCTGAGCCGTAACCGGAAGCGATACTGATAACAACATTACCTTTCTTAATAGACGAATACTCGGTGTCGATCTTTGAATATGAGCCGGTGACAGCGGTGCCGTCAACAAGAATCTGAACGGTATAAGTACCGTCTGAACCGCCAAATCCCCAGAAGCCGCCGTCTTGAATATAAGAGTCGTCCACCCAGAGGTTGCTATTGAGGTTGATGGTCACTGTTTTACTGTCTTGCGGTGTCTGACCTTCTTTGTCTTTGAGGATGATGAGCCATTCGGAAGCATCCTTACCTGCTTTCATATAGTCGAAGTCGTAGGAGAGGACACCGCAAGTGCCGCTGATGGAATAGAGACTACCGTTGACCACCAGATTGGAAGCCACGATGCTGTATTCGGGCAGTTGCATTTTCGTTTCACCTGCGATCACTTCAGCCACGCCTTTGCGTTGGATAGTGAGGGTTCCGCCTGTAACATCATATTGGTTTTGATCGCCATAATAGGAGACGAAGGGAGTACCTATAACGTATGTACCTGCGATGGTAGAGTCGGTAGCAGTATGGATCTCTAACATAGCGATGAGTGTGCGATTGTCGGATGCGTCGGTGTAGAGTGCTATCCACCAGTCGCTTGCGGTATAGTTACCGCCGGCATGACCACGATACATAGCCTCAGCATAACCGATTTCGTTGGCTTGAGCCATTTGTGGGGCGTTTTGACGCTTCACGGGCAATGCATTCGCGCATAATAGTACCATTAACGCGAAAAAGAGAGATAATGCTTTTTTCATATTACTGAAATTTAGATTAGTAATGGATATCGCTTTTTATACCGCCGCAAAGTTACGGCGAGAAAAGTGATTGTGCAAGTTTTTGCTCACTTTTATCTTTTTTTGAGTATTATATGTATTATTATAGGTGCTCCGAACAGTGCGCTAATGGTAGATACGGGCAACGGGTATGTACCGAGGCTGCATAGTATGTCGCACATCAGCACCATCATAGCACCTATGAGAGCGGACGCAGGCAGTGTGAGTTGATGAGAGGAGGACTGCATTATTCCTCTTGCTATATGCGGTACGGCGACACCGACGAAGGCTATCGGTCCGCAGAAGACGGTGACACCGCCTGCCAATATACCTGTGGCAAGAACTATGCCCAATCTCACACGCTGCACGTTGATGCCTAATCCTTGTGCGTAGTTTTCGCCTAAGCGCAGTCCGTCTAATGCTTTTATCAGCATAACGGCGCATGTCATTCCCACTATGACAGCGGGACACATGAGTGCCATCTCGTTCCATCCCACGCTGCTAAGTGAGCCGAATGTCCATGTAATGAACAGTTTGAGTGCGTCGGGGTTGGCGAAGTTCTGCAATACATTGACCAGAGCGCCTGCCATAGAGCCTATCATCATTCCCACAATAAGCAGACTGACGTTACTCTCCACTCGTTGAGCGATAGCGAGAACGAGCATCAGCACCAACAGGCTGCCTGCGATAGCGGTGAGTGTGATGAGCAGGTTGTTGGCGAAGGAAGTGCCGACGAGTGCAGAAATGCCTCCTATGGTGACGAGAGCCACACCGAGAGAGGCACCGCTGCTCACGCCGAGTATGTATGGTCCGGCGAGCGGGTTGCGGAAGAGTGTCTGCATCATCAGTCCGCTTACCGACAGAGCGGCACCGGCGAGTATGGCGGTGAGCATCTTAGGCAGCCGCAATTGCCATAGTACCTGCTGTTGTACGATGTTGAGGTCGGCTGCAAAGGGGTTGAGCCACCGACTGCCGGAGCAGAGGTCAAGCACCGAGAGCAAGATCAGACCGATGGTTAGAGCGGCAAATAGATAAGATGTTTTTCTTTGTACCATTCCAAGGGGAAAAAGGTATTGAGGTGTGTCACTTCCGCTATATTTCTGAACCGATGTATCTCACTGTCGATATTTCCTCCTTTGAGTGTTATCAGTCCGTTTGGCAGTGCGTTTTTATGGTTGTGGTGGACATTTTTTCTGACGAGTTTGACAAGGTCGTTGAGCGGCATTACTGCTCTTGAGACGACGAAGTCGAAGGTTCGTTTTTCTTCTTCCGCTCTCAGTTGCAAGCACTCCACGTTGGTAAGGTGGATTTGCGAGGCTATGTCTTGTGCCACTTTTATCTTTTTTCCTATGCCGTCGATGAGTGTGAATCGGCATTTAGGAAAGAGTATGGCGAGCGGTATGCCCGGGAAGCCGCCACCTGTACCGATGTCGAGTAAGTGAGTGTTGTCGGTGAAGCGCAGAAAGCGGGCTATAGAAAGTGAGTGCAAGAGATGGTGTTCTTCCAAATGAACGATATCCTTTCTGGAAATAAGGTTGATTTTCTCGTTCCATTCAGGGTAGAGATGTTCAAGCGCAGCGAGTTGCTGCGCTTGAACATCTGTTATATCAGGGAAAAACTTGGTTATCAGTTCCATAAGATAATTGTCACCTAACTTTGGTGTTTATCAGCAGGTGTGATTAGTGTTTATCAGTCGGCGAGGTTAGTGAAGACATTTTGCACGTCCTCATCTTCCTCTATTTTGTCGATGAGTTTTTGTACGCTTTCTCTTTGTTCGTCGGTGAGTGTTTTGGTGTCGTTAGGAATGCGCACGAACTCACATGATTGTATTTCGAAGCCATGTTCTTCAAGATATTTCTGCATTCCGCTATACTGGTCGAAGTCGGAATAGATGACGATGGTGTTTTCTTCTTCGTCCACGCCCAGTTCTTCCACGCCGAAGTCGATGAGTTCGAGTTCGAGTTCATCGAGGTCGATATCGGGTTTGCGTGTAATGGTGAAGCATGCTTTTCTGTCGAAGAGGAATTGCAGGCATCCTTGTGTTCCGAGGTTACCGCCGTGTTTGGTGAAGTAAGAGCGGATGTTAGCCACGGTACGCATGTGGTTGTCGGTGGCTGTTTCCACGAAGATGGCTATGCCGTGTGGACCGTATCCTTCATAGTTGATTTCTTTGTAGCCTTCGGATGATTTGTCGGTGGCTTTTTTGATGGCTCGGTCGATATTCTCTTTCGGCATGTTTTCGCGTTTGCACTGTTGAATGAGCATACGCAGGCGAGGGTTGCCGTCGGGGTCTGCACCGCCTTCACGTGCAGCGATAGTGATTTCTTTACCGAGTTTGGTGAACGTGCGGGCCATGTGTCCCCAGCGTTTCAGTTTGGTTGCTTTGCGATATTCAAATGCGCGTCCCATAGTATTTATTTTTATTTTAGTTTTTATAAAGTATCCGATTTATCGGAGGGTTAGTCAGCCATTGGTTCGGAAGGTTTTTCCGTAGGTGCAAGCATATCGTCTGCCGTTGTCTTTTTCTCTTTCTTGGGGTTGGTACCGATGACGATGGTGAATCCCATAGCGAGGTTCAGTCCCTTCATTTTGTAAGGCAGCACTGTATGTTTGTCGGCTGACTTGAGGTCGGCATAGGTGAAAGGTATATAGTCGGCAGCGAGAGTCATATTGATGCCTTCGTAAGTCATTATGCTTATACCTGCACCGAGTGAGTTCCATTTGCCGTTGAGCAGTGAGTAGGTGAGTGCGAAGTTAAACCAGTTGACGGGTCTGGTGGTAACGCCGAGGGTCAGTTCTTCGTATGCTTTATTGCCACGGAAGGTGGTGAGCGAGTGCAGACCCACACCTAATTTCTTTTCGAAGAAGGTAGCATCGACACCGAAGTTAAGTTTGGCATTAATCATACGCGTTAAGTCGGTGGTGTTGTTAAGTGTGGCGTTAATACGGTCTTTGGCGAAGTTGAGAAGGAAATTAGCGACTGTATCGATGAGTACGTTCTCCGTGGCTTTATATTTGATCTCATCAATGTTGCTACCACCGCTGCTACCGGTATTGTTGTTCTCTTCTTCTTTTTTGAACAGTTCGCTATATTGAACCACCGGTCCGTAGTCGGTATAGTTACCTTCCATTGCGTAGGCGTTTATTTTATTCCAGCGTATAAAGCCTAAGTCGGTGACAGCGAGTGAGAGTTCCACTTGGGGGTGTGGTCGGTAGGTGGCACCGAGGTCAAAAGCAGCACCATAACCTACGGGTTTGAGCAGTGAAGCGCTGTTACCGACGCTGATATAGTCGGTTATATTCTGTATATCGCTGTATTTGATTGTCGGCGGCAGGTCCAACTTCATTGGCATTGTGACATAGAGGTCACCATCGAGGTAGGATGTGAGTTCGTCGGGGTGCATTTCCAGTTTGGCATCGTTCACTTTGAATTGCAAATAGGCATTGCCGTACAGGAACTTGAACTTACCTCCGACTGTCCATTGGTCGTTTATTTTGTGGCTGTATCCGGCGGCGTACTCTGTATAAACGGCGATGGAAGAAGAGAGGGCATCGAGGTTAATAACTCGTCCGTAGGGGTCGTAGATGTCGCGCTTACTGGAAAAGATGTCATACACATTTCCGGGAATGATTTGTGTTGATTGCACTTTGGCGGTAATGGAGAAATGGAAGTAGCCTTTTTCTTTTATTCGGAAGCCGAAGTTGAGCAGGGCCGCGTCCATATCGCCATACATACGCACGTCACGTTTGAGTCGTTTGCGCAGGTTGCTTTCGTTGCCTTGGTAGAGGGCAGTGACATACTGTCCTCCGTCTTTGTATATCAAGTCTTTGAGTGTAAGCGCGTTATTGCCTAAGGTTAGGGAGGTATAACTGAGCGGTGAAACACCCACATAGATACGGCTGACGGGTTGAAAAGCGGGGTTAAACAGGTGTCGCATAGGTGCGTTCTCGAGGAAATAGAGGGTATTGACCTGTTGAGCCTCAATGGTTGTGAGAAGCGTTACAACAAACAAGGAGATAATGGATAAGCGTTTCATAATAAGCAGATTGTAACGGGTTATTTATTAAGGTTGATTAGCGCGTGCAGGTTGGTTGTTACTCCCACTTTGACATCGAGGTGTGAGTCGTACCAGATGGTGGCAGTCTGCGGGTTGTTGGCAAAAGAAGCGGTAAATCGCAGTTTGACCACGTTTTTGAGTTTGTCGTATTCTTCTCTTGTGGTGTATAGAACGACTGTGCTTTCGCCATAGTTGGTGGCTTTGTGCTCACGGTCATATTCGGTAGGAGCGGGCACTTGTGTCTGATATGACTTATTGTCAGTGGGTGTTTCTGCCATAAGCGGCAGATAGACAGGGTTATTGTCTTTGTCGAGCAGTTCGTAGGTGAGGTTGATGTCGAAAGGTATTTGGTTTTGCGCATAGATGAAGATATAGGCATTACCATCGACTATGGTGTCCAACCAGTTGTTTTGCTGAATGAGTGAATCGATGGAGATGGATGCGAAGTCAATGTCAATAGTATCAGCATATTCGAATACCGATCCTTCGGCGCATACGAACGGCACCACGGTTACGGCTTTGAGGTCGATGAAGGTGTTTTTCACGAGTCGTGCCTGTGTTTCTAAAGCGGCTCTGTCACCATCACGACCGACGGTTATATAGTAGTCATAACCAATGACATCGGGTCTGAGGTCAAACAGTTTATCCACATCGCCACGGTGTGTCTTTGGGTCGAAACCTGTGTAGCCGACTATATATTCGTTATGTGCCACTTTGCTGAGCGGGTCTTTGATGGGGTCGATGCGTGAGCGTGCCGACTGTCCTAACTCGTCCAGTTCCCAGACTGTGCTTCTGCTGTCGCCGTTCTCGCCGAACATAGCATATTTCTTTTCGCCGAGCGAACCATCTTCATTTTTAGAAGCGACCCATATACCTTTCACATTGACATTAAGCGGGAAACTGGGTTCGGTACCTATCTGGTGTTCAGCCATCAGACGGATGGAGGGATAAATGAAGCGCATCTGCAGTTGTTTGATATCGTTCCATCCTTCCCACTCTTCAGCCAAGTCCTGTACATCAGAGTCTTCCATATAAGTGGAAGGTTCGAAATAGCCGAACAGGGCTTCAAAGTCAAGCAGTTCGACAAAGAAATTGTAGTGGATATTAGAAAGATAATCAATGGTATGTGCTTGGTTGGTATGGATAGTGAAATTGACCACAAAATCGAGGCTGTCGATCATGTGTTGGCGTCGGTTGTTAGGTGTGGCAAGTCCGTCTTGGAGTGTCATCTCGAAGTTTTCCACATCGATGTAAATATCTTCGTTTTTGACGTTGAGCGGTGTTATCTGCAGTGTGCCCATTGGTTCGCCTTGGCGTGTGAACTGTTTAGGCAGCACTATCTCCACTTTTTCAAACTCGTCGGCAGAGAGTCCGAATGTCGTTTCAAGCCTTGAGCGGAACTTGGCTTCGCTGATGATCATACTGTCGATACGGTCGGTCACATCCTCGGTATTGACTCCGCTCATATGAAGTGTCATATTGAAAGACAGAGGCAGGTCTATGCCTTCGGGTATGGGGATAGTGACGGTTGACAGCAGCGGTTCGGGAGGCATTGGTACACCGAGGATAGCAGCCACTTGCTCAAAGACGTTGAGCCTGACATCCGCCGGACGTATATACTGACTTATCTCAATGGGGTGGAAATCACGAGTAATAGGAAAAGTGTCACGGAAATAGAGTGTTCCGTATGGCACTTCCTGCGGCAATTGCTCATCTTTAGGACCGATGTTAGCATAAATCTTACTTATCTCCTTACTCTTTCCTTCACCGTCGTAGATGTCTATGCCGAGGAAATTTGCCATTGTTGTTTCGACGGTAACGATAGGCGACGACAGAGTGGTCTTAACCTGAGCCGAACCGTTGATATCGCTTACGTTAATCTTCTCTTTGCAACCCGACAAAACGCACGACAAAACAAATAAAACACTGACAAAGAACAATGTTAAAAAACTGTGAACTACATTTTTTTCCATACATTTTCGGGTTTATTGATTTCACTTACTTGCTTGCGCCAAACATTGTTTACTAAATCTGCGCCAAACACTGCTCACGCAATATTGATACAAAAATCGCGCAAAGATAAGGCTATTATACGGAATTTACAAGCACTTACGCATTTTTTCTTTATTTTGTAAAAATAATGCATTCCGACACATATTATCAAAAGACAATATTCCTTTTTCGTATCTTGCTGCTTATCAACAATATAACACAACATACTGAATACCAAATCTTAATAAGAGGAAGTTTTTTATTAAGAATTGATATTGTGGCAGTTGCAAGTTTGCCGTACATTTGCGAGTTAAAATATTGTAAAAAAACATAAATACACATAACATGAAACATTTATTTTTTGGTATAGCATTGTTAATCAGCAGTATATCATTATTTGCTCAACAATTGCCAAATGCTGACTTTGAAGATTGGTCGGGTAGCACCTTTGATGGTGCCGCTCAGCCCAAGGACTGGTATTTCAGCAACGTGACGCAGTTTGGTTTCAAGTTCAATTTTGCCCATCGTGAGACGGGTCGTACCGGCAAGTACTGCATCATGGCTCAGGATCAGGAGATAGGTGCAGCCGGCATTACAGAGACGAGTCCGGGTTATGCCTCATTAGGCAAACCATGGGTGTATATAGAGAGTCTGACGAAGGTCAATCAAGCCACAGCCGGTGATGCCGGCGGTATAAGTTGGACCTATCGTCCGGACACTATGGAGGTATGGATAAAACGTACAGGTAACAATACGCACCGTGAGAACTTCAACATCATCTTCTACTCATGGAAAGGCACTTCACGCGGCACGTCCTACAAGGGTAAGAACGGTAACTGTACCTCCACCACTCAGACCGACGAAGAGAGCGACATACGTCTCTCCACCGACGGCAATGAGTGCGGAACGGCACAAAAAGCACAACAGATAGCAGAAGGCTGGTGGAAAGAGATGAAGACCTATTCCGACTGGACTTGTCTGAAGATACCCATCTGCTATATGAGCAACGACGTGCCGGAGAAATGCAACGTCATCTTCTCTGCTTCTAACTACCCTAACTTCCGCGCTAACAGCGGTTTATACGCAGGCAACTCACTTTATGTGGACGATGTGAGGCTCATCTATTCAAGCCGTATAGAGAAACTGTATATCGACGGTATCGCATGGAACGGCTTCAACCCCAACACCGAAGAAGAGCAGGTCTATTCGCTCGGTGAGAACGCTACCACCGTGCCGGATATATATGCGATGCGCGGTTCGGGTTCGTTCACCAACTCCAAGAACCAGACTGCCACTTTCGTCGGTCGCCGTTTGCAAGGCAATGAGATAGAGATAAAAAAAGGAGCGGTGGGTGAAGTGACCACCATCACCGTTCGCGCCGAGGACGGCAGCAGCACCACCACTTATCGCATCCGTTTCACCAAAGCGGCATCGTCCAACACACAGATAGCCGGTTTGTGGCTCAAGTCGTCGGACAGCGACAGTACAGCCGTCAGCGGCTTCAATCCCTACTCTTCCTCTCACGAGATAGAGTTGCCCTACGGCACCACGGCACCGCCTACCCTTTCGGTCACCGCAGCCGAACCTGCACAGAAAATAGAAATCACTCAAGCGAGGACACTGCAGGACCCTACAACGGTACGTGTGACAGCGGCAGACGGTACCCACACACGTACCTATACCATCACGTTCAAAGTCGCCCTTCTCGCGGATAACACTCTGCAAGACATATTGGTGGACGGTGTGTCGGTGGCAGGTTTCACTCCGCAACAGACCGTCTATCGTGTCTCTCTGCCGTTAGGCACAACAGCCATCCCGCAAGTGAAAGCCGTATCGGCTTATCCCGAAGGAGAACAGACGATAGTGTATAAAGCCCCGGAGACAGTGGACGGCGGCGTGTATCAGATATCGGTCACCACACCGGGCAACAGCACACCTCGCACTTACAAACTGACCTTCCGCATTGAGGCTTCTTCTTATAGCCGCCTTAAGAACCTGCAAGTGGGTGAAGGGTGGCTCACCGACTTCGACCCCGAGATACTGACCTATTATATCAGCCTGCCTATGGGTACGACTGAGTTGCCGGACATAATATATGAGTTAGGCGACCCTTATCAGACCGTCAGCCGGAAAGACGGCGGCATCAACGGCACCACTCTCATCACCGTCAAAGCCGCTAACGGCGCACAGTCGGTCTATCGTATCATCTTCACCACACCTCTCTCCACCGAATCGCGATTAGAGGCTATCTATCTTAACGGCGAAGCCATCGACGGCTTCGACCCCGACACACGCAACTACACCATCACCCTTCCCATCGGCACTAACACCATGCCCGCCATCACTTGGCAGGCAATGGACGAGTATGAACAGGTGACGGTGACTGAAGGCGGACTGAACGAGACAACACGACTGACAGTGAAAGCCGGCGATGGCTCAATAACGGTCTATCAACTGACACTCAACGTACTGCAATCCACCGACTGCAGCCTGAAAAACATATCAGTCAACACCGAACCGCTTGCCGACTTCTCACCCGAAAAGACCGACTACACCTTCGTGCTGCCACAAGGCACCACTTCGCTGCCTGAGGTCAGTTATGAGTTGCAAGACCCCACACAACGCGTCACCGTGCGTAAGCCGTCAGGACTGACAGGCGACTACCGACTCACCGTCAGAGCCGAGAGCGGCGACACACGGACTTACACCATCCATTTCGTTGTTATCCAATCAAGCAACACAGCACTGCAAACAATCAGATTAGACGGTGTGGATATGGCTGATTATGAGGCTCAGACATTAGAATACACCGTCACTCTCGCCACTTCCAAACTGCCCGAAGTGGAGGCGGTAAAAGGCGATGCAACACAACGCATACTGAGCGTAAGAGAAGGTAACACACAGATAATAACAGTGACAGCCGAAGACGGTTCGCAAAGCACCTACACCATACACTTCGTTGTGCAGAAATCAGAGAGTGCTTTCCTTAAGATGATCTACCTTGACGGAGAAGAGTTGCCCGGCTTCACACCCGAACAACTGACCTACACCTACGCCCTTCAGACCGCCACCTGTCCGCAAGTGACTGTGGATAAAGAAGAAGGACAGCATATAACCATCGCTATGCCATACGCAGCCGGCGAAGGACAGATACAAGTGCAGTCAGAGACAGGAGAGAAAAACCTGTATATCATCACTTTCACCACTGCTCCTTCGGGCAATGTGCAACTCACCGATATTCTGCTTGACGGCGTTTCCCTGTCCGGGTTCAACCCCTCACAAGCCGATTATAGTCTCACTGTGTCAGTATTGCCGGAAGTGCAACCGGTGACACAAGACGGACAGAAAGCCGTGGTTGTGTGGAACGAGCAGGTGGCATCCGTCTATGTGACGGCAGGCTATGCTGTAGGCACCTACACCCTGACGTTTGCCTACGAACAGTCGCACAACTGCTCACTACAAGCCATCCTCGCCGACAACACTACCATAGCCGGTTTCACACCCGAACAGGCCGACTACACTATCTCCCTTGCCGCCGATGCCGATATACCCACGCTCACCTACCTACTGCAAGAGACAGGTCAGACGGCTTGGATGGGACAACAGGTTTCCAACAAGTGGCAGATAGTGGTGCAAGCCCCCGATGGCACAACACAACAGACTTATACCATCACCTTCGACCGCGCTCTGCACGACGATGCCACACTGATAGACATACAAGCCGTAGGACATACACTCAATTTCTCGCCCGACATCTACACCTACACCCTGCCCATAGAGACAGGTACTGCCCTGCCTACTCTCACACTCACCACCCGTCCCAAACAGCATACGCTGACAACAATGGCTTCGGAGTATGAACAGCAGATATGGGTGACGGCAGAAAGCGGCAGAACAGCCACCTATACCATCACCTACCTTCCGTCACAGTCACACAGCGCACTGCTGCAAGACATAATGCTCAACGGTAAGTCGCTCGAAGGGTTTGAACCTGACATCTTCAACTACACCTATACCTTAGCCGCTCATTCGCTGACCGTTCCGGCTGTTCATCCCGTAGGACAAAGCACCGAGCAGACAATAACCACTTATCATAGTCGCGTTGGCGGCACTACACACATCAACGTTGTGTCATCCGACGGAGCAACACAAGCCGACTACTATATCTCCTTCCCCGTTGAATCAACAGGTGCCAACACCTTGGCATCAGTGGAGATAGATGAGGCTATCGGTTTCCATTTCGACCCCGCTCAAACCGACTACACTATCCTTCTGCCATACGGCACCACTGCCGCACCGCAACTCTACTATACCCGTTTGGACAACACACAACAAGTGGCATACACAGCAGCACCGCTCAACGGCGTGAGCCTACTCAGAGTGACGGCACAAGACGGAACACAGACCACCTATTCCTTCCGCTTCAAAGTGGAAGAGGCTGAAGGCAACAACCGACTGCAAGCACTGACAATAAACGGCTTGACGCTGGACACCCGACAAGCGGAACAGACAGTGACCTTGCCTTACGGCACCAACGACATAGAAGTCAACTACACCAAAGCCTTCGCCGAACAAACGGTGACAGTGGTAGAAGGCGGACTAACCAACCCGACTACCATCACCGTGCGCTCCAACAGAGAGGATAACGAGGTGTTCGTCTATACCATAACACCCAACGTAACTAAACATAACCCCGCCGTACTCGCTTCCATAGAAGTGAACGGCGTGGCAATAGACGGTTTCGACCCGATGGTGTATAACTACGTGGTGAACGTGACAGACGTACCTTCCATCACCGCCACCGCAGCCGAAGGGGCAGAAGTGACAGTGTCACAAGCACTGAACAAAAAGACCAAATCCATTCAGTTCACCGCCACCTCCGGCGAGTATAGTCACGTCTATACCGTCAGTTACTATTTCACCAACTGCACACCGCCCTTTGACTTCACAGGCGACTGGGTGAAAGCCTCTAAAGGTAACGGCTATAAGCCCACCTCCGCATGGAAAGTGCCGGCTGACTACGACGACGGCTACACATGGACCATACCCTTAGTAGGTGTACCTCTTACCTATTCGACCGGCAAAGAGGTGACACAATCGGGCAACGGCGTACTGCTTTCCACCTTACGCGGCGCACCTATCAACGGTTCAGTGCCGGGAATGATGACCTTAGGCGGTATGTCACTCTCGCTCTCCAGCAACGGCAACTCCACATCATCCATCACACAAAACGCCACCACAGGTATCACTTTCCGCAATACGCCCGAACAGTTTGCCGTTCGCGTCAAACCACTATCAACCAACAACATAAGTAATTGGAAGATATGGCTTACTATGTCTGACGGCAGCAACTACAAGAACACCGCCTACACCGGCTCTTTCACACCGGTGAACACGTGGCAAGAGATACGGATGAACATAGCCTATCCGCAGAACGCCGTCACTAAGTTCAACCTCTTGCTCAATTCCGGCGACCAAGAGAACGCAGGCGAATATGGCGGTAGCACCGTCTATACCTCTGACGTACAGATGGAGAACCTGCGTTTCATCTACAACTCACAGTTTGCGTCAGTCACCGTTGACGGCAATGCTGCCACAATAAACGGCACTGACATCAGTTACACCATCAGCAACCCCGAATACGACAAGTTCCCCGAAGTGGAAGTGAAAGGTCAGGTACACGACCAGATGCAACACTTCACTTGGCAAGACGAGGTGAACGGTGTACGAACAGCCACACTGCGCAACTACGGCGAGGACGGCTCTTTCACCGACTATCATCTCACCATCACTCGTACTCTCTCCCCTGACAACCGACTGAAAGGTATCTATATAGACAACACCCTTCTTACAGGCTTCTCCGCCGACGAGAACGACTATGTCTATACCCTTGCCAACGGCACACGCACACTGCCCGACTTGCAAGTGAAGACCATGAGCCCTCACGCGCAAACCTCTGTCACTTACAATAATAACCTTGCCACTATCATAGTCACAGCCGAAACAGGCGAGACACGTACCTACACCGTTCAGATACGTGAGCAAAAGACCAACGACACACGACTGGCAATGCTCACTGCCACCGGACTGAGTTTTGATGCCGACCAACGCACCTATCGTCTGCAAGGAAACGAATTGCCCAATATAAGTTTTGTCAAGTTAAGCGACGGACAGACCGTTACACTCAATAACGGCATCGTCACCGTCATTGCAGAAGACGGCACAACCAAAGGTGAGTACCGCGTGGAAATGGAATATACCACTTCCGGACAGCTGAACGAATGGCTCATCAACGGCGTTCAACCTGCCGACTTCCGACCCAATAACTACGACTATACACTCACACGACCCGACCTCACACAGTTCGTCATGACCGACGACCTCGACTCCGTCGTCTTCATCCAAACCAAAGAGCAGATGCAATGGCAAGTGTATGGTTATGAGCAAGCAACAACACCGGCACTGTTGCACACCTACACACTCACCTACCCCGTGGTGGCTTCCGATAATGCCAACCTGCAAGGTATAACAGTCGATGGCAAAGCGTTAGACGAGTTCTCCGCTACCGACTATCAATACACCATCTCTACCGACACCACGACACAAGTGGTGGCACAGAAGATGGACGACAAGCAACAAGTGTCTGTCACTTACGCCGATAGCACCTACACCTTATTAGTGACAGCCGAGAACGGTGCACAGCAGACCTATACAGTAGCCCTCAAACGCACACTGTCAGACATATCCACTCTCCGCGCTATCTATGTAGGCGAAGAGGCTGTCAGCCAGTTTGCTCCCGCTACCACCGCCTACACCGTCACCCTACCGGCTGAGAAAGTGAAGAAAGCCGAACCCGCTGTTCCTTCCATCAGTTATGAGTGTGGTCATAGCGGACAAAAAGTGGAGATACAGACCGGTGCCTTAGGTGAGACCACCTATCTGATCGTCACTGCCGAAGACGGCGTTCATAGTACTATCTACGAACTCACTATTGCCGCCGAACCAAGTCATAACGCCTCACTTACGGCTATAGTGGTCAACGGCGTACCCGTCGAACACTTCGAACAAGGCAGACACTACTACTCGGCACAAGCCACAGGCAGCGAAGCACAACTGACATGGGCTGCGGAAGATAACTTCCAGACATACAGCCTCACACAAAACGGCAGCGAATATACCATCACCGTCACAGCCCAAGACGGCACAACGACGGAGACCTATATGGTGGATGTCTTCTTCGAGTCGCTGCCCAACGACGCTACCCTGCGACAGATATGGCTTAACGGCATAGCCATGGACGAGTTTGAAGTGGCAATCAACCCACGCCTCTCCTTCGACAGCCATAACAACCGCTACACCGTCAATCTGCCTGCCGGCACAGAGGTGATGCCTGCTGTCAGCGCCGGACTCAAAACAGAGGGACAGACAGTGGAGATACGCACCGAACAGATGAGCGACTCACTGATTGTGACAGCACCGGACGGCATAACACAAAACACCTATGTCATCGACTTCGTAGTGCCACAAAGCAACAACACACAACTGAGCATGATATACCTCAACAGCGAACCTCTTGCTTCTTTCGCTGCCGACACACGCTTCTACTCAGTGGCTCTGCCCATAGGCACACACTCCCTGCCGCAAGTGTTCGCACAAAAGGAAGAGACAACACAGACAGTGGACGAGATAAGCGTCAACGGACAACAGATGACCATCACCGTTCACGCCGAAGACGGCACCATAGGGACATACATACTGCTCTTCACCTACACTCCGTCCGACGCTAACCAACTGAAGATGGTATATGCCGACAACGACTCCATTCAAGACTTCGCATCCGATAAGTACAACTACTATATAGACCTGCCTATCGGAACACGCAACTTCCCCGCTCTCACCTACGACTCCATCGACGAATGGCAACACATAGAGACACGCGAAGTGTATCGCACACAAGAACAACAAACAACACAAATAGAAGTGCAAGCCGAATCAGGAACAAAAAACATCTATACCATCACCTTCAACGTACTCCAATCGGCTGCCGACACACTGAAGATGATCTATGTCAACAACCAACCGCTGAAGAACTTCCACCCCTATATAACCGAATATAGCGACACCCTGCCCACCAACTCCACCTCACTGCCCAAAGTGGAATATGAAGCAGGCGACACCTATCAGATCATTGGCATTGACACACTGGTGGATGCACTCATGACTAAGTCGTTAGGACAAAAACTGCACATCGAAGTGCAGGCTCAAAACCGCTCACGACGCACCTATATATTACACTTCCCCATCGCTCTTAGTCAGAACACACAGTTGGCTATGATATGGAATAACGGTCTTCCTCTGTCAGGTTTCAACAAAGAGTTGCTCGAATATGACATCAATATCCCATACGATGAGAAAGGTCAGCGTCTGATGCCTGCAATCACAGTGAGCAAGGCAGAAGAGGAGCAGAACGTGGATATAATGCCGCAAGGCGACTCACTGCTGCTCATCCGCGTGATGGCTGAAGACGGCATACACTTCGACACCTATCAGATGCGCTTCCACTACGGTCTGTCACCCATCACCACACTGAGCGGCATACGACTCAACGGACAAGACCTGCAAGAGTTCCAACCCGAAGTGAAAGAATATACCGTTCAAGCCTTCGTGGACGACGAGTTGCCTTCCATCGACTGGCTGCCGGGCATCAACGGACAAGAGTTGCAGACCTATGAACCTACATTCAGTTACGACAGCGAAGGCGTTAAGACAGCACTGTTCAGTTGCGACGTGACAGCACCCGACGGCGAGCACTACGACAGTTACTCCGTGGCTGTAACCTTCTCGCTGACAGCAGCCGACACCGTTGCACTATCCTCACAACTGCAATCACTCGCCGTCAAAGGCATACCCGTGAGCATCAACTCTGGCTTCGACTACGACTTCCATACCGACACCCTGCACTATACCTATCAGACCTATCCGCACTCAACACGCAACGACGCTTTCTTCTCTGACAACGATGTCACCTACACCACTATCGACCCGCAAGCACAAGTGCTCATCGAGGTAACGGACAAAGAGATGCAGACCGACACCTTCGCCATCGAAGAAGACGGAACAGCCATACTGCGTATAGTGGAAAGACGAATAGACATAGTGGTTACCAACCGCAAAGGACTCAACACCACTATCTATACCCTGCAACAACAAGTGGCTCTCTCACACGACTCCACCATCGCTATCATCCGACTCAACAACATACCGTATATGGATTTCGACCCCGAGATACACGAATATACCTATCCTATCAAATCAGGTACAACACCTCCGGCTGTAAGTTTTGAACCTGCCGACCCATACGCCTTTGCCGCCGATGTGGTGTCCGATGAGTATATGCAAGACTCACTGATGGTATGGACTCGCACCATCATCTGCCAGTCGGAGTATGCTTATGCCTACGAGCGACAAAACCCGCTGCTGAGAAACACCTACGTCATACGCTTCGTCGAATCACCACTGAACGAGGCTGACAGCCCTTGGGAAAACGATGTGCTGGTAAAACAACTGCCCTACTCTTCACAAGTGGCGTTCGCCTCTATTCGCAGCGGCGTACAGATAGCCCTCTATGATGCCAACGGACAGATGCTCTTCTTCCGTATGCTCGACGCTACCTCACCAAGCAACGCTATAGTAACCAACGACAGCTACGGCAGAACAATATTCACCGACGTACAAGACATAAGCCAATGTATGGTGACAACGCTCGAAAGAGGCAAGATATACTTCTACTGCTTCTATAAAGCCGGCAAAAAACGAATTAAAACCGGTAAGATAATGCTGCAATAACAACCTTTAGACCTCAAGCGTATGAAAAACACTATTATAATAGCAACCATCCTCTCTCTCATGCTCGCCATGACAGCCTGCGGCGATATGCCTAACTACGGTTCACTGGTCGAACCCTCCTTCACTATAACAACCGACAGCATCAGTATGCACGTGGGTGAGACCTACCCCCTGAAGATTTCAGTCAGCATTAGCAACGTCTTATGGGAGTCGTCTGCCGACACAGTGGCAACAGTCGATTATCGCGGCAACGTGCAAGCATTGAGCGTTGGCAAAACAACCATCACTGCCTCACGACCCAACTCCTACATCACCTCTCACTGCATCGTCTTAGTCACCGAAGCAATAGACACACAAGAAGAATAAATAGCCTTATAAAGAAACCGACATTGTAATGAATAATATTCGTAATTTTTGCATCATTGCTCATATCGACCACGGCAAATCCACTCTTGCCGACCGTATGTTAGAGTTGACCGGCACCGTGGATAAACGTCAGATGGAGAACCAAGTGCTGGACGATATGGACCTGGAGAAAGAGCGCGGCATCACTATCAAGAGTCACGCCATACAAATGCTCTACCGCCCCTCCACTCCCAACTCTTCGCTCTACACCCTCAACCTCATCGACACTCCGGGGCATGTGGACTTCTCCTACGAGGTAAGCCGCTCTATAGCAGCCTGCGAAGGAGCACTGCTCGTGGTCGATGCCACACAAGGCGTGCAAGCACAGACAATAAGCAACCTCTATATGGCACTCGAACATGACCTCGAGATCATCCCCGTCATGAATAAATGTGATATGGACTCGGCTATGCCCGATATGGTGGAAGACGAGATCATCGACCTGCTCGGCTGCAAAAGAGAAGATATACTGCGCTGCTCTGCCAAGACAGGCGAAGGCGTGGAAGCCATACTCGACGCTATAGTGGAACGTATCCCCGCTCCAAAAGGCGACCCGAACGCACCTCTCGAATGTCTGGTCTTCGACTCCGTCTTCAACTCCTTCCGGGGCATCATAGCCTATTTTCGCGTGATGAACGGCACACTGCACACCGGCGACAGAGTACGATTCTTCCAAACAGGCAAAGAGTATGATGCCGACGAGATAGGTGTACTCAAATTAGACATGAAGCCCACACAAGAGATAGCAGCCGGCAACGTAGGTTATATCATATCAGGCATCAAAGCCTCAACAGAGGTCAAAGTGGGTGATACCATAACACACGTGTCACGACCCTGCACCAAGGCTATCGACGGCTTCCAAGAAGCCAAACCAATGGTCTTCGCAGGCGTCTATCCCATAGAAGCAGAAGACTACGAGAACCTCAGAGCCAGCCTCGAAAAACTACAACTGAACGATGCCGCCCTCACTTTCCAACCCGAGTCGTCAATGGCATTGGGCTTCGGCTTCCGATGCGGATTCCTCGGACTGCTGCACATGGAGATAGTGCAAGAGAGGTTAGACCGTGAGTTCGATATGGACGTCATAACCACCGTTCCCAACGTGAGATACAATGTCTATACCAAAGACGGCAAGATGAAAGAAGTGCATAACCCTGCAGGTATGCCCGACCTCACAGAAATAGACCGGATAGAAGAACCGTACATAAGAGCATCGGTAATCACCACCGGACAGTTCATCGGACCGATAATGACACTATGCTTGGACAAACGCGGTGAACTGGTCAAACAAGAATATATAAGCGGCAACCGTATGGAACTGCTCTTCGACATGCCGCTGGGTGAGATAGTGATCGACTTCTACGACCGACTCAAATCCATCTCCAAAGGCTATGCCTCCTTCGACTGGCACACAAACGGCTTCCGACCTTCCAACCTCGTCAAGTTGGACATACTGCTCAACGGCGAACAAGTGGACGCTCTCTCTACACTCACACACAGAGATAACGCCGTCGATTTTGGAAGACGTATGTGCGAAAAACTCAAAGAGTTACTGCCACGACAACAGTTCGACATCGCCATTCAAGCAGCCATCGGCGCAAAGATAATAGCACGAGAAACAGTCAAACAGGTCAGAAAAGATGTGCTTGCCAAATGCTACGGCGGTGACGTGAGCCGTAAACGCAAACTGCTGGAAAAACAAAAACGAGGAAAGAAAAGAATGAAACAGATAGGTAATGTGGAAGTGCCGCAAAAAGCCTTCCTCGCCGTTCTGAAATTAGACTGACAATGAATATAATGATCCCTTCTTCTATGCATAGAGCAGGATTCGTCAATATAGTGGGCAACCCCAACGTGGGCAAATCCACACTAATGAACGCTTTGGTGGGTGAACGACTGTCTATCATCACTCAAAAAGCACAGACAACACGACACCGTATAATGGGGATAGTCAATGGCGACGACTTTCAGATCGTCTATTCCGACACGCCCGGAGTACTCAAACCACAATACCGATTGCAACAACAAATGGTGGAGTTCAGCCGCTCCGCCTTGGTCGATGCCGACGTACTGCTTTATGTCACCGACGTACAAGACAATGCCGACAAAAATGCCGACTTCCTCGACAAAGTGAAACGTATGGCTCAAGCAGGCACCACCGTCTTCCTTGTAATAAACAAAATAGACCTCACCACACAAGACACCTTGGAGAACCTTATGCAGTTCTGGCAACGCACACTGCCACAAGCCAAAGTGAGACCTATATCAGCACGCGAACGGTTTGGAGTGGAACAACTGATGGAAGAGATAAAACAGGCACTACCACCCTCACCACCCTTCTTCGAAAAAGACCAACTAACTGACAAACCGGCACGATTCTTCGTGGACGAGATAATACGCGAAAAAATACTGCTTAACTACGACAAAGAGATACCCTACAGCGTGGAAGTGGAAGTGGAAACTTTCCAAGAAGAAGAGGCTATCATTCGTATTGGTGCCGTCATATACGTCGAAAGAGAAAGCCAAAAAGGTATCATCATAGGCAAAGGCGGTACAGCACTCAAAAAAGTGGGAACACAAGCACGACACGACATCGAAGCCTTCTTCGGCAAACAAGTGTTCCTACAACTGTTCGTCAAAGTGGACCGCGACTGGCGTAGCAACCAAAACCGACTCAAACATTACGGCTACGACCTCAATTAGAGTAAATGTTAGTTACTGCGTGTTGGGTACGCAGGTGTGTCACCTCGGTTAGGTAAGTAAATGTTAACCCGTTGGCGGAATTAAACCAGCGCATATTTGATTCTTCCAATCGGTTTGTTATTGATAAAGTTAATATATTGTAGGACAGTCATTGCGCTGATTTTGCTGATAATACGAGCAAATAGTCCTACTTGTTGTTTAGCA
>JAFSTB010000020.1 GCA_017450685.1 Paludibacteraceae bacterium
AGTGGTAGCGCAGAACCGGGCGGTAGTTTAACACCAAAAAACAGACGGATAATGGCAGGCGGAAACGAAAGGACAAAGCCAAATGATTTTAGTTGATTGTATTAAGTATTTCAAATATCACTTCCTGTAAGTTTTAAGTCCGGCAGCAACAGACTATATAAGTCAAAAGGACAAGTTATTTCTGTTTCGTTGAAAGCCACAGCACTATAAGCAACCATTTGCAGCGCGTAGGCTATCTTGTCAAGTATCGATGTTATTTGATGTATTGACATAATAAAAGTTTCCTGCCATAACCGGCCGGAAACTTGTAGAGTATAAAAAAGAAATTATCGTATATTGGGAACGAAATCCAACCATTGTTCCCTATAGAAAGCGAACCATGTCTTCCTCTGTTTTCCATTTCTTGACCAGTAGCCCTTTGTTTCGGTAGGCAACAATCAACTCCTTGACTGATTCAACGCTAATGTACAAGACATTACCATAGTCCTCAAGTATTGCATATACATCCCTGTCAAGCGAATCCTTATCGCTGACCATAAACACGAAGATGTTGGTATCAATCAAGTATCGCATTACAAGAACAATGTTGGGGCATTAACAATAGCCTGTCCGTTAAGACTTGTTAAATACGCAAAAAAGGATTGACTTTTTTCTCAGTTTGTTTTTGCTCTTCGATAAGAATAAGTTTTAATGAGTTTAACTCTTATGCCTTCTATATAACAAATATGTTATTATCAGTTTTTGTTTTGGTTGCGGGCGAGGACGACCGCGCTCCAAAAGATGCCTGCAAAAGGTACGGCAAAAATTGGAAATACGTATTGTTTTGATAAGGAAAAGTCTGATTTGTTTACAAAACGCAAAGAGTTTTTGCAAAAGGAAGTGACAAACACCCTTTCTTTTTATACTCTACATTACGTCAAAGATCGTTTTATATCATTGGCTTTCGCCATCTATTGAAGGCTTATGCCTACATATCTTTTAGTGGCTTGCGGAGTACTTAACCTTCCGCAAAACGTACATTGACATATTGGATTACCGTAATTTACTTTTGGAAAAGTGATTATTGTTATTAAGTTGCTACATCTTATGGAGAAAGCAGGATTATTGATGCCCGTTAATAAAGAAAGTAACAATTACAAAACGCTTTCCCGTCCCGACAAGATTTATCTTAATAACGGGAATCAGATGTATGCACTAACCAGCATAGTGAACGAAGGTACACTACGAGAGACGTTCTTTGTTAACCAATTGCGTCCGGTACATCAAATAGTACTGCCCGTTCACGGTGATTATTTGGTTGATAACAACTATACCTTTGAAGTAGGATGTGCAAGCAAATCATTTGACCAAATAAAAGATGTTCCTAATAGTTACTTAGCATTAGACGAGATAGAATACGGAATAGGAAATGCTATTCCGTTATACCTATTCGGGTTCTTGTACTAATTGAGGAATCTTATTAGGGGATGTGACAACTTACAATCTACTTTTGAAAAGTGACTATGCACAAGCTCAAGCGGTAATCCACACAAGCAGCAGGGTTGCCGCTTGTTGTATATATGTCAATACGTCAATGAACGCTACGCGATATACTGATCGCTTAATCGTGATGATATGAAACGCCGGCTGTCAAGCCGAATCACCTATGGTCTTTGAAATAGTGAGAATAATTAACAAACCACCCAAACCTTTGCTTTAAGTCTCCTTTTGGCATTTATCTACCGCTCGGTTCTGCGCTACCGGAAGAAGCAGCAACTACTTGTATGGAGTGGCAATAAACGCGACCTTTACTTTGGGTAACAGATTCAATCTTAATACCTTTTATCGTTTTCTCAGAATCAAGAGTAACATCATAAGAAGCGATACTACTTGTCAAAGTATTCAAAGTTTGTTCTCTGGTAGTGTTCTCTGTGTAGGTTACAGTAACTTTCATTGTTTTGCTTTCATCATAATAAGCAGCATTAACCACAATTTTTTCGGCTTTAACTTGACCAATGTTTTCGCCTGTTGCTTTCAGTGTTATGTTAACATAACCTACAGCTTTTGACGATGCAAGTTTAACACCAAAGCCCGATTTTGCTTGATATGCTTTAACAGCATCTATGCTTTGGACATACCCACTACTGCTGCTTATTAAATCAGCAATAGCAGTTTTTGCAGAAGTGCCATCATCACCTCCGGTGTCTTTGAAAGAAATGGTGTAGTCAGCCCACACGTTACCTACGCTAATGCTAAATAGCATCAGAAGAGAAAGAAAAAATCTGATTTTCTTCATAAGATTAAAAATTTATGTTTGTTATTATTCTCATTATCAAATCATAATAGCACATCAATAGTAAGAACACAAACAAATCACCAAATAAATTTTTAATTTTATGAAACACTTAAAATTCTATCTTGCATTGTTGATGCTTGTCAATATAGGCATTAGCAGTGTGCAAGCGACTGATCCTGCAGTTGATGATGTCATCTTCAAGGAGGAATTCACAGTCTCTTCGGCAACAAAAGCAAATGTCTACAACTTTGCAGGCACAACTACTTGGAGCGGTTCAAAAACAGGACTATCGTATGTTAGTTCTAATACGAGCAGCGAATTGCAAACAACAACTGCCAATCCGATAACAACAGCGAATTTCTTTTTTGTTAAGACTGCCGCTTCTTCACTTACGATGTCAGGTATTGCTATCCCAGCGAATGTAACAGAGGTAACTATTAGTTTTCTAAGCAATAAAACAATTGTTACCTGCGACTATTCATTTACCGGCAGTAACTATCAAAGAGGTGTTACAAGCGTCAATGGTACTGCAACATTTGATTTAGATGTAACTAATCAATCATCATTGTACCTACAATTTAATAAATCAGGAACATCGAGCAATGCCCGTATAGATGATGTAACAATAAAGGTTAAGACTATTGGTAGCGCAGAACCGGGCGTTTCTTTGGATTACATTGCTATTACGGGAACTCCGAGCAAAACTTATGAACAAGGGCAGTCGTTTGATCCGACCGGTTTGACGGTAACGGCATATTATGACGATGAAACAGATGCTGATGTGACAGGTAATGTAGAATGGTCTTTTAACCCTGCTACATTTACTGTTGCCGGAGAAAATAAATCCGTTACCGCAACTGCTACATATCAAGAGAAAGAAGCGAGCGAAACTTACAACGATATTACCGTTACTGCTCATGTCGTTACTGCGGGAACGCATAACGTAACATTGAATAATGCACTTTTTGGATCTGAAGCTGCAGGTTCTCTTAGTGGAGATGCACTGCATGATTATACAGGTCAACAGAATGACATTACATTCAATTATGTAAAAGGCTTGGGATCTAATATGTATATGAATGCCAGCCAGATAAGACTATACAAAAATATTACGTTAGTCGTTTCTGTTCCAGCCGGATTCAATATTACGGAGGTTACCGGTCTGGTTGCAAACATTGCCGCCAATAACGGTAGTATTTCAAACAATACATGGACAGGCAAAAGCAATTCTATAACATTCTCATTCACAGCATCATCTGGAAATGCTCAGTTAGGAGCTATCTCTGTTACCTACGAGGCAGTTGCTCCGGAAGTGACGGTTGACCCGAGTTCGTTGAGTTTTGATGCAAAGCAGAATATTGCTGTAGATGGCAAGACGTTTACGCTGACAGGTGCAAACTTGACAAGCGGTTTGACACTTGCTGCTTCTGCTGGATTTAATGTTAGCCTGGAATCTATCACGGCTGCTGACGCAATGGCACAAGGTGGTGTGGAAGTGACGGTTACTCCGGCTACTCCGACTGCAACGACTACTCCGGTAGAGGGTACTGTTACCATCAGCGGTGGCGGTCTCACTTCCGATGTAGTTGTTAACCTGTCTATGGCTGTTACTCCGACTTATCTGGTGGCTATCGCAGTAAACGATGGCGATATGGGTTCGGCTACTCTTAACGGCGGTACCGCTTCTATCTACGTAACGGATGATGAAGAGATTGCTCTTGTAGCTACTCCTGAATCGGGACACGAGTTCGTTAACTGGACGGTTTCGGATGACGATATCGTTTTGGATGATAAGAATGCTGCTTCTACAACCGCTATGGCTGGTGCAGCAGGTACAATCACCGCTAACTTCCAAGCACAGGCTTGTACAGGTCTTGCTGCTCCGGTTCTGGATGATGTAACAACTACTTACCAGAGCGCAACGATTGCATGGGAGACTGTTGCTAATGCGGATGGTTATGTACTGAATATTAAGAAACACGAAGGTAATGTAGCTGTCGTAACAGATGAGTTGATTGTTGCTCCGACCGTTTCATTTGAGAAGACCGGTCTGGCAGCCAATACGCAATATGACTATAGCGTAATGGCAGTTGGTGATGGCACTGCTTATTGCGATGAGAGCAACCCAACATTGGCTGGAAGCTTCACGACGAATGATTATCCTTCGGTAGCTGTGACATACAGCGAGAATAATAACAGCGTAAGCGGCGGATCTAAGAAGATTATGACTCCGTTTGCTTTGCCGGATGAGGTAACCAATGAAATTAGCGGTAAGACCTTTGTTGGTTGGACCACCAAGTCTGACTTTGAAGATGGCGATAAGAGCGACGAAGAGACTTACTTTGCTAAGGGTGCAAACTTCACTATCCAGAGCAATGCCGCTGTAACACTGTATGCAGTTTATGCAACGGCAGCAGGTGGCGCAGGTAGTACATGGGTAATCAACAAAGACAACTTTAGTACTGTTAGCACCGGTTCGGGTTATGCTCCTTATAATGGAGACCATACAGAAGATGATATCACGTATAATACGAACCAAGTAATGCTCCAGAGCCAAAAGGTTCAGTTCCAGAAGAATAACGGAGTAATGTACAATAAGACTGCTTTCGACGCAGATATCGTGTCTATTGCCATTGATGGTATTGATGCAAATATCACGGTTTATGAAGGTGCAGAAGAGATTTCTACCGGAGGTACATCTATTACATTAGCAGACGGCGTATACCCGTTCTCGTCAGGTAAGCGTTACTTCCGTATCCAGATGGGTAATGCGACAGGAACTGCAACTTCCATCACTGTTAACCTTGCCGGTGCAACTTCTTATTCTGACTATGTTATCAGCGGTTCTGCCGCTCTTCCTGTACTGGGTGCTCCGACGGGCTTGACGGCTGGTACGTACTATGAGGCGCAGACCATTACGCTGGCTGCGACCAACGATGCGGACATCTACTATACAGAGGATGGTAGTGAGCCGACAACGAGCAGCACGAAGTACACAGCTCCGTTCACAGTAGATGCTACGAAGACCATCAAAGCAATTGCTGCTAAAGAAGGCTTCGAGAATTCACCGGTGGCTGAGGCTACTTATACTTTCGGTACTGTATTTGCTTCGGTAAGCGCCTTGTACACTTATCTGACAGAGAATGATAATCCGACAAACTTGAATAATGTAAAGGTTACGGGTCTTGTAAGTCGTGTTACCGCGGCATGGGATGGAAGCAAGCTTACCTATTACATCTCTGACAATGGTAAGGCAGAAAACGATTTACAGATGTATCGCGGTGTTGGTCTTGAGGCTGACCAAGTTAAAGTAGGTGATCAAGTAACGGTTACCGGTAACTATGTTCTGTATAACAGTAACATTCATGAGTTTGCTGCAGGCAACACGATCGTTGCTCGTACAGCCGGTGCGCATGCCTCCTATGAGATGGTTGGTGATTTGACGCAAGATCAATTCGAAGATGGCGCAACGTTCGCGGATAGCTACATGGCTAACCTGAAAGTGAACGATGTTTACAATACAGGTTACAAGGCAGAAGTAGATGGCGTAACGTTCACTGCAAACAAGACTACTTTGGCAGTAGCAGACGAAACAATCCATATTACCGCTACCAAGGACGAAGAGACTTTGGCAGAGAAAGATTTTGAAATTCATGTTTCGGCTGCTTATATGGTAAGCTTCGAACTGAAAGCCGGTTACAAGACAGAATACTTTGTTGGTCAGACATTTGTTAAACCGACCGTAGTAGCTACTCTTTCAGACAACAGTCACGTTGAGGCTGAGGCTACCGAGTGTACGGGTTATAACATGAATGAGGCTAACACCTATGATGTAACCGTATCGTTCACATACGGTGCGATTACAATCAATGATGTACAATACCAAATTACCGTTAAGACAATTGCTAATGACTTAGCAACAGCTTATACGGCTTCGGTTGCAAAAGACATTATCGAGAATGTATATGCAAGTACTACAGAGTCAACATACGATGTTTATGTAAGCGGTAAAGTTATCGCGGATGCAAATAATAGTGGTACATACTTCATTTCTGACGATGGTACTGATGCTAACAAGGTTCAGATCTACCAAGGCAAGTACTTTGATTCCTCTGTTTCTGCAAAGAGCAATGTAAAAGCAGGTGACGAAGTGGTCGTTAAGGGTCATATCCTTGTTTATAGCAATGCGGCAGAGATGAAGGCTACGACCGTCATATCTCAGTTCCGTACGCCGGAGTTTACATTCGCAGACATCGTGGAAGGCGATGAGTTTGAAGCCAACATCTCCGAAGATTTGGCAGTTGTTCCGACAGCAAACAGCGGTGATGCTGAGTTTACGCTGACAAGCGGTAATACAGATGTAGTGACGATTGTAGATGGCAAACTCCACGCTGTAGCAGAGGGTGACGCAGTGATTACGGCTACCCGCGCAGCAACGGCTAATGAGAACGCACTGAACTACAAGAAGGCTACTACTACCTTCAACGTTCATGTAATTGCAGAACGTGATCGTTACACGGTAAGCTTTGACGCTGACGGTGGTACGGGTACAGATCCTGTTATTGCTAACCAGTTGCCTGGTGCAACCGTTGACCTGCCTGAGAATCCGTACAGCAAGGAGAGCAGCGCATTCGTCGGATGGGTTGTCAATGACGGTGCAGTAGAAATTACCGATGGACAGTTCACTATGCCGGAAGGCAATGTAACTATCAAGGCTACGTGGAATGTGGTTGCTACTTGCGCTATCTCGTTTATGGTTAATGGTGCAGAGGTGGCAACGGCTAACGCTCCGCAGACGGCTGAGTTTAGTTTGGCAGGTGTTTCTCACCCGACTGTTCCCGGCTTCACCTGGGAAGGCTGGTCTGAGACCGAGCAAGCAGAAGAAGTTGAGAATGCTCCGGCAATGATTACTACCTACACTCCGGAAGCCGGTGAGGCAACGAAAGTGCTGTATGGTATTTACAGCCGTTTGGATAATAGCAGCGCAAGCTACGGCAACTACATCAAGGCAACTGTTGTTGCAGAAGGCGACTACCTGATTGTTTGCGAAAATCAAAATGTTGCATTTGATGGTTCATTAACTACGCTGGATGCTGTAAGTAATACACAAGCAGTTGCTATCAGCGAAGGAATCTTGACACTTACCAATGCTGACAATTATGTATTTACTATCGCAGCAAAACAAGGTGGTTACAGCATCAAGTCTGCAAGCGATAAGTATATTGGTCAGGGAAGTGACGCTAATGGATTAGCATCTGCTGCAACCGATAATTATACGAATAGTATTAGTATCACTGATGGTGATGTAGATATTGCATCTTCGAGTGCACACTTGCGTTATAATAAGGCAAACAACCAGACTCGCTTCCGTTACTTCAAGTCAAGTTCGTATAGTGGTCAAGAAGCTATCCAACTCTACAAGAAGGATAATGGCGTTACCTACTACACCTCTTCGCCGGTAGAGAAAGTGACGATTACGTTTGATGCAAACGGTGGTGAAGGCGGTTGCCAGAATGCTATTATCAACAAGGGTAGTCAACTGACTATCTGCGCTGAGGCTCCGACGAAGTCGCACAGCGAGTTCGCAGGCTGGAAGAACGGCGATGATGTATATGTAGCAGGTCAGGCTTACACCTTCGATGCTGACATTACGCTGACCGCTCAATGGGATGCCGCTGCAACATATACAGTAACATACGTTGCTAATGGCGCAAACGGAGACGTTCCGACAGAGGTTGCTCAATATGCAGGTGATGAATTTACTATTGCAGCAGCAGGCGAATTAGAGAAAGCCGGTTATACTTTCGCCGGTTGGGAATATAATAACACTATCTATGCAGCAGGTGAGAACTTCACTATGCCCGCCGAAAACGTAGTATTAACTGCTCAGTGGAAAAATGAGGCTCTGTATAAGATGCATCTGCTGACTTCAACTGCCGAAATGGTTTCAGGTATGAAAGTCGTACTCGCATATCAAGATAGCGAAGATGAGAGCAAAAACGCACTCAATGCAGATATTACGGGTACTAATAAGTATATATCTGTAAGCGGCGATAACGTTGCATTCAATAGTGAAGAGAACACTGTAACTTATGGCGCAGGAGTGGTTGTGCTGATAGCTGATAAAGTAACTAACGGTTGGACTTTACGCAAGGACAATACCAACTATCTCCAAGAGACATCAGTTAAAAACCTCGCTTGGAATACTAAGGATAACGCTACTGTATGGACTATCAATTTTGATGGCAACAACGCAGTAATAGCCAATAGTACCAATGAGGAGAATAAACTGCAATACAACTCATCAAATCCTCGCTTCCTCACCTACGCCAGTCAGCAGAAGCAGATAATGCTTTATGGAGAAATGGCTGTGGTTAATGACAATGCAGACATTACAGACCTTGGTAATGTGGATGGTGAAGTGATCGTTGTTGAAGAGGGTATGACTCTTACCGTTGATGAAGAAGCTAATCCTGCTACCGTAATCGTGAAGAACGGTTCAACATTAGATATGAGTGCTCAACTGAATGCTAACAACCTTATCATAGAGACTAAGGGTGGTCAGTCGGCACAGATAACAAATGTCAACAACCTCAACGTAAGCGGCGATATCTATATGGACATCACCCTCTGCGACGGCAGTGTGGATGCCGACTACTGGTACTGCATCTCTGCTCCGTTCAATATCGACGCTGCTAACGGCTTCTACCTCGTTGACGGCACCAAACTGACACAGGGTGTGGACTATATCATCCGCACTTATGACGGTCAGCAGCGCGCTAACACCGGCAAGGGCTGGAACAAAGGTGTGGGTAACACACTCTATGCAGGTAAGGCTTACCTCATCGGTTTCAACCCAGGTCAGCCTAATATCCTGCGCGTTAAAGCCGCTAACAGCGCATTCGCTGCTGTTACCTCTATGACACTCAATGAGTATTCAGCCGGTGAAGATGCCGACAAGAACTGGAACGCTGTTGGTAACCCCAACTACAACTACGTTTCCATAAACCAAGATGCACATGTTTACGATAATACCAACCATGCGTTCGTCGTTTACTCATACAACCAGTACACCTTCGTTGTAGGTACTCCGATGTTCATCCAGTTCGCCGGTACTCTCAACTTGGGCACCACCGACCATGGTCAGTATCGCGCTCCGCGTATGGACAACAAGATAAGCGCTTGTGTTCGCATCAGTCGTGAGGACGCTACACGCTTCGACAACCAACTCTATATCCGCGCTTCAGAAGAGGCTACCAACGGTTTCGACTACGGTCACGACCTTGTTACAATGAACGAGACCACATCCAACACCGCTGCCCTCATCTGGACTGAGAACTACGGCAAACGTCTCGCTATTGAGGAAGCACCGATGGATGAACAGATCGACTACGCTCTCGGTATCTCCGCTCCCGCTGCCGGCACTTACACCTTACAGCAAGTAGGCGACGTAGAGAACGCCGAAGTATATCTCACCTATGAAGGTCAGATCATCTGGAACTTGAGCAAGAGCGCATACAGTCTCGACCTCGGTAAGGGCGCGAACAGCGGTTACGGTCTGCGTCTCATCATCGGTCGCAACAACGTAGTGACAGGTCTTGACGAGATGGGCAGCGACACCGATAATACGCAGAAAGTGATACTCAACGGTAATCTCTTCATTCTGCGCGACGGCAAACTGTTCAACGCAACCGGTAGTCAGGTGAAATAACCGACAGACAGATATTTGGTAGGGGGAACCAACAACCCCTACCAAATATCCAACCTCTGGACGAACTGCCACTGAAAGAATAGTTTGCACTAATAGGATTTTTGCTATACCTTTGCAGCCGTCTTTTGGAGCGCGGTCGTCCTCGCCCGCAACCAAAACAAAAACTGATAATAACAGATTTGTTATATAGAAGCGAAATCAATAAAGAATAAAAATGAATACGGTCTTTTCAACATATCAGATGCAGATATTAGATAGTATCGCAAGAGTTAAGGAAGAGAAGGAATTGCGTGATATACGCAATCTGATAGCAGAGTATTTCTCTAACAAAGCTCTTGATGAGATGGATGCCCTATGCGAGAAAGGACAATCGAATACGGCGAGTATTCAGTCTTGGGCGAAAGAGCATCTGCGTACACAATATCAATATTGATATGGTATGGATAATATAGTTTTAGATACTAATTGCTTGCTCCCATCCAATACTGAATAGAACCAATATAAAGCATGTAGAAGTATATTTCCATTTTGATTTGATAAAAGAAGATAAGGATGACAATAAATTTGTAGATTGTGCTATTAAAGCAAATGCCAAATATATTGTATCCGAGGATCATCCTTTTGATGTGTTGAAAAAAATTGATTATCCGCCAATAGATGTAATAGGTATAGATGAGTTTTTATTAGAGTTGCAAAAAATGTAAACACTCGAATCCGAATATTTACGATGTTTTATCGGCAAAATCATATCAGAGTGTCAGATGAAGTCGGACTTTACGACAATAATAAAAGGGATTTCTAATAATTCCCGAGAAAAATTAAAAATTTACTAATAAGAACATTTTCGCTTGAAAATTAAAAAACCTTTCAATATGAAAAGAAATATGTATATCAATCCAGCAACAGAGGTAGTGAAGGTGGAGATGGAGGCTATCCTGTTCCCTCCTTCTGCTGGTACTCCGGAACCCTCTCCTGCACGCCGTGATGTCATCACCTACGCTCCAAACAAGTAACGTTTGCGCGTTAACTCTAACTCAAAACCGCCTATGAGGCTATATAAAAGCCCCTTAGGCGGTTTTAGTGTATTATGGGCGGTTGCCGATTGTATCAATGGCGAGAACAGGTTGAGCGACGTGTCTCTTATCAGCCTTTTTGTTTGAGGTATCTTTCAGCATCTAATGCTGCTTTGCAGCCTGCTGCGGCTGCCACTATGGCTTGACGGTAGTGAGGGTCGGCACAGTCGCCTGCCGCAAAAACACCCGGTATGTTGGTGGCGGTGCTAACACCAACGGTCTGTATATACCCTTCCTCATTGGTCTGCAACTGCCCTCTAAAGAGTGTCGTCTGAGGCGTATGACCGATGGCAAGGAAGAAACCGTCGATGTCAATATGCACTATCTTCTCTTCTGCCGTTCCTTTTTTATATATAAGGTCGGCACCTTGCACCTTACCTTCGCCTGTCAGTTGCAGCGTGTTATGCTCGAAAAGCACCTCTATCTTGGGGTTGCTAAGCACACGCTCTTGCATTATCTCAGAAGCGCGAAGGAAAGGTTTGCGCACTATCATATACACTTTTTGGCAGAGGTTTGCGAGATAGGATGCCTCTTCGCAAGCCGTGTCACCACCACCCACTACTGCCACTGTCTTCTTGCGGTAGAAGAAACCGTCGCAGGTGGCGCAGGCACTCACACCGCGACCCTTATATGTCTGTTCTGACTCTATACCCAAGTATTTGGCTTTTGCCCCTGTGGCTATAATCACCGTTGCGGCTTCATACTCATCGTTCTCCTCCACCCATATATGGTGTTTGGCGGTATCGGTGGTATCCAACTCCACGCGTGTTACCTCACCTGACACAAAGCGTGTACCGAAACGTTCGGCTTGACGACGCAGGTCGTCCATCATCTCAAATGGCTGAATGCCGTCGGGATAACCGGGGAAGTTCTCCACCTCGGTTGTGGTCATCAACTGTCCGCCCACTTGCGGACCTTCAATAAGCAAAGGGTTAAGGTTCGCACGGGCTGCATAGATAGCAGCGGTATAACCCGCAGGACCGGAACCGATAATTAGACATTGTTCGTGTTGCATTATGATGTTGTTTAAGTTTTCTCTTATTTGAGCCAAATATAACTTATTGACTGATTATTCGTTTTATCTCTTCATAGGTGAAGCCTCGTTGCATAAGGAAGCGAAGTGTTTTGTCGGCAGGTTCGGCTTCCCGTTGTGCTATCAGTCGTTGCAGTTGTCGGTTGTAGGTGTTTTGGTCTATATCGTTGAGGGCTTGTTCTATTGCTTGTTCGTCTAAGCGAAGGGCATTAAGAGCGGCGCGTATCTTCTGTCTGCCCCAACCGTTGTATGCCACTTTGTCGTGAGCCAGAGCGCGACAATAACGCAGGTCATCAATATAACCGTTTGCTCTTAGATAGGCAATGATAGTGTTATGCAACGCTGAAGGCACCTGCCATTGTGCCATTTTGCGTCTCACTTCCTGTTCGGCGTGTTCAGCCTGTGCACAGTAGCGTGCCGCTTTGTTCAGCCATTGGTCGGCAGACTCGGCAGCATCCGTCTCGTCCGGTATGCCTGCTGACCGACGTTCAGCGTCGGGCTCCAACCATGCGCTCTCGTCCATAGAGGTCGTGTCGTATAGTGACATTGGTGTATCCGTTTTGTTTCAATAGGTCTGCCACTGCTTGTGCCTGCTGCTCGTGGGCCTCCACGTAAAGGCTGTGTGTGTGCAGTTGCGCCAAAGAGCGATAGAAGAGCAGTGGGTCATCGTTAGGTACAAACAGTGCTGTGTGCGGCTCATACTCCACCACATTGCGTGGCATCGACACTTTTTCCTCCGACGGTATGTATGGCGGATTGCTTACCACACAATCCCAACGATGGGTCGAAAGAGTCTTATCGGTCAGTATGTCCGTTTGCAGCCATTGAATATCAGTGTTATGCTTTGTGCCGTTCTTGCGGGCTATCTCCAATGCCTCTTGACTGATGTCGCAGCCTGTCACCTGCCACATCGGGCGCTCTGTCTTCAAAGCGATGGCTATGCAACCTGAGCCGGTGCAGGCATCCAACACTTGCAAGGGCTGTTCGCTCGACTGCTCTTGCAGCACCCAATCAACTAACTGCGCCGTCTCCGGACGAGGAATAAGAACAGCCGGCGACACCTCTAAATCCAAACCACGCCATAGCGTATGTGAGAAGATATACTGCACGGGTTCGTGCTTGAGCAGTCGCTCCACTATGTCGGCAGTCCGTTCAGCCGGCAAAAAGCAACTCTCTTGGCTTGTGAGCAATTGTGTGCGTGAGCGTTGTGTCAACTCTTCCACCACCCACCACGACAAAGCCTTTGCCTCATCGCACGGGTAAGTGGTAAGCAACTGTTGCTCTATAAGTTGGCGTTGAACGCGCCAACCGTTTGCCGTTAGTAGAGGAATTTTGCCCAAAGGTCTTTGCGTTTGAGTTTGTTGCCTGTGGTTAACTTAGCCACGTACATCCTTCCGCGAACCATTGCAGAAGTATGTATATCCACTTGTGAAGCACCGGTAGGAATAGCGTATTCGCCTACTAATCTGCCGTCTATGGTATAGACGAACATCTTATGTCCTTCGGTCAGGGGTGAGGGTAGGAAGGCTTTCAGGTGTCCGTCGGAGGCTACATTGACGGTGAACTGTTTGCTTGTGTTGGTGGTGCCTGCCAAGGTACGCACTCTCTGTGTCGGACCTTGGGCACTGGTATGACGCTCACAACCCTTGTTCTCCTGACAGATAAGGTAATAGAAATAGTCGGTGTTAGGCTCTAATCCGGCAATAAGGGCTTTGGTGGTCTTGCTGTTGATGCGATATTCGTTGTCGCGATATATATACACCGGATGTTGCGCTAATGTTGTGTTCAGTGCTTGCAGTGTGACATCGCCTGTGCTCTGAATGAGATGATAGAGCAGCTGGTAGCGGCGATAGTGTCCTTCTTGCGGCACGGCAATGCTATGTTGTTGTGAGGCTTGGTTGCTCGAACGAATGGTGATTGCCGTTATCGAATCCCAAGTAACACCGTCATCGGCTGAGGCTTGAATGATGATCTCTCCGTGTTTGGGCTTGGTGGTTGTGGCGTAGTTATGCTTGAATTTGATGTCAATGTCGGTTAAGTCGGTAGGGAAGAGAGGTGAGATATATGTGTCGCCCTCTTTGCTCAGTGTCTTGTCTGGGAAGAGCGCTTCTGTGAAGGGTTCGTCTTTGAGTGAATAGACGGTGAGGTAGTACAGTTCGGCATCTGTCTGCCTTTCCCAGCGAGCGATGAACGAGTATGGTCCCACCTCTGCTGCTTCCGTCGGCTGTACGGCTGTTATCAGCACCTCGCGCTCCGACTGACCGTAGAGCAGAGCCTGAGTGGCTTGAGTGAGATTGCGGATACCAATCGACAAGATGCCGCTCTCCGTGGCGCAGGTCTCACTCGGATAGTAGCGTATATATAAGGTGCGACTGTAACTGGCTGCGTCAGTCACTTCATCCCATATAGTGTCGTTCGACCAATGAACACCGTCCAAACTGATCTGGAAAGCGTCGTCGTTGGTGGTGAAGAAGATCTTATCGTCTTGCAGGTCTGTTCCGTTGATGTCCACCGTCCTTACCTCAAAACGGGTAGGCTCATTGTCTAACATGTCCGTTTGTAGGTTCTGCCAGTCGTTGCCAATAAAGCGCAATCCCGAACCGGTGTCCTTGCCGAAATGGAAGATGACCTGTGTGTCATTGAAGGTCTGTATGTTGTTCAACTGATAATCAAGCAGTATGTCTCCGGTGTTGGTGGTAGGAACGAAAGAGGTCACATTGAAAGTGCCGGGGTAGGTGTCGGAACCGGAAGCGGTGACAGGACTCTTATAGTAAGCCTCGCAGATGTCGTAACCCAACGGTTTAGTGTTGTTAGGCGTGTTGTTATCCCATTTGCCTTTGTGGAAGGTGATGTGTGATATCAGCAGCCCTTTGCCGGGGATGGCGTTGGTATGTGCATCCCAACCCACGTGCTGACGGTTCTCCACTAACCAGTATTCAGTAGGGTTAGGTGTGTATGCCTGCATGTTATGTTTGGTGGTGGCTATCAGGTAGGCTTTGTTGGATGTCTCTATCGGCTCTAACAGATAGTCGGCGGTGTTGGTCAACTGTTCGGGGGTGAGCCAACCTAACATAAAACGCTCATAGGCAGAGTAAGCAGGCGGTGTGCGACCCTCGTTGTTGTAGTTGCCGCTACACATTATATCCCAAGTACCTACGGTATAAATCTCGCTGTCGGCGGTGTTGTAGAGGTCGTCTAAGCCTAAGACGTGACTGAACTCGTGGCAGAAAGTGCCGATGCCGCATTGGTTGGTGCCAAACCAGCCGCGCAACTCAGAGGTGCAGGCATAGTCCCATATCCATTTGCCATCCACTGAATAACGCACCCAACTGCCGCCTTCTTCAATGGCTGCCATCGAACGGTGAGGCCATACGGCAGAAGAAGGACCACCCTCGGCGGGATTCAAACCAGCATAATAAACGAACACATTGTCAATATAGCCGTCGCTGTTATAGTCATACTGCGTGAAATCAACACCATCGATATCGTCTGCCAACTCACATGCCTCAATAATCATACGTGCCGGTTCGGATTTGTAGTATGACCTGTTATGCGACAGAGTGTAAGGACCATACACATCAAATGTGGGCTGAAACTGCCCGTTGGAACTCTCAATGAAATAGTCGCGTGCCGAACCCGTGCCGCCATTGTCGGAATAACCCTGCTCATTGAGCATATTGCTGAAAGCAAGGTTGGGGTTGGACACAGAGAACGGTACATCAGGATATGCCACTAAGATCACTATACTTCTCACCTCACCTTTCGCGGGAAAGGTGGTCTGAAACTGCACCTCGGCAGGCAAACGCCTTATACCTTGTATCTCACGAGATGGCATACGCGAACCCTGTGAATCAACACGATAATGGTAATACTCGTCACCCACTATGCCTATGCCCGGTTTTGCTATCACTGCATAGAGCGAACCAACCGACATAAGACCTGCCAACAACAATGCGGTACGCATACCGCTCAACAACCTGTTTATCATACCTTTGTAATCTGAATATTTCACATCCCATGGTAGCACTTCTAATGGCTTCTATGGCTTTTTTTCACCCTTTGACGCTCGTTTGGTACGAATTTTGAACATCCTCTTTCGGGCGAAAAGTCGTGCAAAATTAGCCCTTTTGGTTGGAGTGTGCAAATATTTGCGCAAAAAATGCTAACTTTGTTTGACAATTCATAATAAAAGGCGTACCTTTGCACCGATTTATGCGCAAAAAATATCTTTTTGACAAAACATAATCAATTTTTTTGACCAATTCAAATAAGTGTATGAAGAAACAATTTCTCTTTATGGCTTGCTTAATGGCAAGTACCTTGTGGGCTGTTGAGCCTGCAGATGTTGTGCGTGCATACGACCACGCCAACGGTGGATATGTGTTGGTTGATGCTTCGGGTGAGGTGCTGGCTTTTAGCAAGGACGGCTCGGTGGCTGACGACTTGGAGTCGCTGCAAGCAGTCTTGGAAGCCGAAGGACTGACACTGGAAGTGATGCCGCAAAGAGCCGCTAATGCTGATGGTGACGGATATGAGATACCCGAGTTGGCTGCCGACTCGGTTGGTCCGCTGCTTAAAGACATTGCCTTCAGTCAGTCGGCACCCTACAACTTGATGACACCACTTGACTCAAAAAACAACTACCGCCGTTGTGTAACAGGCTGTGTCGCCACCGCTATGGCTGAGATAATGACCTACTGGCGTTGGCCCGAGAAGTGCAACCCAACAGTGGTTACCTATCATGCTGCACACCTCGATCAAGACCTTACTATCGACTACGATACGATGGCTTTCGACTGGGATAATATCCTGCCTTACTATGCCAACGGTGCTTCCGGCACTAAGCAGCAGCAGATGGCTGTGAGCCGACTGATGTGGGCTTGCGGTGTAGCTGCACACATGAACTACACCTCCGGCTCCAGCGGCACACAGTCCAACCTCGTGCCCGACGCTTTTGTTAAGCAGTTTAACTATGCACGCGGTGTCTCTTTCGACGCACGTGGCGACTATACCGACAATGCCTTCAACGAAATGCTCATCGAAGAACTGGATGCTGCCAGACCTATGTATGCCTCAGGTCAATATACCGGCACCGAAGTGGGTTTTGACGGCGGACACGCTTTTGTTATTGACGGATATGCCTATTTGGTGAAAGATGTGAACAAAACCAAACCCTATTTCCACTTCAACTGGGGTTGGAACGGCACCGACCAAAAAGGTCGTCGCTACCTGTGGTATCGTCTCTCCAGCGGTAAGGATTTGGCTCCGTATATAAGTGGTCTGCAAGTCATTCGCGGTCTGCAACCTAACCGTGCTACACCTGTGGAAGAAACTGAAATGCAAACCATTGACAACGGCAAAATATATGACATCTTAGGTCGCGAGGTGAGCGAAACCAAGTCCGGACAACTATATATCCGCAACGGAAAGAAATACATAGCCAAATAAGGCTCAGGCGGAATACTGACCTCTAAGATAAACCATCATCGGCGATATGAAACATATTGCCGATGATGGTTTTTCCGGGTGGAGGTTTAACCCCCGACGGTCATAATGAATTAGTATAGTTCGAATGTGAAGTTAAGGAAGTCGTTCAGCGGTTTGGCTGCTAAGGTGGCTTCCATCACAAGGTCTAAGAAGTCGGGCCGGCACACCTGCTCATCGCTGAAGAAGGTGGATACGGTGAAGGCTTTGCGTTTGAGCCAGTCGGCATGAGGATGATTAGCGTCGAAACCTGCCGGCACTTTTTTCAGCATATTATAGGTGTCGAAGTCGGTGAAGAACCGTTGCCATTGTCGGCTGCTCATTATCTGTTCCAGTTCGTCGGCATTGGCTTGTATCTCTTGCCGCAGTTCTTTGAGCAGTTCGGGTTGCGGATTCCACATACCGGCAGCGAACATACATTGTCCGGGTTGGATATGCACATAATAACCTGCTTTGACGGATTTCTTGCCGCCTGAATGAGGTACACCGGGGGTTGGTGCGGCAGGATAAGTGCCAAACCAAGTCTTGTAGGGACTCTTATCCACGCGGAAACGTATATCGCGGTAGATGCGCCATATACAGTCCGACGGAGTAAGAGTGGCAAAAGTGGGCTCATAAGTGGTCAGACGCTCTATGTATTGTGCGGTGAATGTCTCAAAACGCTTGTGGCAACGGAGATAACGCTCTTTGTTGAGGTTGAACCACTCGCGGTCGTTATGAAGGGCTAACTCTGAAAGAAAATCTAATGTCTCGCGCATAGGTGTTACAGTTGTTTCAGACAGCGGTTAAGAGCCTCTGTCCAATAAGGTATGGTGAGTGAAAAGGTCTGTTTGATCTTCGCTTTGTCCAATACGGAGTAGTGCGGACGCGGAGTACGATATGCATATTCTTCACTGCGTATGGGGCGTACAGCACAAACGATGGGTTCAGAGGGGTGCTGCTCATTATACAAGCGGAAGATCTCGTGTGTGAAGTCGAACCACGAGCATACACCTTCGTTAGTGAAATGATAGATACCGCTTTTCCACTCTTGGTGGCAGATGATGGCATAGATGGCGGTGGCAAGGTCGGCTGCATAAGTGGGAGTACCTATCTGGTCATAAACAACACCCAACTCCGACTTCTCTTTGCCCAAACGGAGCATCGTCTTAACAAAATTATTTCCGAAGGACGAGTACAACCAAGCCGTACGCAAGATGACAGCATCGGGTGTAAGAGACAGAAGTCGCTTCTCTCCCTCTAATTTTGTTCTGCCGTATGCCGTCTGTGGCTCCACCTCATCGTCCTCACGACAAGGCATAAAACCTTTGCCGGAAAAAACATAGTCGGTACTCACATGGATAATCTTCTTGCCTGTCCGTGCAAGGTTAGCCACTGCTTCGGCGTTGATAATAAGTGCGGTTGGTTCATCGTCCTCGGCTTTGTCCACATTGGTGTAAGCCGCACAATTGACGATAAGGTCTATATTGTTTGACTCTACGTATGACGACACTGCCTCACCGGAGGTGATGTCCAACTCGGCTATGTCAGTGAAAAAATATCGGTGTTCGGGATGCAAGGCCGACTGCACACGCATCTCATTGCCTAACTGACCGTTAGAACCCGTAATAAGAATATTCATGTCAATGAAAGTGAAGAGTGTATTACCATTGGAAGGGCGACTGCAAGTCGCGGAAGAGCGGATGGTGTTGGTCTTTGTCGCTCAGTATGCGTTGGTCGGCAGGTACTTGCCAATCAATATGCAAGTCCTCGTCGGAAAGCATCAGTCCGCCTTCGGCTTCTGGGTGGTAGAAATTGTCGCACTTATAAGCAAAGGTGGCTGTCTCGCTCAACACCGAAAAACCGTGTGCAAAACCGTGAGGAATAAAAAACTGCAAGTGGTTCTCAGCGGTCAGTTCAACGGCAAAATGTTGTCCGTAGGTAGGACTGCCCTTGCGTAAATCCACTGCCACATCCAACACCCTGCCTATCAAACAACTCACTAATTTTGCCTGTGTGAAGGGTGGACGCTGAAAATGCAAACCGCGCACCACACCGTAACTCGAACATGATTGGTTATCTTGCACAAAATCAGCATCTATACCTGCTGCACGATAACGCTTACGATTATATGTCTCCATAAAATAGCCGCGCTGATCACAAAAAACCTGCGGCTTAAGAATAAGCAAACCCGCAATAGGGGTGGTCTGTATCTCCATAACTATCTCATTTTTCCCTGCAAAGGTAACGCAAATTTGTGAGACTGCAAACATTTTCGTACCTTTGCGGCGAAAATCAGATAAACAGAAGTGTTATGAAGTCATTTTTTCCTTCGTTCATTCTCTTATTCATACTCCTCTTTTCTTCTCTTTCGTCTCAGGCAGTGCCTCCCATAAGTGGCGGTTCAGAACCTCGTCGTCCGCGTGTGGCGCGTCCCGCTTCCATCTCACCGCGCTTCATCAGTCCGCGCCAACGCTCGGTGGGAGAACGTAACCTCGCCCCGAAAGGACTGCTCATCCTCGCACAGTTTACCGACCTCACCTTCCAGTCAACCAACGACTTAGAGGCATTTAAACAGTTAGCCAATGGCGTGACATATACGCATAATGGTGCCTATTGTTCGGCGCAAGCCTATTTTGTTGCACAGTCTGACGGACAGTATGTGCCGCAGTTTGATGTGGTAGGCCCTGTCACTCTGCCGCACAACTATGCTTACTATGGCACCAACGATGCTTCCGGCTACGACCAATATACCGCTGATTTCGTGATGGATGCCGTTGCTCAAGCGGATGCAGAGGTCGATTTTACGGAATATGACAACGATAAGGATGGTGTTATCGACTTCGTCTATATCATCTACGCCGGCAAAGGTGAAGCCGACGGTGGCAATGCCAACACCATCTGGCCGCATAACTGGGATATGATTTCCAATTTCTACTACGGTTATACCAACCAATCCGTTTATTATTACAAGACTGAGAAGGACTACCGCCTGCCTCAGTATGATGGTGTTACGCTCAACGACTATGCCTGTTCGGCTGAGTTGGCAGGCAACGGCAACCGAACCACTATAGGTGTTATATGCCACGAGTTCAGCCACGTACTCGGTCTGCCCGACTACTATACCACCTCCGACGATGCTACCGTTGTCGAAAACATGACACCCGGTGCGTGGTCGCTTATGGGATACGGATGCTATCTGGCAAGCGGAAACGTGCCATGTAACTATTCGGCTTTCGATAAATATTATATGCAGTGGGTGACACCTCAGGTGTTATGGCAGTCGCAAACAGTCACAATGCCTGCCGATGGCAAGACCTATTTCCTCATCACGCGCGACGGTGCTATGCCTGCCGATGGTGCTATGACAGCCGACACTGTCTATTACATAGAGAACCGACAATATGAAGGTTTGGATAAACACCTTCCCGGCCACGGAATGTTAGTGTGGCAGGTGGTCTATGACTATGCACAATGGCTCAATAATACACCCAACAACTACACTGTCCGCTACGCCTTGCTCACTGCCGACGACAGCCGACCTTATTCTTCCGACAAATGGGGAGGTATGAAAGAGGGTGTTCCCTTCCCCGGTAACACCAACCGTCAGTCGCTCTCTCTCTTCGGCTTTAAGTTAGAGCAGATAGAGGAGTCAGATTTAGGTGTCATCTCTTTCCGCTTCGTCAATCCGTTGATGCCCACTGCATTGGATGACATAGAAACATCGGCTGCAACCGACAAAGTGTTGCACAACGGTCGTCTGCTTATTTTGCGCAACGGCTTAACCTACGACCTGCAAGGACAAAGAGTAAAATAACCTATAAATAAATACAATATGACCTTATTCGACCAAGTAAGCGAGGATATAAAAAAAGCGATGCTCGCTAAAGATAAAGTGGCATTAGATGCACTGCGCGGAGTGAAAAAAGAGTTTTTGGAAGCCAAGACAGCACCGGGTAGCAACGGTGAACTGCCGGATGAACAGGCACTGCGAATACTACAAAAATTAGTTAAGCAACGCAAAGAGGCTGCCGAGATGTACACCGCTGCAGCACGACCCGAATTGGCGGAAGAAGAACTCAACCAATGTCGCATCATCGAACAATATCTGCCGCAGATGATGTCGGAAGATGAACTCAGACAAGCCCTCGAACAAATAATAGCACAAGTGGGTGCTACCGGTCCGCAAGATATGGGAAAAGTGATGGGCGTTGCCACCAAAAGCCTTGCAGGCAAAGCAGAAGGTAGAGCCATAAGCACTATGGTCAAAACACTGCTTGCTAAATAAACCTACTGCGCTCGATAGACACCTAAGAGGTAGGTCTATCTCTCTGCTCGCATCGGATTATGCAAGAAGTCCTCGTAAGCCAAGCGTATGCCGTCCTCCAGTTCGGTCTTGTAAGTCCAACCTAAAGCAGTGGCTTTGCTCACGTCAAGCAGTTTGCGGGGGGTGCCGTTAGGACGAGTGGTGTCCCACTCAATACGACCTGTATAACCTACCACCTTGGCTACTAACTCGGTCAATGCACGAATAGTCAGTTCTTTGCCTGTTCCCGCATTGACTGTTTCGTTACCCGAATAGTTGTTCATCAGGAACACGCAGAGGTTAGCGAGGTCGTCCACATAGAGGAACTCCCTGAGCGGTGAACCGTCGCCCCAGCAGGTTACTGATGCGGCATGGGCTTCTTTAGCTTCGTGGAAACGGCGAATGAGTGCCGGCAGGACGTGACTGTGTTCGGGGTGGTAGTTGTCGTTCGGTCCGTAGAGGTTGGTCGGCATGACGCTGATGTAGTCTGTGCCGTACTGGCGATTGAGGAACTCGCAGTATTTGAGTCCGCTTATCTTGGCGAGGGCATACGCTTCGTTGGTCTTTTCCAATTCGCCTGTCAGCAGACACTGCTCGGTCATAGGTTGCGATGCCATACGCGGGTAGATGCACGACGAACCGAGGAACTCCAGTTTCTTGCAGCCGTTCCGCCATGCCGAGTGGATGACGTTCATTTCCAGAATCATGTTCTCGTACATAAAGTCCGCCAATGCGTTTTGGTTGGCAACGATACCGCCCACTTTGGCGGCGGCAAGAAAGACATATTCGGGTTTCTCTGTTGCGAAGAACTGCTCCACGGCTTCTTGTCGCGTCAGGTCCAACTCTTTATGTGTGCGTACGATAAGGTTGGTGTATCCTTGCCGTTGCAACTCGCGGACGATGGCACTGCCCACCATTCCTCTATGTCCGGCAACGTAAATCTTACTATTCTTTTCCATAGTGTTATATTATACCATATTCATTTTTAATATAATACTATATTTTCTTCATATCATTATCCACCATTATCTTCACCAGTTTTTCGAATGGTGTTTTGGTGGAATTCCAGCCGAGCAGTGTCTTGGCTTTGGTCGGGTCGCCGCACAGTTGTTCCACTTCGGTGGGACGGAAGAACTTCGGATCAACTTCCACCAACACCTTGCCCGTCTTTTCGTCTATACCTTTCTCCTGCACTCCTTCACCTTCCCACCGCAGGTTGATACCGGCGTATTGGAAGGCTAATGAGCAGAACTCGCGCACGGTGTGCATCTCGCCCGTGGCTATAACGAAGTCTTCGGGGGTGGAGTGTTGCAAGATAAGCCACATACACTCCACATAATCAGGAGCATAACCCCAGTCGCGGCGAGCGGAGAGGTTGCCGAGATACAGTTTATCCTGTTTTCCTTTGGCTATGGCTGCTGCGGCAAGGGTGATCTTGCGGGTGACAAAATTCTCACCTCTGCGTTCCGACTCATGGTTGAACAATATACCGTTCACGGCGAACATACCGTATGCTTCGCGGTAGTTCTTCGTTATCCAAAAACCGTATTGTTTGGCAACACCGTATGGTGAGCGCGGGTAGAAGGGGGTTGTTTCGCGTTGCGGCACTTCCTGCACTAAACCAAACAGTTCAGAGGTGGAAGCCTGATAGATACGTGTCTTTTTTTCGAGTCCGAGCATGCGCACTGCTTCTAACAGTCGCAGTGTGCCTATGGCATCGGCTTCGGCTGTGTATTCGGGTACATCGAAACTGACTTTGACGTGACTTTGTGCTGCCAGGTTATAAATCTCGTCGGGCTGTATCTCGCCAATGATACGGATAAGTGATGAGGAGTCGGTCATATCGCCGTAGTGAAGGTTGATGGCACGCGGCTGACGTTGGTCGCGCACCCATTCTTGAAGATACAAGTGTTCTATACGAGAGGTGTTGAAAGTGGAGGAACGGCGCAAGATACCATGTACCTCATAGCCTTTGCCTAAAAGAAACTCTGCCAAAAAACTGCCGTCTTGACCGGTGATACCTGTGATAAGTGCTTTCTTCATAGCCTTTGATGGTTTTATTCTATTGTTTTTGATAAATTGAACGCGCAAAGTTACAACGATTTTGCGATATGTCCAAAAATTGCCGTACCTTTGTCGCGATTAAACTGAGTGAGCATAGTTTTTGTCAAAATGAATCATACCCTTGCTTTATTCAAATCATGGAAAACAGAAAGAATAATCTTATGAAAGAGGTGAAGGCCTTTTTGAGTGAGTACTTGCAGTTGAGCGACTATTTGGATGTGGAAGCCGCTGTACATAATATCCGTCAGAACGTGCCATTTCGCGGTCCTACGGTGTATATCCTATTCGTGGCGGTTATCATAGCCAGTGTCGGCTTGAATGTCAATTCCATTCCTGTTATCATCGGAGCGATGCTCATATCGCCTCTTATGGGACCGATTATCGGTTTAGGTCTCAGCCTTGGTATCAACGACCGCCGTCTGTTGGTCTCATCGCTGCGCAACCTTGCTATAATGTTTTTTGTCAGTCTGTTAGCTGCAACACTCTATTTCTGGATTACGCCTTTGGAAACGGATAACCCCACCGAGTTGATGGCACGTACCAATCCTTCCATTTATGATGTGCTTATTGCTTTCTTTGGCGGTTTGGCAGGAGTGTTGGAGATATCGCGTCGTGATAAAGGAACAGTGATGTCGGGTGTGGCTATTGCCACCGCACTGATGCCACCCTTATGCACTGTCGGATATGGTATAGCCAACCGCAATATCGTCTATGCAGGAGGTGCGCTCTACTTGTTCTTTATTAACCTCGCATTCATCGCATTGGCGGCATACCTCACCTCACGCGTGTTGCGATTTCCGATGGTGGACGACCAGAAGGGTCTGACCAAGCAGCGTGTTGTCACCTCGTGCCTGCTCTTGGCTTTGCTTATTGTCAGCACTTTCTCAGGCTATAATATTGTTCGTCAGAACGCTTTTGTTAAGTCGGCACGCCATTTTGTGCGGGATAACCAGTCAACGGGCAAAACCTATATCTTCGACTATTCAACCGACACTCGCACCAAACCTTATACCGTCACTCTGCGTCTTGCGGGTGAGGCATTAAGCGAAGAGTCGCGACAGCAGTTGTGCCGTGCCGCTGAGGCGTATGGCATTATGTCGAAGCAGCTCATCTTCAAGGACGATGCCACTATTCACTTTGAACACCTTGACGATAAGCAGATTATGCGCGATTGGATGGCAAGTCAGGAGAAGCAGTTGCGCCGCCGTGACGATACCATACGTGTACTCACTGAACGGCTGGAAGCCTATGAGAGAAACGCTATCGATGCCTCGCAACTCTTGGCAGAGATAACTGCCCAATATCCACAGATCGACAAAGCCATTTTTGCTAAAGGCAGTGAGGTGAAAAACAACGTGGAAAAGGAAATGACGGTGGTGCTCATCACCGCTCACGAACCGCTTACAGCCGATGAAAGCAACCGACTGCAACAGTTCCTTGCCGTCCGACTCAAAACGGACGCAATACAACTGAGGATAGAAAATTAAAGGTAACTATTCCCTTGTTCGGAAACGCGGTTGAATGATCTTTGTAGGATAGTCAGCCGCGCGTATTGTATCGCCTAATGAGTGCAGGTATCGAAAGAGAACATCCGTGTCTTTCATCTTCTCACACTCCATTGGTGTGGCATAGCGGAACATCCACGATGAGCCTTGGTGCAACAATGTGTAGTCCAGTCCGCCTACCGTATAGGTGGCATTGGGGTCGATGGCAGTCCAGCGGTGAGTGACGGCATCTTCCACTTCCATACTTACAATACGGCGCGTCTTGCCCACAGAGAGGAACATACGGTTGTCGTCCCATTCCACCGATGTCGCGATGGCAGGGTCAATGCAATAGCGCATTCCTGAAGCGATATGAAAATCGCCGTTCTCCAACGGATAGCGCGACACTGCCACTTCAAAGGCATCTAACAGTTCCTGACCGGTCATTCTCACTTTAGCCAAGTGGTTGTTGAAAGGCAGCAGGGTAATCATATCCCCCATAGTGATGTCTCCCTCAGGCAATGAGGCTCGCAGACTGCCGCCGTGTATGACACCTATGTCGGCACCTGTAGCCCAACGCATGGCATCCGACACAAAATCGCTGAGGTTGGTCTCGCCGAGGCGTACCAACCTATTGCCATCGGCATCGTTGTCGTTCAACGCCACTTCGCCATAGCCAACCACCTTGTTCACTGTCTCTTGCACTTTCTTATCCTTCTCTTCTATCACTCTGTCCACTCTTGCGTTTCGGCTTATGTTGCTTGCTTCAATGAAAGAGTAGGTTATCCCCTTGCTTTCTGACAGTGTCAGACAACCTATGCGTTCACCTCTTGCACCTGTGGAGAGCAGAGGAATGGAGTCGCCGTCGGCATTAGGTATGAGCCATTGTATATAGTGGTGGGCATGACCGTCTAACACCGCGTCAATGCCTGTGGTGGCACGAACCATATCCGGACTGCAATCGATAGCGGTGTCATCGCCTAAATGACTGAGAGCAACCACATAGTCAGCACCTTTGCGACGTACCTCGTCTGCCGCTTGTTGAAGAAGAGCAAAAGTGTTGCCGGCGTGAAAATCGTAGATAACATGACCTGTTGAGTCCTGAAAATAGGCTGGGGTGGAAGAGGTGTAAGTGGTGGGTGTGGCAACACCTATGAATGCCACTTTCGTCTTTCCGAAACGCTTGATCTGATAAGAAGGATAAACGGGAGAGCCGTCTGTATGTGTGAAGTTGCAGCACACCTCGTCAGCCTCTAAACGGTCGGTCAGAACTAACTGCTGCTCAATGCCGTAGTCGAACTCGTGGTTACCGATAGTAACAATATCGTATGGCACGGCATTCATTATATCCACTATGTACTCGCCTTGAGAAATGCTGCCGATAACATCGCCTTGAACAAAGTCACCGGCACTGGTCACCAATACGTAAGGTGTCTGCTGCAATAGCGAGTCGCGAACAGAAGCCATCTTCGAATACAGATCTACGGCACAGTGCACATCGTTGTCAAACAAAATGACCACATCCTTCTTCTCGGAGCAACCGACTAACAGTGCTGCCAACAAAACAATAGTGAGAAACTTTTTCATACCTGAAGTGATTATTGGAACTTCTAAAAAATCCGTCAAAATTTTGCGCAAAGGTACGAAAAATGTGATATAGTGCAAAATAATTTGTCAGTATGAGGAAATTGCAGTAATTTTGCGCACTAATTATGAGCATAGGCAAAAGTATATACAAAGATCGAGGTTCCAAGTTCTTGGGTTTTGCAGAACCCATCCATACAGAAGACGAAGCCAAAGAGCGTATTGCTTGGTACAAGAAAAAGTACCACGATGCGCGACATGTGTGCTATGCTTATCGTTTGGGTGCTGACCTATGGCGTACCAAGGATGACGGTGAGCCTCACGGCACTGCCGGACTGCCTATCCTGCGCGCTATCGACAGCCTGAGTAAAGACCAATGTATGGTGGTCGTGGTGCGCTATTTCGGCGGAACACTGCTCGGCACAGGCGGACTGATAGTGGCTTATCGCGAAGCCGCCAAAGCAGCACTCGCAGATATGGATAAACAAGTATAATCACTTATCTCAATGGACGAATATAAAGACATACGCGCCTATCGTGTAGGATGGCTTCTGCAAGTGACCGACTGGTTCACAATCATGCCCTTCCTTATGTGGCTCAGAAACCGCACTTCCGCTTCACTCACTCTTGACATGCAGGCCGATAAAGACGACCTCAAAGGTGGTGCCGTATTTATGAGTAACCATCGCGATATAGTGATGGATGCAGCCTGGCTCAGTCTGTTGCTCCGTACCAAATGGAACATACGACCGTATATGGGTATAGGTACCAACCTCTACGGCAGATGGTGGATCGAACCTCTATGCAAACTGATGCGCTGCTTCTCCGTCATCAGAGGAGGTTCACCGCGCGAACTGCTGCAACACTCACAACACCTGTCTGCCTATATACAAAGCCTCAGACATAGAAAGAAAAGTATCTGGATTGCACAAAGAGAAGGTAGAGCCAAAGATGGTAACGACCGCACGCAAGATGCTGTAATAAAGATGCTTATATTGAATAACCCGCAAGCCGAAGATGTGCTCACTATGGTCAGACGGCTCAATATTTGCCCCACCTGTATCAACTATGAGTTCGACCCCTGCGACTACCTCAAAGCACAAGAGATGCAACTCAAACGCGATAACCCCGACTGGAAAAAGACCAAAGACGATGATGTGTTCAGTATGAAAACAGGCATCTATGGCTATAAAGGGCGTGTCGTCTATCGCATTACACCAAGCATCAACCACTGGCTCGACCAAAACGAAGAACAATTGCGCTCTCTCAATCGCAACCAACAAATAAGAGCCATAGCCGAACGTGTTGACTACCAGATACATTCGTCCTACGAGATATACGAGCGTGGCAACGACTTTGACCGATATATAGAACAGCAATTACAGAAAATACAAATCCCCGACAAAGATACTGCCTTCCTTCGCGAGAAATTGTACGAGATGTACTCTAACCCCGTGAAAAACTATCAGGCAGTCAAAGACATAACACTATGAAAAAAGCCATTTTCCCGGGCAGTTTCGACCCCTTTACCATAGGTCATTACGACATTGTTCAGCGCGGACTCGACCTCTTCGATGAGATAGTGATTGGCATAGGACGCAATAGCGTAAAAAAAGAAACCTTCCCTATACGTGAACGACTCGCAGCCATCGAACGACTATTTGAAAATAACCCCAAAGTGCGTGTCGCTATCTACGACTGCCTCACTGTCGATTTTGCACGCGAACAAAACGCACACTTCATACTCAGAGGAATAAGATGTGTGGAAGACTTTGAGTATGAACGCAATATGGCGGAAGCCAATAAACAACTCGGAGGTATGGAAACCATCCTGCTCTATACAAGACCCGAGTATGCACACATATCATCCACCCTCGTGAGAGACCTGTACTCCTATAATAAAGATGTGTCCGAATTCCTGCCTAAACGCTAAGGTTAGTAAATAAATGATTATGAAGAGAATACACTATATATTACTGCTTTGCGCTCTGTGGTCACTCACCCTTACCGCTCAAACCAAGACCACACGCATTCAACAGAGCATAACCACCATCACCGATGTACTCCGACAATTGGATGTCAACTATGTGGATACGCTCAACTATGAAACTCTTACCGAAGAGGCTATCAACCGTATGCTCGCCAAAATAGACCCATACACCGTCTATATTCCTAAGAAAGAGGACGATAACCTGCGTATTATGACCACAGGAATGTATGGCGGTATAGGTGCCCTGATAATGCAACGCGATAGCAATATCTATGTCTCCGAACCATACGCTGGTATGCCCGCACAAAGAAATGATGTACGTGCAGGCGACCGAATAATAAGAGTGGATAGTATGGAATGTTACGGTAAGACCAACCGCGAAGTCAGCGACCGCCTCAGAGGAGAACCCGGTACAACCGTGACACTGCTCATAGAAAGAGAAGGTGAACCGCAACCCATCGAAAAAATACTCAAGAGACAAGAGATACACATACCACCCGTCACTTTCTATACCACTCTGAACGAACCTTACGGAACGGAAGAAGACGGCAAGATAGGATATGTCCTCTTCTCCGAGTTTACCTCAGGCAGCGCAGTGGCACTGATGAACGCTATCGACGCAATGATCAAACGCGACCATATAGACCGACTTGTACTCGACCTGCGTAATAACGGTGGCGGCATAATAGATGAAGCCATACAGATAGTAGGCTTCTTCGTGGATAAAGATACCGAAGTGGTTACCACCAAAGGTAAGACCAATGCCTCCAATCGTAGTTACCGCACCATAATGCCGCCTATATATAAAGATATGCCGCTGGTGGTACTCGTCAACGGTCAGTCGGCTTCCGCCGCTGAGATAGTAAGCGGCAGTCTCCAAGACCTCAAAAGAGCCACCATAATAGGGCAACGTACCTACGGCAAAGGACTGGTGCAAAGTATCCGACCGGTGGCTTACGACGGACACCTCAAAGTGACAACAGCACACTACTACCTCCCATCAGGCAGATGCATTCAAGCCATCGACTATTCGCAAAGACAGAAAGGTAACGAACTGAAAAAAGATTCTACAGGTGGCATACTGCCCGATATAGTAATCACCGACTCACAAAAAGTGGATATAACCTATACCCTCTATCGCAAACATCTCAGTTTCGACTATGCCACTCGCTACCGCTCACTGCATCCTTCTATTGCCGAACCTAAACACTTCACCGTCACCGATGACGACCTGAACGACTTTGTCGCTTTCCTGCAACAAAAAGAATTTACTTATGAGACGGAAACTTCGCGCTATTACAAAGATGTACTCAAAATGGCACATGAAGAAGATATCGATTCCGCCACTATTGCAATGATGGACACGGTGCTGCAACGCCTCCGCCCATCATTCAAACATACAATAATGAATCGTAGCCAAGAAGTCAAACAACTGCTGGGTGCAGAAATAGTGACACGCTACTATTTTCAAGAAGGTAGAGTGGCTTATATGTTGCGCGACGATAAAGAGTTGAAACGTGCTATCGAAGTCATACGCAATATGTAGCAACAGTATGAAAAAACTGCTCCCCTTCTTCCTTCTGCCGCTTTTCGTGCTGTCAGTCTCCACTTGCGCCAATCGCGGATTGGGTCCACAAGGTGGACCTGTTGACTCCATACCACCACGAATGGTGCGTTCAACACCACTCAACGGTGCTCTTAACTACCAAAAAAAGCAAGTGGAAATAGGCTTCGACGAATATATACAGTTGGACAACCCTTCCGAAAACGTTATCTTCTCACCTCCGCAAAAACAGCAACCACTCATCGAAGCACGAGGCAAACACATTCGTATCACCTATCAAGATACCATCCAACCAAACACCACCTATACCATCGATTTCGGTAACGGAGTGCAAGATAACAACGAGAGCAACCCGATGGAAAACTTCTCTTTCTCCTTCTCCACCGGCACTAATATGGACTCACTCGAAGTCTATGGCACACTTATCGACGCAGAGACACTCACACCTCTCAAAGGAGTGATTGTAGGACTGCATACCTGCCAAGATGACTCAGCCTTCGAAAAACTACCCTTTACGCGCATAGGCAAAACCAATAGCGAGGGAGAGTTCACCATCCGTAACATAAAAGAAGGTACTTATCGCTTGTACGCTCTGCAAGACCTCAATCGCGACTATATCTATCAGCCGGGTGAACGCATCGCTTTCTGCGACCAACCAATCAAACCGTATATAACCGTCAGAACGGAAATAGACACTATATGGCGCGACTCCGTTACCAATGACAGCGTCTATCACCTGCCCGATAGTATTTATACGGCTGAGTATTTCTACTTCGAACCGTCGGATATATTGCTCCAATCGTTTGAAGAAGATATGCAACATACCTATTTGGAACGCGTGGAACGGACTGAAAGACGCAATATAAAGTTCGCCTTCGTCGGTAAACAACCCTCTATGCCGCAGTTGAAAGCACTGAATAACGACTCGTCACCCTCATGGGATTGGCTCAAAGAAACTAAATACACTTTCAACCCTAAAGGTGATACACTCACTTGCTGGCTCTTAGACACCACCACCATAAAAACCGATTCACTATGTCTCGTCCTCTCTTACCATAAGACCGACTCCGCTTATCAACTACAACCCCAAACGGATACATTGTGGGCGGTCTATCGTATGACACAAGCCGAAAAAACTGCACTGAAAAAGAAGAAACGTAAAAAAACAGAGCAGAAAGAGACAATACAGATACTCGAAATAAAAAGTAATGCTCGCAACACTTTTGAGGTGTTCGATACTATGCAATTGACCCTGCCTACACCTGTCAGCCGCATAGATATGAACGCTCTGCACTTTGAGAAACAGAATGATACACTATGGGTGCAACAACCATGTCAGTATCAAGCCACCGATGAGGCACAGCACACGTGGCGAATACTAACGGATGTTCAACCGGGTGCAACCTATCGTCTCACTGTCGATTCGGCAGCCGTGGCTGATGTGTACGGCTTGACCAACAACGCTCAAACATTCACTTGGAAAGTGAAAGCACTCGACCAATATGCCACGCTGCGAGTACACGTGGAAGAAAACAACCCCCTCTTCATCGTTCAACTCCTCTCCGAAAGAGACCAACCGGTGCGAGAACAAAGAGTGAAAAACTCCGAAGTGATGTTCCGTAACCTCGCCCCCGGTACCTATTATATGCGCATTGTGGTGGATAGCAACGGCGACGGCAAATGGACAACAGGCAGTTGGAAACAGAAAAGACAACCCGAACAAGTGTTCTACTTTAGAAAAAAAATGACACTGCGTGCTAACTGGGATTTTGAAGAGACCTTCACCTTCCAACAAGTACCGCTCCTCGAACAAAAACCGCGCTCACTAATAGAAAAAGCAACCAATGCCAATAAAAAGAAGTAACCTCTTCCCCGCACTCTTTCTCATAACAGGACTGGCAGTGCAGGTCGCGGCATTTATATGGATGCCCGACAACCCTTGGTCACTGGTAAGCGGAATGTTAGGGATATGCTCGGTTGTACTCTGCTCAAAAAGAAATATACTTACCTTCGTCTTCGGCTTCGGACAGATAATAACCTACACCTACCTTTGCTATCTCGAGCGGTTCTACGCCGGCATAGCAATGAACGCGTTCTATTTCCTTAGCCAAATATATGGCATCTATGTCTGGCGCAAAAGACTCATAATGAGCCAAACAGATACCATATCAATGACCGTCTCCACACGCGGGTTGAAAAAAACGACACTCCTTATAGGATTGATAATCATTCTGTTTGCATCTTTAGCCGTAGGTTTTCTTTTAGCCGCTTACACCAATGATAGTCAGCCCTATTTCGATGCTTTCACCACCGTACCCGCCATCGCAGCACAAATACTGATGGTCTTAGCCTATCGCGAACAATGGTATATATGGCTCTTGATTGACATTCTTTATGTGGCAATGTGGGCACAAGCAGGTAACGCTTGTATGGTGATGCAGTATGTCTTCTGGTGCGCCAACTGCATCTACGGTCTAATAGAGTGGAAAAAATAATAACGCTCGAACGCCGGAATAAATTATTGGTACTTCCTAAACAACAAAGTTGTTATGACCGGTATTGATGACTTGACGTTAGAGACGTAGTAACCTCTATAAAAGTAAAAATCGGACAAATCGTATAGTCCACTATAATATTTGTCCGATTTTGTGTTATATAATTGTATTTCAGGAATATAGATATTGCATTTTTTGCCACTTTCGGTGTTAGTTCAAATTATTTTTGCTAAAATTGTTGCGCAATATGAAAAAATGCCATACCTTTGCGGACAAATCATATACTCAACTATACGATTTGTCCGATAATATGATAATGCCATGTATTTGAGAGATTTACAAAAGGAACTTTTATTATTGACCAAACAGTGGAGTGTAATATCGGTGACCGGTCCGCGTCAGTCAGGGAAAACGACATTATGTAAGTTGGCGTTCCCTGATTATGAGTATGTCAATTTGGAGAATCTTCCGATGCGTGAAATGGTGGCGAAAGATCCGATGGCTTTTTTGCAGCGATTTAAGACCGGTGTAATCATTGACGAGGCGCAACTGCTGCCGGATTTGTTTTCGTATATACAGGTTATAGCCGATGAGGATAAAATAAGCCGATTCGTTTTGTCGGGAAGTAGTGATTTCCTGCTTATGAAAAACATCAGTCAGTCGCAGGCAGGGCGTGTGGCTGTACTGCGCCTTCTGCCCTTGACCATAAGCGAATTAGGCGATATATCAAGGTATTCAACAGATGATTTGCTATACAATGGTTTCTATCCCGCCGTTTGGGGCGATGGAAAAAAGGCCGACTATGTGTATGAGAGTTATTTAAGCACCTATATAGAGCGTGACTTGCGGCAGTTGGTCAACATCAAAGACCTTGAACTCTTTCGCAAATTTATGGTGTTGTGTGCCACACGGATAGGAACAGAGTTCAATGCTGCTTCGTTGTCAAACGAACTCGGAATAAGTGTTGTTACGGTAAAGGAATGGTTGAGACTGTTAGAAGCATCCTATATCTGTTATCAGTTGCCGCCCTTCTTCCGAAATATCGGTAAAAGACTCGTCAAAACTCCAAAAATATATTTCTACGATGTGGGATTAGCGTGTCATCTATTAGGAATACAGTCAGCAACGCAAGTGGCGACACATCCTCTGCGCGGTAACTTATTTGAGGATATGGTTGTTACAGAAATGCTAAAGACACGATTTAATGCAGGACAGCGCAGTAACCTGTTTTTCTATCGCGACAAAGGGCAGCATGAGGTGGATGTTTTACAAGAGTTTGGCAATGAATTGCGAGCATATGAGATAAAATCAGCAACAATGATCAGTCAGGATTTTTATCGCAATATGCGGTATGTTAAGCGTCTGTTGGGAGAAACCTTGTTATCTACACAGGTCATATACGATGGAGAGAACGAGTGGGATAAGGCAGAGGAAGGTTTCATCAATTATCGCCGTTGGAAAGAAAATAATCCGTGGCAGGAGAAATAGTAGTACCGATAATGCAAACCACTCAACCCATACTTTCTATTATCGTCATTTCGCATAATCAGCGAGAGGACTTGAAGAGGTGTCTTGACAGCATACTGCAAATGCGACTTGACTATCCCTTCGAGATTATCGTTTCCGATGACCGTTCCGCCGACGGCACTTTCGAGTTGGCGCATGAATATGCGAGGCGGTCTAAAGCAAGAATTATCGCTTTGCAATGCAACTCCGACGAGTGCCATCCTGCCAATAACTCACAACGGTCAGGCTATAACCGCTGCAATGCTTATCCTTATGCCAAAGGTAAGTATATAGCCCACGTGGATGCCGATGACTATTTCCTGCCTGATGCCACCGTCTATCAACAGCAGATTGAGGCACTCGACAAACATCCTGAATGTGCACTGGCAATGAGCAACTGCCTATGCGTTAATGAAGGCGAACCCATAGAGAACGGACACCCGTGGATATTGCCAAGGCAGATGCATAATGGTGAAGTACTGACGGAACAAGAGTTTATACAAGGCGATTATTTTCGTATCAATCAGTGCTTTATCCAACGCCGTAATCCTGCCGTCAATCCAGTGGCACTCTATGGCAAACGATATGTGGACGCCGTGATAACCTATCATCACCTGCAGTTTGGCAAAGTGGTGTGGGTTGATGCCTGCGATTATGTCTATGTGGGGCATACCGCTTCCGTCACCGGACAAATGGCAAAAACCAACCACGATGCAGACATAATATGGTGTATGGCAATCTATATATCGGCTCTTATACCTCGATGGAAACATTTGTTTTTGTCCCAACCCTATTATGCCGAATTGCGACGAGTCATTGCTCTTGCCTTATCACACTATCAGTTGCAAGACAAAAACAGAGAAGGGTTAAAAGATATGGATGTGTTTATGTATAAGTGCTTTAACCAAAACTATCTCTCTTATATAGACCAACAACGTTTAACCGCTGCTAACACCATAATGACAATTGCCAATCGCACGAATGCACCCGGCATATTCTCATCCTTATTGTTCAAACTGCTGATTCGGTAAACTTACCCCCATTTTGTAACAAAATCTTCGTCAACTTACCCCCATTTTGTAACAAAATCTTCGTCAACTTACCCCAATTTTGTAACAAAAATTTTTGTAAGTAACAAAAATATAGTACCTTTGCGGCGGATTTGAGAAATTAGAAAAAATGAACCTTTTTAAGCGTGACATAGAAAAGGCACTGCAAGACTGGGCAGAAAGTGCAGATCGCAAGCCGCTTGTTTTGCGTGGTGCAAGGCAGGTAGGGAAGACATCGGTTGTGAATAAATTCGGTTTGAAATTCGACAACTACTTGTATGTCAATCTGTATGATGATAATATTTGCCGTGTCATAGATGAGGCGATAAGTGTAGAACGGTTAGTGCCAACGCTGTTTGCCAATGCCGGAAAAGGATTGAAAAAAGGTAAGACATTGCTTTTCTTTGACGAGATACAGAACTCGTCGAAAGCCGTTTTATGGCTTCGTTTCTTTTATGAGCAAATGCCTGACATATATGTCATTGCAGCCGGTTCGCTATTAGAGACGATGATTGACCGGCAGATAAGTTTTCCCGTTGGCAGGGTGGAGTACTTGGCTATGCACCCTGTGTCGTTCAGGGAATTTTTGTCGGCAAAAGGCGATGATGCTATTCGCCAGGCACTTCATAACGATGTTACTTTATGCAACGCCTTTCATTCTAAACTCAGTGAAGCCTTTAAGACTTTCTCCCTCATAGGAGGAATGCCGGCAGTGGTGGCACATTACATAGAGCATCAGGATTTGATAGCCCTTAACAAGTATTTTGATACGCTGCTTAACGGTTATGCCGACGATGTGGAAAAGTATGCTGCCAATCGCACACAAGTGGAGGTGATCCGCTTGATACTGAAAGTGGGCTGGGCACAGGCGGGAAAGCAGATCTCGTTTGTCAATTTCGGCAATAGCAACTACAGGTCGCGGGAGATAGGTGAGGCTTTGCGTACGCTGGAAAAAGCGATGCTATTGGAGTTGGTTTATCCGCTTACACAAACGGCTATGCCGGCGTTGCCCAATATGCGCCGCCAACCTAAACTGCTGTGGTTAGATGCAGGGTTGGCAAGCGCAGCGGTTAATAATAAAAAGGACATATTCAGCAGTCCGAACTTGTTTGATATATGGAAAGGTGCATACGCCGAGCAGTTGGTCGGACAGGAACTGTTCACTTTGTCTGAAAGTGTGAGAGCAAGAAGGCTGTTCTGGGTGAACGAGAGCACGCAGTCGTCGGCCGAAGTTGATTTTGTGTGGGAGTACGACGGAAGGCTTATACCGGTGGAAGTCAAATTAGGGCATAATAATCACCTTAAGTCGTTGCACCAATATATGGAGTTGTCTAAGGACGATGTGGCAGTGAGAGTATGGAATGCATCCGTTCAGGTGGATGAGGTGGAGACACTGTGGAAGAAAAAGAAATTCAAACTGATCAATATCCCCTTTTATATGGTAGGTTTCCTGCCGCAGATTATACAAACGGTGTAGGGTGGCATAGTACAATAACGGGACAATAGCCAGTTAATTAAATATGACAATAAATTTGAAAAATAAAATGTTATGAAACTTGGAATAATGCAACCGTATTTCTTCCCATATATAGGGTATTTTCAGGCGATAAGTGCAGTTGATAAATATATTTTATATGGGAATCTCACTTTTATTAAAGATGCTTGGATGAATCGCAACCGCTTGATGGGTAAGGGTGGAAACGAGCATCTGATAACTGTGCCGTTGTTGCATAAGAGTTCCTATAAATGGATTTCGGAAATTTTGATAGATAATTCATTTGACTGGCAGGGCAAACTATTAAAAACCATCACAATGGATTATGGCAAAGCACCTTTTTTTGATGAGATATATCCAGTCGTTCAGACAGCTTTAGAGCAACGTTACAACACATTGATGGAACTCAATGCTTCCACTATCAAGGCAATAGCACATATCCTTGAAATACATACAGACATAGATTCAGACAATAGTCGCTATGTTGAAATGGAATCCATATTGGCACATATTGAGGATGACTATTCTCCGATGCCTTATTTAGAAAAGACACGCCCAATTCGCAAGGTGGCACGAGTAATAGAAATGTGTCGAAGAGAAAAATCCGATTTTTTTGTTAATGCCATAGGTGGTATGGAATTGTACAATACTGAAGAATTTGCAGCCTATGGTATATCACTTCATTTCGTAAAAACAAATGAAATTTGGTACAAACAATTCAATAATACTTTTGTTCCCAATTTGTCGATAATAGATGTTTTGATGCATAATGGGATTAAAAGCACACAAAGATTGCTAATGGAATACAAACTTACCCCCCCCGTAAATGCTTAATAATATGGCATATCGTATAGTGTGTCGTTGGTCGGTATTATAGTGTTATTTATCAGTAGTTTCTTATGACCGTAAAAGAAGTGTTTGAGTTGCGCAAGGAAGGGCGCATAGAAGAGGCATATAATGCCATACTGCCTATGTATAAAGTTCATCACGGACATTATACCACTCTTTGTATGTTCTGGTGTGCGGCTGATATGGCTCGGTTGCATATTTCGCAAGGCAATACCAATGAAGCGGAAAAGATATTGCAAAGCCTTATCCGCCTTTATCCCTCCATAGAAGACAAAGATCTCTCCGCTAAACGTACACTGCTCACTATCGCTCTCTCGCTCAAAAAAGCGAATAAATCCTTCTCCCTTTACCACTTTATGCAATGGTGGGGTATAGACAACCTTACCGACGATGATTATAAGTCCGTTCAGTCAGCCTCTCACCCTCTGCCATCCACCGGTCAGCGCATCGCCATGCACTTATTTCGCGAGGTGCGTGAGCAGAATGATGAAAAGCAACTGACAACGACACTGACATATATAGAAAAGGCTCTATCCCATATACCTCGCAATCGCCATCTGCTTCGCGCTAAAGCATTGCTCTTATGTCGATTAGGACAAACGAAAGAGGCAGAGAAGATCTATCGCCAACTTGCTCAATACGGCAAAGAAGCCTATCTCTTCAGCGAACTTTCTGAACTCACTGCCGATAATGCCGAAAAGATAGCCTTAACCGTCAAAGCCATACAACTGCAACGCACTGAGACTTTTCGTCAGAAAGACCGACTGCGTCTGGCTCAGATGCTGCAACACAAGCGTCCGCCGTTTGCCCGTTATGAAGTAGATATGTGCGTCAAGACCCGTCAAATCGCCAAACAACATAATAATCGGCGAATCAATGCCTTGCTTCGCCAACTGCAAGACGTAACACCCGCCACTACCAATGAGCAACAAGCCTTCTATCAAAAAGCCTTAGCCTACCTGCAAAAGTCAAATCCGACACAAACTCGGAAAAAATGACAAAATCGACCCTGCAAAACTCGGAAAAAATGACAAAATCGACCCTGCAAAACTCGGAAAAAATGACAATATTTTGTGTAATTAAATAATACACAGTATCTTTGCGGCGCATTATTAAAAGACTATGTTAGAGCGTAAGTTTAGCGAACAAATAGTGACCTTCTTTCAAAAGCAGAAGAGCATAACTGTTGATTCAGCTGTCGGATTGAATGGCAGGAAAATTATGTTGGTCAATGGTGCCAGACAGGTAGGTAAGTCGTATATCATTCGGCAAGTGGGGCAAAAACTATTTAATCATTATATAGAGATTGACCTCAAGGCAGACAGTGAAGGGGCAAGGGATTTTGAGAGGGTTAGAAGCGTTGATGATTTTTATATCAAACTGGGTGCATTAGCAGGCGATAGGTTGTCTGACAGGGCGGGTACGCTTGTTTTTTTAGATGAGATACAAGCCTATCCACACCTGCTTACTATGTTAAAATTCCTCAATCAAGATGGCAGATATACTTATATCGCCAGTGGTTCGCAACTTGGTGTAGCACTTTTCAATACCCCATCTGTGCCATTGGGTAGTGTGGAAATACAGCAAATGTACCCTCTTGATTTCGAAGAATTCTTATGGGCTATGGGCTGCGGTAAGGATGTGATTGAATTGATGGAGCAATCGTATAATAAAGGTGAAAGACTATCCGAATCACTGCATAATTATATGATGCGGATGTTTCGTTATTATCTGCTGACAGGAGGAATGCCGGATGCGGTGAATCAGTTCGTGAAAGATCAAAACATGGCACTTATAAGAACCATTCAAACGAATATACATAACCTGTATGCGATAGACGCTTCACAATATGACGTTGCACATCGCCTTAAAATTCGCAGAATATATGATATGATTCCTTCAAACCTCGAAAATAAAAAAAAACGTGTCATAGTAAAGGATATTGAGAATAAAAAAGGCAAGCAATTCTCTGATTATGAGGAAGAGTTTGAGTATCTGGTGGAATCAGGTATTGCATTAGACGTTGTGGCAATCAGTAATCCGCACTTCCCCCTGTATGAGTCGGTTACCAAGAGTCTGCTTAAATTGTATTTGAACGATGTGGGTATATTGACGGCTATGCTTTACGGAAACAATATAGATGCCATTCTGCAAGACGAAAGAAGTGTCAATCTCGGAACCGTTTATGAGTCGGTAGTGGCGCAGGAGTTGCACGCACATGGAAACAAATTGCATTATTATGATAATAAGAAAAAAGGTGAAGTGGACTTTCTTATTAACGACTTCAACAGCCTATCCGTTTTGCCTATAGAAGTCAAATCCGGTAAGAATTATAAAGAACATAGTGCTTTAACACATTTTATATCCAATAGTGATTATGGTATAAAAAATGCAATTGTTTTGTGTAATGAACGTGAAGTGCAAGTGAAAGACGGTATCACATATCTGCCGATTTATTATTGTATGTTTATAGGTATTCATACTCAACAATCTATCAACAATCTATCTATACCTCCAGTACCATTATACAATTAGCCAATCTGAAAAAATAAATCAGATACAAACTCTGAAAAAATGACAATATTTTGTATAATTAAGGAATAATCAGTACTTTTGCCGCGCATTATATACGAAAAATGACAACACCTTTAGTCTCTATATGTTGTATCACCTATAACCACGCTCCGTTCATACGCGGATGTTTAGATGGCTTCCTTATGCAGCAGATGCCCTCATGTGTGAGAGAGTATTATGCTCACAAGTATGGCAAAGAGACATCGTTAGACGAGTGTGAGAAAAAAGAACCGTGGTACGAAATACTTATTCACGACGACGCTTCCACCGATGGCACTGCCGACATCATCCGTGAATATGAGCAGCGTCATCCCAACCTGTTCAAACCTATCTACGAAACTGAAAACCAGTACAAAAAAGGTCACCGTACAGATATCGACTTTTTCAATTATAAGCGTGCCAAAGGTAAATACATCGCCTATTGTGAGGGCGATGACTATTGGACTGTTCCCGACAAATTGCAGCGACAAGTGGATTTCCTTGAAGCACACCCCGCCTATTCGGTATGCTTCCATAAAACGAAGATATTAAACACTCTGACCAATCAAATGCAACCTGATAACTGGATGCGCTTCGATTATCCGGACAGTATAGACGAAGATGTTACGCCGTCATATTTCCTTCGCTCGTCGGTGGGGCAACCTTTGTCAATGGTGTTTAGAACAAGCCGATACGACTACGAGTGGCAAAAACACTATAACGACTACTGCGATACAATGGAGATTTACCATCTTCTGCGTACAGGCAAAGGGCGAATGATGAAGTTTATAGGCGGTCAGTATAACCTGCACGGCGGTGGTGTGTCTGCCACAATGGACGAGTGCCAACGCTCAGTGGAGACAATGGATGATTTCCTGACTATGTATCTCTATACTCGCGATGAGGAGTTGAAAGCATATTTTATCAAAGCAGTATTCTTTGCGAAAGATTTGTGCACCCAAAACGGTCAAAAAGTGAAGTTCCGAGAGTGGATGCACGCAATAAAGAAAAAGAGTTTGAGAATGTGGCTATATTACGAATACATCAACCTTAAACGTACCATTAAAAGCCTGTTCGTATGAAACTTACGTTTATCTTACCCTGCTATAATGTGGAGAGATATATCTCTCGTTGCCTCGATAGCATCTTCGCTATTGAGACAATGAATGCAGGTGTTATCGGTTCTTCTGATTGGACTTTTGAAGTGGTATGTGTTCTCGAACCCTGTCAGGATACAACGCCTGATTGGTTGCAGTTTTATGTTGCTCAACACCCCAATATGCGGGTGGTGACAAATGTCGAACAGTTAGGCAGCGGTTTGTCGAGAGAGGAAGGTTTACTGGTGGCAGACGGTGATTATGTGTGGTTTGCGGATTCCGATGATGAGATAGTACCTGCTGCGGTTGAGCAGTTCATCACTACCATTGAGCAAGACGATTTGGATGTGTTGGCTTTTAATTTTGACAACGTGGATGAAAACGGTTATGTCTTTTTGCCGTCACGTATTTTCAAAGACACATTGCCAATGGAAGGTTGTGAGTTCGTGAACACAACATTCGGCAACCGATTGTATAACCACGTAGGTTTTGCGTGGCGGTTTATATACAAGAAGTCTTTTCTAATAGAGAAGAATATTCATTTCCCCAAGGGTTTATGGGAAGATGCTCTTTATATGCTTCGCGGAATGATAGAAGCAAACAGAATAGCATCCGTATCGGCAACCGGCTATCGCTATTGGCATCATACTACCTCTCTCTGCCGTCAATACGGAAAGACACAGTCAGGCAAAGATGGCTTTGACTTCTATATACAATCAGCAATCGTTATCTATCAGTATGCGCTTTCAGTGCAGAATGAAGAACTGCAAAACCGACTGAAAGATATAGCCTTAACAAATTATTTCGGTAATTTTCCCGTTTTCCTTTTCAGAAACACGAGTGAGGAGAGAACGGCTTTCTATAGTGAGTTGAAAAAAAGAGAAGTGAATACTGTACCTTTATTGAGCAAAGGCAATATCTATCAACGACTGCTTCTGTTGCCGACGGTCGGTCGCTATATGTCGGAAATAGGAACGGCAATATATAGATGCAAGAAACAACGGCTCTCGTTTGTAAAGAAAGCAGATATGTCAAACGAAGTGGTTACGGTTGCGCCGATGGTCACATCGCCACTCGGTTACGCAAAGTCGAATCTCACCATAATAGTGCCAGTTTATAATGCAGAGAAGTATCTGGGTGAGTGCTTACAATCGATTGCCAATCAGACTCATAAAGACTTTCTTTGTCTTCTTGTCAATGATGGTTCCACGGATCATAGTCAGCAGGTGATAGACGAGTTTTGTAGTCGCGACAATCGCTTTGTATCGTTGCTGAAAAATAACGAGAAGTCGGCTGACCTCGCTCGTTATTATGCTCTCCAACGCACCACATCAGAATGGATAATGCATATAGATGCCGATGATGTTATCGTACCGGATTTTGTGAAGCGAATGCTTAAAAGGCAGAAAGAAACAGATGCGGATGTGGTATGCGCACGGCTGATAGGATGTGAAAAAGAGACGGAGGGTGAGGCTTACAGAATACCTGTTAAAGGTTTTGATATGACTTGTACAATGAGCGGCTACGAAGCCTTCTTGCAAAACATCGGAGGCTGGGCTTTCTCCGCTAATGCCGGTGTCCTATACAGAAAAAAACTGACAGAAAACATACCCTATAAAGGCAATATCAATTCCGATGAGTTCTCACAACGTCTATTGCTCTATTATGCAGATAAAGTGGCATTTGAAGACGTACATTATCTTTACAGAGCCAATGAAGGCATAAGCGAGACTTTCTCACCGAGAATATTCTCGCGCACGATGACCGATATCGATTTGGTGCGTTTCCTTGATTATTGTTACCCTTACCAAACCGAAAAGAAAAAACTTATACGCAAGCAGTACTTACTGAACCTCATACACCTCAATGGTGATTACTATACTCACACCTCGTCATTAAGAGAGGAAGAAAAGAGCCGCATTCAACATATCCTTCGCACTTCTTATAAGTTCTTAAGGGCGGATATTGGTGCGAATAGGCAAAATTACCCCCCCCTATATAGGATATTCGCAAGGTTTGGCGATATAATATTTGCCATAATGAGTGTTTTGTATGTCAAGTGGCGGCGTAAAAAAGGACGCGTGTGGTATTACAAATAGTGATTATTCCTTTGGATTTTTCCTAAGTAGGTTAATTATTCCCTTGGATTTTTTAATAGTTTTCGTAATTAAAACAAATACAAGACCTTAACATTTTTTGTAAATTTGGTGAATGTGTGAAAAGTTGCAAATTACCGCTTTATAAAATGTAAATCAATTATTAAGATCATAACTATGGAATGCAAGCAAGTTATATCAAAAACCCTCAATGCCTTTTATAACCATTTGGCGAGATTAAAATTGAAAAACAAAGATTTCTCAATAATATCCAATTCGTGTTGGGGCGGAGTGGTGTATCACAAACTAAAACTCCCTTTTTTGTCCCCTTTTATTAACCTTGATTTTGATGACAAAGATTTTTATAAACTTGCTGCGAACCTCAGATACTATATGAGTCTTGATTTGCAGCCAGTTCATGGATTGGAAAAGTTTCCTACTGCTTATTTAGGAGATATCCTTCTTCGCTTTGTGCACTATAAAACAGATGAAGAGGCATTTTCCAAATGGGAAGAAAGGAAAAATAGAATAAAATACGACAATTTGTTTTTTCTGACATCTGACCGTCCTAATGGTGATAAAATCGTTCAAGATGATGATATTCGTTCCTTGAAAGATGTTGCTTGCAAAGGTCGTGTTGTGTTTACGGTACGTGATATCCCTGATTGTGACTACCTTATACGTCTACCGAAAGATGAAAGTGGTGATTTTGTGAATATCTATATGCTCGACCATACACCCTTTCTCAATAGATGGCAGTGGGAATATCATTTTGACTATATACATTGGCTCAATACAGGTATCGTTAAACAACTATGAAGAATCTATTTATTATCGGCAGCCTTCTGTGTAACCTGTTTTTAATAGCGGCTCTTATCTATGTGTGTTGCTATAAAACAGACTTATCTCGTCGCTTGAAGGCGAAAATCACAGGAGAGTTTTATATGGCCAATCGTGCCGATGACAATTGTGTAACGAGTTGGAATACTTGCGTTACACAACTTGACTATAAGGCTGACATCGTTTTTTTCGGTAACTCACTGACAGAAGGCGGAGAATGGCAGAAGCAGTTTCCTGATGTTAAAATTGTCAATTCGGGTTACATAGGTGATGACTTGAAAGGAATGATGCGTCGTGTGTGCCAAATAAAGCACCTGCAACCGAAGAAAATCTTTATTATGGCAGGTATTAATGGCTTGAAGAACAGAACATCGGCAGAATTTGAAAATCAATACTCTATGCTTGTTGATTCAATTCGCGCAGTCTCACCACAAACGCAGGTTTATTTGGAAAGTCTGTTGCCGGTGGGACGAACATCGGGTTTCTGTCCTTCTGACAAGATTATAAAAGCCAATGAAATAATAAAGAAATACGCGGATAACCACAAACTCGTTTATATTGATTTATATCATTTATATGCTGAAGACGACTATATGCCGGATCAATATACTTATGAGGGTGTTCATCTTAAACCTGAAGCCTATTCCTTTTGGTATGATGCAGTGAAACCTTTTGTTAACTTTTCAGATAATATTTATTATGACAAACAATGAAAATGGCTTGAAATACAGACTCTTTACAATCAAGAATCTAACCGATTGGCTTTTCCATAATAGTCAGAACGGCATATCAAGAAAGATAATAGCAGTGCCAAGAGCATATGCTTTTGTCGTCAATCCTCATGCCAAAGAAGATGATGTGGTGTTGTCGGTAGTATATAACGATGCGGACGAACCTATCGGTTATACTGCCGTATTCGGTGAACGTTTTGTCAGACCTGTATTACATGAACGATATTTCTGGGGATCCACTCAATGGCTTGAACCTGAATATAGAGGAAAAGGCGCATCATGGAAAATGATGAAAGATATAAAAGAAGCGGTTGACAACAGATATATAGCCTTGGACTCAACAATTGCTTCTTGCAGACTTGACCAGAAACAAGGCTCCAGAATCATTTATTATCCGCGTTATTTTATGCGATTTCGAACGGATGCGAAAACCCTGAAAGCCAAAATAAAACAGAAATGGGTTGAATGCAAAAATAAAAAAATACTATCACAGGTTCGGTCTGAAGAATATACCAATCAATATGTGAATTTTATAGACGATGAATCATATCGGTTCATATCAGAACATAGCAGCACTAATTTTTTCCTTCGAACACAGGAGATGTTAAATTGGCAACTCCATAATCAACTCTATGTACAGACAAAAGGCGATAAACATGTTGATAATGAGTTGTGCGAATTTGGCGGTTATGTGGATAAGATTAGCGTTGAGATAATAAAAGTGTATGTGAAAAAGCAGTTGGTAGGAATTTATGTTTTGCACACAATTGACGACACTTGCACACTTTTGTATCTTTACTTGGATGAATGTTATAAGAAAAATGTATATGCATCTATTGCTGCATCCATTTTAGATCAAAATCTACGTCGTTTTCGCACTTTTAATAAGTGCTTGTTCGATTTTTTGTGTAATACAGGTATAACACATTTGAATAAAAGTCAACTCTATGAAGAGGTGTCTTTTACGATACCTGCTGATTTTGAGGTGGATGCTTCCTTGCAACTGCAAGGTGGGGATGGAGATATGTTCGCGTAATTAGATATGAAAAATAATCTTCCTTTTGTTGTTCAGCCGTTGGGTGGGCTTGCCAATCGGATGCGCGTGGTGGCTAAATGTGATGAAGTAGCAAAGGCAGCAGGCGTTGAGATGCAAGTATGTTGGGTGAAAGACGGAGGCTTGAATGCCAACTACGGCGACTTGTTTGAAAAGCCGTTGTTTGCTCTTTCTGATGCCGGTGCACCGCGTGAAGTGTGTTATTGTTCGCGTCGCTGGTATAGACGTATGCCCATGTTGAAATATAAGTTAGCCAACGGTTTTGATAAGATGCTTTGCGCACCTTTTGCCGATGCTATGCTCGATGGGGACGAAGAACATCCCGAAGTGTTCTGCCATAAATTGGTGCAATGGCTAAAAGAAGGTAAACGCATCTTCCTCTCAACCGGAAGTTTTCTTGGTGTGCCACGCAACTTGTCAATGTTCGTTCCGCAACTTTCTATTACACAACATATAGAGCAGTTCGTAAAGCAACACCCGTTCTCGAATGAGCATACTTATGGCGTTCATATACGCCGCACGGATAACACGTGGGCAATAGATGCTTCGCCATTGGCATTGTTTGAAAAAAGAATTGAGAGTGTGCTGAATACAGATGGTGATGCCAATTTCTATTTGGCAACGGACGATAAGGATACCATATCAACGCTGAAAGAGCGTTTTGGAGAGCATATATTGGTGCGTGATAAGGACTTCCGTCGTTCATCTTGCGAGGGAATCAAAGATGCTGTTGTGGATATGTGGCTGCTCTCAAAAACGAAAGAGATCTTCGGTTCGTTCTATTCCTCTTTCTCTGAAATGGCAAGTTACATTGGCGGTAATAAACTGACAATTGTGAAGAAATAAACAAGTAATAATTCATACAATTGATTATCAATATGTTGCGGAGTACATACGTACATACAGCGCGGCGGCAGTGGCTCGTGTTTGCCGCCTTTGCTTTGGTAGTGTTTGTTAAAATTATTTCTTTTCACTGGTTCTGTTTTCATTCGGTTATTCTTTCTTCTCTCTTTCACCATCCGACGGAGTTCGTCCGTTTTTGGCTCGGAAAGATAACACCGGTAGTCTTTTTATCCAGTTTTATTTTTATATCCAAGCGTTATTGGTGGACGGTTGTCATTCAAATGCTGATAGACACATGGCTGATAGCCAATCTATTCTATCACAAAGCCCAACACTTATTTCTATCGTCGGAAACGATGAAAATGGCTGGCAATTTGACTGGTGTATGGGACTCATTGTTTTCTTACTTAGGCTTTGATATTGTGAGTTTCGTGGTATGGACTGCAATCTATACCATTGTGATTGTCGTAGTAAAAAAAACGGATGAGCGACCTAAGCGTCATCTTAAGACTTTTAGTATTTTGTTTCTTCTCTCGCTGCTATTCAGCGTTGTCGGAAACTATTGTTATTATCTGTATTTGCAAGAGGTGGATGATGATAGCGATAGCTTTCGACATTTTTTCCCCTTCGCGCACGCACACTATTATGCTAAAGTGCGGACTCTGATGGATTATAATGAATGGACGCGCATATATATAAAAGACTATTCCATAGTTAGTTATTTCCCCGCCTGCTTTCTTTATAACGTTCTTCATCCGACTGGTGAGATTATCTCTTTGACAGAATACCAAGAAAAGCAGGTTGAGTCTGCGTTGTATACTAACAACCGTCAGTATGTCACGCCGAAAGGGAATCTTGTTATAATCCTTGTGGAGAGTTTGGAATCGTGGGTATTAAGGGATGTAGAAGGGTATAATTTTATGCCCTATTTGAGGGAGTTTGCACATCGTGATAATGTCCTTTATTGCGACAAGGTGCATGCACAAGTAAGGCATGGCAATTCTGCAGACGGACAGATGATTGTTCTTACAGGCCTGTTGCCAATCAGCAACGGTGCTACTTGCGTGTTGTATCCTCATAACGACTACCCATCTTTCGCCGAATGTTACAATAATTCTATCATTATCAAAGCCAATGCGGGACTATGGAATCAATCGATAGTGACATATAGTTACCATTTCAAGCAACTGCTTGAACCCACCAACAGAGACTGGGGTGGTGACCTGCAACTGATGGAAAAGATGGCCAACTATATAGACACTGTTCAGCAGCCGTTCTGTATGTTGGGCTTCACGATGGATTCGCATGTCAGTTTCGACTACGGAGCGGAACATCCGACTTATCAAATCCCAGGAATGCCGAAAATGCTGATTGACTACCTTAATTGCCTCATTCATACTGACGCTTGTATAAACCGCTTGATTGATAAAATTATGATGAGCGACTTGAAAGACAACACCACTATTGTTATAACAGGCGACCACACCATCTTCCGCTCAAAGAATGAGGAAATTGACGAATATGCCACATCAAAGAACCTGCCGATGCAAACAACAAAGACTTTTACACCTCTCATCATTTATTCGCCTGACATTAAGCATAATATCTATATCAGTGAAGATGTATATCAAGCGGATATCTTCCCTACTATTCTGCCTTACATCGGTTTGGATGAGTTCTTTTGGCACGGTGTAGGTGTGGATGTTTCTGATAGTGCCGCTATGCACCATCGTGCGATGACAGAAACAGAAGCCTATCATATGTCGGAGTTGATAATCAAATCAAATTATTTCGGTGTCAAAATGCCCAAATAATTTAAGGTATTAACTTTTATTCTGTTTGCTGCTTTGCATAAATTCTTAGTGCTTTTTCCCCATATTTTTTGCTATGAAGTAAAACTTTCGTACCCTTGCGGTCGGAAAAATGTGAAAGAGGCGGATTAAAACACTTGGAAAACTGTGATAAACAAGGGTAAATGTACTTGGAAAACTGTGATATAGTATGCTTAAAAGCAAGATAGACAGGTATTTATGCGATTGGTATAGTGCTAATGATAAAAATCCGCTAATTGTGAGAGGTGCGAGGAAGATTTGAAAGGATATTATATGATACAATCGCGTTTACCTAAGCGGGTCTTCGGACTCTTGTAACACCTATGGCATCGTAGAGATGATATGACATTTATCACCGGTGCGAACGCCCCTTTTTATGAGTCGCTGCGAGATAACCTGCTTCCTTCACTGAGAAAACAGGTTATTTAGAACTCGCTGGTGAAGTGGAAGCGGATATGTTTATAGTCTTGTTGTGCCATTGAAAGCACATACGCGCTGTCTGCCATAAACACTTCTCTGCCCTCTTTATCCAATGCCATATATTGTGCTTTACGTTTGCGGAACATCTCCAGTTCTTGCTCATCGTCGCTCTCTATCCAGCAGGCTTTGTACATCGGCAGGCTCTCCCATCTGCATAGCGCATTATATTCGTGTTCCAAGCGGTATTGAATGACCTCAAACTGCAGTTGTCCTACCGTGCCTATTATCTTTCTTCCGTTGAGTTGGCTCACGAAGAGTTGTGCCACGCCTTCGTCCATGAGTTGTCTGACACCTTTATCCAACTGTTTTTGTTTCATTGGGTCGGCGTTCTCTATGTATTTGAACATCTCTGGTGAGAAGGACGGCAGTCCTTTGAAATGCAGGTTTTCGCCGCTTGTCAGTGTGTCGCCTATCTTGAAGTTGCCGGTGTCGGGCAGACCCACTATATCACCTGCAAAAGCCTCGTCCACAGTTTCTTTCTTTTGTGCCATAAAGCAGGTGGGAGCAGAGAAGCGCATCTGTCTGTTTTCGCGCACATGAGTGTAGTAGGTGTTCCTTTCGAAGCGTCCGCTGCATATCTTAAAGAAAGCGATACACGAGCGGTGGTTGGGATCCATATTAGCGTGAATCTTAAAGCAGAAGCCTGTGAATTGTGGTTCCATCGGGTTTACTTGTCTCTCTTGCGCTTCAATGGGTCGCGGTGAAGGTGCGTTCTCTACGAAGAAGCGTAACAACTCTTCCACGCCTATGGTCTTGTATGCGGAGCCGAAGAAGACGGGTGCGAGGTCTCCTGCGAGGTACTGTTCGCGGTCGAAAGCGGGATAGACACCGTCAATGAGTTCCATATCGGCTTGCTCTTTGTCGGTGAGGATGTCAGGTCGGTTATTGAGGAAGAAGACACTGTCGAAGGTCAGACCTTGTCCGTGAGCCCAAGTGACGGGTGTCACTTTGATGCCCAGTTCTTGTTCCACATCGTCCATAAGGTCGAAGGGGTCTTTACCTTCGCGGTCCATCTTGTTCATAAAGACCATGACCGGTGTTTTTCTCATTCGGCACACTTCCATCAGTCGTCTTGTCTGTGTCTCCACGCCTTTGGCGGAGTCGATGACGATGATGACGGAGTCAACGGCAGTGAGGGTGCGGAAGGTATCTTCCGCGAAGTCTTGGTGACCGGGTGTGTCGAGGATATTGATATGATAGCCGGCATAGTCGAAACCCATAACTGAGGTCGCTACGCTAATGCCGCGCTGTTTTTCTATCTCCATCCAGTCGGAGGTGGCGGTGCGTTTTATCTTGTTGGATTTGACGGCACCTGCCACGTGTATGGCACCGCCGTAGAGCAGCAGTTTTTCAGTCAGAGTAGTCTTACCGGCATCGGGGTGCGAGACGATGGCAAAGGTGCGTCTGCGTAGTATTTCGTCTTGTAGTGTCATCATCTGAGTTTTGCGCCGAATTGTTGTTCGAAGGTATGTTGCAGTCGTGCCATTATGTTCTCTATCTGCTTATCTTTGAGGGTGTCATTGGGGTCTTGAAGCACGAAGGACAGAGCATACGATTTTTTACCTTCTTCGAGGTTCTTGCCTTCATAGACATCGAACAGCGTTACTTGTTTGAGCAGTTTGCGTTCGGTGTTGAGTGCTGCTTGTTGCAGGTCGGCAAACTGTGTGTTCTTATCCACGAGCAGTGCGAAGTCGCGTCTCACTTCGGGGAAGCGTGGCAGGTCGGTAATGACGGGATGGTATTGTTTGTTCAGTTGCAAGAGCTGTTGCCAATAGAGGTCGGCATAATAGACCGGGTTGTCGATGTCGAACTGTTTGAGCAGTGCCGGAGCCACAGCCACCATATATCCTATGCTTTTGCCGTCTTTGGTTTTGATAAGCAGTCCGTCGCTGAAGCATTGGCATATACCGCAAGATGTGTCTTTGTCGGGGTCGATGGTAGGTTCGAGAACCAGTTTATCAACGGCTATGCCAAGGCGTGTAAGGATATTATTAACGTAGGCGTGCAGTTGATAGAAGGATGTCTTTTCATCTTTTCTCACCCACGAGGTGATGGTCTTGTTGCCTGTCAGCCAAAGTGCGAGGTGTGTCTCTTCGGTGTAAGCATCGATTGGTTCGTTGTTTTCTTTGAGGCGTGACTTGTCGTAGTGGTAGCAGTTGCCGAACTCATAGAAGCGCAGGTTGGTCTGTTGTCTGTTTACATTGCGTTGTATGGATTCCAGTCCGCCGAAGAGCAGTGTCTGTCGCATCACGCTCAGGTCTTGTGATAGCGGGTTTTTCACTCTTACGCAGGTGTCGCGCCATAGACCGTTGTCGTAGTATGAGGCTTTGCTCAGCGAGTTGTTCATTATCTCGAAGAAGCCTTGTGCCGTCAGTTGTTCGGAGAGGCGTGTTTGCAGTGCTTGCGGGTTAGGTTTGATGTCGTAACTGAGACTGGTGTTCACTTTCTCAGGGAACTCTATGTTGTTATATCCGTATATGCGCAGGATATCTTCCACTATGTCACATTCGCGTTGTACGTCAACACGATAGCGCGGCACGCGGCAGTCATAGATTGTTTCGCCGTTGGCAATTGACTTGGTGAAAGTTATTTCGAGTGCGTTGAGTATAGTGTCTATCTTGTTTTCTCCGATCTCTTTGCCTATCAGTTGATTGACGCGGTTGAGGTTCATCTGTACGGCGAAAGGTGGGAAGTCGGTGATGCCGTTGTCGCTAACGGGCATACTTATCTGTCCGCCAGCCACTTCTTTGATGAGCATTGCAGCGCGTTTGAGTACGTATAGTGTGTTATTAGGGTCGCCACCTCTTTCGTAGCGGAAGGAAGCATCTGTTTGCAGTTGGTGTCGGCGTGATGTCTTGCGAATGCTGACGGGGTCGAAGTAAGCACTCTCAAGGAAGACGTTGGTTGTCTGCTCTTTGACCCCTGACTGTTGTCCGCCGAACACACCTGCTATACACATAGGTTCGCGCTCGTTGCATATCATCAGGTCTTTGTCTGACAGTGTGCGTTCTACGCCGTCTAATGTAACAAATTTCTCTGCTTGTTGTGCGGTGCGTACTATCACGTGTCTGCCTTCTATCTTGTCGGCATCAAAAGCGTGAAGCGGTTGCCCTGTCTCCATAAGGATGAAGTTGGTTACATCCACCACGTTATTGATAGGTCTGAGTCCAATAGAGAGCAGTGCCGTCTTGAGCCAATCGGGTGATTCTTTCACGGTTACTCCGCTGATGCTCACGCCTGTATATCTTGGGCATAGTTCGGGGTTGGCGATAGTGACGGAGATAGGCAGGTTGTTGTTATCCACTTGGAACCGGCTGACATCGGGTTTGGTGAGCGTTACTTTTTTGCCTTGAGCGGTATAGTAGGCATAGAGGTCGCGTGCCACGCCATAGTGAGATGCGCCGTCGGCACGGTTAGGTGTTATATCAACTTCGATAAGATAGTCATCTTCAATGTGATAGTAGTCGCGTGCTTTGGTGCCGACAGGTGTGTCTTGGGGCAGCACGATGATACCGTCGTGTGAGTTGCCTACACCTATCTCATCCTCCGCGCATATCATTCCTAAACTCTCTTCGCCGCGTATCTTACCCTTTTTGATAACAAAACTGTCGTCGCCTTGATAGAGTCGTGTGCCTATGGTGGCGACCACCACTTTCTGTCCGGCAGCCACATTGGGTGCACCGCATACTATCTGCACGTCGCCTTCGCCGTAATCAACGGTGGTGATATGCAGGTGGTCGCTGTTAGGGTGGGGGATACAGGTCTTTACTTCACCGATGACCAGACCTTCCAAACCGCCTTTGATGGTCTCTGTTTTTTCTACTGTTCCCACTTCCAAACCGATGGAGGTGAGTGCTGTTGCCACTGATTGTGCATCATCCAGCGGGGTGATGTAGCGTTTGAGCCAATTGTAAGATATATTCATAGTCTTTTAAATGTTTTCTTTTTGTTGTCAATAAGCGCGCAAAGGTACGCTGTTTTTGCCGATTGTGCAAATATATGCTCAAAATGCCGCTTATATAGAAGAAGTGAGCCGTTGAGGCTCACTCTATTACTATCTTTTGTGTCTTGCTGTGTGTTTGTTTAATATAGACACCTGTTTGCGTGGGTTGTTGTGAACCTAAGTATGTACCCGTGAGTGAGTAGTAGGCTATAGAGCGTTGATTATCTTGCTGATTATCATATAGTGCTGTGGTGAAGTGCAGGTCTTCAGCGCCGTTTATCTCTGTGCTTGTTTCGCCTATCCAGCCGCATTGTTGGTGTACGCCGGTAGCCACTTTGACGAAGTGTATGCCTGGCAGGCTGGCGGGGTTGCCGTTCTCGTCTATTGCCCAGTCGATATCCAACTTGGCTTCTTCGGTGGTGTTAGGGTGGTTGTCAGCATAACCGTAGTCGTAGGCATATTGCACGTAATAAGTGCCTTGTCCGCTGAGGTCTTGATAGTTGTCGGGCAGTCGCGTACCTTCAAAATAGAGTAAGTCTTCTTTCAGCCACAGAGGGAAGTAGTCTTGTTGGTGGAAGGATAGTTGGAAGAGGTAGCCTATGCTGTCCAGGCTGTTGTGCCATTGTATGTATGTAGTGTCAGTGAGGTAGCGGTTATTGACTGAGGGTGTAGGTTTATGGTTAAGTGGCGTGCGGTAGTAGGTGAGAGCGTAGTGGTGGTTGGTGAGAGTGTTGTTATGTTCGGAGCCTGCCAGTTCGTACCATTGGTCGTCGGGTTTGCCGTTGCCGTTGAGGTCGTAACTGACCCATATACAGGCGGGTTCGGACGAGCCGCCTTTGGCAGTCACTTCGCTTGAGTTGGAGTAGAAAGCGTTGCCATAGACGATGAAGTCGGTTTGTCCGGGCAGGTTAGGTACGAGATGGTCAAAACCGAAGGTGATATAACCACCCCAACTGCCGAGGGAGATCAGTTCTTGTGCATTATCGGCGATAGCCTCTTCGGCTTTTTGTCGCATCGTCTCTTCTGTGTCGCCTTCTTCATATTCGGGCAAGAGGTTGATGAACTGTCCCGGTGCGGGTCTAAACTCCCACACACGAGAGATATACGGGCTTTGAGCATTGACTACAATGCTGATGCAGAGAACGATAAGGGTGAGTATGTGTTTCATATAGATATGATTATTTGTATAAGAAGGCGAAGTGTGCGGGTATATCACCTGTTCTGACCGACCATTGGCATTTGCCGTCGGGTGAGAAGCAGTAGAGCGTGCCGGGTGTGACATAGTTTTTGGCATCGGTGACGAAGATCTCTTTGGTGACGGGGTGTACGGCTATGCCGTAAGGTATCTGTATCTGTTGTTCGGTGCCGTCGCTAATGAAGAGGTGTGTTTTTATCTCGTGTGTTTTGACATCTACGATGCCGTAGGTGATAGTGTTTTTCATCTCTATGTACGACCATTCGGTGGAGTAGAGGTAGAGTGAGTCGCCGTCGAGACAGAAGTTGCTGACAGCCATATCGATAGTGTCGGTCACCATGTCGGTTTGTGTATCGAGGCAGTATAGTTGTGAGGGTGAGTTAAGATAGTCGCCTCTTGATGTTATCCACAGTTGGTTATATTGGTCGGCTCTTAGGTGGTGTAGGTTGATAGCCACTTCCACTCGTTTGATTTCGGTGAATGTTTCAAGGTCGATGACGCTGACGGTGTTTTCGTAGTTAGGTGTCATATATCCGCCTGAGTTGGCTACATACAGTTTGTTGCCTACTATTTCCAATTCGTCGGGTTGGAATCCCACTATACATTGTTTGGTTATTTGCAAGGTGGCTGTATCGAACTGTGCCACATATCCTTTTTGTTCGTAGTTAGGGTTTATTTCCACCGGACCGGCGTAGGATGTTATATATCCGTATTGTCCTTTGAATCTGAGGTATCGGCAGTTGGGTATGTCTATTTGTCCTATTCGTTTGGCGGTGGCAGCGTCCATCACTTCCACTTTGTTGGAGCAGTTGATGACGGCATATAGACGTGAGCCGTATATCTTGATGTCGTTGCCTACGTCGCCTAACTCTTTGGGTACATTGGGGTTAGCCTGTGCAAAGATATTGCGTGCGTAGGTGGCTGTTGAGAAGTCGTAGTAGTCGAGAGTGGCTTTGTTGCTACCCATGTTTCCTTCGTTGAGCAGGTAGAAACCGGCGATGGAAGTAAGTTGTTGTGTGCCGTGTTGCTCTTCTTCGGCGCGAAGAGTAACTTCATCTTTCCTGCAAGCCGTGAAAAGAGTAAAGAGGATAGCGACAAGGAGTATGTGACTGAGAGGTTTGTTACTCTCAAAAGGTGAATGATGATTGGTAGGACGGTAGATCATAGTATCACTTTGACGATGCCTTTTCCGTTGATACCGGGCATAGGGTAGTTGAGGATGACATCATATTGTTGGTTAAGCATATTGTTTATTTCGATAGCGAAGTGCAGTCGGGGTGTGATGTTATGCTTATTGCTACTTTTCAGCGGCATCTGATAACTGATACTCACATCGTGTGTGTACCACGGCTGTTCGTGATTGGCGGGGATATTGGCGGAGTTATGGTATCTCTCGCCCACATAGACGAAGGCGTAGTTCAGCGAGAGTGTCGGTTTGGGTTCGTCGGTCGTCTTTTTTCGCTTTATATGCCATTGCAGGTTGGTTGTTGCGCTACCCGAATGCCATGGTATATAGGCTATTTGTCCGCCATAGGTTATCTCTTTGGGTGCCGAAAAATCCTGTGCTTTTTGGTAGGTGTATGCGGCAGCGACGGTTAGCAGCCACTGGTTGGAAGCGGCACTCTCATTGCCGAAGAGACAAAGAGTGGTGGCAGCATTGACATCCACGCCGCGTATCTCTACTCTGCCTATGTTCATTATCTGCCAACGATACTGACCGTTGCCTTTGGGGATTGCCACTATCTTGTTGGTCACCTCATTGAAGTAGCCATCCGCTTTGGCACTCACTTTTCTGACAACGCCCCTCGACCACTGTTTGTCGTATTGCACACCGCCGTCATATTGTGTCGTATATTCAGGCAGGAGGGATATATTACCCATGTCGGTGTAATAGAGGTCGTTGAAGGTGGGCATACGGAAGATGCGTTTGTAGAAAGCGCGAAGATACAACTCCTCTTTCAGGTACGGTTGATAGGAGATGGAGACGGATGGCGTGAATTGTGGTTTCTGCCGATAGGATGTAGGGGTGAGCAGGGTAGGACGGTGCAACTTATCGTGGATGAAAGTGGCTAAAAGGGATGCTTGCGCCTTGAGATATTTCCAGTCCAACTGTGTTGCCACTGCCGCTAAGACGGTATGTCGGGTAGGATAAACAAAATTGACGAGGTTACTGCTAAGGTAGTTCCATTGGTAGTCGGCTGATAGGGCTATATCCCAATTAACGCCTTTACTATCAATGCTTGTCATACTCTTGTCTCCGAAGATGCTCCAACGGTTTGCCACTGACAGATAGACCTCTTGTTGGGTAAAATGGTTGTCTATATACATCAGTGTGGTGTCGGGGTTGAGGTAACGCATATAGTCGTTGGAATACTTGGCATTAGCCTGAAAATCATAGCCTTGTACTAATGTCTTTGTGAAGTTGGCTTGTACGAAGGCGTTTCTGTCCCATTGTCGTTGTGAGTTGGTCCATACATTATTCACTATTGCTCCCGGAATGCCTTTTTCGCTGTCGTAGAAATAGCCTTTGATGTGCCATTTGCCGTCGTTGAGATATCCGAACAGACCAACCTCAGCGCGCCAAGTCTTAACATCGCCGTTATGACGTACGGCGGTAGTGTCCCAAGCCACCGTTTTGTCGGGCATAACCTTCCGATAGCGGAAATGGTATCTGCCGTGAGCGTACGTATATTCGGCGTTGGCACTCAGATGGATATTGTCCGTCAGGCGTTGCTCGTACAGAATAGAGGGATTGGCAAGTCCGAAAGTGCCGGCTTTCATTGTCACGTGCAGGTTGAAGTGTTTGCCTTGTTCGAACTTCGGGCGGCGTGTTTTGATGTAAAGTGTGCCTGCCGAACCGTAGTCCTTGGCGGCTTGAAAGATCTCCGATTTCTGACCGTTATACAAAGCCAACTCTTCGATGTTATCCATAGAGAACTTACCCAGATCGACCGTTCCGTTTTGGGCATTGCCTATCTCTATTCCGTCGTAGAAGACCCCTAAATGGTTGGTTCCCATAGAACGTATATCCACTGTTTTTAAGCCGCCTACGCCGCCATAGTCTTTTATCTGAACGCCTGAGAAATAGCGAACGGCATCTGCCACACTCTGCGTGGACAGCGTCTCCAAACGTTTGCCGTCTAATTTCTGAACGGGGATAACAGGTTCGTCTTTGCGTTTGGCACTGACTACAACCTCTGTTATGGTGAACTGCTTGTCGATGCTATCCGACACGGAAGAGGTTGCAGACGACTGTAACCGTTCTTGTGCTATTAAAGGCAGAGAGAGTAAGTGGAATATAAGCAAACAGCAGTAACGACTCATTGTTCTTTCTCCTACTCATTGGCGTAGAACTCGCCCTTCCCAAAGAATATCCAATAGATAGAAACACCGAACTTGGTACAAAGATTATATATATTATCCACTGTGCAGGAGAGGTCGCCCCGCTCCAGCATAGAGAAGTTTTGAGGCAATAAACCGGTGGCTTCACAAAAATCTTTTTTCATCCTCACTTTCTCGTCGGCATACAACAGACGGTAGGCTTTAAGAAAGCGTTTATCAATCTCTAATCGTTGTTGACTTCTCATAAGGTCTTTCATTTGTACTCTAAAAACGCTGCAAAGGTACAACAAAATGGCGAAATGGTAACTAATATTACAATAAAAATTATAAAATTTCGACAATTATTATAAACTCTTTCCATAAAAATCAGTCGAAGAATTTGTAAGGGATTATTTTAGTGATTACCTTTGCAGTGTTTTTTCGCAAGCATAGGGTAAATCAGCAGATAAAGAAATAAGGATGAGGTTAAGTTTAAGGTATGGTTAAGGTATGGTAAACCTAAGGTAAAACAAATATAATACGAATATAATACGAATATAATACCAAATATAATAGCTACAATGGCAAGTTTTATTGTTGAAGGAGGGTATCGTCTGAAAGGCTCTATTGAGCCTCAAGGTGCCAAAAACGAAGCATTGCAGGTGCTTAGTGCAGTGTTGCTTACGCAGGAAAAAATAGTTATTCACAACCTGCCGGATATATTGGATGTGAATAATCTTATTGACTTGTTGCGTTCAATAGGAGTGGAAGTGGAGAAGTTGCAGAAAGGCACATTCTCTTTTCAGGCGCGGCAGTTAGACACCGACTATATACAGAGTGCTGCTTTCCTGCACAAGTGTAATCGTCTGCGCGGTTCGGTGATGCTCGTTGGTCCGTTAGTGGCGCGATTGGGTTGGACCGTCTATTCCAAACCGGGTGGTGATAAGATAGGCAGACGCAGACTGGATACACACTTTATGGGACTGCAAAAATTGGGAGTGCAGTTCGATTATGACACTGCTTTGTCCGCATATCGTTTTCATACCGACTTACTCAAAGGCACTTATATGCTTTTGGATGAGGCTTCTGTCACCGGCACTGCCAATATCATTATGGCTGCGGTGTTGGCTCAAAGCAGAACCACTATCTACAATGCCGCCTGTGAACCATACGTGCAACAACTATGCCGCCTGTTGGTGAAGATGGGTGCTCGAATAGAAGGCATTGGAAGTAACCTGCTTAACATTGACGGTGTTACCTCTTTGCACGGTGCTGAACATAGGTTGTTGCCTGATATGATTGAGGTGGGGTCGTTCATCGGTATGGCAGCACTGACAAGCAGTGAGATAACTATCCGTAATACCTCCGTTGCCGACCTTGGTATCATACCCGATGCTTTTCGTCGATTAGGCGTACAGGTCATTCAGCAAGGTGATAACCTCTATATACCAGCACAGGAACATTATCAGATCGAGTCGTTCTTGGATGGCAGTATTCTCACTCTTGCCGATGCACCGTGGCCCGGACTGACACCTGACCTGCTGTCTGTCATGCTCGTGGTGGCTACTGAAGCACGAGGATCGGTACTCATTCACCAAAAGATGTTCGAGAGCCGACTTTTCTTCGTGGATAAACTGATAGATATGGGTGCGCAAATCATCCTTTGTGACCCTCACCGTGCCGTTGTTATCGGTCATGACCGTGCCGTCCGACTGCGCCCTAACAACATGACCTCACCTGATATCCGCGCCGGTATAGCGATGCTCTTAGCCGCTATGTCTGCCGACGGAACAAGCCGTATAGACCATATCGACCAAATAGACCGTGGGTATGAGAATATAGAGAGTCGGTTAAACGCTCTGGGTGCACATATAACGCGTTGTAACGACTAAGTCAGTATGCTCACTCTGCTTGCTCCCGCTCGTGATATCAATGTAGCCAAAGCCGCCATTCAGGCAGGGGCTGATGCCGTGTATATAGGTGCTGACGCTTTTGGTGCACGACAGGCTGCCGCTAACAGCCTCAAACAGATACAAGAGTTGGTCTCATACGCGCGTATGTATGGTGTGGACGTGTTGGTGACACTTAACACGCTGCTTACCGAAGATGAACGACAACAAGCCGTGCAGTTGGCTTGGCGGCTATATGAGATAGGAGTGGACGCACTCATAGTGCAGGATATGCGTTTGCTGCAAGAACTGTTGCCGCCTATACGCCTGCACGCCTCTACACAATGCGACAACCGTACAGCCGAACAAGTAATGCGTTTGCAGCAAGCAGGTTTTCGACGTGTGGTCTTAGCACGTGAATTGAGTCTGAACCAAATACGAGACATCCACAAAACCGTGTCGCAAACGGCTCAGCCTATTGAGTTAGAGGCTTTTGTGCATGGTGCCTTGTGCGTCAGTTATAGCGGCAGATGTTATATGAGTGAGGTGATGATGAACCGTTCTGCCAATCGTGGTTGCTGTGCGCAGATGTGCCGACAACGATACGATGTGTTAGACAAAGACGGAAATGAGGTCATTGACGACACAGGCAGACCTATACATCAACGTTATGTGTTGTCGCTGCAAGATATGGACCGTAGTCAATACCTTAAAGAGATGGTGGAAGCAGGTGTAACTACATTTAAGGTTGAAGGCCGACTCAAAGATGCGGCATACGTGACTAATGTGGTGGCTTATTATCGGCAGTTGCTCGACCAACTCTTCCCCAATGAGGTGCGCTCTCACCATTCGTATAAGTATGGCTTCACACCTAATCCCGAAAAGACTTTCCATCGTGGTGCAACCGACTATTTCCTCACCTCTCGTACGCGGCAGATGGCTGATTGGAACTCCCCCAAATCAACCGGCGAATATATAGGTACTGTCATATTGACCCAGCCGCGATATATAGAGGTCAGGTTAAGAGAAGGCATAACTCTGCATACCGGCGATGGTATCAACTATGGTGATACGGGCTTTGCTATCAATAAGATAGAGGGTAATAGGTTGTATCCCAATATACCGAGGAACTGTGCTTTTACTATGCCTGCTTTAGGTACGCGCCTGTTCCGCAACCAAGATAACGCTTTCCTTTCATCGCTTACCGCCGAACGACGCATACCGGTCACCATAACCATGACTGAGACGGCTGACGGTTTTTGTCTTTCTATGTGTCAGGATAAGAAAGAGTTGGCTCGCCTTGATGTGACAGACGACAAACAGGAAGCGGAGAACAAACTTAGGGTATTGAACCAGACCAAAGAGCAGTTGGCTAAATTAGGCGATACACCGTACATAGCAAAGGAAGTGGTTGTTGCTTCTCTGCCGTATTTTTTCCCTGTCAAGCGGCTTAACCAATGGCGTCGTGAGTTGGTGGCTGCGGCTATCAAGAAAGCAGCCGAGACCCGACCGACCGATGATGTCAGAACCGTGAAGTCCGTTCTTACCAATCCGCAACGACCGCCAAAGAACCTGATGACCTGCCAGTATTGCCTCTTGAGCGAGATGGGACACTGTAGGAAGACTAATCCTATGTCAGCCGAACCGGCTTATCTGCGACTGCAAAACGGCAAGATGATGCGACTGCTCTTCCACTGCTCTGATTGTCAAATGGAAATACAAGAGTGTTAGCAAGTAACTGAACACCATCAAAAAAAAGCCCTTGATAACAAGGGCTTTTTTTGATGGATAGTGTTTGGTCTTGCTAACTATCGCAGTTCTTTTTTACCGTTGCGGATGATAATGCCGTTGTAATTGTCATCAACGGGTTGTCCTAACAGGTTGTAGGCTTGACCGTTATCATCGGCGTTGGTGTCGATGACGCCGGTAGGCGTTTTTTCTGTGGCTTCAAATTGCGCCGTGTAAGTGATATCACCTACCACCATACTTAATTCCGGTGACCAACCGCTGAAGGTATAGATGTAGGTCTCATCTTCTTCGCGTGTAGGCACATCACCACTATATTCAGGCATCATACCATATGCAAGTATATCGTCTTCCAATACCTTTCCGTCATAGTTAAGGAAGCGCACGGAATAGACGCGCAGGTTGCTTTCGAATTGTGCGGTGTAGTCGGCATCAGCTGTAACAGCCACAATCTCTTTATCCCAACCGGTGAAGGTGTATTCATATTCAGCGGTGGCAGGTTGTGTAGGTGTCTGACCTGTGTATTCTGGCATTTCGTCGTATGCGAGAGTGAGTTCTTGCAGTGTTTCGCCATCGTAGTTAAGGAAGCGAATGGTGTATGTTATAGCGTTGCTCTCGAATTGTGCGGTGTAGTCGGCATCGGCTGTAACAGCCACAATCTCTTTATCCCAACCGGTGAAGGTATATTCATATTCAGCGGTGGCAGGTTGTGTAGGTGTCTGACCTGTATATTCGGGTGTTTGTCCTTCTGCCAACAAGATTTGTTGTAATATAGTGCCGTCGTAATTGAGGAAGCGGATAGTGAAGTATTTAATATCGCATGTATAGTGGTAGCGATTGAAGGAGTGTGAGGTGAGTGTGTTCTCTTCGTAGGTCTCCACCAGTTCGGTGCGCAGTCTATCGTCGTCTTCATAACTGCGTTCGTTGCGATTGCGATAGGTCCATTCGTCGTTCAGCCATTGATATTCGTTGGTAATTATTTCCAGTCCGCGAGAGTTGAAGACGTGGATGTTTCTTGTTTCGTTGACCCATTCGGTGTCGTTGAATCGTTCCAAGATGTCTTCTGTCAGTCGTTTTTGGCTGTCGTAGATATATGTATGTCTGAATACGCCTACCCAGTCACCTGTGTCGTCGGTTGTTTTCCACGAGTAGTTGATTTCTTGTTGCAGTTGGTCGTTCTCGTCGTAGATGCGTTCGGTTTTGTAGGAGCCAACCCAGTCAAGGTTTTGTCCGAGGTACATAATGGAGACCACTTCTCGTCCTTTGCTATCGTAGGAATAGAGATACCAGTACCCGGGGTATAAAGTGCCGTTTTTATTATTGAGTCTTTTCTCTTCTAATTTGCGGTTGTTCTGGTCGTATATCCACGTTATTTCATAGGTTGTTATCCAAGTATCGTCAGTGAAGGTTGCCTGTGCGTGATAGACCATATTGCCGGCAGCGTCATATTGCCATTCTTCTTTGTCTGTACCTATCCAAACAGTGTCGCTACCGCATTTATATGCAGCGTTTAAGATGGTATGTCCTGCCTCGTCATATTCGATGTCGGTGCGGGTCATAGAGGTCATTTTCCAAGCACCGTCGGTATAGGTGTCGTTTTCTGTTTGGATAAGTATAACTTTCTGGTTATATGTATTGACTGTTCTTGTAGTGGGGGTCCACTCGTCGTTTATATATTGGTAGTTGGTGATGGTGTCGGCTTTGTTGTTGTTGGTGTAGGATGTCACTTTTTTCGTTGTGTAGGTCCATTCGGTGCCGTTCCATGTGGCAGCATATTCTTCGGCAACGAGACTGCCGGTATAGACATAGCCTGTGAGGGATTTATTCACCCATTCGCCGTCTTTCCAAGTGTAGGTGATTTTTTGGTCGGTCTTGTTGTTGCTGTTGTAGGAAGTGGTAGTTTTGGAAGAACCTACCCATTCGCCGTTTTTCCAAGTATATACTTCTTTGTTGGTCTCGGCGTTTTTGGCGTTGTATTCGCTGACGGTTTTAGAGGAGTTAACCCATTCGTTGTTAGTCCATTTATATTTGAGAATGAGTGTTGTTTTGCCTGCGTTGTTATATTCCCATTCTGTTTTGGACGAGCCTGCCCATTCGCCGTTTTTCCAAGTGTATTGTTCGTCGAGCAGTTTCTTTTTTGATTCGTTGTATAGATAAATCTTTTTATAACTGCCTGTCCATGTGTCTGTTTCGGGATTGTAAGCTGTGTAATAGGAGTCGAGCGTTTGGTTCTGATATTCGTCGTATTCGTACTCATACTTGCTTGTAGGCAGCCAACTGCTTGTTTCCGTGTTCCATACGGCTGTTTGTGCGAGCAATGTTTGGTTGTTAATGTTGTAGATATAGGTTGATTGTGTGGCACCTATCCATGTGAGGGTGTTAGTGTCGAAATTATATTCAGTTGTTTCGGTGGGTTTGCCTGCTTGGTTGAAGAGATAGGTATAGCGTTTTTTCCCTTGCCAATCGTTGTTTGCCCATGTGGAGATAATCCATTCGGTGGTGTTACCTGCGTTGTCGAAGGTGTAGTCGTTCTTTTCGGAGCCTATCCAGTCGTTCAATTCTTCGCTCCAAACCCAGGTGGAGTTGGAGGTCGTTTTGCCATTGTTGTCGAAGGTATAGTCTTTCTTTTGTGAGCCTATCCAGTCGTTGGTCTTATCGCTCCATACCCAAGTAGAGGTGGATATAAGTTTGCCGTTGTCGTTGTAGGTGTTTTCTGTTTTGGTGATACCTCTTTTTGTGCCTTCTTCCCATTCCCATTTGGCTGTTTGAATGGTGCGATACTTATCGTCGTAGATATAGGTGGTAAGTGTGGCGGGTTGGTTCTCGCTATTGTAACCGATGACGCTATCCACGGGGCAGTCGGTGGCTTGCGGAGCCATAGGTCTGTGGCTGTCAGAATCGATATCTGGCATAGGATGAGCAAACGGCAATACAAATGATTGTGTTGCGCTGTCGGATGTGAGAGCCGATGTGTCTAATTCGAGGAGAAGAGAATCGGTTGTTTCAACGAACAGATCTTCGTTGTTTAGAAGTGATTGAGCGTTGTTATCGCTTGACAATTGAGCCCTAACGGACATAAAGGCAATTAGGGCAAGAAAGAAGAATAAATACTTTTTCATACCTTTTTCGCGTTTGTTTTGCGCTGCAAAGGTACGGCAAAACAGTTGATTATGCAAATAATTTGAAAATTAAAGGAAAAGAAATTGACACTTGGAAACTACAAAAAGAAAAAAGTTTCCAAGTTTCTTGTTCAAACAAAAACTATGCCGTACCTTTGCCACCGTTTTTGCGCAAGGTGTTTTGTGCCGGGCGTGAATAAGAGGAAATCAATGACTTACAGATATGATAAAAACAGAGAATACAGACAATGAGCGTGACTTTGAGCAGCAGCGTGAGCAGATTATTCAGTTGGCGATGAAAGATTTTCGTCATCTGGGTGTTCGCAGTATGTCGGTTGACGATGTAAGCAGGCAGTTGGGAATATCGAAGAAGACGTTCTACAAGTATTTTGCCAACAAGGAAGAGTTGGTGGAGGCGGTCTTGCAATCGATACGGAATAATGTTGTTCTTTATGTCACAAAGTTTTTAAAGGGCAAGTCTGCCATTGAGTGTATCAGAAGTTTGATTGAGTTACACGCGAAGGTTGATTCCATACATAAAGATCCGCCGTTTGAGTATGACGTGAAGAAGTATTATCCTAATTTGTATAAGCAACATATACAGTATGTTCATGACTTTACGCGTCAGACTTTGGAGAATCATTTGCGGCAGGGAATAGAAGAAGGTATCTATCGCAAGGATTTGGATGTGGAGATGTATGCATTACTTTTCTCTTTGATACAGTTGGGTGTAATGCGGAATGAGGATAATATATGTGAGGTTAATCCTCATCGTATCATACGCACTTTTTTTGACTCTTTTTTCCGCTCTATCTTGTCGGATGAAGGTAAGACGGAGGTTGAAAAAGAGTGGAAAATAAAAACGAATAAATGATAAACAATAAATAAAACGATGAAAACGAAAAATGAAGAAATGTCTTCTACTCGGGTGACGTTGTTGCGTTGCTCTGTGTTAGTGATGATGTTAGTTGGTTTGTTGCCTGTTCGTATGTCGGCAGACGATATTATTATGCGCAACGACCATGTGATGGCAGCCACTCGTGGTGAGCAGACGGTGTCAGTGCCTCAGCAGTTGAACCTCTCGTTGCAGGAGGCGCAGCGTTTTGCCGTTGAGCAGAACCGCTCCCTTCGCAATGCCTCGTTGTCTGTACAAGAGGCGTATGCGCAACGATGGCAGACGATTGCCGCTATGTTGCCAAGCGTCGATGCCGGCTATAGTTACAGCAACTATTGCGGATATAGTATGAGTATGAATATGATGGGTCAGAGTATAGACATCAATATGCCCAATGTGGGTGCGTGGAACGTGACGGCAGCCGTGGGTATCAATGGTCAAGGTGTGGTAGGAGCACTGCTGCAAAACCTCGCTATCGATATGAAAAAGATTTCACTCGAACAGTCGGAGACCGAACTAAGAGGCAATGTGATGACCTCCTACGTCACCATTTTGGCTCTGCGCAGTATATCTCAACTCTTGGATTCGAGTTTGGTCAATATAGAAGGTCTGGCACGAATGACGCAAGCGGCTGTTAATGTAGGTGCTGCCGAACAGACGACTGCCGACCAGATAAAAGTGAGGGTTAACACTCTGAAAAACAATATCAATGCGCAGAACCGAAACATCGAGTTGGCTATGTCCTCGCTCAAGGTGTTGCTTGATGTGCCGGTGGAGACACAGATAACCCTGACCGACGATATCGACCATCTGCTCTCACCCGAGGCCGTTCTCACGCTCTTGTCGGAGAATTTCAACGTGGAGCAGAACCTCAACTACCGTATGCTTCAGAAGAACACGGAGTTGGCTAAACGCAATATACATATGGCAGGTTGGGCATACGGTCCGACGGTGAGCCTCGCATACAACTACACCAAGCAGAACTACTACGGCGATGGCGGTATGCGTATGACACCACCTAACCTTGTGCAAGTCAATGTGTCCATCCCTCTATGGTCGAGCGGCAAACGTGCGGCAGGTGTAGTGGAGAAGAAGATCGCTTACGAAGAAGCAAAGAACTCACTCTCAGAGATGGGCGACCAGTTGGGCATACAGTATCAGCAGTTGCGTTATAACCTCTCTAACGCTTACGAGACCTACGGCAACGAGAAAGAGAACATCGAAGTGGCTCAACGTGTCTTCACATCCGCAACTGAGAAGTTCCGTTGGGGTACGAGCAGCAACCTCGAACTGACCAATGCCAGCAACGACCTCATCTCCGCTCAATCAACCTATGTGCAGGCAATGCTGACGCTGGTGAACGCTGAAGTGGAACTGCAGAAATTCTTGAATAATAAATAAAAAACATATACACAGATGAAAAAACTATTTATGGCAGCAGCCTCATTGCTATTGCTTGCAGGTTGCGGAACGACGACTGAGACGCAAGAGCAAGAGCGTGTAGAGCAGGTGAGTACCACCGTTCTGCATACTCGTGAGATAGAGCGTGAGATACGTTTGAGTACTAACCTGCAAGCCTATCTCACCCAGAATGTGGCACCATCGCTCACCGGACGCATCGAGCATATCTATTGCGAAGTGGGCGACCGCAAGCAAGCCGGCGATATGCTGGTGCGTATGGACCAGACACAGTACAAGACAACGAAGATAGCGTTGGCTAACCTCAAGGTGGAACTCAATCGTGTGGAGCAACTGCTCAAGTCGGGCTCGGCTACACAACAACAGTACGACCAACTGAAAGCACAATTCGACCAGACGCAAGAACAACTGGATTTTCTTGAGCAGAACACCTATGTTAAAGCACCTTTTGCAGGTGTCATCTCAGCCAAGACCTATGAGGATGGTGAGTTGTTTGCAGGACAACCTATTGTCGTTCTCTCGCAACTGGACAAACTGAAAGCCTTGGTGGCTATTCCCGAAACCTATTTCACTCGTTTTAAGGAAGGTATGCGCCTTAACCTTACCTCTGAGATCTACCCGGGCGAAACTTTCCCTGCCACTGTGGAGGTGGTCTATCCCACTATTGACGCTTCTTCACACACCTTCCAAATAAAAATCCTCATTCCCAACGGACGTAATATGTTGCGTCCGGGTATGTATGTGATGACCTCTATCGGCTTGGGCAAAGAGAACGCTATCCTGGTGCCTTACCAGTCGGTGGAGAAACTGGTGGGTGCCAACAACCGTTATGTCTTCCTCAACGAAAACGGCAAAGCCAAAAGAGTGGAAGTGGAGTTAGGTCAGCGTTTCGACCAAGACATCGAACTCATCTCGCCGCTGATAACCGACGGAGTGGAGATGGTGACTGTAGGACAGCATAAGCTGACTGATGGTGTGTCATTGAACGTTGTTGAGAAAAAAGAACAGTCGCTATGAGTATCTATAAATCAGCCATCGAAAAACCTATTACCACCGCCCTTATTTTCATTGCGGTGATAGTAATAGGTATATATAGTTATATCAAACTGCCTATCGACCAGTTCCCGGAGATGGATCCGCCGTACATAACGGTGATGACCACCTATCCCGGTGCTTCTGCCAGTGAGATAGAGACGAACGTGACGAAGGTGATGGAGAACTCGCTCACCTCCATTGACCACCTCAAGCATATAACCTCACAGTCCAAAGATAATATCTCTGTTGTGACGTTGCAATTAGAGTGGGGTTCTAATATGGACGAGGCAGTTAACGATGTGCGCTCGTTCGTGGATATGACCAAAAACAACCTGCCTGACAACTGCGGTACACCGATGATCTTCAAGTTGTCCACATCCTCTATGCCCGTGTGCCAGTATGCTATCACTGCCAACGAGACATACGCCGGACTGGATAAGATTCTTAACGATGAAGTTATCCCGCAACTCAACCAAATAGACGGTATAGGTAATATATCTCTTTCCGGTTCGCCTGACCGATATGTGTATATCAATATCGACCAGCAGAAACTGGATGCTTATGGTCTGACCCTTGAGCAGGTGGGACAAGTGGTGACAGCCAACAACCTCAACCTCTCTTCGGGTACCATCAAGATGCCGCAAGAGCAGTATCAGATGCAGGTGCGCTCGGAGTATATAGAGTCGTCGGAGATAGCCGACCTGATGGTGACTATGACACCACTCGGACAACAAGTCTTCATACGTGATATAGCCACTATCAAAGATACAATCAAAGACCTGTCGCTCGACGAAAAAACCAATGGCCGTGAGTCAGTGCGTTTGGTGATTGCCAAGCAGTCGGGTGCCAACACCGTACAGGTGTGCCAAGATGTGAAAGAAGAGTTGGCAAAGATACAGAAACAACTGCCGTCAGATGTGAAGATCCAACTCATCTACGACTCTTCCGAAACGATACAAAACTCCATCGACTCCCTCAAAGAGAGTATCCTTTATGCGCTGTTGTTCGTGGTGTTGGTGGTGCTCTTCTTCCTTGGCAAATGGCGCGCCACTTTCATCATCGGTGTCACCATTCCTATCGCTCTTATCGTGGCGTTCGTCTATCTGAAGATGGCTGATTCGTCGCTGAACATCATTTCATTGTGTTCGCTCACCATAGCCATCGGTATGGTGGTGGATGATGCTATTGTCGTCTTGGAGAATATAACCCGCCATGTGGAGCGTGGTGAAGACCCGCACGAAGCCAGTATATACGCCACCAACGAGGTATGGGTCAGCGTTATAGCCACCACGCTTGTCTTAGTGGCTGTGTTCGTGCCTATGACGATGCTACCAGGTATGGCAGGTATTATGTTCCACGAGTTGGGATGGATAGTCACCATCGTATGTTGCACCTCTACCGCCGTCGCTATCTCACTCACACCTATGCTCTGCTCCAAACTGCTCAAAGCCAAAAAAGTGTATGTCAATGAGCAAGGCGAATTGGTGGAGGACGCGAAAGAACGTAAGTCGTGGTACGACAAGACTGTGGTGCGCTGGCTCGATAAAGTGGATGCCGCCTATGCTAAGTTGCTCGGCTGGTGCCTCAATCATAAGAGTGTCACCCTGTTTATCCTTATTCTCTTCTTTATCGCTTCTCTGCTGCCCGTCTTCACTAATCGTATTGGTACCGACTTTATGCAGGAGCAAGACAATGCGCGTATCACCGTCACTGTCAAACTGCAACGCGGTACACGTATTGAAGAGACACTCAAGACCGCACGCAAATTAGAGACACGCTTCGTGGAACTCGTGCCCTGCATCGAACTGATAAACACTTCTGCCGGTTCGAACGACGAAGCCACTATCGCCGCCCTGTTCAACTCTACGATGAACAACAAGATATCGATGATTGTTCGTCTGCCTAAGAAATGGCAACGCGACCAGACGATATGGGAAGTGGCAGAGGTGCTGCGTGAGGAAATGGCGCGCTACCCCGAGATAATCGAATATCAGTGCTCCACTTCCGGCTTCGGCGGAATGGGTAATAACTCCGTTGATGTAGAGATCTATGGTTATGACTTCGACAAGACCAGTCAGTTGGCAGAGCAATGCCGACAACTATGTCTGCAACTGCCCGGCGCACGTGACGTGAAGATATCCCGTGAGGACGACCGACCCGACATCAAGATCGTGGTGGACAAAGAGAAAGCCTCGCGTTTGGGCTTGTCGTCAGCCACTATCTCCACCTACCTGCGCAACCGCGTGACAGGTATGTCTTGCGGCTACCTCAAAGATGACGGTTCAGAGTACGACATACTTGTGCGTCTGGAAGAGAAAGACCGCAACTCTATCTCCGGCGTGATGGACCTCACTATCCCCACTGCCACAGGCAAACGTGTTAAACTGAGTGAAGTAGCCACCATTGGCGAATACTGGGCTCCGCCTACCATCGAACGTAAATCACGCCAACGTATAGTCACCGTCAGCGTCACACCTTACAACACCACGCTGGGCGAACTGGCACAAGAGGTGAACGACAAGGTGCTGCCGAAAATGGATTTGCCTCTGGGCTATTCAATACTGATAGGCGGTAGTTATGAAGACCAACAAGATACCTTCAGTGATATGAAACTGTTGCTGCTTTTGATTGTCTTCCTTGTCTTTGTGGTGATGGCTTCGCAGTTCGAGTCACTCCAAATGCCCTTTATCATTATGTTTGCCGTACCTTTCGCTTTATCCGGTGTTATCATCGCTCTATGGATAGCCGGTCGTTCACTGGATATGGTTGGTGCACTGGGTGTGATACTGCTCGTGGGTATAGTGGTGAAGAACGGTATCGTGCTGGTCGATTATATCAACCTTATGCGTGAGCGCGGATATGAAGTGAATGAGGCTATTCGTATGTCCGGACAGAGTCGTCTCCGTCCTGTGCTTATGACGGCTTTCACCACCGTCCTCGGTATGATACCTATGGCCGTCTCCGCCGGTGAGGGTGCCGAGATGTGGCAACCGCTGGGTATAGTGGTTATAGGTGGTCTGACGGTATCTACTTTCCTCACTCTGCTCATTGTACCGATACTCTATGGTATGATGGCAAGACATGGCGACAGAAACAAGAAAGACAGCCTGCGCAAAAAATTCATCTTTATGGATATCAAAGTGAAGGATAAAAAATAATCCATTATTATGAAAAGTGTAATGATAATTTTCAACCAAGCCAATACAGAGCGTGTTGAATATATGCTTGATACATTGGGCATCAATGGTTTTACCTTTTTCGAGCAAGTGCAAGGTCGTGGTACCAACGGTGGTGAACCCCGCCGTGGTACACACGCATGGCCGGAAATGAACTCAGCCGTTATAACCGTCATACCCGACGAGAAAGAGGACGAACTGTTGGAGACCGTTCAGAAATTGGACTTGCGAAACCCTGAAATAGGTGTCAAAGCCTTCTCTTGGACCATCGACCGAATGGTTTGAGTGAGGACGTCTGACACTATCCGCTCAGTAGTCGCGCACTATTGAGTGCAACCGAAATGACAGATGTACCTTCGCCGTCAATCAATAGCAAAGGTACATCTGTTGCTATTACTATCCGATAAAACTTTTTTGTGTTGGTGCTTACTTTTCAAAACAGATGTAACGCACTATTGATTATTAGTGCGTTACATTGATACATCTTTAACTATGCGACAGTTATTGGACAGTAATAGTTTAGTGGTCCTTTATTCTTGTTCTTTATTTGCGAAGTAGTTGGAGCGTATCAGTTTATCGGATAGCGCGTAAGCCACCAGTTGCCCCAAAGGCAGGCGATGAAAAAGTGGTGTTGAAAGGTTCTCATATCGTTCAGTGAAAGAATAGGTAGCCTAATAGTATGGCAGAGAGTAGTCCGGCGAAGTCAGCAATGAGTGAGCATACGACGGCATATCTGATGTTTTTTATATTAACGCTGCCGAAATAGACGGCAAGGATGTAGAAAGTGGTGTCGGTAGAGCCTTGCACGATGCTCACCACGCGCCCCACAAAACTGTCGGCTCCGTACTGTACCATAGCGTCCACCATCATTCCTCTTGCTCCGCTACCGCTGAGCGGTCGCATCAGTGCGGTTGGCAGAGCAGGCACAAAATCGGTATTGAGTCCTATCAGTGAGAAGCACCAACCGATGCCGCTTACCATATAGTCCATAGCCCCTGAGGCGCGGAACATGCCTACCGCCACGAGTATGGCGATGAGGTAGGGTATGATACCCACGGCTGTTTGGAAGCCGCCTTTGGCCCCGTCAATAAAGGCATCATAGACATTGATTTTCTTTCTCATGCCAGCCGCAATGAACCAACCGATAACGCCGAGCAACAAGATGGCAGCGCCGGCACCTGACCAACGGCTGACGGTATCCTGTGGGAAGTGCATAGCAGCCCATATAAGCAGTGCCACTACGGCTGTTATACCACCTAAGGTGCCGAGAATAACCTTATCCCACAGACGTATCTTCTGTGCTATAGCCACACTGATTAGTCCTGCCATCGCCGCAAAATAGGTGGAGAGCAAGATGGGTAGAAAGACATCGGCGGGATTGGCTGCACCCATTTGTGCGCGATAGGTCATAATGCTGACAGGCACAAAGGTCAGACCGCTGGTAACCAACACCATAAACATTATCATTGGGTTGCTGGCTGTCTGTTTGTCGCTATTAGTCTCTTGCATCTCTCTCATAGCCTGCAAGCCTAACGGTGTGGCGGCGTTGTCGATACCGAGCATGGTGGCTGAGAGGTTCATCAGCATAGAGCCGAAAGCCGGATGTCCTTTGGGCAGGTCGGGGAAGAGACGTGTGAAGAATGGACTGACGGCTTTGGACATACGGCTGACCACACCACCTTCTTCGCCTATCTTCATTATGCCCATCCATAGACTGAGAACGCCGGTCAAGCCGATGGATATCTCAAAACCGTTCTTGGCACTGCTGAAGGTGGAGTTAAGCACGTCACTCAGGCAGTCGGCATTGCCCGATACCAAACCTTGCACTACTGCCACTAAGATAGCCAGTAGTACCAGGGCTATCCATATATAATTGAGGATCATACGTTTGACTTTTCTTTATGTGGTTGCCTATTCCTCACCTATATAGGTATTGGTGAAGCCGCTATAGATGATTTCTATGTCCAATGGTGTTGATTGGTTTCTTGTGCTCATTATCTTTGTTGCCGTCACTGCCTGTTTCATTCTTATCAATGAGACGTACGAGCCGGTAGAGGCTGATGCGTATGTCACATCGACGGGTAGCAGTAGCATACGTAGTGTGTCGGCTGCTTCTGTTCCGAGTCGCAACTGACGGGTGAGGATAGTGGAAAGGTCGAAGTCGTAGTAGGAGTTGTAGGTCTGCGTGGAGGAGTTATAGACGGTGGTAAGAGTAGCCAGTTTGGCGACGGTGTCTGCCGGTAACTGGTTCTTTTTGAAGACGTTGTCGAACTCTCTCTCTTGCAGCAGCAGCATAGTGGAAGCCGGTGCGGCATAGTTGTCGTCCTTGCTCTTAGTGCTGGTGCCGTTGAGAACGTCTAATCTCAGACGCGCATAGTTGATATATGTGCTTTTGCGGTGTGACACACCATTGTCGATATCTTCCAGCACTTGTCGCATTGGTATTTTTATTAAGGTGTACGCGTGCGCGGGAGAGAGGATATAATTGACGGCAGTATCTTTCTCCAGATTGGTGTAGGTCGTACTACGGTCTTGCCATTCATATCGTGCTGCTTGTCTCACTTCGCTGTTGGCATACAGCACTTTATTGTCGTTCATGGTATGTGTCACGCCATCGCTTGTTTGGTAGGTATAGTGATAATGAACGGTGAGGCATAGACTATTGACATACAATGCCACGGAAGCACCGTAAGTGGAGGTTATATATAGTCCCGGAAAATGCTTATTGAAAGTGTTTTGTGAGTCGTAACTTTGCAATTGGAAGAGGTAGTTAGCCCATTTGTCGCTCAGTCGTGCTCTTACGTAAGGTTGGTAGGCTGAGTAGGTGGCTGAGTAGAACGAGTCGGTGGGACTGGAAGCCACCACCACTCTGTCGCTATTGAGTACGCGCAGGCTGTCGTTGAGTGAGCAGAACTGCGTTATATCCACGTCGGTAGGATAGATAGAGTCGAAGCGCAGAGGCTCGCCGTCTAACATATAGGCTCGTATGCCTAAGGGTGACTGACCGTCGCCGTACCACGAGCGGTAGTAGAGGTAGAGGCATACGGAGTCCAAGACTGAGTTGTCGGGGTATTGCCATCCTTCGGGGCAGGCGAACTGTGTGAGCATGTCGGCTTTGAGAGTACCATAGTCGTTGGTGTGGCACTCACCCAAAAGGAATGAGTCGGGTTGCGTATATATAGGCACTGCTTCCCAAAGCAGTGTGGAGATGTTGCTTACGGTGTCGGAGCGGACGATGACATCTTCGCCTTCGAGCAGGGCTGAACTGCCTGCGCGGGTGACATCATCTTTGCATCCGCTAACGAGCAGTGCCAGTAAGCAGACTGTTGTAAAAATCAAGATATTCTTGTGGTTCATTGTTACCATATTTCAGTATCGGTTTATTGCTTGTTTCGGCGTAGTTGAAGACGCGTGGGTTGATATCAGGTGCTGACATGACGATAGCGTCGGCGTGGTCGATAGCCAGTCGCATCAACTCTTCGTATCCGACGGGGAAGCCGGCTATGGAGCGCACATCGTTCTTGCGAACGCCACTCACCATCAGTTTCTGTGAGAACTTTGTGCTGAAAGGTGTTTGATAGGTGTTGTTGTCGATGGAGAGCACCACTTTTGATTTGGCGAAGAAAGGTGTGTCTGAGTAGGCTTTCTTCACATAGATAGGTGCTAAGGCGGACATCCAGCCCGAGCAGTGTACTATGCTTGGTGTCCATCTTAGTTTGCGCACTGTCTCCAATACGCTGCGCGGGAAGAAGATGGAGCGCACATCATTGTCGGCATACTCGTTGCCGTCAGCGTCGAGGGTTATACCTTTGCGGTGGTTGAACAAGTCCTCGTTGTCCATAAAATAGATCTGTATGTGTGCCGACTGTATGCTTGCCACTTTGACTATGAGCGGGTGGTCGGTATCGTCGATTATGAGGTTCAGTCCGGACAGACGAATCACTTCGTGCAGTTGGTTGCGTCGTTCGTTCACGTCTCCGAACTTAGGCATGAACGTGCGCGTATCGTAGCCGTGCGCTTGAAAGAACTCGGGCAACTGACGGTTTAACACTCTGATGGGGGTCTCTTGCGCAAGGTATGGGTATATCTCTTGCGAAAGGAATAAAATACGGTTCGGCTCGTTCATATCTGTTAATGATTATAAGGTTAAGGGAATGTCTGCATATTCCCGCTAAATAAAGTTTCTCTATTCCACTCACCACTCTCCATTTCCCACTTAAAAACTTCTCTCAACTCTCAACTCTCCACTCTCAACTAATGAACTTCTTTCAACTCCAACTTCTGTATTTCTTTCATCAGGTTTTGTGGTATTTTTTCTCCGTCTCTGAGGGTGCAGTGGTGGCATTTCATATCTATGGTGTACATACGTCCCACGCAGTAGTTCGATCTGCCGCATCCGGCGTGGTAGTGCGGGTCGGCTTCAACGTGTTTGACGAAGTCAGGGTCTTTGATTAGCACGTGTGCCATTTGGAAGAGCGGGAATCCTTCGTCCATTATCTGTTGGCAGTTGTCGCCTGACTGCACTCCGCCTACATAGATAAGAGGTACGTCGGTTATCTCTTGCTGAAAGCGTTTGGCTTTGTCCATAAAGTACAGTTCGTGGAAGGGCTGTGTTGGCATCATCAGTGGTCCCACACCGGGCAGGTGCAGTGCTGCTTTGAGCCACCAGAACGATTTCATCGGCATATAGTGAGCCAGTGTCTTGACGGGCATAGCACCGCCTAAGATGGTCATAGGTGAGGCACTGACCGTTCCGCCTGAGAGCACTATGCCGTGAACTTTATGTTTGGCTATCTCTTTGGCAACGCGAACACCCTCTTCTATGTCTATGCCGCGTCGGCAGTCGTCCCACATATTGGTTTTGACTACCACCGCCATATCATCTTTGGCATGGAGCATTACCTCGTCCAGCACCTCGTTGAGGAAGCGCACGCGGTTCTCGAATGAGCCTCCGTACTCGTCGCGACGGCGGTTGGTGCGGGGTGAGATGAATTGTGAGATGAGGTAAGCATGACCTGCATGTATCTCCACGCAGTCGAATCCTGCTTCACGGCAGAAGTCCACCGCCTCACCAAATTTCTTAGCCATTCGGTGTATCTCGTCCACTCGCATACGGCGGTGTAGAGTGGGGGAGTAGAGGTTCAGCCCGTTGGAAGCGCTGATGGGGAAACAGTGACAGGTGTAGAAGTGCGTCATATTGCCGCAGTGCCCTAACTGTATGGATGCTTTGGCGCCTTCGGCGTGTATGGCATCGGTCAGTTGTTTAAGGTCGGGCAGTATCTCGTCGCGCACATACAGTTGTCCGTCGAACGACACACCGCTTTGATCCACAGCGCAGTATGCCACGGTGGTCATACCCACGCCGCCACGAGCCACCGACACGTGATAGTCTTGCAATTGTTTTGAGGGGCGATTGCCCGGACACATATTCTCGAAGGCAGCCGAACGAATGAAGCGGTTGCGAAGGGTGACAGGCCCTAATTGATATGGGGTAAATAAAGGTGAAGCCATAGTTGTGTGTTTTAGGGAATGGTTGTCATTTCCCTTTGAATATGAACAAGGTTTAATTTCTCAGTATAAACGGTTTTCAATATATAAAGGGGAAGACACGTTTCAGATGCGGACTGAAGTCTTTTGGGAATTCTTGTTTATATTTATTGTATATAGAGTTGGCTCTTGGTATAAGGTTGCAGCATGTGAACCAGAAGAATACCAGTCCTGCCCATGAGAAAGTGAGTAGAGCCCAACCTGCCCATTCGGTTATCTCGCCAAAGTAGTTGGCACTGGTGACGAAGCGGTATAAGCCTTTTTTCGGCATATAGTGATTAGTGTCACCGGGTTGTCGAAGGTGACGGATGACGTAGTCGGAATGAACGTTAATGAGCCATCCTATGACAAAGAGCACTGTTCCCAACACGAACTGCCACGAGGTGAGCCATTGCGATGAATAAGGCTGATAGACAGGTGCTAAATGGAAGAGCCAATAGCCCTGCAAATAGCCGTTAAGCAAGTTCCACAGCACTGATAGCAACATTATTACTATCGGCATCTTCGAGTCACCTTTGAGCAGGTATGGGAAGATGAACGACCGCTGGAAATAGTGCCATTGGAAGATAAAAAAGAAGATGAAATACGGCACTTGAAACCTCACTTCCGATGTGCCCCACAGATAGAGCATAACTAAAAACACCGGCACTTCCATTAAGAACCAACCCACTTTGTTGTTGATGGCAGGTCCCCACTTATCGCTACGCATCTTGCCGTAACCGGCATCCACGAAATACAATGATACGAACACTACAAATCCCAGTAGCGAAACGATAAAACAGACATTATAAAAAAGTTCCAATGAGTATGCTTGTTCCATAAAAAGAAATTTTGGATAAATAACGGCGTGACGTATATTTCACGCAAATTCGGCTCAAAGGTATTGAAAATAGTTTAATTGAGCAAGCATTTAAGCAAAATTTATCTTTTTTTCTTCGTATAAGCCGTTTTTTTACACATATTTGTATAAAAACCATTGTTTTTGCCAATAAATTTGCGCAATCGAAAAATAGGTAGTACCTTTGCAGCGGATTATGTGGGATGGAGAGATGTGGGGAGCCCCTGCGGGTTCCCGTATTTGTATAAGAGGGGTGTCCGATTTTGTGTAAGATTAGATTCTGTATAAGAAAAGTGTCTGACTATTATAAAAAGTGTCTGATTATTATAAACCGAAAGATATGATTACCGTAGAGCAAGTAAAAGAGTGGGTGAATACCTATCTTGCCGGCACTGACTATCAGTTGCAGACCGTGGAGATCGACGCGGAGAACAATATCCTTGTGGAGATTGACCGTATGGGTATGGTGGATGTGGACTACTGTGCCGAACTGAACAGATATCTGTTCGAGAAGCTGGGTGACGAGAATTATGCCATCGAAGTAGGCAGCGTCAGTCTCACCGCACCTTTCCGCTCACGTTTGCAGTATGATAAGAACGTGGGGCATAGGGTGGAAGTGCTCACTGCCGACGGACAGAAATTGCGCGGATTGCTCGTCAGTGCCGATGATGACACCTTTGCCGTGGATGTGGAGCAGATGGTGGCTGTGGAAGGCAAAAAACGCAAACAGAAACAAATAGTAACACTCACCTTCCCGTATAACGGCGTTAAACAGGTGAGATATGACCTTAAAATATAGTATGAAAACAAATAAATACAACATAAATGGCTACAAAACAGAACACTGTCAATCTCATTGACATCTTTTCCGAGTTTAAGGAGTTCAAGAAAATCGACCGTCAGACTTTTATTAACGTTCTTGAAGATTCGTTCCGTAACGTTATTGCCAAGATGTACGGTTCGGACGCAAACTACGATGTTATCATCAACCCCGACAAAGGTGATTTGGAGATCTATCGCAACCGCCTTGTTATGGAAGATGATGATGTGGCAAACCCTGAGACACAGATCTCTCTGAGCGAGGCACGCGCCATCGACGACGAGGCTGAAGTGGGAGAAGAGATAACCGACAAAGTGGAGTTCGCTTCTTTCGGCAGACGTATGATACTCAACCTCCGTCAGACCCTGGCTTCCAAGATCTTGGAGTTGCAAAAAGAGAACCTCTATCTGCGCTATTCGGAGATGCTCGGTCAGGTGGTGAGCGGCGAACTGTATCAGGTGTGGAAGAAAGAGATGTTGCTCCTCGACGAGGACGGCAACGAACTGTATCTGCCCAAACAGAACCAGATACCCACCGACTTCTATCGCAAGGGTGACACCGTTCGCGCCGTGGTGGTGCAAGTGGATAACAAAAACCAAAACCCGAAGATCATCCTCAGTCGCACCTCTCCGCTCTTTCTGCAACGCCTCTTCGAACAAGAAGTGCCTGAGGTTCACGACGGACTGATAGCAATAAAGAACATAGCACGTATTCCGGGTGAAAGAGCCAAAGTGGCAGTTGAGAGTTTTGATGACCGTATCGACCCCGTAGGCGCTTGCGTAGGTATAAAAGGTGCACGTATCCATGGTATAGTGCGCGAACTCAGAAACGAGAACATCGATGTTATCAATTACACACCGAACATCAACCTCTATATTCAGCGTGCACTGGCTCCTGCCAAAATATCGTCGATGAACATCAACGAAGAGGAGAAAAAAGCAGAGGTCTATCTCAAACCCGATGAGGTCAGCCTTGCCATTGGTAAAGGCGGTTTCAACATCCGCTTGGCAAGTATGCTCACAGGCTATCAGATTGACGTTTATCGCGAGATGGACGAAGAAGACTCAGAAGATATCTATCTGGATGAGTTCAACGATGAAATCGATCAATGGATAATAGATGCTCTCAAAGGTATAGGTCTCGACACTGCTAAGTCTGTCCTCGCCTTGAGCAAAGAAGAACTGAAGAGTCGTATCGACCTTGAAGATGAGACGATAGACGATGTATATAATATCCTCTCGGCTGAGTTTGAAGAGTAAAAAAACTCTCAACTCTCCAACTTCTCTCAACTCTAAACTCTCAACTCTAAACTAAAAAACTCAACTCATCATGGCAATCAAACTTATCAAAGCTTGTAAAGAACTCAACATCGGCATGTCCACCGCCGTGGAATTCTGTGCAAAGCAGGGTAAGGAAATCGCTACCGACCCTAATGTCCGTATCGAAGACGACCTGTATCTGCTTTTAGCCAAGGAATTCAACCGCGATATGGCAATCAAGTTAGAAGCAGAACGTCAGGCACAAGAACGCCAAGAACGTGAGATGCCGCAGACACTGACCGTTGAAGAGTCACGCACCAACCATATACCCACCGAGATACCTCAACCCAAGGTGGTGGGTAAGATCGACCTCGACGCAGAGCGCAAAGCCAAAGAAGAGGCTCAACGTCAAGCCGAAGAACAGGCTCGTCTGCAAGCCGAAGAGGCTGCGCGACTGGCTGCCGAACAAGAGGCTGCCAAACGTGCCGCTGAGGCTGCACGACTGGCTCAGATAGAAACCGAACAGCGCGCTCACGAAGAAGAGAAAGCAAAAAAAGAGGCTGAAAGAAAAGCCAAAGAAGAAGTGCAAAAGGCTGAAAAAGAGACTAAAAAAGAGCAACCTAAAACAGAACAATCAAAGGCGGAAGTGTTCACTCTGCGTAAACCGCAACTGACAGCACAACCTAAGGTAGTTGGCAAAATAGACCTCGACAGCCTCAATCAAGCCACTCACCCCACCAAAAAAAGCAAAGAGGAAAAACGCAAAGAGCGCGAAGAACGTATGCAAGCTAATAATGCTAATAATGGCGCGCAAGGCGGTGAGAAACGTAAACGCGAACGCATCAAACAAAACAAGGTGGACATCAACGATGCACGCAACCAAAAAGGTAAAACCAATAAGAACAATAAACGACCCGTCAAAGTGGAAGTGGACGACGAAGAGGTGCAACGCCAGATAAAAGAGACGTTGGTGCGTCTGCAAAGCCAGAAAGGTAAAACAGCCACTTCCAAACATAAACGCGACCGCCGACAACTCGAACGCGAAAAAATGGCGGAGGAGAAAAAAGCAGAACAAGCACAGTCAACAGTGCTCAAACTCACTGAGTTCGTCACAGTTAACGACCTCGCCGTGATGATGAACGTTCCCGTAACCAAGATTATCGGTACTTGTATGTCGCTCGGTATGATGGTGAGTATCAACCAACGCCTCGACGCAGAAACAATCAACATCGTTGCAGAAGAGTTCGGCTTCACCACCGAGTTCGTCTCGGCGGAAGTGGTGCACGACATACAACAAGAGGAAGAGGTTAACAATGAGGAAGATATGGAAGAACGTTGCCCTATCATCACCGTTATGGGACACGTCGATCATGGTAAGACCTCATTGCTCGACCATATACGCAACACTAATGTCATTGCCGGTGAAGCAGGTGGTATAACACAACATATAGGTGCTTATAATGTGCAACTGAAGAACGGTCGCCACCTCACTTTCCTTGACACCCCGGGTCACGAAGCCTTCACCGCTATGCGTGCACGTGGTGCCAAAGTGACGGATATAGCCATTATCATCGTTGCTGCCGACGACGGCGTGATGCCACAGACAAGAGAGGCTATATCACACGCTCAAGCAGCAGGCGTACCAATGATCTTCGCTATCAATAAGTGCGATAAACCCGGCGCTAACCCCGAAAAGATAAAAGAGGAACTGGCTAATATGAACCTCTTGGTTGAGGACTGGGGCGGCAAATATCAGTCGCAAGACATATCCGCAAAGAAAGGTACGGGTGTGTTCGAACTGCTTGAGAAAGTGCTGCTTGAAGCCGATATGCTCGACCTCAAAGCCAATCCTAAACGTCGCGCTAAAGGCTCTATCATCGAGTCCTCACTCGACAAAGGGCGTGGCTATGTCTCCACCGTTCTTGTCAGCGACGGCACACTGCACATGGGCGATATAGTGCTTGCAGGCTCTTTCCACGGTAAAGTGCGCGCTATGTTCAACGAACGCGGACAAAGCATCGACAAAGCACTGCCCGGTGAACCTGCCGTCATACTCGGTCTGAACGGAGCACCTACAGCAGGCGATGAGTTCAATGTGATGCCTAACGAACAAGAAGCCAGACAGATAGCCACCAAACGTGAACAACTGCAACGCGAGATGTCTATCCGTACAAAGAAACATATAGGCTTGGAAGAGATAGGACGACGACTCGCTATCGGCGACTTCAAAGAACTCAACCTCATCGTCAAAGCAGACGTGGACGGCTCGGTGGAAGCACTCTCCGACTCGCTGATCAAACTATCAACGGAAAACATACAAGTCAATGTCATCCACAAAGGTGTGGGTGCTATCTCCGACTCCGATATCCTCTTGGCAGAGGCTTCCGAGGCTATCATCATCGGCTTCAACGTCCGTCCTACAGGTACGGCACGAAAGATGGCTGACACCGCTGAAGTGGACGTGCGCGTTTATAACATCATCTACGATGCCATCGAAGAAGTCAAATCCGCTATGGAAGGTATGCTCTCACCCGACATAAAAGAAGAAGTGACTGCCACTCTCGAAGTAAGACAGACCTTCCATATATCCAAAGTGGGTACTATAGCAGGCTGCGTGGTCAAAGAAGGTAAGGTTAAACGCTCTAATAAAGTGCGCGTTATACGTGACGGTATTGTTATCTTCACAGGCGACCTCGCCTCACTCAAACACGGCAAAGATGATGTCAAAGAGATGGGTGTCAACCAAGAGTGCGGCGTAAGTATTCGCTCTTATAACGACCTCGTGGAAGGTGACCTGCTCGAAACATTCGAACAGATAGAAGTTGCCAAAACACTCTAAAAACCTGCCATTTTGGCAGAAATAAACATTTGGCACGGATTTGGTAAGTATCAGACAGGACGGACTTGTCTGATACTTTTCTAATATGTTCAATCCGCCGGCTAACATAATGCAAATAACTTAAAATCATTATTATATATGTCAAAAGGTAATATTGGGGTAACAAGTGATAATATCTTCCCCGTCATCAAGAAATTTTTGTACAGTGACCACGAGATCTTCCTTCGCGAACTGATTAGTAATGCCGTTGATGCCACACAAAAACTCAAAACCCTCGCTTCCGTGGGAGAAGTGAAAGGCGACTTAGGCGATACACGCGTGCGCGTCACCATCGATAAACAGAAAAAAACACTCACTGTCAGCGACCATGGCATAGGTATGACCGCCGACGAAGTGGATAAGTATATCAACCAAATAGCCTTCTCCGGAGCGGAGGAGTTCCTCGATAAATACAAAGACAAAACAGAAGCCATCATCGGACATTTCGGTTTGGGCTTCTATAGTTCCTTTATGGTGTCCGACAAAGTGGAGATCTTCTCACTCTCCTATAAAGACGATGCCAAAGCCGTTCATTGGACCTGCACAGGCAACCCCGAATACACTATGGAAGAGACCATCAAAGCAGAACGAGGTACGGATATAGTGCTGCATATCAATAGCGAGTTCGAACAGTATTTGGAAGATGCCACCGTGGAAGGACTGCTCAAAAAATACTGCAAGTTCCTGCCTGTTGAAATAGCCTTCGGAAAAAAGAAAGAATGGAAAGAGGGTAAAGAAGTGGAACTCGACGAAGAAAATATCATCAACGATATTCACCCCGCGTGGACACGCAAACCCTCTGAGATGACCGAAGATGACTATAAGAAGTTCTACCACCAACTCTATCCCGACCAATACGAAGAACCGCTCTTCCATATTCACCTCAATGTCGATTATCCCTTCCACCTCACCGGTATCCTCTATTTCCCGCGCATCAAACGCAACATCGACGTAAGAAGGAACAAGATACAACTATATTGCAATCAGGTCTTCGTTACCGACGAAGTGGAAAACATCGTACCCGAATACCTCACACTGCTTCACGGTGTGATCGACTCACCCGACATCCCGCTTAACGTCAGCCGTAGTTACCTGCAGTCGGACAACAACGTGAAAAAAATATCTTCGCACATAACCAAAAAAGTAGCCGACAAACTGTCCGAACTCTACAAAAACGACAAAGACGACTTCTGCAAGAAATGGGACGATATCAAACTCTTCATACAATTCGGTATGCTCTCCGACGAGAAGTTCTACGAACGTGCCACAGGTTTCGCACTGCTCAAAAACCTTGAAGGTAACTATTTCACCCTTGCCGAATATAAAGAGAAAGTGAAAGAGAACCAGACAGATAAAGACGGTAATCTGGTGCTGCTCTATGCTCAGGATGCAGACTCTTCCTACGCCTATATAGAACGCGCTAAACAGAAAGGTTACGACGTGCTGCTTATGGACGGCGAATTGGACGTACACGCTATGTCGCAAGCCGAACAAAAAGATATGGCAAACCGCAAAGACGGTGAGAAAGGGTCACTGCGCTTCGTCAGAGTGGATAGCGATACAATAGAAAACCTCATACGAAAAGAAGAAACAGTACAAGATAACTACACCGCCGAACAAAAAGAAGGCATAACCAAAGCCTTCGAAAACTGCCTGCCACAAAACGAACGACTCCGCTATTACGTCAATTGCGAAGCAGCAGCGGCTGACGCACTGCCCGTTTTCCTCACTCAAAACGAGTTTATGAGACGTATGAAAGAGATGTCACAACACCAACAAAGTATGTCTTTCTATGGCTCTATGCCCGACCAATATAACCTCGTAATCAATACTGCTCATCCCATAGTGAAAGAACTAATCGACAAAATGACATCCGAAATTGTCGAAGAAACAGTCGATAAAACACCCGACGAGAACAACAGCAATGACGATAATAAGGTGCAGGAAACAGTCACCAAAACCGTCTATACTCTTTCTAATGAAGATGAGCGACTCAAACAACTCATCGACATTGCACTGCTCGCTTCCGGACTGCTTAAAGGTGAAAGTCTGGCACAATTTGTAAAGCGAAGTGTCAATTTGTTACAATAATTTGCACTTTTATTTGCACATTAACACAAATTGCCTTACCTTTGCGGCGAAATGTTGAAAAATAGCATTTTTATTAAACAAAATTACTATGGATAACCGCAGATTTGAAGACAAGCGCGAACCGGAGATAGTGTACTCGCGCGCCGTAAAGGCAGGCAAACGCATTTATTATTTGGATGTTAAAAAAGCACGTAACGACGATTTGTATCTGTGCATAACGGAAAGTAAACGCCGGCAAGCATTCGAAGACGAAGCGCCACAGTTTGAAAAACATAAACTCTTCCTATATAAAGAAGACTTCGCACATTTCACTGACGGACTGCAAGACGTTATCAACTTCGTCAAAAACCAAGTGGGCGAGATTGCAGAACGTGAAGAATGGACCCCCGCTACACAAGATAATATAACAGGCGAAGAAGATATAACAGTGGAAGAAGAAAAAGAAGGAGTGGTGGAAGAACCTAAAGTGGAAGAAAAACCACGTCGCGGACTCTTCGGCTTCGACAGACGCAAATAATGCAGACTAAACAAATATGTGCTATCAATAAGATGCAACGAAGTCTGTGCAAAGAGTTAGATGCAACGAAGTCTGTGCAAAGAATATAGTCGCAAATAAATAAACAACAAATTTACAAACAATAGATAAGTCTTTACAAATTAGATTTATAGCAAAAAGCGGATGATCCTCTCATCCGCCTTTTTGTGTGAAAATCAAGACCCTGGAGTTAGAAAGTGAAACCTACTGAAACAGTTAAAGACTCAAATAGCTCACTGACCTCAATCGAAAAGATATCTGTACCTACTGAAACATTCACGTGCTTGCCTATATATAAACCTAAACGTAAAGCACCATAAATAGACCCTTCAGTTGAAGAAAACTTCTCTTCTTTCGTAGAATTATAGTATCTACCATTCCTATATTCTTTATACGTTATTGTAGTTTTTTCGTTTTCCTTCCAAAAACCGACACCCACTCTCATATCAAGGAACGGTGCTACTTGAGTGCGAGAGAAATAGAAACGAGGATTGAAATAGAAGTGCATAATCCAATCCTGTCCCGTTCTTTTGCTATCCTCATACTCTTTATTCAGGAATAGTCCATTTACGTTAGCACCTATACCAAGCATAGTATGCTTGCTCACAAACCATAGATTCGACCAGTTGATGTTCATACCATGCGAATAAGGTTTGGTATCAGTCGCACCATCCCACGCACATACATAGCCCACATCAAGTGTACCATGGTATCTCTTCCTGCCATCAGCAGCACGCCAATCTTTATAGTCACGAGGTGTACGGCTCGACTTGGGAAAGAACGAAGGTGCTGTTGTGTTTCTTATATTTCTGCCATCCTTACCACCTCCAAGATAGATAACATTATTATTCACCGTTGGTGGCTGCAAACCGTTAAGAATACGCATATCCTCTTCAGTAGCAGTGCGGAAATGACGATAACGAGCAGGATAACCGCTAACAGTCATCTGATAGTTATTCTTAAATGCTTTCTCCCGCTGACTGACCACTCGCTCACGAGGCTCAATGATAACATCGGCTTTCGACTCCTCCATCATCTTGCCAATCAACACCTTGCTCATCTCTTCCTTCGATACCTGATGAGAGAAAGTGTTTTGCCAGGTAGTGTCCGCTGAGACATACACCGTATCCACCACCAAATCTGCCACTGTCGGCATCTGGGTGATATGGCTCTGTATATCTACCGACTTACCCGTACGCAGACTATATGCACTCTGCGTCGTCTTGCAAGACACCATACCCGCTATCAGTATCAAACATATTGTCAGATTGCGAATATGTCTCATAATACACTATTTTCTGCGATTCTTAACTTGTTCTTTCGCCTGAGGTTGTGACTCCGAAGCAGCAGTAGCATCTTTCTCACATGCTTTCGGAGCCGGATTAACCACCTCATTACGTATCTCACCACCATTGATTACCATCTGTGGAGCATTCTGAGCCTTCTCCTTCTCAATCAAGAACTTCTGCTGCTCCTCAAATGAGATATTGCGGAAATTAGTGTGACGAGCGGGATAACCACTGACAGTAACACTTGTCAAACGATTGTCTATATAATCGTATGTGAAAAGAGGATTGATAAGCACATCCGCATTGTGCTTCTCTAATAACAGACCAATAGCGTTCTCACGTATCTTGTCCGCTGACATCATCACACCCTGCTCTACATCCATCGTAAACGATACCTTGTCCTCACTCACCTGCAAATCAGCCGTCGTCCACTGAGCACGCATCTCAACCGGTACATCTGTCGAACGAGCAGTACGAAAGGTACACGAAACACTACTTGAGCAAGATGCCATCAGACAAATTGCAACCAAAGGCAAGAAAAACTTTTTCATAGTCTTTTGATTTTAAGAAAGTTATAAATAGTTAATAAAATACAAACTGCTCAAATAAACGAACGGTTTTATTGGGACACATTTTGCCGAATTTTACCCCAAAAATCAAGATAACAGCTGCTAACCGAACCTACAAATTGCCCTTTTCTTATGCCAAACTGCTTTTGACAAAATGACACACATTTTCCTTTATAAAATATCATTTTTGGGTCATTGAGTATGTTTTCCCTATCAAAATTTAACTATATGTTGCAAAAATATAACAAAAAAGTGCGCAGAAATTTGCACACTTGCTTTCTTTGTTTTACCTTTGCCGCTGTTAGAGAACAAAAAATACTTGTCCCAATAAAACCGTTCGGTTTTGTTGGGACAAATCGTTGTAAGTGGCTGGTAATGAGTGGAGAGTTTTTATGGTTGAGAGTGGAGATGCTTGTTGGGTACGCAGGAAGGCACACCTGCGTACTGAAATTGGCTTATCAATCATTGGAAAGAAAAACTGCTCGAAAACGAACGGTTTTATTTTGAGCAGTTTGTATGCGTCGCGATATCGAAGAGAGACCTTCATAAGGTTCTGATAATAAAAATAGTGCCGAAATATGTCGCAAATGTAAAGCAATATTTTTACTGCTCAAAATAACCGTTCGGTTTTGTTGGGACGGGTAAACGGCTTGTAATCAGGCGAATTGACGTTTTTAGTCTCAGGCAGGACTCCAGCTCCCCCAAGTGAATCCAACCGCAGGTGACACACCTGCGTACCCAACACGCACGGCTCTGCCGATCGTTCGGAGCGAAGCGGAGATAAGAAGTAACCAACATGCAGTTACGAAGCGACCTTTGACGTACTGAAAATTTGTACTCAGTTGCAAAAAATGATGAATTTTGAGAAATTTTTGCAATCCCTTGTAATTATTTTACAAAAACATACTATCTTTGCAGCGGATTTCAAAAACTCATAATGTTATGAAAGAGATTTTGCGCACGGATTATTTGGATTGGTTGTACTCGTGGCATGACAAGCCCATCATCAAAGTGCTGACTGGTATTCGCCGTTGCGGCAAGAGTACGCTGCTGCGGCAGTTCCGCCAACTCCTGATGGAACATGGAGTGAGTGAGGAACAGATTATCAGTATCAACTTTGAGGATATGTCGAACCAATCGCTTATGCAGGCTATGGCATTACATACATACCTTACAGAGCGTTTGCAGAAAGGGCGGATGACCTATATCCTCTTGGACGAGGTGCAGATGGTTGAAGAGTTCCAACGGGCGGTGAACAGTATCTATCTGCGTCCCGATGTGGATATTTACATAACGGGCAGCAACGCCCATCTGCTGTCAGGCGAATTGGCGACACTGCTTTCGGGCAGGTACATACAACTCCATATTATGCCGCTGTCGTTCAAAGAATATACACAAGGGATGCCGTATGTCCAAACACGCGATTACAACACCTACACCACAACAACATCCTTCCCGTTCCTGTTCCGGCTCTCCAACGATACGGAAATACTACAGTATCTTCACGACATCTATGCCACCGTGATGATGCGTGACGTGGTGGAACGCAATAACATACAGGATATCAATGTACTGAACCGCGTTATTGCTTTTATGGCGGACAACATCGGCAATCTAACCAATCCGAAACGCATAGCGGACACGCTCACTTCCGCCGGAACAAGAATATCACCGCATACAGTGAATACATATTTGGAGGCTCTGACCAATTGCTATTTGTTTTACCCTGCGCAGCGCATTGATGTCAAGGGAGGAGAGATATTGCGGACAGGAAGGAAATACTACCTTGCTGATGTAGGAATACGACAGGTATTAGTCGGCAGTCAGCATACAGACAGGGGGCATATCTTGGAGAATGTCGTTTTTCTCGAATTACTACGCCGCCATCGCAACCAACAGGTTTATATCGGCAAAGCAGGAGATGCTGAAGTTGATTTTGTGTGCCAAGATGGGGGGCAGCGCGTCTATTATCAGGTGGCATTGACGGTGCGTGAGGAAAAGACATTACAGCGTGAACTTGCTGCTTTGCACGCGATTAGCGATAGTTATCCCAAGTTTCTTCTAACGCTTGACGAAGAACCGCCAATTGACCACAACGGCATCCGCCAGTTGTATGTATTAGACTGGCTGTTAGGTAGGTAACACCTGTCCGAAAGAAAGAATGCGAAAGCATTCATCACAAAGACATACATTATTTTTTGCAAGAGAGATACTCGTTTATAGCAAGTATCTCTTTTTTGTGTATAGTTTTCAGTACGGGCAGCAGATATAAATTCCGACGTAAAAATGTACAATGACATAACTAACAACAAAACAATTAACTAACCAACATCCACTCCTAACACGTAGTAACCAACATTCAGTAACCAACATTCACTCACCAACACGCAGTAAATAACACAAGTCCCCAACACGAAGTTACGAAACGCTCTTTGACGTATTGAGAAAATCATTTTTTCAGTCTTTCAGACAGCCGATAGGAACGACCATTGTGCCGTCTTTGAGAGAATAAGCATATTCTCCAACGGCGGTGAGTACCATTCGGAATGCCGGTTCACCGGCACGTTCGGTATTTATTTTGCCTGTTAGTTTATTCAGCGATGCCTGTGCGGTTTCAATGGCTGTTCTACCACCGAGTTTGATTTCTATAAGACCGTATGAACCGTCGCGACACTCAATTACCGCATCGCATTCAAGTCCGTTCTTATCGCGGTAGTGATAGACTTTGGCATCAATGGCATCAGCATAGACGCGCAAGTCGCGTACAGCCATTGTTTCAAAAATAAGTCCGAAGGTGTTGAGATCGTTGAGAAGTTTATTTGGAGTGATACCAAGAGCGGCTGCTGCGATGCTCGGATCAACGAAATAGCGGGTGTCAGCAGTACGAATGGCTGTTTTACTCCGAAGATTGGTACTCCATGCCGGCATATCTTCTACCACGAATACTTTTTCCAATGCATTGATATATGAAATGATAGTTTTTTCTGACAGACTGTTTTCATCATTTGTCAGCATATCTTGATGGATTGTGCTAATCGGAGCCTGTGAGCCTTGCAGACGTGCTAATGAACGCAACAACAGTCGAACACGTCGTGGATTGCGCAGCGTTTCGTCCACACGCGATATATCCGATGACACTAACGCATCTACATAATTGTAAGCAGTCTTCAAGGCTATGCGGGGTGATCTATTCAATGTATCTGGCCAACCTCCGCGACATAACAAAAAGGCTATATCTTCCAAAGTATGAGCATTGTGTCCGATGACGTTATCTGCACTCTCAAACAGACTGCCGAGGCTCACCTCTCCTGTTGATTCGCCTGATTCCCACAGACTCATCGGGCGCATTCGGAAATGTGCATATCGACCGGTACCGGTGTGATGTATTCTGTCTGACTCAAGGGGAACAGCCGAACCTGTTAGAATGAACTGACCTTTTTCTTGTCTGTGGTCCACCTCATAACGGATAGCATCCCATAGTTCGGGTATCGACTGCCACTCGTCAAACAAGCGAGGAACAGAACCCGCTAAAAGGTAAGGCATATTGGTTTGCGCCATACGAATACTTGATTCCAAAACAGAAGGATTAGCGAGCATCACTTTGCTTTTCGCCACCTGCTCGCAGGTGGTTGTCTTGCCACACCATTTAGGACCTTCCACCAATACTCCGCCTGTCATTTCCAAATAATCTTGTAGCAATCGGTCTGCTATACGCCTTTTGTAGGTTATTTCTGCCATATATAGTAATATATTTGTTTCAACGCGACAAAGGTATGGCATATTTGTTACTTTACCAAATAAATATGGTATATAATTACTAAAAATGGCTGATATTTATTACCAAAAACGGCTGTATATCGTTACCAAAAATGGCTGTATCATATAAGTTCCTTGCTAAACAAATGATTTTCTCAATATGCTATACATAGTGAGCAACGCCTCCGAGCGTTGCAATAACCATAACCAACACGCAGTGAATAACACGAAGTAACCAACACGAAGTTATTAGCCTGCAATTTGACCTATAAGTCTATAATTAACCCTCAAAAACAAAAAACCTATGAAACAAAAACAATTCTCTATCTTATGTTGCCTCTTGCTCTCCGCAAGCATGGTAACACAGGCACAACTGCGTGACGCAGTGAATGACTCCCCCGAAGGAGGTTATATCCCCGAAAGAGCAAACTTTGTCAGCGGCAGGAACAACGCACCGGAGGCGATACAGGCATATTACTATTGCTTCTATCAGGAACCAGCTTGGATCCGCATAAACCAAAAAAATAGTAATTCAAGTACCGTCTTTCAAATATTATTTTGTACATCCGATGGTGCAGTGGGACGCTTTGACCAAGTGACATTAGCAGGAACAAATGATATTCGTGGATCATTCACTTTTAATTCAAATAAGGTTAGTAATTCGAGCAATTATAACTACACTATCGCTCAAAAAGCAAGTGGCTATTATTATGCCGAACCGATGTATGGTACAATAGAGTTTGTCTTTACTGGTAATTATGATGGAGACGGAGATCCTATCTATACAGTTTATTTGGATGGTACGGTTGATAGTTATACTCCGGCTTATGGAAGTAAAAGTACGCTTTATGCTAGTTGGTCTGGAAATTTAGGTGTGGCTTTCTATAATTACAGCGGTGCAAAAACCACTCTCAAAGCTCTGACCACCATCACAGGTGCTGCCAATAATGGTTCTTATGGTACGGTATCTGGTAGTGGCTCATACAATTATGGTGCGCAAATCGAACTTGTTGCTACACCAAAACCAGGTTATGCTTTTGTCAAATGGGCTGATAATAACAGCACCGATCCTCACCGCATTGTGGCAGTAGGCAATAATGATGTTACATATACTGCCAACTTCGCTGTTCCTTCCGCAGGAACAATCACCACCAGTGCTTCAAATGGCACAGTCAGAGGGTCGGTGAACGAAAGCGGACGGTTCGTAAGTGGTACGAATTATCCCGGCGGCACACAAATCTGGCTCAAGCCTGTGGCGAATGACGGCTATTATTTCACGCAATGGTCAGACGGCGTTAAAGATAACCCGCGTTTAGTAGTTGTCAATGGAAATGCCACTTATACTGCCCAGTTCGATGTACGTTATTTTACTCTTGATGTGGGATGGGAGTGGAGTGATTGGAGTGATCATTCCAATGTCGTGGAAGGGTCGAACTCCACATGCTATGATTATACTTGGAGTGACAGTGACGGCGATTTTGTATCATTAACAGCATTGTTCAGCAAGTACAGAATGCAGACTGTCAGCGGTTACAACTTTATGCCCAACGGGACATACAATATTATCAAAACAGCGGCGGAATTAAACACCGTGGCAGGTGGAAACGGTTGGACTTTCGGTGGACCTGCCTATAGGTCAAGTGCTTCGTGCGGACCGAATACTGGTATCTATTTGAATTCGGGAACAGTAACAGTGATTGACGGAAAAGACGGGAAACCATATGTACAAGTTATTGCAGGTGTTGACTTTTCTGCAAGTCAGACGAGATACAGTGCATTCTTCCGTGTGGGACATACTACACCTTTATGGGAGATTTCCTTTGTTGATGGCGATGGCAATACAGTTCAGACAAACACCTATTTGGACGGGGCAACTCCGGTGTATAGTGGTTCCACTCCTACCAAATCAGAAGACGCTTCATACACCTATTCATTTACAGGTTGGTCACCTGCCATTGGAACGGCAACAGCCGACCAAGTATATACGGCTCAATTCAGCAGCTCACCCAAAGTTACCAACTACAACCTCACCTTCAGCGCGGGGGCTAATGGAGAGGTGACAGGTACGGCTGCAGATGCAGACATAGCAGCAGAAACGACACACTCATTAGCCGAGAACACATCTGTCACTCTGACAGCCACACCTAACGCCTTCTACACCTTCAGCGGATGGCAGAACACATCAAGCGAAACAGTCAGCACCGACGCAACATATACTTTCAACCTTACTGCTAACACCGAACTCACTGCCCAATTCGCCGTAGCGACTAATATCGAACTGAATGATAATGAGAACGCAACTTATTATGAAGCCTTCGATGCATTGGCAGGTACAGCAGGTAAGAACGTCACACTTGCGCGTACACTGAAAGGTAACACATGG
>JAFSTB010000021.1 GCA_017450685.1 Paludibacteraceae bacterium
ATTTGATTTGATTCATAAGTAGATATGTTTTTATCCACAAAGTTATCAATTCAAATCCGTTCGCACAAATGATCCGTATAACGAACTAATTTTCAATAAGTCAAAGAACTCTATCTTAATTTTTAGTGGACACTAATGATAATTAATAATTAATATTTCGTTCAATATCTATATTTCCTGCAGTTTTTGGGGGCTGTAGCCCTTGCTTCTGCGGGCGGGTGCTGCGAGGTTGCCGTGATTCAATTTGCCATACGCCACCGGCTCTTCGAGCCACCCCCTCTATCTTAGAGGGTAAGTTTTTGCAACGCCCGCGTTCCAAGTTATCTAACATCTTACTTCTAACTTCTTACTTCTAACATCTTACTTCTTACCTCTATTTTCCGCTGATTAAAAGGCGGTTACCCGTCCCAACAAAAACGAACGGTTTTGTTGGGACACTTTTGCTGTGACAACCATTCACTTTTTCACGATTTTTCCTGAGAAAAAGGTCTTTTTTGCCCCTCAAAATATCTATACAATCTCAATACAAGTTGGTAACAATTTGTCACTATTTTAAGGCATCTTAATATCACTTTTGAGTGTTTGCAATAAGAATTTTTGTCAAAATTCAACTTAATAGCCCAAAAATATAACAAAAAAGTGTGCAGAAATTTGCACACTTCATTTCTTTGCTATACCTTTGCCGCCGTTAGAGAACAAAAGAGACTTGTCCCAACAAAACCGTTCGGTTTTGTTGGGACAAGTCTTTATAAGTGGCTGATATTCAGCAGTGGCTGATTATAAAATTGTCAGATACCTTTTTACTGGGACGGTTAGGCATAAAATACTTATTATCAGCGGCATACATATCAAATCAGAATTCTCTGCCGATGATAGTTCATAAATAAAAGTAACGCTTCGGTAGTAATAGTGAATAGAGAAACACTGATTAGCAGATATTTATGAACAACAATAGACGGCATCTAATACCGTCTATTGTTGTTTGATATTGTCTAAAGATAGTAAAGAAATGTTTACCGGGTTATTTACAGATGTTTAGGAAGGCTTTGGGTACCGGTGTTTCGAAGTGGAGTGTTTGTTCGGTGGCGGGGTGGATGAACTCCAACACTTGAGCGTGCAAACAGAGACGGTCGATGGGACTATTGCTATTTCCGTGTCCGTATTTACGGTCGCCAAGAACAGGGCAACCTTTAGAGGCGAGGTGCACACGTATCTGATTAGTGCGCCCTGTTTGCAGGTGCAGTTCCACTAAGGAATAGGTCGATCCGTTGCTATCTGTTTTCTCTTTGAGTACCTTATAATAAGTAATGGCAAGGTCGCCACCGTCATCTACGGGTGAGGAATAGACCATTGCATTACGTTTATCTTCAGTGAACCACGAGCGTATTTCCCCTTCTTTTTTGTCGAATTGTCCTTCTGCGACGGCTATATAGGTGCGTTGTGTCACTAACTGCCGCCAATAGGTGCGCATATATTGTTGTATGTCTTGTTGTTTAGCGAAGACGAGCAGCCCGCTTGTTTCTCGGTCGAGCCTATGCACCACATAGACATTGGCTTGGCTGTTTTGTTTTTTGACGTACGCACGCAAGATGGACAATGCTGTTGTCTCACGCGACTCAGGGTGAGTGGGAACGGTTAGCAATCCTTCTTTTTTCTCCACCACCATCAGGTCGTCATCTTCATAGATGAGTTTGAGTTTAGGGTGAGTGAGACAAGCATTACCTTTTTGTCGGAGCAGTGTCACTTTATCGCCGCTGTTAAGGTTGAAGTCGTGTCGTGTTTGTGTTGCTCCGTTTACTTGTATGAGTCGGTGACTGAGCCATTGTTTGGCAGTGGTACGTGTAGCACTCATTTTTTCAGTAAGGAAAGGGAGCAGTGTGTTGGGCTGTGTCACCTGCAAAGTGGTATCGTTCTTCTTGCGTATGTACATAAGTCAGATTATTTAGCGTGCAAAAGTACGGTGAATTTTTCGATTGTGCAAAGATTGTGTCAATAAGTGTATTGGCGGGTATTTATAGGCGGTTACGACTGAAAATTGTGCAAGTATTTGCGCAATAGGAAAAATAGCCGTACTTTTGCGGGCTGAGAAATAATATTTTCAGTTTGAGTACATAACAAACCAATCAAGCCTATGATGCAATTTACAGCCGAACAGATAGCCGCCGTTGTTGGTGGCACCATCTATGGCGCCAAAGGTCGCACAGTGTGGGATGTGGCACCAGTTGAGTCAGCCCAAGAAGGTCAGTTGACCTTTATCACCGATGACAAGAATCTTCCGCAATTATCACAGACACAAGCCTCTATTGTTCTTATCACCTCGTCTTTATTGAAGGGTGATGAGCAGTCAGCCGCCACTATCATCTCCGTAGCCAATGCTCGCGGTGCTATGGGTCAGTTGCTGCAAATGGTGTCGGAGGTGCTCAATCCTCGCAAGCGCGGCATAGAGCAGCCGTCTTTCATCAGTGAGGGAGTGCAAGTGCCTGAGAGTGCCTATGTGGGTGCTATGGCATACATAGGTAAGAACGTGAAGATAGGTGAGAACGTGCAGATATACCCGCAAGTGTATATAGGTGATAATGTGCAGATTGGCGACAACACCATTCTCTATTCCGGCGTTAAGGTTTACTACAACTGCGTTATTGGCAAGGACTGTATCTTGCAGTCGGGTGTTGTCATTGGCGGTGACGGTTTTGGTTTTGAGCCTGACGCACAAGGTGTATATCACAAGATTCCGCAGATAGGCAGAGTGGTGATAGAGGATGATGTGGAGATAGGAGCCAACTCTACCGTTGACCGTGCTATGATGGGTGAGACGCGTGTTCGCCGTAACGCCAAGATTGACAACCTTGTTATGGTGGCTCATAATGTGCAGATTGGTGAGAGCACCGTTCTGTGCGGTCAGGTGGGCATTGCCGGTTCTACGAAAGTGGGCAGCCATTGTCTTTTGACCGGTCAGGTGGGTGTTGCCGGACATATAGAGATAGCCGACAACTGCATTTTCGGAGCACAGAGCGGTGTGTCCGGCAGTGTTCGTAAGCCGGGTACGTATCTTGGTTCGCCTGCTTTGGATGCCGGTTTGTGGAAGCGTTGTCAAGCCGTCTATCGTCATTTACCTGAGATGTACAAGAAGATGCCATGAAGCAAGCGACACTGAAGGATAGTCTCTCTTTTGAGGGCAAGGGTCTGCATACAGGTCTGATGGTGCATCTTCGTCTTCACCCTGCCGAGGTGAATACCGGCATACGTATCTGCCGTGTGGATTTAGACGGACAGCCTTGTTATGAGGCTTTGGCAGACTTGGTATCGGGTACGTCGCGCGGCACTGTATTGGAGAAAGGCAAATGGAAAGTGAGTACGGTGGAGCACCTGATGTCGGCATTATACGGTATGGGGGTCACCAATTGTCTTGTAGAAGTGGATGCGCCTGAGATACCCATTCTTGACGGCAGTGCCAAGCCATACGTGGATGCTATTGAGCGCGTAGGTGTAAGTGAGCAGGATGCCGAGGCAAAAGTCTTTTATGTGACTGAGCCTATCGAGTTTGACAACGGCAAAGGCAGTCGTATGGTATTGCTGCCTGCGGTGAGATATGAAGCGGAAGTGAAGATAATGTTCGACTCGCCTATCCTTACTGAGCAGTCGGCGTTGTTAGACGACTTGGCATTGTATAAAGAAAGTATCTCTCCTGCCCGCACTTTCTGTTTCCTGCGCGAGATCGAGTTGCTTTTGCATCTGGGTCTTATCAAAGGCGGGGATATGAATAACGCCTTGGTTATCTACGACAAGAAGATGAACCAATGGTTGCTCAATCGCCTTGCCGATAAGTTAGGTCAGCCTCATTTGGACAATGAGCAATTAGGTTATCTCACTCCCCTCAAATTCGATAATGAACCGGCACGACATAAGTTGCTGGATTTAGTGGGTGATATGTCGCTTTTAGGCAGACGTATCATAGGGCATATCTATGCTGAACGCCCCGGACACGGCTTCAACACCCACTGCTGCAAAGAACTAAGAAAGAGACTATGATAAATAGGGAAACTAGTAAAAATCAACCTTAATAACTAATAAACCCAAAAATATGATTTCACCATTAGCATACGTTCATCCGGATGCCAAGTTGGCAGCATCGGTAGAAGTAGGACCATTTGTATTCATTGATAAGGATGTAGAGATAGGTGAAGGCACCGTTATTGATGCCAATGCCACCATCTGTGAGCATACGCGTATCGGCGCACGCTGCCATATCTTTCCTTCGGCAGTAGTGGGTGCCATTCCTCAAGACTTGAAGTTCAAAGGCGAACTGACCTACACCTATATAGGCGATGACACCGTTCTTCGCGAGTGCACCACCGTTCATCGCGGCACTGCCTCCAAGGGTAAGACGGTAGTGGGTAACCACTGCCTTATAATGGCTTATTGCCATGTGGCTCACGATGTGGTGGTTAAGGATTATGTTATCATGTCGAATGCCACCCAGTTGGCTGGCGAGGTGGTGGTGGAAGACCACGCAGTGATAGGTGGCGGCACACTGGTACATCAGTTCACACACATAGGCGCACACGTGATGATTCAAGGCGGCACGCACCTTAATAAAGATGTGCCACCTTATATTATAGCAGCCCGTATGCCGGCACAATACAGCGGTATCAATAGTGTGGGACTCAATCGTCGCGGATTCACCAAAGAGCAGATTGACACTATCCAACGCACCTATCAGTTGCTCTTCCTTAGCCAACTGAACACCACACAAGCAATAGCACAAATAGAACAGACTATACCACAATCGGCAGAAAGAGACCTTATACTCAATTTCGTTCGCGAATCGTCAGCAGCAAGAGGTATAATAAAAGGATAACGCCAAACTGATAATAGATAAATAACTTGTTAATAGAACATTATGGAAGCAGAAGAGAGAAACCTCAATTTTATAGAACAGATAGTGGAGAACGACCTTCAAGAAGGTAAGAACGATGGTCGCATACAGACCCGTTTTCCGCCCGAACCGAATGGTTATCTGCATATAGGTCACGTCAAAGCCATCTGTATGGACTTTGGCATAGCCGAGCGATACAACGGCGTATGTAACCTTCGTTTTGACGACACCAACCCCGTGAAAGAAGATGTTGAATATGTCGATTCCATTCAACAAGACATCCGCTGGTTAGGTTTTCGTTGGGGTAATGTCTATTATGCTTCCGACTATTTTGAACAACTCTACAACCTTGCTATTCAATTCATTAAAGATGGCAAGGCATACGTTGACGAGCAGACGGCAGAACAGATAGCCTTACAGAAAGGAACGCCTACCGAACCCGGTGTGGCTTCGCCTTATCGCGACCGCCCCATAGAAGAGAACCTCCGTCTGTTTGAAGCCATGCAGCGAGGTGAGATAGAAGACGGACGAATGGTGCTGCGCGCGAAGATAGATATGGCTAACCCCAATATGCATTTCCGCGACCCTATCATGTATCGCATCATCACTACCCACCCTCACCACCGTACCGGCAGACGTTGGAACGTCTATCCCATGTACGACTTCGCACACGGACAAAGCGACTATTTTGAGGGTGTGACACATAGTATATGCACCCTTGAGTTCGTTGTTCACCGTCCGTTGTACGACTATTTCATCGACCAGTTTGCAGGCGACAACTTCGCCGGTCTCTCACCCTACGGCAAAGACTATCGTCCGCACCAATATGAGTTCAACCGCCTGAATATCACCTACACTGTTATGTCGAAGCGCAAGATGTTGCAGTTGGTGAAAGAAGGGTTGGTTCGCGGTTGGGACGACCCTCGTATGCCGACCGTATGCGGTTTGCGCCGCAGAGGATACACAGCCGCCGCTATTCGCGAGTTTATCAATAAGATCGGTTACACCAAAGTGGAAGGCATGATTGACATTGGTCTGCTGGAACATACCATACGCGAAAGTCTGAAAGAGACAGCACCGCGCGTTTGCGCCATCTTCGACCCCGTCAAACTGATTATCACCAACTACAATGGTGAAGGAGAAACTATCATCGCCGAAAACATCGATGGTCATCCTGAGTTAGGTACGCGCGAGATGCCTTTCGCAAGAGAGTTGTATATTGAGCGTGGCGACTTCCAAGAAGCAGCCGATAAGAACTTCTATCGTCTCAGTCCGATGGGCAGAGAGGTGCGACTCAAGTCAGCCTATATCATCCAAGCCACCGGTTGCGAGAAAGACAGCGAAGGCAATATCACCACCGTCTATGCCACCTATGACCCTGACAGTAAGTCGGGTACGGAAGGCGGCAACCGCAAGACCAAAGCCACTATCAACTGGGTGGAATGTCGTTCGGCATTGGACGTGGAAGCACGGCTCTACGACCGTCTGTTTGCAGTGGAGAACCCGTCGGCAGAGGAAGGCGACTTCCGCGACCTGCTCAACCCCGACAGCCTCAAGGTGGTAACATGCAAAGCAGAGAATAGTCTGAGAGAGGTGATGCACCAACCTCAGGTCATCGACGGCATAGCACAAGTCAAACATTTCCAACTGCTTAAGCAGGGCTATTTCGTTGTTGACCCTGATACGACAGACAACCGCATTGTTCTCAACCGTACAGCCTCACTCAAAGACAACTGGCAGAAATAAACGTTCTCTATGATATTATGACCGACCATATCGCGGCTTACATACGCGAGGTGAACAGCCTTTATCAGACAGGGATAACCACCGAACACTCTTTTCGTCCAGCCCTACAACGCCTTATCGCGGCTTGTACGGGCTGCACGGTTATTAACGAACAAAGCCATTCTGAAGATACCTCACTCCTAATTCCTCACTCCTAATTAAAAATGCATACTCGCATATACAACGGCAAGGAGCAGATTTTCTGCGAATGGCGGCGCAAATGGGTACGACTGACACCCGAAGAATGGGTGCGCCAGCATTTTTTGCATTACCTCGCCGAAGAGATGCACTACCCCAAGAACCTCATTGCAGTGGAAGAGATGATCCACTATATCAGTCAGGATGGCGCGAAGACAGCCAAACGTGCCGACGCCGTGGTCTATCTAAACGACCTCACGCCGTGGATGGTGATAGAGTTCAAAGCCGACACTGTGCCACTGACACAAAAAGTGTGGGACCAGGCAGCCATCTATAACACACAACTGCATGTACCCTACCTCGTACTGCATAACGGCTATCACACCTACATAGGCAAACAAACCAACAGTATATTCCTACTCACCGACCGCATGCCTGAATACGGAGAGAGAGGATAAAACGAAATAACGATATATTGCAAAAAAGCAACACCATAAATGGAAAAACTCATTGAACTGAACGACACTCTCGACACCGCCGCTTTTTATGGTGTCAACAACCGCAATATGCTGTGTCTGAAGAACCTGCACCCCGATGTGCGCATCATAGCCCGTGGCAATCACATCAAAGTGAATGGTACGGACGAAGCCATCAGACGCATAGAAGACAGCATACGCAAGACAGAGCAGTACTGCCAACAACACGGCTTCATAACTGAGAAACAACTTATTGACCTTATCAAAGGCAATATCCCGACCAACAATGAGCCCAACCACCTGATAGTGTATGGCATCAGCGGTAAGGCTATCACCGCCCGCACACCCAACCAACAACGTTTGGCACATGACTTTGAGAAGAACGACCTTCTTTTTGCCATCGGTCCGGCAGGTAGCGGCAAGACCTATACAGCCATCGCACTTGCCGTCAAAGCACTGAAAAACAAAGAGGTAAGGCGTATTATACTTAGTCGTCCGGCAGTGGAAGCAGGTGAGAAATTAGGTTTTCTTCCGGGCGATATGCGAGAGAAAATCGACCCTTACTTGCAACCTCTATACGACGCACTGCAAGATATGTTGCCCGCACAGAAACTCAACGAATATATGGAGCGCGGCATCATACAGATTGCACCCCTCGCTTTTATGCGCGGCAGAACACTGTCGGACGCTGTAGTCATTCTCGACGAAGCACAGAACACCACCATACCTCAACTCAAGATGTTCCTCACCCGTATGGGGTTTGGCAGTAAGATGATAGTGACCGGCGACCTCACGCAAGTGGATCTGCCTAACACACAACGCTCCGGACTGAGCGATGCCATAGCACGATTAGACAACATAACAGGTATAAGCATTGTTCGCTTTAACGAGAAAGATATCGTTCGCCACCCGATAGTAAACAAGATTGTGACCGCCTATTCTAACGACTGATGGAAACAAAACAATTTATCTTCTCGCCTCTTGAGGCTCGTGAGCGCGAAAGAGAGTGGCGCATAGTGCGTCGGTCGGTAGATGCCCGACAACGCGACATACGCGTGCTTCTCACCGTCTTAACCGACGACCACGGTCAGCCGCTCGACAAAGATGCACCCATACCGCTATATGAGCCACCCATGTTTCAAGAGGTGCATAATGCCGCTCACAGCGTACCTATCATCGGTGCCGGTCCGGCAGGACTGTTCGCCGCTCTCACTCTACTCGAACACGGCATCAAACCTATTGTGTATGAGCGCGGTAAGGATGTCTCCGCACGCAAAAGAGACATCACGCGTCTGCAAAGAGGCGAAGGACTGAACCAAGAGTCGAACTACTGTTTCGGCGAAGGTGGTGCCGGCACTTTCTCCGATGGCAAACTGTTCTCACGAAGTAAGAAACGCGGTGATATGCAGCGTATTATGGAACTGTTCCACTACTTCGGTGCACCCGATACCGTGCTCTATGAGACGCACGCACACATAGGTAGCGACAGTCTGCCTGCCATAGTGAAAGCGATGCGCGAATGTATCCTTTCACACGGCGGTGAGATACATTTCGACACCTATATCGACCGTTGGGATAACACTACACCTACCCTTCTCTGCATCGGTCATAGCGCACACGACACCTATCGCATTCTGCACAAGGCAGGTGTGGCAATGGAACCCAAAGGTTGCGCTATGGGTGTACGAGTCGAACATCCGCAAGCACTGATTAACCGCCTCTTCTACCACCTTGACCGACAACCGCTAAAAGAGCAACAAGCATTAGTCAATGCCTTAGGTAATGCTGCCTATTCACTTGTTACACAAGTAGATGGACGTGGTGTCTATTCCTTCTGTATGTGCCCGGGCGGACATATCGTACCTGCACCGAGCAGCGAACGCAGCACTGTAGTCAACGGTATGAGCACTCACAGCAGGTCGTCCGCTTACGCCAACTCCGGCATAGTGGTCGAACAACACCCGACAGGAAGTGCCTTGCAAGCCTTGGAATGGCAAGAGCAATTAGAGACAGAAGCGTGGCTGCAAGCACACCCCGACGGACATAACACACTGATAGCCACCGCTCCGGCTCAACGACTCAAAGACTTCGTTGAAGGCAAGACTTCCACCGACCTGCCACCATGCTCTTATCTGCCGGGCATCATACCTTCACGCTTAGACCAATGGCTGCCGCAAGAGATAGGTCCATACCTGAGACAAGGCTTCATCGACTTCGACAAAAAACATCGCGGTTTTCTGACTAACGACGCTGTTATTGTGGGCGTTGAGAGCCGCAGTAGCAGTCCCGTCCGCATAGTGAGAGACAGAGTGACAATGCAAAGTCTAACCCGCCCTAACCTATACCCCGCCGGCGAGGGTGCCGGATATGCCGGTGGCATAACCTCTTCGGCATTAGACGGCAGAAACGCCGCACTACAGATATGTTCACGCGTACAACACAACTCATAGGTCAAGATGCTTTCGAGCGTTTGCAACAGACACGTATCATCCTTTTCGGTGTGGGCGGTGTAGGCGGTTGGTGCGCCGAAGCACTCGTTCGCACAGGCATCAGGCATCTCACCATCGTGGATTTTGACACGGTGGCTACGAGCAATCTGAACCGACAGATAGTGGCAACACAACATAATATAGGTGAACCTAAAGCCGAACAAATGCGACTGCGCCTTCTCTCTCTCAACCCTCAAGCCGACATCATAGCACGCTGCGAACGGTTTGGCGACCCCGACATACTTATACAATGGAGTGACTACGACATCGTTATTGACGCTATCGACTCGGTTGCCGCCAAAGCCCGACTGCTCTACGAAGCCACTGCCGCCGGCAAACGCGTCTTCTCGTCGATGGGAGCAGCCAGAAAAACAGATGCCGGACAAGTGAAAACAGCCGAGTTCAAAAAAGTGATCGGCTGTCCGTTGGCTCGAGCCGTCAGACAAAAAATGAAACAGACCATGCTTTTCCCGCAAAGTAAAGTGATGTGCGTCTATTCCGAAGAATTGAGCGGCGAAAGCGGCACCATAGCACCAGTGGTAGGCACTTTCGGTATGCAATTGGCAGGACTGGTGATAAACGACATCATCAAAGAATAGAGAAGTGAGCAAAAATAATGCATAATTGTGCACATATTTAAGCAAAAAATCCGCGTAATATTTTGGTAAATAAGAAAATTGACGTATTTTTGCAGCGTGAAAATAAAGAAACTCTCGTTTAGATTGTTTTTTCTTATATGACACGTTTAAGTATTAACATCAATAAAGTGGCAACGCTACGCAATGCTCGTGGCGGTAATGTGCCTGATGTGGAGCAATTTGCAGTGGACGCACAACGCTTTGGTGCTGACGGTATTACCATTCATCCCCGTCCGGATGAGAGGCACATACGGCGCACTGATGTCTATGCCCTACGCCCCCTTATCTCCACCGAAATGAATATAGAGGGCAATCCCGAACCGGCTTTCATTGACCTTGTTTTAGACGTTCGTCCCGAGCAAGTGACCCTTGTGCCTGACGAAGTGAGCCAACTGACCAGCAACCACGGTTGGGACACACAGACCCACTTGGCGAAACTGACCACTATCATTCGCAAGTTCAAGGCTGTCGGCATACGCGTGAGCGTGTTTGTTGACCCTGACCCCGCTATGGTGGAATATGCCAAGAAAGCCGGTGCCGACCGTGTGGAACTGTACACCGGTCCGTATGCCTCACTGCACGAAAAAGACCCGCAAGCAGCCGTAGAGATGTATCGCGCCGCTGCCGAAAAAGCACGCGACTTAGGCTTAGGGCTCAATGCCGGTCACGACCTTAGCCTTCATAACCTTAATGATTTCGTTAAGGCTTTTCCATGGACAAAGGAAGTGAGTATAGGGCAAGCAGTGATTGCCGACGCACTCTATTTAGGCATACAAGAAACCATCAAACAATACAAAGAGCAATTGATAATAGAGGATTGACTCTCAACTCTCAACTAAAAAAACTTCTCTAAACTCTAAACTAAAAAACTATAAACTTTCAACTCTAAACTAAACACAACAATGTTACTTCAGATTGACCCTATGAGCGTTGATACAACGCTGATTGAAGAACCTGTTACCCAATCGATGAACCTATGGACAATGGCTCAATACGGCGGTTGGATTATGATTATACTGCTCATTATGCTTGCCGGTGCCATCTATCTCTTCGTGGAGCGAATGGTGGTTCTACGCAAATCGATGCAAGAAGATAAGTCATTTATGGATCGCATCAAGGACTATATCCACGAAGGCAAGATTGATTCCGCCATCAACCTCTGCCGCGCCACCAACACTCCTTCGGCTCGTATGGTGGAGAAAGGCATATCCCGTATAGGTCGCCCGATGCAAGACGTGCAAGTGGCAGTGGAAAACGTTGGTAATCTGGAAGTGGCAAAACTGGAAAAAGGTTTAGTCATTATTGCAACGATAGCAGCCGGCGCACCTATGCTCGGTTTTCTGGGCACAGTGCTCGGTATGGTTCAGACTTTCTATAATATGGCACAGAACGCTAACGGCGTGATAGAGATGGCAGCCTTGAGCGAAGGTATGTATCAAGCTATGGTCACCACTATCGGCGGTCTGATTGTAGGCATACTCGCTATGTTCGCCTACAACTTCCTTGTGGCACGCATCGACAGCGTAGTCAGACAACTGGAAGGACGCACACTGGAGTTTATGGATCTGCTCAACGAACCGGCTTAAACAATTGAAATTATGTCACTCAAGCGAAGAAACCGCGTCGAAGCGACATTCTCAATGTCGTCAATGACCGACCTTATATTCCTGCTCTTGCTCTTCTTCGTGATGGCAAGCACTATGTCTTCACCCAACGACATCAAAATCAACCTGCCTCAAGCACGTGCCAAGACCAACACCAAACAGGTGGCAGCCAAAGTGTTTATCGACAACCTCGGCGAATATTCCGTTGCCTTAGGCAGACAAAAACCCGTGTCAATCAACCCCGAAGACCTCGAACTATATCTGGCTTCCGTCCAAGAACAAGACTCCACTATGTATATAGCCCTGCACGCCGACAAAGATATAGCCTACAAAGAAGTGGTGCGCGTGCTTGATATAGCCAATCAACATAAGATGCGAATAGTAATCGCCACAAAGAAATGACTATCGAACAACAATCACATACCGAAGCCACCGTCATCACCACCATTGTTATGGTGCTGATGTTCTTGTTTTTATGGTTTGTGGTGATGGAAGTGCCGGCTTTGGAAGAAGAGGAAGGTGTGGAGATATCGTTTGGCAATAGTGCCACAGGTGGCGGTGTCACCACCGGTGTTGCCAATCCGCAACCTGCTCCCCTTCCCCAACCTACTCCGCCACCTGCACCCGCCGCACCGTCCAACAACGACCTTATGACACAAGAGGATGAGAGCGATGTGCGTCTTCGCGAAGAGCAAGAGAAAGCACGCAGAGTGCAGGAAGAGGCTCTCGCCGAACAACGACGACGCGAAGCCGAACAACGTGAACAAGAGCGGCTGGAGAAAGAGCAACGCGAAGAGGCTCTCAGACAAGAACGACAAGCACGCGAACAGGCAGCCAAAGACAAAGCCTCACAGTATGCTTCTATGTTCGGACAGACAGATAACCCCAATGGTGCCAACGCAAGCAGCCGCGAGTCGGCTTCCTCCGGCACCAAAGGTAACCCGTTAGGTCACGGAGTAAGCGGCGGCAACTCATGGACACTCGACGGCAGACAGATAGTAGGCTCACTGCCCAAACCCTCAAACGACTTCAAACAAGCAGGAAAAGTGGTGGTGAACATCGTCGTCGATGCCAACGGCAAAGTGGTACAAGCAGCAGTGGGCAAAGGTACCGACATTTCCGACCAAGCCACTATACAATTAGCAGTCAAAGCCGCCTACAAAGCAAAGTTTAACATGGTGGACAGACCCGACAAACAAATGGGTTCGATAACCTTCGTGTTTAAGTTCAACTAAGAATTCAAATTCTATTATCATAAAACAGGTGATACGTTGCCAACTTTATGTAGCACGACATCGCCGACCAACCTTTTTACTAACCATAATTCACTTTTCACGTATGAATTATCTTTTTTTAGACAATGGATTTGAAGAAATCGAAGCCATCACCACAATTGACCTTCTTCGCCGAGCCGACATCTCTCTGACCACCGTCAGCGTCACAGGCGAATATATGGTGCAAGGTGCTCACCGCATAAGCGTCAAAGCCGATGCTTTAATGGCTGACACCCGCTTCGATGATGCCGTTATGCTCATCCTACCCGGCGGCGCCACACATCTGGATACACATAAAGACCTGTGCGACCTGCTTATACAACATAATAACGAAGGTAAGATGATAGCCGCCATCTGTGCCGCACCTGCCGTATTGGGTAAGTTAGGCATACTGCAAGGCAAACAAGCCACCTGTTACCCCGGTTTTGAACAAGCACTCGGCGAGAGTTATGTGGGCGGACTGGTGGTCGAATCAAAAAATATAGTGACAGCCAAAGGTCCGGGGCTGAGCAGCGACTTCGCCTTCTGCCTGATAGAAAAACTGGCAGATAAAGAGACGGCTGACAATGTATATGACACAGCACAATATTAAACACAATACTAAAAAACAACTATCTATGAAGAAAATAATTATCTGTCTTTTGGCAATGGCAGGCTCAATAGCCCTCTTTGCACAAGATGCTCCCGCCGAAGAGAAGAAAGAATGGCAATGGTCAGGCGTAGTGGGATTGAACGCCAGTGCCACAGGTATGGTCAATTGGGCTGCCGGTGGTGTGAACAACGTCACAGGCGTAGCATTCGGCAAAGTGAGACTGCTATACGACAAACCTGACTACAGTTGGGAAACAAACCTCGACGTGGAATACGGAATGAGTTATTTGGACCAGAAATACGATAAGTTCCAAAAGTCAAGCGACCACCTCGTGTTCAACACTAAATTCGGTTGGGCTTTCAAGCCGCAATGGTACCTCACCGTTCAAGCAGGCTTCCAAACACAGTTCGACCTCGGTCGCAAATACACCGGCTCTAACGCACCTAACGAAATCATTTCCAATATCCTCGCTCCTTCCTACACCGACATATCCGTCGGTATAGACTGGAAGCCGAACAGCATCTTCTCCATCTATCTCTCACCTGTGGCAGGACGTATCACCACAGCCTACACCAGCAACAAAGTGCAGGACCGCTTCGCCGACTACCTGCGTGACGTAGAACTGGCTGCTGACCCCACCGCCGATGTTTCCGCAATAGCAGATTACAACTTGAGAGAAGCACTGCAAGAGAAATACGGCACATGGAAATACGACGACAGCGAAACAGGCTACCACAAAAAATACAAAAACTACAAAGCCTCATTAGGTCTGACACTCAAAGGGTCGGTCAACTACACATACAAAGACCTCAAGATAATGTCCACCGTAACTCTTTTCACCCCCTATGCTTGGGATAAGACCAAACTGTACCAAGTGACAGGTACGGATGTGGCCGGTGCCGCTTACGATGGTATTCACAACGGCAGCCAAGTGGATAAACTGATAGCCGACGGCTATGCCATAACAGCCGATTATATCGGTTATCGCGATAATAACCAACGCTTTGGAAACTTCGATGTGGACTGGACTGTGGCTATATCCTACCAGTTCCTCAAATGCCTTAACGTCACCCTCTCCACCGACCTTAAATACTATAACGGTGTGAAGATTGCCAACAAAGACGGAGAGAACCCCACCGAACGCGTACAGTTCAAGTCCGTTCTGGGTATTGGCGTAGGCTACTCCTTCTAAACACTTCAGTTGGGGAACACTGGGATGACATCAGCAAACGACACAAGCGATAAGCAGGCACGACTCGTAGAGAATGTTCGTGCCCTGCTTTCGCGCTTTGATGCCCTGCAAGAAGAAGTGGTCACTCTTAGACATACAGTGCAACAACAACGAGAAGAGATAATACAGACACATAGCGAACTGGTGGAACTGCAAAAACAACACCGACAACTGCAAACGGCACTCGCCCTCGTAGGCGACAACGGACAAAAAGAAAAAGCCAGACAAGAAATAAACTACCTTATTCATTTAGTGGATAGGGCTTTGAACACTCTCAAAAACGAATGAGCGACAAACAACATATCGTACTCAAATTAGGGTCTAACCCCGTTGAAATGCATATCAACCGCGAACTGGAACCCTATTATAGGCGCGCCGCTAATGTGCTTAACGAGAGATATGAATATTTCAAACAATACAAGAAAAATGCCTCCCTCGAACAACTGTGGATGTATGTCGCTCTTGAAATGGGAACTAACCTCCTATACGAAAGAGGCAAATCAACCGATAGCGACCAACTGCCTATCGACCAACTAAACGAAGAAATAACTAAACGACTCAAATAATATTATGAATACCATTCTCACCATCCTTATAGGATTACTTGCTCTCATTGCAGGCTTCATCGCCTGCTTCCTATACTTCCGATACACCTCGCAAAACATGCTCAGACGAGCCGAAGCGGAAGCAGAAAACATAAAGAAAAACAAAATCATCGAAGCCAAAGAGAAATTTATCGCACTCAAACAAGAGCACGATAAACAGTTACGCCAAGATGAACAACGCAAACAACAAAGAGAACAACAACTCAACCAACGCGAACAACAACTCAATCAGCGACAAGGCGACCTGCAACGCGCTCAAAACGAAGTGCAACAGAAAAATCAAAGCCTCGACCAACAAAAAAAAACCATCGACTTCAAACAACAAGAGATAGACCGCCTGCACCGACAAGCACAACAACAACTCGAACAAGCCTCAGGCATATCAGCCGAAGAAGCAAAAAAACAACTGGTGGAAGCACTCAAAGATGAAGCCAAAACCGACGCTATGGCTTACATCAACGAGATAATGGACGATGCACGACTGACAGCAAACAAAGAGGCTAAAAAAATTGTTATCCAAACCATTCAACGCATAGCCAGTGAGACCACCGCCGAGAACGCCGTCTCTGTCTTCCATATAGACAACGATGAGGTCAAAGGACGCGTCATTGGTCGCGAAGGACGCAATATACGCGCATTGGAAGCAGCCACCGGAGTGGAGATAGTGGTGGACGATACACCCGAAGCCATCACCATATCAGGATATGACCCCATACGAAGAGAGATAGCACGACTGTCGCTACACCAACTCGTACAAGACGGACGCATACACCCCGCACGCATAGAAGAAGTGGTGGCAAAAGTGACTAAACAGGTTGAAGATGAGATTATTGAGACCGGTAAACGCACCACCATCGACCTCGGCGTACACGGTCTGCACCCCGAACTGATACGACTCGTAGGTAAGATGAAATATCGCTCTTCCTACGGTCAGAACCTGCTCCAACACTCACGCGAGACCGCCAACCTCTGTGCCGTCATGGCAGCCGAGTTAGGTCTCAACCCAAAGAAAGCACGCCGCGCAGGACTGCTGCACGACATAGGCAAAGTGGCTGAAAATGAAGAAGAGTTGCCGCACGCAGCACTCGGTATGAAGATTTGCGAGAAATATGGTGAGAAACCCGACATCTGCAACGCCGTCGGTGCACACCACGACGAATGTGAGATGGAAACACTCATAGCACCAATCGTTCAAGCCTGTGACGCTATCTCTGGTGCCAGACCGGGTGCCAGACGTGAGATAGTGGAGACATACGTCAAACGACTCAACGACCTGGAAGATATGGCAATGTCCTTCCCAGGCGTAGTCAAGACTTATGCTCTGCAAGCAGGACGTGAACTGAGAGTAATAGTAGGTGCCGACAAGATTTCCGACAAAGATACCGAACTGCTCTCCTTCGACCTGGCTAAACGTATTCAAGACGAGATGACCTACCCCGGACAAGTGAAAGTGACCGTCATCAGAGAGACAAGAGCCATCAACTACGCTAAATAACAACAACAAAAAAAAACTCAACAGATATGAAACGTATCCTTTTTCTCTTATTGACTTCCATCGTACTCATTGGTGTCAATGCCAAAGAATACACCTATATGACCGTGCCTAACGACCCTATGCAGGCACGCCTATACACCCTGCCTAACGGACTGAGAGTGTATATGACACAAAACAGCGAGAAACCGGAGATACAAACGATGATTGTCGTTCGAGCAGGCAGTCAAAACGACCCGCTCAACTCCACCGGCTTGGCACACTACTTAGAGCATATAATGTTCAAAGGTACCAAACAATACGGCACATCCGACTATAACACTGAGAAACAGTATCTTGACCAAATAGACGACCTATACGAACGCTACGGTGCCACCACCGACACGGAAGAACGCAAAAACATCTACCACCTCATCGATAGCATCTCTTACCTGAGTTCAAAGATAGCCATCGCCAATGAGTTCGATAAACTGATGTCCATCATCGGTGCTACAGGTGTCAATGCCTATACATCCACCGACCGCACCTGCTACCACGAAGTGATTCCGTCAGGCGAACTCAGACGCTGGGCTATGATAGAAAGCGACCGCTTTCAAAACATGGTCATCCGTGGTTTCCACACCGAGTTAGAGGCTGTGTATGAGGAGTTTAACATGTACTCAACCAAAGACCAGCGACAAGTGATGCAAGCCATCGACAACCTGCTCTACCCCGATGTACCTTACAGACAACATACAGTTATCGGCACGCAAGAACACCTCAAAAACCCGTCGCTGAAAAACATCAAACAGTTCTACGAGACCTACTACCGCCCTAATAACGTGGCTATATGTCTCTCAGGCGACCTCGACTTCGACCATACCATCGCTATCATTGATGAGTACTTCGGTCAGTGGCAACCTAATCGCAACCTGCAAGCAGCCGCTATCCCTTACCAAAAACCGCTCACTCAACGCAAAGATACCGTTATCTATGGCAACGAATCCGACCAACTGTGGTTGGGATGGCGCTTCCCCGCTATCACCGATGCCGACATCGATGCCATAGAAGTGATGGCTGAAGTGCTGCAAAACGGCAAATGCGGACTCATAGATATGGACATCGCACAAAAACAACTGCTCCTCGCCGCTGAAGCCGCTCATATGGAAAGCAACGACTTCACCACGTTCTTCCTCATCGGCGTACCAAAAGAGAAACAGACACTCGAACAAGTGAGAACAATACTCCTGCAAGAAATAGAGAAACTGAAAAACGGCGACTTCTCCGACCAACTGCTCAAAGGTATAATAGCCAACCAACGCCGACACGAAATGCAAAGGCTCGAATCAAACAACGCCAGAGCCAATATGTTCCTCACTTCCTTTATCTATAACATACCCTACGAAGACCTTATCCAAGAATTAGACCGCAAAGCACTGGTCACCAAAGCAGACATACAACGTGTAGCACAGAAATACTTCACCGACAACTACGCTTGCGTCTTCAAACGTAACGACCCGAGCAAGAACGCTAACCCCGCCAAAGTGGAGAAACCACAAATAACGCCAATAGAGACCAACCGCGAGATGCAGTCGGCTTTCCTCACTCAACTAAGCCAAATGCAAGCCGAACGGCTAACACCCCAATTCCTCGATTTTAACAAAGACCTGAGCCGCACCACCCTCACCAGCGGACAGACACTCTACTATGTGCAAAACAAAGAGAACGAACTCTTCCAACTCAGTTTCACCGCCGGCACAGGCTCAGACAATGACCCCGCTATCGACCTCGGCACCAGTCTATACGACTATCTCGGCACCGACAAAATGACCACCAACGAGTTCCAAGCAGCACTCTATCAAATAGCAGCGGAAGCAGGTGTCTCTGCCTCAGGCGACCAAACATACTTCTCTATCTACGGTCTGCAAGAGAACTTCGACCGCACACTGCAGCTGCTTGAAGAATGGATACTGACAGCACAAGCCGACGAAAACATCTACCAAGCCTTGGTTGCCGATATCATCACCGGACATAACGACTCAAAGAAAGACCAACGTACATGCTTCAGCCAATTGCAAGGTCTCGGCACCTACGGACCTGCCACTTGGAAAAGTCTCACACTCACTCCCAAACAGATGAAACGACTGAGCGGCAAAGAGGTGCTTGACCGCGTTCGCGCACTCATACCCGCCATCAATCGCGTCACCTACTACGGACCGGCTGACCTCAACACCGTACAAGAACACCTCAACAAACAGTCGAAGATGTTGGCTATGGGCAATAAAAAAATGATGGTACAAGCACCACGCATCCAACGTCAAAGAGTGGATAAGAACGAAGTATGGATGGCTCCTTACCAAGCCAATAACCTCTATTATATAGGTTATGCCAACTGGGGTGAGACCTACAACGCCAAAGATGAGGCTATCGTACGACTATTCAACGAGTACTTTAATGGCTCAATGGGCTCTATCGTCTTCCAAGAGATGCGCGAAGCAAGAGCACTGTGCTACGCCTCTTCGGCATCATACGTACAAGCAACAAAAGCCGGAGAAGATAACTTCTTTATGACATACATCATCACACAAAACGACAAACTCAAAGACTGTATGGTCACCTTCGACTCTATCTGCAACCATCTGCCTCTCTCACCTGCTGCCTTCCAACAAGCCAAAGCCTCACTTCTAAAGAACATAGAGAAACGTCGCTACGTCAGAGCAGCACCCATCGGCGCTTACCTCGGGTTTATTGAAAAAGGATGGGATCACGACCGCTTCAAAGATATCTATCAAGAAGCACAGACACTGACACTGGACGATGTGGTTAAGTTTGCTAACGAACATGTGGCTAATCGTACCTACCGTTTCCTTATCCTCGGCGATAAAAAAGAGATAGATATGAAGTACCTCAAGACACGCGGCAAGATACGCCAATTCAGTCAAAAACAAACCTTTGTGTATTAACGATGACTTCCCTCAAACGTTATATTCCACAACCAAGCGTAAGCGATAACAACGCTTACGCTTTGGTTACAGGCGGCTCGTCAGGCATAGGCAAACAATATGCCTCACAGTTAGCACGCGACTACCACTACAACTTGCTGCTTGTCAGTAATCAAGACACAGAACTAAAGCAAGTAAGCAACGAGCTGAATCAACAATACGGAGTATGCATCAAAACACTATGCATCGACCTGGCTCAAAACAACGCCGCCGAACAGGTCTTTGACTTCGCACAAGAACAACAATTGGAAATAGATGTACTAATCAATAACGCCGGATTTCTTATCTTTGACGCTTTCGTCAATGTGCCAACACAAAAAGTGGAAGCCATACTATTGCTACACACTCTGACTGCCACTAAACTGTGTCACCTCTTCGCCAACCGGTGGAGATTATCGACAGACCAACACCGACGCTTTATCCTCAATATGTCTTCCATGAGTGCTTGGATGGCTATGCCTACCATTCAATGCTATAACGCTACCAAGAGTTATATCTACAATTTCTCCAAAGCCCTTTGGTACGAACTGAGCCTTTTCAACATACACGTCTTAGCCGTCACTCCGGGTTCCACCGACACAGGACTACTACCCTTCCCGGACACGTTCGGTAATATACTAAGAGCAACAGGTATAACAATGAAACCGGCAACATTGGTCAAAAAAGCACTGCACTCACTCTTCTACTCAAACAAAAAATCCTGTATGCCGGGCCTATGGAACCATATCATCGTTCCCATCATCAACCACCTGCCAGATTGGCTGATCTTCGCCGTTATGAAACGACTGCCTATGTTTAACCCGACTATTAACTCATAATCATCTGTCTATATGTCCTACCCTATCAAGTATTCAAGCGCTACCATCAACGATGCCATACAGACGATGGCTAAACAATTAGTGGCAAACCAAATAGTGACCGACCAAACCGTCTTCATCGTTCTTCTCAACGGCGGCGTGTGGTTTGCTTCACACCTCTTTGACGCATTAGGCGACCTGCCCAACGAAGTCTATTATGCCAAATGTCACTCCTACGACGGACAGACACGAAAAGAACTGATGTGGGACTACCAACCGCAAATGAATATCACCGGCCGCGATGTTGTCGTGCTGGACGATATATGCGATTCCGGACAGACAGCTACGGCCGTAGTACGCGCCCTGCAACAATCAGTGAAAAGTGTTGCTGTAGTCACGCTGCTCAAAAGAGAAACAACACATATCAACGATATTCCGCTCTATAGTTGTATCACCGACCATACCGACGATTTCTTTGTCGGTTGCGGCTTAGACGACAACGGCAGAAACAGAATGCTACCTTTTATCGGTATCGTCGCTAAAGGATAATAGAGGAATTTGCTATAATTTTTGCACAAAAGAAAACTTTGCCGTACCTTTGCAGCGTCGTTTGGCTTGCAAGCGGTTTAAGGTATCAAGTTTTATCAGTATCGCCGTTGAGGAATCTGGTTCTTAGGGATATCTATTTAGAGAAAATCCTCTTATGGTTCGGTAGCTCAGTTGGATAGAGCAACAGCCTTCTAAGCTGTGGGTCGGGGGTTCGAATCCCCCCCGAATCACTTAAAGAAAAACAACTGATAATAAATAAGTTAGGAGTTAAAAACTGCTAACTTATTGTTTTATTATAGTGGAACACAAAATAGGCAATAAGTGTAAACAGTTGAAAGTCAAAATTAACCCATATTTGACCCACATTAACCATCATTTGAAAATCGCATTTATTTTGCATCTTTTTTTCGGATAGTAAGAGATTAGTGGTTTCATTAGCATTTGTTTGAAAAATTAACATAAATGTTGCATAATCAAAATAATTGTCTTACCTTTGCGGTGTCAAACAATAAAAAATGATAAGACGATGACTACCGCAACACTTAAAACTATGGAACAGTCAGACAATGTTAGTTTATATCTATTTGCTTTGATGGTAAAGCATTGAGTGAGTATGAGGCTTTTGTGCAAAAGTTCAAAGATGATGCTAAACTCAATGAAGATTACAAAAAGATTATTCTTGCATTAGAAAAAATCGTGGCAGTGGGTGCTTTTGAGCGGTTCTTCCGCCCCGAAGGTAAAATGACCGTCCATTTGGCTGCTCTATCAATAGACTCGCGCAAATTGCGTCTTTATTGCTTACGCATATCTGACCAAATTTTGATTGTTGGCAATGGTGGTGTTAAAACAACACGCACCTACGAAGAAGATACGGAATTGAGCGGTTATGTTATGGACTTACAAGATTTTGATAAACTCCTTGCAGAGGCTCAAAAAGATGGCTCCATAACCATAGAGAAAAATGTTATTACAGGCATAGAGAGTAAAGTTTTTCAGTTATGAATAAACACGCTAACATAAAATACTATTCCCCAATACTAAAAGGGGAAGCAGATAGCATCACTGCGCAAGAGCGTGCTATCTTTGACCTCAATTTCAGCATCTCAGAGCGTATATATCAGATATTGCAAGAGAAGAAAATGACCAAACGGGAACTTGCAAGACTCACTGGCAAAAAGGATGCAGAGGTGAGCCGATGGTTTATGATGGGACACAACTTTACCACGAAGACTATTGCCATTATTCAACAGGCATTAGGTGTTCCACTCATACAAGTAACAAAAGACTAAAACAAAGGAGAGCGCAAATGATTGTACTCTCCTTTTCTTTACTCCTATATTCGGCTACGGCATTTTCAAAGTCATAACGTTTGGATAATTGACAAAATTGACGTACTTTTGCAGCCGATTTTCAACATAAAGGTGAGCCTTGGTAAAGGCGAGGGTGTGACCCTATAATATTCCACGCAACAAGATGTTGCAAAAATGAATGATTAACAAAAAAGGGTTACATTATGAACAAATCCCGTATTCTTACTTATCTGTACAACACACTTATTGTGTTACTTCTTACAAGCGGCATCGTTTATGTAGTGCTGCAGTTTACTCATTTTGGTCGTATTGAATATACCGACAATGCTCGTGTATGTCAGTTTATTGCGCCTCAGAACACACGTGTTCAAGGTTTCATCAAAGAAATACGCTTTGAGGCGTATCAGCATGTTAATAAGGGTGATACGCTTGTTATCATTGAGGATAGTGAGTTTCGTTTGCGTTTGGCACAGGCTCGTTCAGACCTTGCTCGTGCCAAGCAACAATGCAAGCAGGCAGGTTCGTCAGTGCGTACAGCAAACAGCAACATCAGCGTCATTGAGGCAACAAAGGCGGAAGCCAAAGCCAATATGGATAATCTGGAGCGTGACGACTATCGCTGTAAGCAATTATTGAAGACAGGTTCTGTATCTCAGCAGGTTGCCGATCAGGCGCATACCGCTTTTCTGGCTGCCAAGGCTCGATACGAACAGATATGTCACAGCATAGAGGTGCAGCGCAGTGCCGTTGATGAGACCGATTATAACCGTTCGGCGGTGGAAGCGGCGGTCGAACTGGCACAAGCAGCAGTCGAACTGGCACAACTGAACCTCTCCTATTGTTATATAACGGCAACACATTGCGGTGTGGTGGGAGACAGAGATATCAACACCGGCGAATTGGTCAATCCCGGACAGACACTGGTCAGCATAGTGGACGAGAGCAGTAAATGGGTGGAGGCTAATTATCGTGAGACACAACTGCCTAATATCAACCACGGTGCAAAAGTGAAGATAACAGTTGATGCAGTGCCTGATGTAGTATATATCGGACGCGTGGCAACACTATCCGACGCTACAGGTAGCGCTTTCTCTTTAATACCTGTGGACAATGCTACAGGCAATTTTGTAAAGGTGGAGCAACGCCTTACCGTCCGTATCTCGTTGGACGGCACCGATGACTCGGGTAATCCCGACAACAGCCCTAACGACCTGGCTAAACTCAAAGCCGGTTACAGCGTTGAGTGTGAGGTCAAGTACTGAACTTAACAACCTTCCGGCGGGTGAGCATCTTTATCCCGTACACCGACCAATAAGGAATCTTCTCTATACCTGTTCTAACACGAGGAATATCCAGCAAAAGGAAAGCCGAAGTCATTAACATCGACACCCAAACGACCTGCCCGAAAATCTGTTTGAGAGTAACTGACATAACGGAGAGAGAGAGTCGGGATGTGAGTTCGGATAGTTGTCCGCCGGCGGTAGTCAGCGTAATGTATGCACCGTAACGGGACATATTGTCAGCCATAAAGTGCTTAAACAGAGAGGTATATAGTCCGTAACCCGATGCTCCGGCAAGGTACATGTGTATCACATTGAAGATAAACAACGCCATAAAGAAATGCTCCAACTCATGCACCGACTCATGTAGCGACCACATCAGTGAGGCTGCCAAGATAGCGTAGGCGCAGCCGCGAAAGGCTAAAACAAGACGGTACTGCTCTATCGGTACATTAACATCAAGAAGGAAATACATACCCAAAGAATAAACCATAATGGAGCCAAAGCCGATAGCAAAGAGTTTCCATACCTTCCATCTCTTATGTCCGAGCCAATAAAGGGTTATCAGCACGCCGACATATACTCCGGGTAGAGACCATAGACAAAGAGCCGTTTTGGTATGTTCTTCCAATCCTCTGACTTCCGACCAATAAATCTCCTCCAAGGTATGCTCAGCACCGAGCAACATCTCTGCCACAACGGTAACAAACAAAATGGCAAAGACATTCTTGTATTTGAATATGTCTAACGAGATATAAGGTTTTTCCGCTGTTTTCAAGCGATAGAGGATAAGTGCAAGTAAAATAAGCGAAGCAGCCAAGAGCCATCGCAGATGTGGCGAGACTAACCACATCAGTCTATCCCCATATACCAATATGGCACTCACCATCAGCATGAGCAGACTGATAAGCAGTCCTGTCTGTATATCTATTCCCCGTAACGGCATCCGTTGCGGTATAGGACACCACGGACGGCAAAGAAGCAACTGAACGAGTACCACAACACTCATAGTGCCTATGGTCAGGACATGCATCATCTGCCAACTCCAATGAAAAGCCACTACCGCAGCAAGCCAAGCACTACCGGTGATGGCTGTCAGTAAGATAATATGCAGTATGGGAAAGAACACCCCGAAGTCGCGTTTAGGTGTCATCCATAGTTGGATATTAGACATACACTCAAAAGTGCCTTGAATCTTCGCTATACCCGAAAGAAAACACACAGGTAATAGTATAGTCATCTCGGTTGTATGCATTGTGATAAGATTGCAAAGAGCAATGACAATGGCAGAACCCACGAGCAGTTGTTGGTTGGTAAAGCGAAACTTCATACGAAACAGCATCGGAAACCATACCGCCATACCTGCCAAACCTGCATAAAGAAGCATTAGCAAGTCTTCCAGTTGCAAGTTGGTAGTACCCCTAACGGCCTCTAATGCACCAAGATACACACCACCGGAAAACTGAATACACAACACTTGCACAAGATAAATCCACGGCTGAAGAAGGCGAGGAACAAAAGACCTGAACATCGGCATCGTAAAAGGCATAGCCTTAGAAGAAGAGGAAAGAGGTAAATCCATATCGTAACCCTTTTAATTAAACCTAAACTATTGGCGAACTGTTTCTTAGCAATAGTGGAATAGTATCGGGTCACCCCTCGCCTTTACCAAAGCGTTTCGCTTGCCGTCTATGCGTGCAAGCAGACCAAAATCGGGCGCAAAGGTACGATAAATGTACTAATCCCGCAACTTTTTATGCTTAATAGACTGAATATACTTGTGTAAATCAGGCTCTTTACATTGTGAGCAATACTACCTGATAAAAGCCGATGAGACATCCCTTTTGCTTATCCGAATATGGCTTTTATGCAAAAAATCTGCTGAAATTTAATGATTTAACCTGTTGGCGGAATTAAATAAAAGTGTTCTTTGACTTAAAATAGTTGCAAAAAAAGTTGCACAATTCGTTGATTTTTAGTAACTTTGTAACACTTAATTAAACAAAGTTAAACAACTAAAAAAATCTTCGTCATGC
>JAFSTB010000022.1 GCA_017450685.1 Paludibacteraceae bacterium
AGAATTGATTCATGATAACCAGCATATTACTTATGATGACTTAGCTGTAAGTTTGAAAGTGAGTAGGCAAACGATATTTAAGGAAATTACAATACTTCGCAAAAAAAATATAATTGAACATATTGGATCTCGACGTCGTGGAGACTGGATTATTATAAATCGTCATGAAATATCATAAGTTTACTATAGGTTTACCATAAAGTTTACTATTAAGTTTACTATTAAGTTTACTATTAAATTTACTATTAAATTTACTATTAAATTTACTATAAAGTTTACTATTAAGTCCATGCCCGATGTTCTGACACCTGCACAACGGCACCGCTGCATGTCGCATATACGCAGCAAGGCGACGAAACCGGAGATAACGGTCCGGAAATGGCTGTGGGCGCACGGATACCGGTACAGGCTGAACGTGAAGAGCGTGCCGGGCAAGCCGGACATCGTGATGCGGAGATACAGAACGGCTATTTTCGTCAACGGCTGTTTCTGGCACGGGCATGAGGGATGCAGACAGTTCGTACTGCCCAAGACCAACACCGCTTTCTGGCAGGCGAAGATTGACCGCAACCGCGAACGGGACCGACGGAACTACCAATTATTGCTTGACGCCGGTTGGCAAGTAATCGTCATCTGGGCATGCAACCTCACCAAAGACAAAACAGAACCCACCATGCAGCAAGTCTCTATTCTACTCAGTCGGAATCTGTTGGCTATATACAAAAAAAGTAACGAACCATAAGACTAGGCATTAGAATATATCTTTTAGACCTGTTAACAATGAACTGATATGGTAAACTGTTGATGGAGCCGACAGAATAGCAAGATTAGATATTTAATATTAGGATTAGATGGGGGGCGGGTTGATAAGTAAAAACGAGCTAATAATATGAAATCCATTGAGGTAGTAGCAGCGATAATCAGTGACGGGGCGGATATTTGCCACGCAGCGCGGGTATGGCGAGTGGAAAGACTGGTGGGAGTTCCCTGGCGGTAAGATAGAAGCAGGCGAGACACCCGAGCAGGCTCTCCGCCGCGAGATACTCGAAGAACTTGCCGCCGAAATTGAAGTTGGCGAACTCCTGCACACTATCAACTACGACTATCCTGCTTTTCATCTCACGATGCATTGTTTTATGTGCAGACTGTTGAACCGAGAGCAAAGAACAAAGAGCAAAGAACAAGGACAAAGAACCGCTACACTGAAGGAGCAAGGACAAAGAACCGCTGTACTGAAGGAACAAGAAAAAAAGACCGCATCGCTGAAGGAGCAGCAAGGAACAAAGAACCAAGAGCAAGGACAAAAGGTCTCAGCACTGAAGGAGCAAGGACAAAAGACCGCATCGCTGAAGGAACAGGGAGCAAAGAGCAAGGACAGCAATAGTCAGTTTACCCTTCTTGAGCACGAAGCCGCCAAGTGGCTCGCACCGTCTGAGCTTCACACCGTCCGTTGGCTCCCCGCAGACAAGGAGATAATTGAAATTTTACAACGAAGGAGAACTGGAGCCAAATTCAACTTGTCGGAAATTCCGACAGGTTCAACAAGAGGGTAATAGAATGGTTAGTCGCGATATCCCTTTCTACAACCTCGATATGATTATCTCCCTCGGCTATCGTGTCCGTTCGGTGATTGCAACGCGCTTCCGTCAGTGGGCAACCAAACGCCTTAACGAGTACATCGTCAAAGGCTTTACGATGGATGATGAACGGCTGAATTTCGCCCGTAGAAGAAGCCTATTTAGAAACTATCAAATCGCTTGAAGCAAAGACGAAAAAGTTGAAATAACATACAATTGTACAAGGTTAATTTATCAGAGCTTCACTTCGTACACCGATTGTCGGCAGACGGAGAGATAATTTACAAACTAAACGTAAGATGATTGCATTTATCGACACAGAGGTTAGTCCTAAGACTCACAGGGTTGAAGACTATGGTGCGGTGCGTGAGGATGGGGCGCAACGACATACTCGCTCTGCTACGGAGTTTTATTCTTTTGTGTCAGAGTGTGATGTTATCTGCGGGCATAATATTATCAATCACGACCTTAAGTATCTGCAACTCTGGAAAGAATATATCATCATTGACACCCTTCCGCTATCGGCTCTCCTGTTTCCGACCAAACCGTATCACCGTTTGCTCAAAGACGACAAACTACAAGTCGATGAGCTGAATAATCCTCTTAACGATGCACAGAAAGCGCGCGACCTTTTCAACGATGAGGTAGCGGCGTGGCGGCAACTGCCTCATCAAAAACAGCTTATCTATCGTATCTTACTAAAAGACACACAACAGTTCCAAGGCTTTTTCAGATGGATAGGCAATGATACTCAGACCGCCACACAAGACCTCGATGCATTAGTGAAAGAGACATATCGCGGTAAACTATGCGAGAATGCTGATATAAAAGCTGTTGCCAAATATTATCCCATTGAGTTAGCATACGCCTTGGCAATAATAGGAGCCGATGACCTCTATTCCATTACTCCTGCTTGGGTGCTGCATAACTACCCAAAAATCAACAATGCAATGATGTTTCTCTGCAACACGCCATGCGGAAAATGTGAGTATTGTCGAAGCAAGAACGATGCGCATAGCGGGTTGATGGAGTTTTTTGGGTATAAAGAGTTTCGCATGTTTGATGGAGAGCCTATGCAGCAAAACGCTGTAGAAGCGGCTATTCGTGGAGAGTCACTGCTCACAATCTTTCCCACAGGCGGCGGCAAGAGTTTGACCTTCCAACTGCCGGCACTCATGGCAGGGCATAACATACACGGTCTGACGGTGGTCATCTCGCCGCTGCAAAGTCTGATGAAAGACCAAGTGGACAATCTAGCTGCGCGAGGAATAAGCGACGTGGTAACCATCAACGGTTTGCTTGACCCTATAGAGCGAGCCACCGCCATACAACAGGTGGCTGACGGCACAGCCAATATACTTTACATAGCCCCTGAGATGCTCCGCAGCAATACAATAGAGCGGCTGCTTATGAGCCGTAATGTGGTGCGGTTTGTGATTGATGAGGCACACTGCTTCTCCGCCTGGGGACAAGACTTCCGTACCGACTATCTCTACATAGGCGACTTTATCCGCCAACTGCAAGAGAAAAAACAGCAAGCAACGCCGATAGCAGTATCATGTTTTACCGCCACTGCAAAACAGAAAGTGGTCAGCGACATCTGCGACTATTTCAAACAAAAACTTGGCATCGAACTGCGCGTCTTTGCTGCCAAATCAGAGCGACAGAACCTGCGCTATTCAGTGCTTCACGCCGAGACAGCCGAGCAGAAATACACTCAGTTGCGCAACCTTATTCTCAGTCGCAAATGTCCTGTTATTGTATATGTGGCACGAACAAAGCGGACAGAAGAGTTGGCAGAAAGATTGAGTCGTGACGGCATCAGTGCCTTGCCTTTTAACGGCAAGATGGAGAGTGCGGAAAAAGTGGCAAACCAGAATGCTTTCATGAGCGGCGAGACGCAGGTGATAGTTGCTACTTCTGCCTTCGGAATGGGAGTGGACAAGAAAGATGTCGGTTTGGTTATTCACTACGACATCAGCGACTCGCTCGAGAACTACATCCAAGAGGCCGGTCGTGCCGGTCGCGACCCTCACTTGAATGCCGACTGCTATGTACTCTTTGATGACAGCGACCTTGACAAGCATTTCATACTTCTCAACCAGACTAAGCTATCCATCAGCGAGATACAGCAGGTGTGGAAAGCCATTAAGGACCTAACCATCAAGCGCGAGCGCGTCAGTTGTTCACCTCTTGAGATAGCACGTCAGGCGGGATGGGGAGAGGATGACACCAACGAGATAGAGACACGCGTCAAAGGGACTGTTACAGCACTTGAGCAGGCCGGGTTCATCATCCGAGGGAACAACGCAGCGAGGATCTTTGCCACAGGAATAAAAGTGCGTTCTATGGACGAGGCTCGGCAGAGGCTGACGGCTTCGCGTCTTTTCGATGAGAAGACCCGCGACGAGGCTGCACGTATCATCCGTTCGCTCATCAGCTCGCGTGCCACCGCCGATGGGCGCGGTGCCGAAGCCGAGAGCAGGATCGACTACCTGTCGGACATGCTCGGCATGAAGAAAGAGACGGTCATCCGCAATGTCAACCTGATGCGGCAAGATGGGATATTAGCAGACACCCGCGATATGCAGGCGTATATTGACAACACCCGAATCAGCCGTCATTTAGATGGTATATTGCGTTTGGAGCGATACTTGTTAGAGCGTATCAGTAGTGAAAATACTATTTATAACTACAAGCAGCTCAATGCCGAAGCACAAAAAGCCGGTTATGGGCAGTGTAACGTCAAACTTTTGCACCAACTGCTGCATTTCTTGTTGGTCAAAGGTTATATCCACAAGCAGGAACATACGGCAAGCGGCAATGTCAGTTTACGTTTGCAGACCGACCGAGAGACGGCACTCACGCGCTTTGACCACAGAGAGAGTCTGTGCCGTTTTATCACCGCTAAACTAACAGAAATAGCAACGGACAAGCAGGTTACGTTCTCGTTGGTCGAATGGTTGCAACAGTATAATGCAGCACTGCAAACTAATATGTTCACTCAAACTAAGCCGACAACAATCATTGATATTGAAGAAGCATTGTTGTATTTGAGCAAGATGGAGCTTATCAAGATTGAAGGCGGGTTTATGGTTGTCTATTCGCCAATGCAGATTGAGCGTCAGGTGGAGCGCACACGGCGATATGGCAAAGAGCAATATCGTCTGCTCGACGAGTTCTATCGCCAGCGTATTCAGCAGATACATATAGTGGGCGAGTTTGCCAATATGATGGTGCGCGACTACGATGCTGCCATGCAGTTTGTCAGCGACTATTTCCTCATGGACTACCGCGAGTTCATTGTTAAATACTTCAAGGGTGAAAGACGTGTGCAGATTCAGAAAAACATCACACCTGCCAAATATCAGCAGGTGTTTGGCGTATTGAGTGAAAAGCAGCGGCAGATTATTGATGACAAGCAGAGCAAATATATTGTCGTGGCAGCAGGTCCGGGCAGTGGCAAGACGCGTGTGTTGGTACATAAGTTAGCCTCACTGCTACTGCTCGAGGATGTCAAGCATGAGCAGTTGCTTATGCTCACCTTCTCGCGTGCTGCGGCTACCGAGTTCAAGAAAAGGCTGATAGACCTTGTCGGCAATGCAGCACATTTTGTAGATATCAAGACTTTCCATTCCTACAGTTTCGACCTCATCGGTCGGCAGGGCACATTAGAAGAAGCCGACACCGTGGTGCGTCGAGCAGCTGAGATGATAGAGAACGGTGAGGTGGAAGAAAGCAAGATCGCTAAGAGTGTGCTTGTCATTGACGAGGCGCAAGACATGGGCGCTGATGATTTCCGGTTAGTGCAGGCACTCATGCACCGCAACGAGGAGATGCGGGTGATTGCTGTGGGCGATGACGACCAGAACATCTATGCTTTCCGTGGCAGCAACTCAGCCTACTTGCGCTCGCTCATCACGCAACATGAAGCTGTGGTATATGAAATGACCGACAACTACCGCTCCAACGCTGCAGTTGTTGAGTATGCCAACCGCTTCGTGCAACAGATACCTAATCGGATGAAGAACAAGCCGATTGTGGCAGTGTCGGAGAAACAAGGTGAGGTTCGTGTCTCAAATGATAAGGTTCTTTCTTTCAACCCAAAGATTTCGGGAACTACAGCTTTCCTTACCGTCACCAACGAGCAGACACAGCAGTTAGCATATATGCTCCGGCAGCAAGGCAAACATGTGAGGCTGATACAGAACACCGACGGCTTCCGCTTTATCAACCTTGCCGAGGTCAGGTATTTCCTCAAACAGATAGGACACAATGAAGATGGCACTATCAGCCAAGAGCAATGGCATACAGCCAAAGAGCGTACGATAGCTGCATACGAGACAAGTACATGTCTTGACATCATGCGTCGGTTTTTTGCCGATTTCGAGACCACGCACAAAACTTTCTACCGCAGCGACCTTCGAGAGTTCGCTTTGGAGTCAAACATCGAAGATTTTATCTCAACGGAGAAGAACACCGCCTTTGTCAGCACTATCCACAAGGCGAAAGGGCGCGAGTTCGACACTGTCTATCTGCTTCTTGGTGGCATTCGTCAGATGGACACCGACATGCTTCGTGCTATCTATGTAGGTATAACCCGCGCACGGCACAATCTGTATATTTTCAACGACACCTCTTTTCTTGACCAACAACAAGAGATCGCGCTCTCACTCACGATGCGGGATGTGTGGCTTGACTATTTCCGCGACAAAAAGGAGAAAGTACTCAGTATGCGAAGTGGTGACAGCCTGACCTATAACAACGGCTATCTCCTGAGTAAGGACGGCACATACTTGGCATGCCTTTCAACCGTAATGCGCGAGAAGATGAAGCAGTTAGAGAAGGCAGGTTATGCCGTGTCAGAGGCTAATGTGAGTTATGTGCTCGCATGGCGTCCCCAGGACGAAACCGAAGAAGTGGCAGTCCTTCTCGCCAATATAGTGTTACAGAACAAGACGTAATATGACAACAGAGATACGACATACGGAAAACGGCGAAAGCGGGATATTCACCGCATGGCAAAACGATGTACAAGTCGGTGAGATGACTTACAAGCGGAGCGGTGTTAAATATACCTCTATGCCGAAAGAAATGGATAGATGGGGACAAGCCCAAGAAATTTCTACGACAGAAAAAACACTGAAGGAGCAAATGGTGATTAACCATACACAGGTGTTTGACGGCTACGAGGGGCAAGGCATTGCGCGTCAGTTGGTGATGGCGGCGGTGGATTTTGCACGCAAAGAGGGTAGGAAAATCATGCCCGTTTGCTCCTATGCCAAAGCTGTGCTGACACGCACTGACGAATATAATGATATTTTGCTATAGCATCTATCATAATAAAAGTACATCCGGTCTTTCAATCCCAATCATGATTCCATAATCATCGTTAGTTCCATAAAAAATGCATATTCTTTTGGTATTTTGCCGAAAAAAGAGTATTTTTGCACGATAAAACACACAAAAAACCAATCCGCAACATTTGCGCTATAGATGTGCCACTTATAAGCAGCATATAATTTAATCCTGCCAAAAAGCATACAACAATGATAACAAAACAAGCATTAGGAAGCCTTCTCTTCGGCATGGCGGATATCCTCCGCGACAAGGTGGAGGACTACAAGTCTTACATCCTGTCGCTCCTGTTCTTCAAACGCCTGTCGGACAATTATCAGTGGGAGGATGAGAATGCGAAGCAGACTTTTATTCAGAAGAACCACCGTGAGCCGTCGGCAAGAGAGCTGGAGGTAATAAAGAAGATGCACGATTTCGTTATCCCGGATGGTTGTTTCTGGGAGGATGTGCGTAGCGCCAAGATTGACATGAAGAACGAGACGCTGGACAAGGCGGTCGGTGCTATCGCGGACAGCAATATTGACAAGAACGGCAAATATATCCTCAAAGGCATCATCAACACCGTGCGCTGGAACGAACCGGCGCCGGACGGCTCGGGTGGAAAGAAACTGGATCCCGAAGTGCTCTCTAATCTCATCAACTATCTGGGAGCGGTGGATTTGAGTAACAGGAATGTTACCGTAGATGTCTTGGGCGATGCCTACGAATACCTCATCAAGCGTTTTGCCGATGAGAACAAAGGCGGTACGATGGCGGGGCAGTTCTATACGCCGCAGGAGGTGGTGGATATCATCGTCCGTTACCTGAAGCCGCAGAAGGGCGAGACCATCTATGACCCCACTTGCGGTTCCGGCGGTTTTCTGCTCAATGCCGCCAAGTATGCGAAAGCGAACTACCACGATGCCAAGAGCGTCCGCCTGTTCGGACAGGAACTGGTGTGGAATACATGGGCTATCTGCAACATCAACATGATTCTGCACGGTCTGGATGCCCGTATCGAGCAAGGCGACACCATCCGTGACCCGAAATTCAAGGAGGATGACAACGCGCTCCAACTGCGCACTTTTGACAAGGTGATGGCTAATTTCCCGTTCTCTCTGGAGAACTGGGCGCAGAACGGAGAACCCAAGAAGGACAAGAAGGGCAAAGCGGTGAATAAAAAAGACGGAACGCCCCAACTGGAATACAAGAAAGAGTTTACCGATTCGTACGGCCGTATGGTGTATGGTATGCCGCCTTACAGCAACGGCGATTTCGCTTTCTTGCAGCATATCATCGCCTCGCTGGATGACAAGGGCAAGGCGGGTGTGGTCTGTCCGCAAGGTGTCCTGTTCCGTGGTCAGCCGGAGAAGACGGAGGAAGAGGACGGACAGAACCGCAAGGCGGATGTGGAATACCTTATCCGCCGGGGATTCCTGCAAGGCATCGGATTCGGTGAACATGTCAATATCATTGATGCGATCGTCGTACTGCCGGGCAATCTGTTTTACGGAACCACCATTCCGGGTGCTATTCTCTTTCTGAACAAAAACAAACCGGCTGACCGCAAAAACAAAGTGTTGATGGTCTATGCCGCCAAGAAAGGATGGTATCGTGAGGATGCCAACATGAGCGTGCTCGAACCGCAAGATGTACTGCGCATCTCTACGATATTGGAGAGTTGGGGAGATGTCAATGTCGCACAGACATGGATAGCAGAACGCAAAGCCCAACTCAATGAGCAAATCCGGTTGGATTATGAGTATGCCGTTACGGAAATCGAAAACGATTCGGCAGAAGATATTGCTACCAAAACAACCAAACTGAACAAGGCAAAGAAAACCATCTCGGATAAAAAAGAAAAGGGCAAAACGCCGACCAAAAGTGAACTAAAAGCTTTGAACACGGCTCAGGCTGCCTTGGACAAACTCATCGCGGACAAAGAAGCGAAAATAGCAGCAGCAAAAGACAAAGCCGACAAACAACGGCAAGCGATTGCAGATGTAGAAACGGAATTGATGCAGATGTTTGCAGACCCGGAACTGCGCAAACGCTATTTCGCCATCGCAGACATGGACGATATTGAGGAAAACGAGTTCAACCTCAATATCCCTCGCTATGTGGATACATTCGAGCCGGAAGAACAGATTGATTTGCAAAAAGCGATTGCAGATTTCAAGAATGCCATCAGCGGAGAATCAAAAATAGAGAAAGAGTTAGAGGCATTGCTTAGCACTTTGAAAATGGGTGAAGAATAGAAAATATTACTGTAGAAAAAAAATGAAAGGCTGGGAAACCATAAAAGTAAAGCAGTGTTTTAAGTTTAGGAATGGCAAATCATTTAATGGCATTCTTAAAGAAAAAGCTGACAATGAATACTGCTACCCTGTTTATGGGGGAAATGGTGTTATTGGGTATTGTAAAACACCATTGTTAAAAGAACCAACCTTAATTGTCGGAAGAGTTGGAGAATATTGTGGAAATGTGTTCAAAACTCAAAGTGAATCATGGGTGACCGATAATGCGATGTTGGTAAATGAAATTCTTTTAAAAGATTTCAACATTGATTTCTGGGCAATAAAGTTAAATTCTTTGCAGTTTAACCATTATAGCGATTCTACAGGGCAACCCAAAGTAACGCAAGGAGGAATCGGAGCAATTTCTTTTACATATCCAATTAACAATGAGGAGCAAACAGCGATTGCGAATATACTTTCCAAAGTAGATGAGACGATAGCAGCCGTCCAAAATAGCATTGATTCTGCTGAACGCTTGAAGAAAAGTTTGATGCAAAATCTCTTAACCGGCAAAATGAAACCCGATGGCACTTTCCGCACACCCGACGAATTCTATATAGACGAAAAGTTTGGCAAAGTGCCCGTTGGATGGGAAGTGAAGAAACTGAAAGAAGTTTGTACTAATACCGGAGAATATGGGGCAAATGCATCTGCAATACCATTTAATGGTCTTACTCCCAGATATATTCGGATAACGGATATTGATGACTTTGGCAATTTAATTGATGAAGATAAGGCTACTATTGATGCAGAGAATTATGATAAGTATTTACTACAAGACGATGATTTCTTATTTGCGAGAACTGGTGATACTGTTGGAAAATCATTGTTGTATAAGAGAGCGCAAATGGGAATGGCCGTATATGCAGGGTATCTTATAAAATATACATTTGATAAAGAAAAGATTATACCTGAATACTTTAATGTAATAGCGCAATCAGAATTCTTTGAAAGATTCAAAGTAGCAATGAAAAGAATTGGGGCAAAACCTAATATTAATTCAGGAGAATACTCTTCTTTTAAGTTTTTGCTTCCTAAAACCACACAAGAGCAATTAGCAATTCTTTCTAGATTTAACGATGTAGATACAATTATTAGTAAAAATAATAGTAAACTTATAGTTTTAGGTAAACTCAAAAAATCCCTCATGCAAAACCTGCTCACGGGAAAAGTAAGGGTAATATATTAATTCGTTAAAATAATGGATGTTATGAGTGAAAAATGTTATTTATGTGAAGCGGAAAAATTTTCCATGGAACATGTTCCTGCAAGATGTTTTTTTCCTGAAGAACCTGAGTATCGTAAAGATCTTATCAAGGTACCTTCATGTCAACAGCATAATGAGAATACCTCAAAAGATGATGAATATGTTAGAAACATTATTTGTATGTCCATCGGAAATAATTCCGTCGCGTTTAAGCAATTTATTGACAAGGTAATAAAATCATTCCAGCATAGTCCAGCACTCCAGAGTCAAACATTACAAAACACTCGTAAAGTTTACGTTGAAGGAAAAGAAGGAATTCAACATACTTTTGCTTTTGAAATAGATAGAAATAGATTTGATAAAGTAATGAAAAAAATAGGGTATGCCCTGTATTATCATACATACAATAAAGTGTGGCAACGTGGGTTAATAGTTGCAACAGATTGTTTGTTGAATATAGGCCTGCAACAAGATGAATATGGGCAATTGATAAGTATGTATAGACAACAAATAATTGAACCTATATTTGACGGAAAGAATCCTAAGGTATTTCAATATAAATTTCAAGAAACAGAGTCTGAAGAAGTAATATTATGGATGAAATTTTATGAAGGATTTGAAGTTTTTATAATCCCGAATACAAATACTTCGAGGCCGGATGAAATATAAAATGTCAAAGAAGTTATATCCCAAAATTAAGCTTTATTATGGGCAGGGCTAAACAAATGATGATTGAAGACGAAAATAGAGGTTATTCTCTACCAAATGAAAATAAGTCTTTGTGCGCGGATTTATACCAAGATCCTTATTTGCGTCAATATATTATAAGTCATAGTCATAAAGGGAAATGTAGTTATACCAACAAATATACCGATGTCATATCTTTAGAAGAGTTCATCGAATATGTGATGCTTAAAATATATGCACATTATACTACTCCTGATAATGATGATTTATACTTGGAAAAATCATTTTATGATGACCCCGAAGAAATAATTCCTGGACTAAAACGGGTTAATGGGTATGTCACTAGAGAAAATGCAGAATTATTTGATAGCAAGGAAGAACTATTAGAAAATATTGGTTTAATTTCTAAAAGCGATACTCTAAACAACGACATAATAGCATGTATCCATAACGATACATGGATTCAAAAAGATTCAATGGTAAAAACAAAGCATGAAGAATTATCTGATATATGGAAGCAATTCGTTAAAATGGTAACTCATCAACGGCGATTCACATTTTATGTGCTTCCTGAATTCGATGATTTATATTTTTCAAGTGAAAATGGATTGCAAGATATATTATCTGAATTATCGAACGCTATTAGAAATTTGTTATTATACAAGCCTTTATCTGTTAATTCTACTATATATAGATGTAGATACGTAGAAAATACCAATGAAGTTGAGACTTTTGAGCAAATAACATCCCCTCCAAATGATAAGGCAAGTGAAAACAGAATGAACCCGGCAGGTATTTCGATGTTTTATGGGGCATTTAATGATAATACTGCAAAAATAGAAGCAAAGGACTCTGAAAAAAAAGTATGTGTAGTAGCACAATTTGCTGTTAAACGGGATTTGGTAGTGTTAGACTTGACAGAATTACCTCCATTGAGTTTTTGGAACGATTATTGGCAGGAATTGGCATTTATTTATTCTTTTAGCAAAGAAATCAGTAAACCAATTGTTAAAAATCAAGGACCTTATGAATATGTTCCTACACAAATATTTGCTGAATATATAAGGTTTTGTTGCAGTGATTTAAAAGGGCACGATATTGATGGTATCATTTTTAATAGCTCAAAATGTAGAAGTAAAAATATTGTTCTATTTTATGATCAAAAGAAAAGTCAGGATGTTTTAATACTTGAAAATATAACTCATTACGAATAATTTATCCTATAATCCTATATGTACACACCACCGTTTACAATAAATGATAAGATATTAGGTCTGGTATCTGAGATTTCTGAGCAAATCGGAGCTTTGAATGTCATGCTGGGCAATAGTATGCCTTCGCCGATGCTGCGTAAAGAAAATCAGATCAAGACCATTCACTCATCGCTTGCGATTGAACATAATAGTCTCTCGTTGCAGCAAGTGACGGATGTGATTGAGGGCAAGCATGTACTCGGCGCACCAAACGAGATACAGGAAGTGAAGAATGCCTTGCAAGCCTACCAACTCATGCAGTCCTTGGATGCGTATGAGGAAAAAGACCTGTTGCGTGCGCACGGCCTGATGATGACGGACTTGGTGAATAAAGCCGGACAATACCGGACAGAGGGTGTCGGCATGTTTGACGGAGAGAAATGTATCCATGTGGCACCTCCGGCTGACAGAGTGCCGTCATTGATGGCGGAACTGTTTGAATGGATGCGTAATACCGACGCGCACCCCCTTATCAGCAGTTGCGTGTTCCATTACGAATTTGAGTTCATTCATCCTTTCTTGGACGGTAACGGACGAATGGGACGCTACTGGCAGACAATGATACTCGCACGATGGAAAAGCATCTTTGCTTGGCTGCCTGTGGAAACGATTGTCAAACAAAACCAACAGGAATACTACAATGCCATTGCGCAATCCGATGCGCAAGGAAACAGCACCGTCTTTATTGACTTTATGCTGCGGTGTATTCTGCAAGCTATCCAAGAACAGCAGAAAACAACCAACAATGTCGGTGTAAATGTCGGTGTAAACGAACAACGAGTATTGGACTTGTTGGCTGCGGATTTGTCATTGACGGCAGCGAGAATAGCGGAACAATTAGGAATTTCCACTCGTCAGGCAGAACGATTGTTAGCTGCTTTGAAACAGAAAAATCTTATCCGTCGTAAGGGCGCAGACAGAAACGGACATTGGGAAATAATCAAATAAATACATTAGATATGTCGCAGCTACACGAAAATATACCCGTTGAGGTGAAAGTGTCGGAATGGCTTTCCAAAATGGGATGGACATTGCAGTCGTCCGAAGACCTGAAGCATTACAACCGCTTGCAGGTGAATGCGGTCATTGAGCCAATCCTGATTGAGAAAGTGATGGAGTTGAATGGCATTAAGAAATCCGCAGCCAAGATGGCGGTGGAGAATCTGCTAAACAACTTGCGCAATCCAAGCCCGATAGAGGGCAATGAGAAATTTCTCAACTATCTCGTGGACGGTGTAACGCTGACCATAGACAAACAGGACAAGACTATCCGCTTCATCAACTTTGAGGATATCTGGCAGAATAGTTTTATTGTCACCAACCAATATTCAGTGCAGCAGGTTCGTGTGGATATATGCCTGTTGGTCAATGGTGTTCCGTTGGTGCCGATTGAGGCAAAGCAATGCGCCAGACGAGGCACAAACTGGCTGGAGGGTGTGCGGCAGTTCCAGACCTATGACCGTAGAAGCGACAAACTCTATATGGCGCATCTGTTTGGTGTCGCTTGCAATGGCCGGCTGTGCAAATACGGCATCCCGGGAGCTTCTTCCTCGTATTTCAATGAATGGAAAGATTCCGTTATTGCAGACAAGTTCCCGAATCCGTTATTGGACCCTGAAAATGATTTATGCAGAACATACCGTGACGAGGAAGACGGATTAATGCACTTTGATGTGGAGCGTCTGCCTAATGGCGAACTGTTGGAGCGCATGAAGTTCGGTATCCTCGGACTGCTGCAACCGGAACGCGTCTTGGATATATTGCAGCACTTCATTGTTTTTGAGCGGGAAGATGGAAAGATAATCAAGAAAGTGGCGCGTTATCAGCAACTGCGTGCCGCCAACAAGATAGTGGAGCGCGTGATACATTCCGACAAGGCACAAGGCGTGATTTGGCATACGCAAGGTTCCGGCAAATCGCTCACCATGCTCTATACAGCGTATAAACTGCGTAAGGCGGAGGAACTGCATGACCCGACTATCTATTTGGTTGTTGACCGCAAGGACCTCAAAGACCAAATCGGCGACACGTTCTTGGACTGCGTTTTCCCGAACGCCCGGCAAGTGATGAGCGTAGGAGACCTGAAGGCCATCATCAAAAACAAACCGGCTGGCGTATATATCTCTACGATTCAGAAATTCAATGAACTGGGTAACATCGCGGATGAGCGGAACAATGTGATAGTACTGATTGACGAAGCCCACCGCACAGAATATGGGGATTATCAGATGGAACTGCTTGCCGTTCTGCCAAATGCCAAGCGGTTCGCATTTACCGGCACGCCTATTCCGAAGACACACCGAGAATTCGGTATTCGTGGCGAGGACGGGAAAATAGAGTACTATCTGGATAAATATAGCGTCATTGACGCCATCGACGACGGCGCAACCAAGCCCATCAAATATACACTCGGGCCTTCGCAGTGGTTCTTGGATAAAGAAAATCTGAAAAAAGGCTACGAGGAAATAACAGCCGATTTGGAAGACGACGAGAAACGCAAGGTGGAAAAAGCGGTGCAGCCGTGGAAAGTGCTGATGAAAAAGCACGAGCGTATTGAGGTCCTGGCTGCTGATATCGCAAAAGACTTCAAAGAACGCCTTGAACCGCAAGGATTCAAAGCCCAAGTGGTAGCGGTGGATAAAGAGGCTTGTGTGCTATATTACAATGAATTATGCAAGTATTTCGATAAATCGGAATTGCAAATAATCTTCTCCACATGCCAATATGATACGAGCGAACGATATGCCATGTTCTCGCCGTTCTATCTTTCGGATGCGGAGCGCAAACGGCTGATTGAGAATTTCAAAAAGCGGATAACACCCGAAGAACTGGCAAAAGGCAATAATCTCAAGATATTTATCGTCTGCAATATGCTACTTACTGGTTTCGATGCACCGATAGAGCAAACCATGTATCTGGATAGCCCCTTGCGCGACCACAATCTGCTGCAAGCAGTAGCACGGACCAACAGGCCGTATGACTATGGCGAGGGCGAAACGAAACTGTCAAAGGAATTCGGTAGGATAGTGGATTATGTGGGTGTGTTCCAGAACTATAAGGAAGCACTTGCATACGACCCCGAAGACATCGGCGAGTTCGAAGATGTGGATGCGCTTCTTGCGCTATTCCCCAAGGAGTTGGACACTGCGTTTGAACCTTTCAACGACATACAACTGGAGAACAGCTATGAGTGTATGATGGCAATTATTCGTAAACTGAACGAGATTGATCAAGGACAGTTTGAGAACCGGTTCCATCGGGTAGTACAACTATGGGAAGCTATTTGCCCGAATCCTGGGCTGCGCCCGTATAGAACACGCTACCAATGGCTGGTAACCATCTATGAACTCTATATGGAGGAATTCCGTCGCTCGGATTTTGATACGGAGTTCTATGCGGCTCAGACACGCAAGTTGTTGGAAGAGAGTACCATACTTCTTGATTTCAAAGGTCATTTGCCGGAGATTGCCATTGACGCTGATTATCTGAAGAAGTTGCAGGAGACCAAGCTGTCGCCGAGTGACAAAGCGGAGAAAATCATCCGTGATATTGAAACCATGATCCGCACGAATCAGAATAACAGCACCATCTATATTGAATTCCAGGAACGCTTGGATGCGTTGATAAAACAGAAGAATGCGAATACGGTTGAGATAGAAGGACTCTTGAAAAAACTGAGCGAACTTTATACGGAAGTGGATGAGGCGATAGAACTGCCGAGAAAAATGGGCTTTGAAGACAAAGGAACTTTTGAGATTTACCAGATTCTCAAAAACAATATCGCGGACTTCAATGAGGAACTGGCAAGAGCCTTTGCAGAAGCGGCAGCACAGGAAATTAAATCCATGATTTATATTGGATGGCAGGATGTGACACAGGAATACAACCGCGTAATGCGTGAGATAGATTTGTTGGCTGCCAATCCGAAATATGAGCCGCTGGCAATCCGTGTGGAAGGCGAACTGGGTAGAGAAATGATGGAGTCTGTATTGCGTAATTTCAGTTTGAACTGATGAGCCTGCCGGAGAATTATACTGTAGAGCGTCGCAAAGTGAAGCATGCCCGCCTTCGTGTGCATGAGGACGGAGCCGTGCACTTGTTCGTACCGGAGGATTTCACGGATGAGCATATCGCAAAGATACTGGAGTCCAAACAGCATTGGATAGAAACCAAACGTCGGTACTTTGCCAACAAAGGAAAAATCCTCTTGGCACGGAATGAATTGCTGCTGTTCGGTAACCGGTATGCCTATTTCTATTCGTCCCGCTATCAGAACAAAGTCATTGTGAATCGTGAGAGCAAGACGATACAGGCAAGACGTGACTTGTTGGATAGCGCCGTACAGGAGAAATGGCTGAAATCGATAGCCGGGCGTTACCTTCGTCCTCGGGTGGCGGAGTTGTCAGAGAAATTATTACTGCCGTATAATCGGCTGTTTATCCGTAGTCAGAAGCGCAAATGGGGAAATTGCTCGGCGGAAAAAAACATATCGGTTAACTGGCGTATTATCAAAGCTCCGGAGTTTGTGATTGACTATGTGATAATACACGAATTGTGTCACACGCTGATTATGAAACACACAGCCAAGTTCCAAACTCTGTTGATTTCACATTGCCCTGATTATAAGCAGGCGCAAGCATGGCTTGAAAAATACGGCAACAATTTATGAAATTGACTAATATATCACGTACATTATAACCCTCTAAATAATATCATTATGCAAATAGGAGACATGATGCCGCGGTTCAGCGTGCTTAATCAAGACAGTGAGGTCGTGACGGATAAAGACCTAATAGGCAAGCCGACAGTGCTTTACGTTTATCCCAAAGACTCGACACCCGTATGTACGGCTGAGGCTTGTAACCTGCGCGACAACTACCACTCGTTCCTCGCACGGGGGTATCAAGTCTATGGCGTGAGCAAGGACTCGCCTGCTTCGCATCAGCGTTTCATTGCCAAATACGAGTTGCCATTCCCTCTGTTGAGCGACCCGACGACCGAACTGCTACAGGCTCTCGGTGCTTACGGCGAGAAGAAGATGTACGGCAAAACGGTCATGGGAACGTTGCGCAAGACCTTCATTTTCAATGCCGACGGCACACTGGAACGCGTCATCGAGAAAGTCGATACCAAGAACCATACCGCACAGATTCTATAAGAACACAGACTGCCTTGCCGAATTGCAAAAGCAGATAAGAGGCTTGAATTATAAACCCTGACATTTGAATATAGGGATACTTATAGGATAACGACGGGATAGAGATACTTTTTTTATAAACATTCTTCCTCGTTATTTGAATCAAGCTCACTATATTGTCGGCGATGCCAAGTATATTCCTATGTATCGCAAACATATTAACCAAACGCTAATACTTCTTTGCTCTGAATGAGATAGCGAAGAAGGTATAAACAAAAGCACCACCTTTAAGAGTGGTGCTTTTGTTGTCAGTCGATATTAGAGGCGACCGATTGCCATAGGGTGTTAGCCCATTCGATGGCAGTGGGGTATAGTTTGGCTTGCGCTAATGCTTCTTGTGGCAGGAAATGGAACTGTTGGTCCAAGACGCTAACGCCGAAGACGATGACGAGTGTTATCAGTCCCCATTTGGCAATGCCGAATACACCGCCGAGCAGGCGGTTCAGTCCACCCAGATTGATAGCATTGAAGAACCGTGACAGCAGTTTAGCCACTATACTCAGTACGATGGCAATGGCAATGAAGAGCAGTACGTATGAGGTGGCGGTACACACTGCATCCGGCCATTGCCATTGACTATGAAGCCAATGGGCAAAACCGTTACCCCATAAGCGTGCACCCACGCAGCCGAGGATGATGGCAAGAACTGCCATCACCTCGCTGATGAAACCTTTCATTAGTCCGCGCACTAATCCGTAGAGCAACGGAAGGATAAGAATAGCGTCTAACCAACTCATAGTGAGTGAGATATTTATAATGTGATTGTGCCGTACTCCAATCTTGGCCACAGGTTACCTTTGCTGTCGGTCAGTTGCAAATCGTCTAACGAACGGATGGTGATTGACCAGTCGTCCCATGCAGGGTTATAGGTTGACTTGGTGTTGTAGTTATTGTCGTAGTAATAACCTAATATACCTACCACATTGCCTTTATACTTACTGCAATTGCTAACGCCGGTATTATCGGCACCGGGCAGATAGAATCGTGCGAACTTGGCATATTCGGAGTTGGACACCATTATCTCTTTGTTGTTATCGTCTGCAATAACACGGCTTTGCGGATAGCCGATATTGTTGGTAGTAGGAGCAAAGACGTTAGCGTTGCCGTCGCTGGCGGGGTTGCCGGTGGTGCAGGAGTCTTTGTCGGTATATTTACCGGTGTAATGCACATCTTTGACGCACACGAGGCATCCGTCTTTCAGTCGTGCGTCAATGATGTTGGGTGTGGCTGTTACAACGTCGGAGATAAGTATAGTGTCGCAGTAAGGTGTTTGTGGCAGACCGATGAGTGAGGTACGTCTCTTGAACTCAGAGAAAGGTATGCGTCCCGGTGCCCAACCAGTCTTCTGTTTGTAGTTAGTGGCATAGGTGTTGTTGTTATATGAAGGTACGCACAGTTGCGGTTGGTTGGCATACCTGCCGATAGCCAGTCCGTCAACACGTATGAGTATCTCTTGACCTATCTGATACATACCGCCTACCGAGCCGGCATCCACCGATATGCGCAGTGCTTGTTGCTTACCGTTCACTATCTGCTGGATACAGAGCGACTTATAGAAGTTGCCACCTATGTCGTCGGTTGTTATGCGTCCGCGTATGTATAGCGGTTTGTCTGTAGGTATAGTGTCGAGAGCGAACACGAAGACGGTGTCGAGATAGGCGTATGCGCCGGTGTGACCGGTAGCATTAGTACGCAGGCGATAGAGGGCAGGGTCAACATAGTTGCCTTTTTCCGTCATATATGGTGCTTGCTTCAGCTCGTTGAGTGTCAGCAAGGTACCATCACCGATGATGCAGTTGATCTCACTCTCTTCAGCGTAACTTCTTTTCGGTTCGTCGGCTGTGCAACCTATGAGCAGGGTGGCTGCCATAACCAGTAGTGATATTGATTGAATGGTTTTCATACTGTTATCCTCCTTTGATTAGAATTTATAGGTGATGGTGAGGTAGAAGTTAGCGCCCCAGGCGTAGTAGTACTTAGCCGGGAATTTCCATACGTTGGTGTTGATGACGGAGTTTTGTCCGTCGGTTTGTCCTTGTCTGGTGGAGCGTGGCAGTCGTGCCTGTTGGTAGCCGCCTGTCTTGAAGTGCACGTTGTTGGTTATGTTGGTGCAACTGAGGTAGATAGAGAGCGACTGGCGGTTCTTGAGGTAGATAAGTTTGCCTATGCTGACATCGAAGATAAAGCGATTCCACACATTGTCAGCCACTAACGACTCTTGTTGGTCTAACTGGTTGTAGGGATAGATGAGTTCGGGTTTGCCGTTCTTGTCGGTTACCACCTCGCCGTTGTTCATCTTCAGAGCCGTTGTAGTGGTGCCGTCGGGTTGGTAGATTGTCTTGTATGAACCGTTGACGGTGACGGGGTTGCCGTTGAGGTCGTAGGATGTGTCGGTATAGAGGCTCATGAGTCGTCTGGATGGTGCTACGTTGAGCCAGTTCCAGTCGTAGTAGGAGCACGTGATGTCGGCGAACCACATCTTGGGATGGAAGAAACTGAGTTTGAGAGAGGCGTTCACTTGCGGACCGCTGCTCACGCGCACACCTTTCATATAGACGGAGTCGCGCAACTCATACACAGGACCTTGAGCATTAGAAGCCAGAGCCATACCGTTCTCGGCTGAGGTGACTACGGATGCGTTGGATGTATAGCGATAGTCGCCAACGGATGTCGTTCCGGTGAGGGTGAAGTAGGTCCCTAACTTAACGCTCATTGCTGCTTCCACGCCGCAGTGACGACTATTAAGACCGGTCATTGCTTGGTTGACGAAGGTGCGAGCCTCATCGTCGTAATAACCGTTGAGTTGTGTCTGATTCCAGAAACGTGAGTAGAAACCGGTTACGCGACCGCGAACGATAGGATAGTTGAAGTCGTAGGTGAGGTCGCCGCCAACTATTTTTTCAGAGGCTGCATAGTAGTCTTTGAGGTTCTTGGCGCGGTCGTGTGTGTAGATGTTTTCCACCACTCGGTCGTGTACGCGTTGCGAGAGATAAGCGTCGCGTGCCAATGGTGCTTTAGTCATGGCTATGGCGTTGAAACGCAGGTGGTTGCGACCGTCAATCTTATATGTCAATCCGGCTTTGAAGGCTGGGTCAACGAAGTGGTGACGGAAACCGTAGTAGTGCTTTTGTGTGTTAAGCGTACCGTCAGCGCGCACTATCTTGAAGCCGTCCAAACCGAGGTAGAACTCTTCCATACCGGGTTGCAACATAGTAAGATAGAGTGCTCTACCGTTGAGCATATCCGACACGCGTTGCATATTGGTATAGGTGAGTTGCAGACCGTAATAGAGATCCAGGTCGCGCCATGTCCATTGGTTCTGATACCACAGTTTGGCGGTTGTCATATTGATGGTGTAGTCGTAGCCGAAGCGGTCACCTTTCTTTATCGTCTTATAGGGGTTAGCCACGTCGTTTTGTTTCACCACTTCCATCTCTACTTGCGTCATACCTATGTTCTCTGCCAGTTCGGCTATATCGCGTTCGGCGAAGGGGTCGATGTCTATCCATTGGTTAGCGTCCAGCAGGTCGTCGAGGGTCTTGTAGTGCTGACCTATTGACTCTTTGAGTTCCAAGCCGGCAGTCATCTTGAGGTTAGGTATGCGTGTGTTCTCATACAAGCCTGTAGCCATCACCTCTTGTATGTCGTTGTGTCGGCGTTCAAGGATATATCTTGCCGAGCCGTTGGGGTTGTTGACGTTATTAGCGCGGTTGGCTGCATAGATAGCGTCCCAGTTGATTTGTGTGGTGGTGTTGTCGCGCGATGTCCAAGCGTCGTAGAGAGCGTTGTAGGCGTTCTGATCCACTGTCGGTCCAACGTAAGTGCCATCGCCGTCGGTGAAACCGTCGCGACCATAATCGCTGAAGATCTTGCCATTGGCATCTTTGTCTATGTAGTTACCGTTAGCGTTTATCTGTCCGTCCCAGAGGAAGGAAGGCAGGTTGCGATAGTAGTCGGGTCTGGGGTCGGGTGCGTTGTAGAAAGAGAGCGCTGAGTTGGAGTAGAGTGAGTAGTGGTAACCCAGTGCCACGTGCAGTTTCTGGTCTTTGGCTATTTGGAAGTCATAGCCGACGATGAGTGTGGGGTCGAACGAGTGTACATTGCGTGAGTTGCGCATCTTGCCGTTTTGGTAGCCCCAGTAGGGGTTGTAGTTGTTCCAGCCCCATTGGGTCTTGTTGTATTGGTTGGTGAGGTCGTACACCTCTTGTGTTACGGCTGCCGACTGACCGCGTGTGGTAGGTGAACCAAAGGTGATGATCTTCAGCTTATGTCTATCGCCCCAGCGTTTCTCGGCGGAGAAGAAATAGCCTAATGAATAGTATTCTATACCTTCACCTATCATTCCTTTTTTATCGATATATGGTGTGAAGCGGAATGCCAGTTGTCCGGCAAAAGCCCATCCGTTCTGTCTTAGTCCGCTGGCGTATGCTACACGTGCCACGGCTTTGTAGTTACGGTTGGTGCCACCCACGCCCACTTTCCAACCTTGGGCGTAGTTGGTGGCTGACATAAGGTAGTTGGTAGCATTGCCTAAACCGCCGAAAGAGAAGTTGTTAGCCTCGATGGCGTGTGTCGTCTCTTTGTAGCGTGAGGCTTCGTTCAGACCACCCATAGCCGAGAAGTTAAACTGTCCGCGTTCGGCTGAGTTGAACGACAGACCTTCAATGTAATAGGTCTCATAGTTGGAAGCGTATCCACGATTGCGATACCGTGCTGTGGACCATGCCCACGACGAGTTGGATGTGAACACGTCGGTGGACGAACTGACGGCTGACGACTGCTCTTGTGAGCGACCTTCATCATCGTTCAGTTCAGCCTCACTGAGGTTAAGCACTATCTCGTCACCTGCCTCTTTCTGCATGTCGGTGCTTAGAGAGAGCGAACCCAGTTCGGTTGTCTCGTTAAGACGGATAGACACCACTTCCACGGTGCCGTTGAAACCATCGGCTTCTATGAGCAGTTCGTCGTCACCTGCTTGAAGGTAACTGAAGGAAAACTCACCATTCTGATTGGTGGTGGTGCTGATGTTTTGGTTAGCGAGAGTGACCACTGCACCGGCTATGCTCTTGCCGGCATCTTCACTCACGATGCGACCTGCCAATCGTGTGGTGGCGGTCTGTGACCATACACCAACGGCTAAGCAGGTGAAAACAAGGGTGAATAAAAGTTTTTTCATTGTATGATAGTTATTGGATTTCTTTCAAATAACCTGTTACATATTTTCCAATAGTGATATAACCTATTAGAAATCAGCATTTTTTGGTGTGCGTGGGAAGGGGATGACATCTCTTATGTTCTGCATACCGGTAACGAAGAGCATCAGTCTCTCGAAGCCTAAACCGAAGCCGGCGTGCGGTGCTGAACCAAAGCGGCGAGTGTCAAGATACCACCACATATCTTTCATCGGTATCTGTCGGCGTTCAATCTCTGCGTTCAGTTTGTCCAAACTCTCTTCGCGTACGCTACCGCCTATTATCTCACCTATCTGCGGGAAGAGAACGTCGGTACCTTGCACGGTCTTGTCGTCGGCGTTGAGTTTCATATAGAAGGCTTTGATTTCTTTGGGGTAGTCGGTCATTATCACCGGACGGCGGAAATGTTCTTCCACTAAATAACGCTCATGCTCGGAAGCGAGGTCATCGCCCCATTGGCAAGGGAACTCAAACTTCTTGCCGTTCTTCACTGCCTCTTGCAGTATCTCTATGCCTTCGGTGTAGGTGAGACGAACGAAGTCGGTATCAACCACGGCTCTTAGACGCTCAATAAGACCTTTGTCGATAAACTGATTGAGGAAATTGAGGTCGTCCATACAATGGTCTAATGCCCAACGGACGCAGTATTTGATGAAGTCCTCTTCCAAATCCATCAACTCCTCTTTCTGAATGAAAGCCACTTCGGGTTCTATCATCCAAAACTCGGCAAGGTGACGCGGTGTGTTGGAGTTCTCGGCGCGGAAAGTGGGACCGAAGGTGTAGATCTTGCCCAGTGCCATTGCACCCAACTCACCCTCCAACTGTCCGCTGACGGTCAGTGCTGACATCTTACCGAAGAAATCGTCGGAATAGTCAATCTGTCCGTTCTCATCTTTCTTTAGGTTATAGAGGTTTTTGGTTGTCACTTGGAACATCTGTCCGGCACCTTCACAGTCGCTGGCGGTAATGAGAGGTGTGTGAAAATAGAAGTACCCGTGCTCGTGAAAATAAGTATGTATAGCCATAGCCATGTGGTGGCGGAGGCGGAAGACGGCACCGAAGGTGTTAGTACGAGGGCGCAGATGGGCTATCGTACGCAGATATTCCATTGACAGACCTTTCTTCTGCAAAGGATATTTTTCGGGGTCGGCTGTACCATAGACCTCTAACTCAGTCAGTTGTATCTCCACATCTTGTCCGGCACCTTGTGAGGCTACCAACGTTCCGGTGGCTGAGATGCACGAACCGGTGGTGACAGGCTTGAGCAACTCTTCCGAGAAAAGCTGCATATCTGCCACTATCTGGATGTTTTTTATGGTTGAACCATCGTTAAGGGCTATGAAACTGACTTGCTTATTTCCACGGCGAGAGCGCACCCAACCGCGAACATTGATGAGTTGGTTCAGTTGCTTGCTCTGTAAAGCCACTTTTATTTCTGTACGTTGCATAATATATATATATATGGTTATGTTAATTTATCGAAATATATGTTTTCAGAATGGAGGTGCGTCTATGCCTTGAGTTGCACCTGCGGGTGACATTGTCGGACTGCCCATCGACGAGCGTATCTGTATGGAAGCACCGCTGTTAGGTTCATCTATTTCAGGCATATCGTCGGTTTCTTCGTCTTTGTTTTGGAACTTGGCATATTTGCCTCTGAAGCGAAGCCATACATCGTCGGTGGCTCCGTTACGGTGTTTGGCTACTATGATCTGTCCTAATCCGCGCAAGTCGCTGCCGGTCTTCTCGTCTGAATAGAGTTTGTAGTATTCGGGTCGGTGAATAAAGCAAACCATGTCGGCATCCTGCTCTATGGCACCTGACTCACGCAGGTCGCTCAGTTGCGGCTTCTTACCCTCTATACCTTGACCGCCGCGTTGCTCCACCTGACGGTTGAGTTGCGAAAGAGCGATAATGGGGATATCCAACTCTTTGGCAAGGGCTTTCAGGTTACGAGAGATGATACTCACCTCTTGCTCACGACTGCCGAAATTGACACCGTTGGCGTTCATGAGTTGCAAGTAGTCGATGATGATGAGTTCCACTTTCTTCTCTCTGACTAATTTTCTTGCCTTGCTGCGCAACTCAAAGATGGATAAAGCCGGTGTGTCGTCCACATAGATAGGTGCGCCGAGCAGGTCGTTGACCTTATGTTCCAACTGATTCCACTCGCCCTGTGTCAGTTTACCGTTTTTTATCTTTTCGCCTTCTATCTCACATACGTTCATTATCAGACGATTGACTAACTGCACGTTGGACATCTCAAGTGAGAACATCGCCACGGCGCGGTGGTAATTGACGGCTATGTTCTTCGCCATTGACAGCACGAACGCCGTCTTACCCATTGCCGGTCGTGCGGCTATGATGATAAGGTCCGACTTCTGCCAGCCGCTTGTTATCTTATCCAGATCGGTGAAGCCTGACGGTATGCCGCTGATGTTACCTTCGTTCTGACTGGCTTTGCGCATACGTGCAAAAGCCTCAGAGATGACAGGGTCGATCTGTGTCACATCGCGTTTTTGGTTGCGCTGACTTATCTCAAAGATATCCGACTCGGCTTTCTGCATCAGGTCTTCCACGTCCTGTGTCTCGTCATAGCCCAACTCTTCCAACTCGGATGCCATTTGTATCAGTTCGCGTGCGATGGCTTTCTGTGACACTATCTGTGCGTGATAGCGCAGGTGTGCCGTCGATGCCACTTTGCGCGTCAACTCACTAAGATAGATAACACCACCTGCCTCTTCCAAAGAGCCTAAAGAGCGCATCTTCTCTGCCACCGAAAGCATATCGATAGGTTGCTCCTTGGCGGCAAGTGCGGCTATGGCTTCATAGATAAGACGGTTCTGCACCTTATAAAAACTCTCAGGACGCAACAGGTCTGCCACCGTGGCAAACGACTCCTTGGCTATCATCAGTGCACCCAGCACCGACTCCTCCATATCTAATGCTTGTGGCGGCAGTTTGCCCATCTCACTCTTGCCTAAGGTGACGGGGGTGGCAGGGCGACGTTTATTTGTGTTCGAAGCGGGCATAAGTGTCTAATAACTCGTGAGCAGCAACAAAACTGCTGATCTGATCTTTCAAAACCTTGTTCTCGGCATCACGTATGAGTTGTTCCATGACGGGGTGACGGTAGAAACCGTTTAGCAGACGCTCGTTGATGGTCTCATACATCCAATACTTGCTCTGTTCTGTTCGGCGGCGAACGAAATAGCCGTTGCCTTTGGCGAATGACACGTAGTCTTCCACCATCTGCCACACTTTGTCTATGCCGGTTTTTTCCACCGATGAGCATGTCTCAGCGTATGGTTTCCACCCTGATTCGGTGGGAGGAAAGAGTGCCAAGGCGTTCTTAAAACTCACCTTGGCGGCTTGTGCGCGTTCCACGTTGCTGCCGTCGCACTTATTGATGGCAATGCCGTCCGCCATCTCCATAATGCCGCGTTTGATGCCTTGCAACTCATCGCCGGTGCCGGTCACTTGAAGCAGCAGGAAGAAGTCCACCATCGAGTGTGCCGCTGTCTCACTCTGTCCCACACCCACTGTCTCTATCAGTATGGTGTCGAACCCGGCGGCTTCGCATAGGACGATAGTCTCGCGTGTCTTACGAGCCACGCCGCCCAGACTGCCTGCCGAAGGGGAAGGACGTATGAAAGCATTGGCGGCTGTGGACAGTTCGTTCATTCGCGTCTTATCGCCTAATATCGAACCTTTGCTGCGCTCTGATGAAGGGTCGATAGCCAACACTGCCAAGTGCTTGCCCTGCTCGCACAGACGAGTACCTAATGCCTCAATGAATGTTGATTTGCCGGCACCCGGAACACCTGTTATCCCCACACGAACAGACTTACCCGAATATGGCAAACACTGCTCTATCACTTTCTGTGCAACTGCCTGGTCGCTCTCCAAACTGCTCTCCACTAAGGTCACTGCCTGACTGAGCAGAGTGATATCGCCCGACAAGATACCGCGCACATAATCCTCGGCGGGTAACACACGTTTCTTGCGGCGAAAAACGGTGTAGGGATTGACCTTTGGCAAATTCTCCACACCCTCGTTCACCACTAATCCCTTGTATTGGGCTTCGTTCTCCGGATGATGTTGCATATATTACAAACGACTATTATTCAAAAGTTGGATGACAGTTCTGACAATCCTCTCTTATTTGATTGTCCATTGCAATGTTATTTTCTTAACACTATTGACGGGGTCGTTGGTGATAAGAGTTATCTCACTGCTGTATTTGCCGGCTTCCATTGCGTCCATTTGTACGCGGAAGATACCTTTCTTTCCTGACTTAACGGCTTTCGGTGTTTGTATTTTCAGGCGGCTGTCGTTGCATATAACGCGGCGCACGAGAAGCGGGTCGGAACCGACGTTGGTCACTTCAAACTGTGCCTTATGACTCTTGCCTGCCGTAAACTGACCGAGGTTAATATCGTTCTTTATGTCGGCTATAGGTGCCAAGGCTTTGTCCTCTGCCGTCATCTGTGAGAAGTCTTCTTGCACGTTGATGGAAGCGGTGATGAACATATTGGCATCTTCCACGCCGTCAATCACGGCAAACAGCTTGGAAGTGGCAGGACCGTATTGTTGGCAATTCTGACCGTAGAAGACCACTATCACCTCTCCGCGTGTGTGAGGTTGAATGGTTGCCTCTGAACTCTCTCTATGAGCCATAGCATAGAAGAAGGGGTCGGTGGGCACAAACTCCACCTTAACAGGATCGTTGGAGTTGTTCATAAAGGCGATAGTCTGCTCTGCTGATTGACCCATATAGGCGTTGCCGAAGTCCACCGACTGTGTCTTCAACTCCAGTTTGCCGAACTTAACGGGAAAAGTCTCAACGGGTTTGGCTGCCTTTGGAATCACTTCACCTTTGATGAAGAGTTTGTTGGTGGCAGGGTCGGCGTTAGAGGTGACTGTTATGGTCTTGTTGAAGCGACCCGGACGACCGTTAGGGTTGTACGTTACCGTTATCTCACCTGTGGCACCCGGCTCTACCGGCTCGCGTGTCCATTTGGGTGTGGTGCAACCGCATGATGCGCGCACCTCGCTCAATACCAATGGGGTAGCACCGTTGTTGGTGAAAGAGAAAACGGTGGTTACACGACCGTCTGCCTCGTTAATCTTACCGAAATCGTGATTGGTCTTGTCAAATGAAATGACGGGTTTTTGAGCCCATAATGCTATCGCTGATACTAATGCAATAGCAATAGTTAGCATCTTTTTCATAACTATAATCTGTTTTTTTTGTTTGTCTGTTATCTATTTATTATCAATGCGTTCCACGTCTGTCAGTTCTTTTATCTTGCTCAGTTCGCGACACAGAACGCTCACCGTGGCTTCGTCATATACCGACATCTGCATCTTGCATTCGAACAGGTCGTCCATCGTCTCTGTATGCAGACTGTGAAGGAAAAGGTGCATCTGGTTGCTCACTATATTCAGTATGCGAATCAGCACGCCGAAGGTATCTTTGCCTCGTACCACAATAGTGACGGGGTAGGCTGTCAGGTTGCGTGGTTTGCCATTCACATCTGTGCGGTTGAAATACATACGCAAGGCTTTCTTCGCCTTGGCCGTCACCACTATGTTAAGCCATTCGGGTTCGGGCTTTTGACTTTCGGATGTGAGCACCTCCACTTGGTCGCCACTCTGTATCAAGTAACTGACCGACACCACTTTATGATTAACTTTAGCACCTATACAGTGTTCGCCCAACTCGGTGTGCAATTGGTAAGCAAAGTCCAATACGGAGGCTCCTTGCGGCAATGTGCGGAAGTCGCCTTTGGGGGTGAAAGCGAAGATTTCGTCGGCAAAAAGGTTGAGTTTGAAGGTGTCAAGAAATGTCATGGCATCCGAATCGGGATGTTCCAACACCTCTTTCACGTCTTTGAGCCATTGGTCCAACTCTGACTCCTCAATCACATCGCCTGTATCTCCTGCTTTATATTTCCAGTGTGCAGCCAAACCGCGTTCTGCCAAATCGTGCATACGCTCAGTGCGTATCTGTATCTCTATCCACTGTCCGAACGGACTCATCACTGTCACGTGCAGTGCTTCATAGCCGTTAGCCTTTGGGGTGGATATCCAGTCGCGAATGCGCTCAGGATGTGGACGATAAAGAGTGGTGATGGCGGAATAAATCATCCAGCATTGGTCTTTTTCTGCCATCGAGTCATTGGGTTTGAACACTATGCGCACGGCAAGCAGGTCATACACATCCTCGAAAGGTATGTTCTTCTTCTGCATCTTTTCCCAAATGGAATAGACGGTTTTCAAGCGCGCGGAGATGGTGTATTCATAGCCTAAATGGTCGATTTTCTTGCGAATAGGTTCCACAAACCGCTTGAAATTCTCCATTTGTGAGTCTTTCAACGCCGACAGTTTGCTATCTATCTCGTTATAGACATCAGGCAGTAAGTATCTGAAACTGAGGTCTTCCAACTCATCTTTGATTGGGAAGAGCCCTAAACGGTGAGCCAAAGGAGCATAGATGAATTGTGTCTCGCTGGCTATCTTATGCTGCTTGTCAACAGGTTGTGCCGCCAAGGTACGCATATTGTGCAGACGGTCGGCAATCTTGATGAGTACTACTCGCACATCTTCCGACATGGTCAGCAGCAGTTTGCGGGTGTTAACCGCCTGTTTCTCACTTTGATTGCCAAACTTGCCCCCACTGATCTTAGTCAGTCCGTCCACTATCTGTGCTATCTTCGGATTGAAGCGCGAGGCTATGTCTTCAACGGTAAATTCCGTATCTTCCACCACATCATGCAGCAGTGCCGCACATATACTGGTGCTGCCCAAACCTATCTCTTTGACCACTATGCGTGCCACGGCTAAGGGGTGCATTATGTACGGCTCACCGCTCAAACGCCTTACTCCGCGATGAGCCATGTGCGCAAAACGAAAAGCGCGAGTGATAATCTCCACCTTCTGGCGGTGAATGGTGTGAGCATAGTCGTTTAACAGCTCTTGAAAAGTGCGCTCAATGAGTTGCTCCTCTTCTTGTGTAAAGTCACTCTCGTTCATAGGCGAAACATACTACTGAACCGAATCGGTTACAAAAAGCGTGCAAAGTTAGGTAATACTATCCGATTGCGCAAGTGTATGCGCAATTTTTCACAAAAATGTGAGCGTTTCAGCCAAATAATGAGACAAATACGGAAAAACGTTTTTTGTGATCACATTTTTTATCATACCTTTGCGTGCATTTTATGCGCAGTTAAGAAAAATGATATGAAGCAGATGTTGAAATACAGGCGTTATTTATTTTTGTTTTTGTTAATCTTTACTTTTCCTTTAGGGTTGCAAGCCAAGCCATATACAGTGGTTATTGATGCCGGTCACGGAGGGAAGGATGCCGGTGCTGTAGGATATGTGCTCAAAGTGCAAGAGAAAGACCTGAATCTTGATGTCAGTCTGCGTTTGGCCAGTCGCCTGCGTACTGCCTATCCTGATATCAATGTAGTACTTACGCGTTCCGATGATGTCTTCCTGCCTTTGCAAAAAAGAGCCGACATAGTCAATAAGAACAATGCCGACCTCTTTATATGCATCCATACCAATTCCGCTGAGAGTCGTTCAGCGCGAGGTGCAGAGACCTTCGTCTTAGGAACGGAACGTATGCAAGCCAACCTCGATGTGGCTATGCGAGAGAACGCCGTGATGAAACTGGAGCAGGATTATCAGACTACCTATGAAGGGTTCGATCCTAACAGCATCGACTCTTACATAATGTTCGAACTGATGCAGAACCAGTATATGGATAAGAGTCTGCAGTTTGCCACTTACTTGCAAAACCGTTTTGTCAGTGAGTTGAAATTAGACGACCGCGGTGTGCGACAGGCTGCGTTCTGGGTGCTGCTCAAGTCTGCTTGCCCGAGCGTACTGGTCGAAATGGGCTTTATCTCCAATAAGGAAGAAGAAAAATATCTTGCCTCTGACAAAGGTAAACGTGAGATAACCGATGCTATCTTCAATGCTTTTGTGCAGTACTACACCGCTATATCCGGCAAAGCCGATGAGCAGAAAGAAGAACCTGAACAGAGTGCTGAGAAAGTAGATAACGAGTCTAAGCAAGAAGTCAAACCCGAAACCAAAGTTAAAGAGAAATCGAAGAAAAAGTCTGAACCGAAGTCTGACAAGTCTGACAAGACCGTGAAAAATGCTCCCGCTACAGTCTATCGTGTGCAGATTTTCTCTTCCCGTACCGTCTTACCTGAGGGGGATAAAGAGTTTAAGGGCTTGAAAGGGTGCGTTTATGAGAAACGTGATGTGTGGTATAAGTATATGTATGGTGCTTATTCCACTCGCAAAGAGGCAGAAGATAAATGTAAGGAGTTGCAAACTCTCTTCCCCGGCTGTTTCGTCGTGCAAACCAACTCCCAACGCTAACCCCCCAACTCCGATACTTAAAACTTCAATACTTAAAAACTTTAACACTAAAAAACTCTCCACTCCCCAACTTCTCTCAACTCTCAACTATAAAAACTTCTCTCAACTCTAAACTTTCAACTCTCAACCATATTATGAAATCCTACCGTGAAATAAAAGTGGCTGTTCTTGCCATTGTATGTCTTTTCCTTCTTTTCTTTGGTTTCAATTTCCTCAAGGGTGTTAATATCTTCACTCCCATCTCCTCCTACACCGGATATTTTGAGCAGTTGGGCGGTCTGACGGAGCAGGCACCGGTATATATACGCGGGTATAAGGTCGGACAGGTGGATCGTATCCAGTACGACTTTTCCAAGCAGCAAGCCTTCCTCGTTTCGGCTTCCGTCAATAGTGACATACACCTCACTCAAGGTAGCGAGATGGTACTTGTATCCGACGGATTGTTAGGCGGCAAAGCCATAGAGATAGTCATTCCCGTAGGTGATAGTCTAAGCATCATTGCGCGTGGTAGCGAACTGCCAACACGTGTGGAAGAAGGACTGATGGAGTCGCTGCAATCGCAACTGCTCGCTCACGTGGATAGCGTCGTTATACATATAGACACACTCTTAGCCTCAGTGCAAAGCCAACTCGAAGGTGACCATATCAAGCGTACACTGCAAAACGTGGACCATATAACCACCGACCTCAAAGTCTCTTCCACCGACCTCAAACAACTTACACACCAACGCCTGCCGCAAGTGGTGGACAGTGTACAACAAGCCGTGAGCAACGCCAACAGAGTGCTCACATCAGTGGCAGATGCCGACCTCAAAGGTACAATAGCACGTATCGACACCGTGGCTGAACAAGTGTCCACCGTCATTACTTCAAGAGAAGGAACACTGGGTAAACTGCTGTACGACAAGACACTATACAATCATATCGACTCCGCCATCGTCAGCGCCGATAACCTCCTTATCGACCTCAAAGCCAACCCCAAACGTTACGTCCACTTCTCCGTTTTCGGCAACAAAGAGAAAAAGAAGAAAAAGTAAACTTTCCGTTTGGACAATTTCCAAATTGACACCTTTTGCTCACTTTTCTTCGCAAAAGCGTACTATACTGAATTTTGTGTGTTTTTGTTTCACGATTTCGACTGTGGAACAATGCAAATATCAGGCTTTGAAAATCAGACATTTAGTTGTTGATAACTTTTATAAAGTGTTGATTTGTAGTTGTTAATATGTAAGTTGCTAAAATTAAAAGCCTTACTGAATTTCCACTTTTGTGCAATTGAGCGCTCATTTGCACAATTAGCTCCGACAGCGTACCTTTGCACCGTTTTTCGTGTAAAAAACGAGTATAAAAAAGCAATCCAACCAAGAACAATGACTCAAGACGTATTTGTTTTGTGGAATCAATGCGCAGCCATCCTGCGTGATAATCTGACCGCCACCGTCTATAAGATGTGGTTCGCCTCTTTGCAGGCGGTCGATTATACGGACGATGTGCTCGTCTTGCGCGTCAAGAGTCAGTTCGTGGCTGAATATATAGAGGAGAACTATATCGACTTGCTCAGTCGCGTCATCTGGCGCGTATTTGGCGAAAAGACACGCCTCGAATATCGCGTCTTGGTCGATTCCACCTCCGGTGCCGTTGCTACCTATCCTTCTGAACAACGCACTGTCAATCCCCTTAGTCAGCAGACCTCGGCTGCAGCACTCAACACTCAATGGGACGCTCGGCTGAACACCAAAGAGAACTTCAGCACTTTCATCAAAGGTGAAAGTAATAAACTGGCATACGCAGCAGGTATGGCCATTGCTGCCGAACCCGGCAAAACAATCTTCAACCCCCTCTTTATATATGGTGGCAGCGGAGTAGGAAAGACACACCTTGCCAACGCTATAGGCAACGAGATACTCACTATCAATCCCAAAGCCAAAGTGCTGTATGTCAGTGCCAACACTTTCAAACTGCAATATCAGGAGGCAGCACAGAAAAACTGTATCCCCGATTTCCTCGCTTTCTATCAGCAGGTGGATGTACTCATTATCGACGATATACAGTTCTTCGCCGGTCTGAAAGGTACACAAGACACGTTCTTCCATATCTTCAATTATCTTCACCAGTCGCGTAAGCAACTCATCCTCACTTCCGACCGTTCACCACTCCAATTGCGTGATGTGGAAGAGAGATTGCTCACACGCTTCAAGTGGGGATTGTCGGTGGAGATACAACGCCCCGAATATGACCTCAGACGCAATATCCTGCTTAGCCGTGTGCATCGCGACGGACTGCAATTGAGCGACGAGGTGGTGGAATATATAGCCCGACACGCTTGTGATAACATTCGCGATATAGAAGGCGTATTGGCTTCGCTGATGGCTTATTCTACTCTGATGAACAGAGATGTCGATCTGAACTTGACACAAGAGGTGGTGGCTCGATTGGTGAAAGTGCAACCCAAAGAGGTGATGGCGGAAGACGTGATAGGTGCCGTATGTGAACACCTTAACCTAACGGAAAAAGCCGTGTTAGGACAATCAAGACAAAGAGAAGTGGTCAGAGCCAGACAGTTGGTGATGTATCTGCTCAAACGCCTTACCACACGTTCCCTTTCCGAGATCGGTGCTGCCGTCGGACATCGCTCACACGCCACTGTCATACATACACTTAATACGGTTAGCGACCAGTTGGAGTACGACCGTGTACTCAAACACGATGTGGCACTGCTCGAAGAAGCACTCACACGATAATAATGCAATATACAGTGTTTGACGATATGACCTGTTGCACGGAAAAAGACGTGCAACGGTTGTTGACGTTGGTGGGAAAGAAAAGACAACAACAAGCACTGCGCTTTAAGCACCTGTTTGGACAATGGACATCGCTCAAAGCCTGCGAACTGTTGCTCCAACTGTGGCAACTGACACCACCGCTACCCGACTTTGAAGAGAACGACTATGGCAAACCCTTCCTTCCTCACTTTCCGTTTTTCTCCATCAGTCACTGCCGCGCCGCTGTGGCAGTAGCCACCGATAGCCGACCTATAGGTATCGACGTGGAGACTATTCGCCACCCCTCACAATCACTCGTAGAGAAAGTGATGAACGAAAGCGAACAAGTAGAGATAGCCAATGCCGACAATCCCGATGTCGCTTTCATACAACTATGGACGAAAAAAGAAGCGTGGCTCAAACTGCAAGGTACAGGTATAAGAAACGACCTACAACAAACACTCGTCTTTGACCGGAACACACCGCAACCGCTCTTCACCACTTATGTGAAAGACAACGCCTACGTCCTTACCATAGCGCAGGCACAAGAGATACAATAATAAAACCTTTTACGGCTATGAAACACCCTATCTCCCTCTTCTTGCTAACCCTTGCTTGTGCTGCAATGATAATCGGTTGCAGCAAGTCCAAAGACGACCCGAAAGAGTCAGACGGCAATACCGAAAACCAGGAAACGCAGTCACCAGCCATCCCTGAAGGTGCTCTTAATGGCGTTTTTTCGGTGGGCGAAGGCAAGAAAGTCGTTTTTTCAAAAGGCAATCTGCAATACAATGCGGTCTTGGGCGAACATGTCCGCGCCGATGGTACCAAAGCACCGGGTATGTGGCAATTGGCTGAAGAACAGTGGGAATGTCTTAAAGAAGATAATGCTAAAGCCTCTGACTCTTACGATGGTTGGATCGACCTCTTCTGCTTCGGTGCTGACGGATGGAAAGGGGGAGTGAAAGAATATCAGCCATATAGCAAAAACGACCAACTGAACAACTTTATCTTAGGTAACGACGTTAAGGCAGGCCTGACAGGTGAATATGCCTATGCCGATTGGGGTATGTATAATGCCATATCCAATGCAGGCAATAAGCCGGGACTATGGCGAACACTTACTTCTGCCGAATGGATATACCTGTTCACTGAGCGACCTAACGCACGCGAACTGTTCTCCAAAGCCTGTGTCAATGGTATCAACGGATATATATTGCTGCCCGACGACTGGATCCCTATCAGCGGATTGGAAGTCAAGGTGAGTCCTTCTACCTATGCCATCAATTCGTTCACTGCCAACGAGTGGAATATAATGCAGACTTTCGGAGCCGTCTTCCTCCCCGCCGCCGGATATAGAAATGGTACATTAATGGCTTACGATAACCAAGCCGGACTCTATTGGTCGTCCACCGCTGACGATTATACCTATATCTACGCCATCGTCTTCAGCGAGTTCCACCTGTTTGAGCAAGGTGGCAGTCACCGCTCATTCGCTATCTCTGTCCGTCTCGTGCATGACATAGAGTAGAAAACCTTAAAAGACAAGATATATGGTCTTACTCAATATGCCTGAAGGCAAGCGTTTAGATTGGTATCTGGCTCAAGAAGAACGGCTGGCAAAGGATGTGACGGAAGATACACTCTTCTTCTGGTCGGTCAGTCCTACGGTCATCTACGGCAGACACCAGGTGTTGGAAAACGAGGTTAATATGACCTATTGCCAAGAGAACGGCATACAAGTCATTCAGCGCAAGAGCGGCGGCGGTTGTGTCTATGCCGACGAAGGCAACCTGATGATTTCCTATATCACCCCTTCTTTGCATGCCGAACAAGCCTTCCAATTTTTCCTCTCTATGCTCTCTTTCGCCTTGCGTCAGTTGGGCTATCCGGCAGTGACCACCGCGCATAACGATGTGCTGATAGCAGGCAGGAAAGTGAGCGGCTCGGCATGTTATGCTCTGCCAACAGGCACTATTGTGCATGCCACTATGATGTGGGATGTTAATGTAGAAGCACTGGAAAGAGCCATCACACCCTCTGTTGAGAAACTGCAAAAACATGCCGTGCAGTCGGTTCGTCAAAGAGTAACCAACCTCAAATCATTGTCAAACACCAATATTGTCAATATCAGCGAACTGCAACAAAGATTGGCTAAAGAGATGTTGAAATACACTGAAAAATTAAATCCAATAGTTTAGATAAATTGAGTAGAAATTTGTGCAATTGGGAATTTGCCACTACTTTTGCGCAAAATTATGACATATTGTAAGGCATCTTAAGCGCTAAGTTTTGGCGGATCGGAATCTCGCAAATTCAGAATTGAGCCACAAACATAGTGACAACGGATGTCCTCGTAAGGATATATGTATCCTTACCTCTTTAAGTAGTGTGGAATAAGTGTTCCGCATTATTGGGGTAGAGGTTATATATTCGGCGTGGGCTCGGCGTTGCTGTTTTTGGTTCAATAGGCAATGCGAGAGCCTCGATTCGCGGAACAGCAATCTAAGTCCGCGTTTTTTGTTGTTATATCATCTTAAAATAGTTTTACTATGAGGAAGGCTTTGTTTACTGTTTTATTGTTGAGTTTTCCGTTTTTATGTTTGCGTGCTCAACAGGTTGTTGCCAATCAAAGTGGCAAGTGTGGGTATATGGATGCCAACGGGAATATGTTGGTGCCGTATAAGTACGATTTTATCTCCGATTTTGCCGATAACGGCACTGCTATCGTCAAGAAAGGGAGTAAGTTTGGAATGATTGATACCACAGGCACGGAGATCTTGCCGCTCAAATATACTGAGATAGGTAATGAGACCAACGGTTTGAGAATAGTGAAAAATAAAGACAAGCAAGGTCTTATCACAGCCGATGGAAAGTTGCTGCATAAGCCTCAGTACGCTTTCATTTACCCTTTCAATAGTCAAGGTATAGCCAAGGTGGTGGTGAAGAAAGGCAAGAAAGCCAAGATGCTGGATTTTAATAATACATATGCATTGTTGTCCAATACGGGCAAAGAAATATACAGAGGTAAAGGTTATCAGTTGCACTTGTTGGATTACGATCAACCGTATCAATCCATCTATGAGATAGAGTCCGACACTCTGAATTTGTCGTCAGGTTATTTTTGCAATTTGAAGACGGATGTTTTTTATAATCTTCAAGGAGAACAGGTTCTGAATAAGAATATCCGCGAGTCGCTTTATAAGCAACTCTTTGGCAACAATGCATCCCAGAAGAAGGCTGCTAAATGGGTGACCAATAAAGAGATAACACCATTCAGTAACGACATAGCGGCTTTGTACTATTCGCAGCAAACGGACAAAGAGCATGCAGTGGAGGCTGCTGCATATTTTGATTTGAAGAATCAGCGGCTGCTGTGGAACGCCAAGTCCACTTACCATAAGGTATGGGATAAGAAAAATAGAAAATGGACAGGTGAGAAAGACAGCGTTAAAGTGTCGCTTCTGAACTTCTCCGACGGTTTTGGTATTGTGAGTATAACCGGGCATATAGATGCCGGTAATTGCGATATTTTGGTCAATAAAGAAGGTAAAGAAGTAGGTAGATATAAGGTGAAAAGTTGCTATCCGTACAAGTTCGGATACATGGTTAAGGCGGATGATAAGACAGGTTTGTATGGTGTGTTGGACACGACGCAGCAAGAGGTGATTCCCTTTGAGTATTGGCAGTGTAAGACTGCTGTCAATAAATACGGGATGTGGGCTTGCAAACATAAAGATAATAAATGGGGAATGGTCACTGTGGATGGAAAAGAAATAATACCTTTCCTGTATGATAACATCGTACAATGGCCTTTTGAGGAGTTGATGTATGTACGCAAAAACGGCAAATGGGGTGCATACGAGAGAGACAGTATGATATTGGACTGTTTATATGACTCGCTATATTCATACATAGACAATTCGTTCGTATATAAGTACGGCGACTTATATGGTGTGTATAGTCTTACTACTCACGCACTTTCGGATGCTCATGACGGATATGAGGGTTGTTATATTGCTGATTCGGCATATCACGATAGTCAGATGCGTGAGTTCTATATCTTAGATTCCAAGGGTGTTAAGTTCTATGGCTATTTAGATGGTTTTGGTCAGAAGGTTATACCATTTATGTTCACTGATAGAGGTTTGGCTTATGAGGCATATAGATTATACCGTGATAAGCCTACTCGTGAGTTCTCAAGCATAGATAGATATCGTTTGCGCCTTTACTTATCTCGTCGCAGTAGGACATACACTTTGGAACAGACAGTTCCTGCCGCTGACTGGGATTATTAAGATCTTAAAAAATCAACAACTAATTATCAATACATTATGAAACGATATATTATAATAGTTTTTTGTGCATTAGGTATGAGTCTGTCAGCACAGGTACGCCATATCGATGATATCAATTATCAGCGCAGCAGCATTTATTCATTGCTTATCAATCATACCGAGCAAGACTATGGTACCAACATCGCGGATATCTTTTTGGATATACCTTTGCCTGATAAGTATAATAATCACGATTTGAGTGTTAAGATAATCACGATTAACAAACGCACTCCTTTGAACGAGCGTGGTAAGGATTTTTTAGAGCGTAACGATGTGGCATCTCATTTGGTGGCTCGGTGGTTTAATCGCGACCCTTTCACGGGTGAGTGCAATATGGATTTGGTGTCCGAGCGCGCTCTGTATTCGGCATCGGAGTTCAGTCGCCAAATAGCCCAACACTCACTGCGTGGAAATGCGTTGCTGGAGGATGCCGACTCCAATGTGATAAAGAACACCTTTGTCATAGTCAACGATATACGCTATATAGACAAAGAGAAAGCAGGTCGTATAGCAGGACTTATCTTTCAAGGGCTACTGATGGTGGCAGGTGGTGTTGCCTCAGGTATGAGCGGAACGAATATGTCAAGTTCTTTCAACGATTTAGGTGATAGTATGAACCAGTTGATGCAGACACTTAAAGGCTTTAAGGTGAAAGTGCGTACACATCTGTATCAGTTGCAATGGGACGAGGCTATTGCCACAGAGTTTTATGAAACGATGTATTCCGCCGAACCTAATGAAGAGAAGGTGAAGTTGTTTGACAAAAACCGCAAGAAGTTCCGTTTGCAATATATAGGTTCGCAGTTGTCGAGTGGTTCGGACGTTAGTTTCATTGGTGTCAATCTGAGTAGTCCTGACGAGATGATACGCAAGGCTTGTACGCGTGCTATTGATGAAAATGTGGCGAATTTGGCAAAGAACTTTGAGGTGTTCAAAGTGAAGGTGCCTATCAGTAACGCTTCGCCCATTCAAGCACCAATAGGCAAGAAAGAAGAGATATCGGAAAACAGTCGCTTTGAGGTGTTGGAAGCACATGAGAATGATGGGAAGATAAATTATCACCGTGTGGCTGTTATCCGTCCTATCAAAGGGCAGATATGGGATAACCGATATATGTCGGTGGAAGAAGGTGCAACAGGCTCAACGCTTAACTACACCACTTTTCAGAAAGTGAGCGGAGGCGAGATAGCCAGAGGTATGCTGATTCGTGAAATTTCTAAAAAATAAGATCATATGAAAAATGCACTTTCTCTTGCGGTATTGCTTTTGATATTCAGTGCCGGTTATGCAGTTGCTCAACCCCCGAAAAAACAGACGGTGGATGTGTCTGCAAATGAGAATATACAGAATAAGACTCTTTATGGCAATATAGAAGTACAAAACAAAGAGGATAAAACCTCGCTCGGCAAAGCATTGTCATCACTTATCCTGTCAGTGGTTAAACGTAACGCGAAAGGTGAGATAGAGCAGTTTGTATTGGATAAAGGCAGAACGATAACTGACGACTACTCCGCAATGCTCACTTTCCCAGACCTGCATGAGAGTTATATTGTCAATTATATCTACGAACAGAAGAAATATCCGAAGTTTAATATGAAGAAAGATGATATCAATCAGTTTGTTCTTCGTAAAGCAAAAGATGGTTGGGACTACTCTTTGGCGGTTAAGAATAGAAAAGGGAAGATAGTTCTTATGTCCGATTTCTTGATTGGTTCCGTTTCTTCCAATGTGCTTGTAACGGGTGAGATTAGTGATGGCAGTCTGACTGCTAAGTTCCACGGTAAATCCACTGACTATCTGACCGGTAAGATACCGACCAAAGGCAGCCTTCATTTGCAATTGTCCAAATCGAGCGTAGCAACTGATGTACCTTACCAAATAACCTTCCCTAATGAGATTGGTTGGTATGGTACTAACGGCGTTTTTGTAGTAGAAAAAGCCTCTGAGTTTAAGGGTCAGTACTGTCGTGTTACCGAACTGCTGAGTGCGAGGTCGTGGTACGCCCGCTATCCATTGACTATCAATGCTTCCGGTAAGAATGGCAGTAATGGCAGAAACGGCTATTCGGGTGCAAACGGAATAAACTCGTATTCGTATAAGGATAAGAACGGCAATTATCATACTATTAACGGTACTTGTGGTAGCCGTGGCGGCAATGGCGGAGATGGCGAAGATGGTGATGATGGCGGCAATATAATTGTCTATTTAGATAATACGATGTTGAAAACAGATGTCACTTTGCTCTCTAATGGCGGTAAAGGCGGCAGTGGCGGCAGAGGCGGTTCTGGCGGAGTGCATGGCGCAGGAAGCGGCTGCTATGGAGTAGCAGCAAGCGGTGCTAATGGTAGAAACGGAAAAGATGGAAAGAAAGGCGAATACCACCTCATACCTATTGATGCTGCACCAATAAAAGATTTGCACAAAAGAGTAACAGTCTATACCCATGAACCGTCTATCTCACTATATAGGACGGTGAAGAAAAAGTGATTTTCCCAATAGGTTGGTATTGCTGAGGTCGGGCAAAAGTCCGACCTTTGTATTGTCAATAAGAAAGAACGAAAAAATGCAAAGATATATACTTATCATATCAACCATTTGGCTGTTTATCAGTCAGGTAAACGCCCAGCAAACGGATTCAATCAAAATCAGTGCAGACGATTTTCAACGCCTTATGCAGCGTGTGGAGCGTTTAGAGCAGCAACAACGCCAATCCCAACAAATGGGGATAGATGCTCGTACCGGTGCCACGCAGCGTGTTGATGGTAAGACGGGTGCAACAGCACCAACACAGGCTTCGCAATCGCAGAAAAAGACCTTAGCCAAAGATACCACCGGTTCGCGTGTTCCGCGTTGGATACATAACCGTCTCACTATCGGCGGCTACGGTGAGGTGAGTGCCAAGTACTGCTATTATTCCAACAACTACCTCCGCTATGGTATGAATGCCCAAAAATACAAGAACGACCGTTATGGTGAGGTGGATCTGCCGCACGTGGTCATCTTCTTGGGTTACGACTTCGGCAAAGGGTGGAGTATGGGTACGGAGATAGAGTTCGAGCACGGCGGTACGGAGAGTGCCATAGAGATAGAAGAGGAAGAGGGTGGTGAGTATGAAAGTGAAGTGGAAAGAGGCGGTGAGGTGGCTTTGGAGCAGTTCTGGTTGCAGAAACGCTTTAACGACTATGCCGTCATTCGTGCCGGTATGCAAGTGGTGCCGGTAGGCGGATTGAACGCTAATCATGAATCAACACAGTTCTTTGGTGTCTATCGCCCCGAAGGCGAATATACAATCTTACCTTCCACATGGCATGAGGTGGCTCTCACTTTTATGGGCAAGACACCCTTCGGCTTGCACTATCAGGCGATGTTGCTTCCCGGCTTGGATTCTGACCGCTTCAATCGTAAGAACTGGGTTAAATCAGGTGCCGGCAGCCCTTACGAGTTTAAGATTGCCAATGTATGGGCAGGTGCTTTGAGGCTCGATTATACCGGTGTCAAAGGGTTGCGTCTCTCCGTGTCAGGCTATGCCGGCGAATCGTTCCGCAACACACTGAGCAAAAGCAGCGGTGAGTTGGAAAACAGCGATACCTACAAAAAAGTGAAAGGTATAGTGAGTATCGGCAGTTTTGACTTCGCCTATGACGACCATAACTGGATAGCACGCGGCAATGTTACCTACGGTCATCTGAGCGATGCCGCACTCATCTCCAAATACAACATCGGTATGCGCAAAGGCAGTGTGAGCAGCAAACAATGGGTGGCAAGTGATGCTCTGGCAGTAGGTGCAGAGGTGGGGTACGACTTCTTCCATTTCAACGACCGACTGCAAGAGAAGAACATGCGCTTCTATCTCTTCTGCCGCTATGACTACTACGACTCTATGTTCCGCTACGACGGAAAGAAAGACTATACCTATGCTTGGTGCGGCAGACATAAAGCCACAGTGGGTATCAACTATTTCCCCATCAAACAGATAGCCGTGAAGGCGGAGTTCGCTTACGCCGTACTCAACCCCGGTATCAAACAGGACGGCTCAAAAGGAAAGATCTTCAACGACGAACCGTATATAGCCGTGGGAATAGCCTATAGCGGTATGTTCCGTTTGTAACAAGTACAACAAAAATCAATAAATACTATGAAAAAAGTTTTCACTTATGCTCTTTGTGGCTTGATGGCAGCAGGTCTGCTGACTGCTTGCAAAGACAACGGTAACGATGGTAACAACGGTAACCAAAACACTGAATCGCAAAAAGAGCAGATGCTCAAAGCGGCTATGACACCCTACGTTGAGAACACCGTCATAGCCACCTATCGCTCTATGGCAGACGAAGGACTGCAGTTGCTCTCTGAATTTGAAGGTATATTAGAGGCTGTTGATAATGGTGATGACTACTCACAGTTGATGGTTCAAGCCGGTCAGTCATGGCGCGCTATGCGTAAGTACTGGGAGCAGAGTGAAGCCTTCCTCTATGGTCCTGCAGCCGCACATAATATCGACCCTCATATCGACTCATGGCCACTCGACTTCAACGCTATGAACTCACTGCTTAACAACGCCCAACAGATGGCTGACATAGAAGCAGAAGGTGGTGCGTATGTGGGTGAGAAACTGGGATACGCACTCAAAGGCTTCCACGCCGCTGAGTATTTCCTCTTTGAGAGTGAGATAGTATCCGGTCGAGCTGTGGGTACCGGTCGCCCTCACGCCATTAACCTCAAACGCGCAGAAGCCGTCTATCTGGTGGGTATAGTGGAAGACTTGGCACAACAGGCTATCCTGCTTGAAGACTGCTGGGCAGGAGGCGTGGACGAACAGAAAACAGCCATCCTTGAAGAGGCTGAGTTGGGCTACGAAGAGAACTACGGCAACTATATGATCAATGCCGGTAAGGCAGGATCACTGTATGTCACCTATCAAGATGCTGCCGAAGAGGTGATAGCAGGTTGTGTGGATATAGCAGGCGAGGTGGCTGACCTCAAAATGGGTAACCCCTACCTGAGCAATTCAGATGAAGAACGCGACTATATAGAGTCTCCTTACAGTTGCACCTCCACCATCGACTTCGCCGACAACATACGCTCTATCTACCACTCCTATTGCGGTGCTAAGGATGGTGACGCGTCTATCTCTGAATATATCAAAACTCAGAATGCTGACCTTGACCAACAAGTGCGCAACGCTATCAACGAAGCCATCGTTGCCATTGAAGCAATAGAGAACTTCGAGTCAAGCGCCAAAGATAACCCGTTAGTGAAAACGGCTATCGACAATGTGAGTGCTTTGGAGCAGATACTCGACGAAGAGGTGATGGCTCTACTCGCTGAATAAAACGTAGAAAAGAACTACGTATAAATCAAATAATGAATAGTATAGTAAACAGGACTCTATGCCGTCGGGAGACGGCGTAGAGTTCAACGGCAAAATAATGTCGCTGCTGTCTATTCAACCTTACTCTCGAAAAAAAGAACATTATATTGGCATAGAAATTAAAAATTTACGATACCATGAAAAAACTCATTTTTCCCGCATTGGCATTGGCTGCTTTTCTGTTAGTTATGCCATCCTGTAAGGACAAAGACTCGTCATCGGCTAACGGTGGCGGTACGGAATCATCCGAAAATGATTTGCCCGAATGGTATTATACCGGCGGCAAACTCGGAACGACAACCAACACTTCCTCTATGACTTTCCGTCAGCCTACCCCAGCCACTGACGAAATAGGATTGGGACGTGATTTTAGTCGCGGTGACCAGATCGCTGAGAAAGATTTCGTCACCAACTCCACTGGTGCGCAACGCGGTTTAGGACCTGTCTATGTGCGCTCATCCTGCCAACACTGCCATCCCAACTATTCGCACGGTAGCAGCGTTCCGCAAGGTACTTACAACGCCAAAGATCAAGGTAACGGCACTCTGCTCGTGGTCTATAACCCGCAAACCAACGCATACGTTCCTTGGTTGGCTGGTATGCCGCAACTCTTCGGTGCTGAACCTTTCAAAGCACCGCTTGACCCGAATAAGATAACCGTTCAATGGCTCACTGCCACCGACGCTCACGGCAATACCTTCCCCGACGGTGAGACCTATGAGTTGCGCTATCCCGAAGTGACTATGCCCAACGAAGCCGTCTATGTCTATAACCAAGGCTATCGCGATGAGGCCGGACTGCTCGAAAACGAGAGTTATGTGGTGGTACTCGAAAACACCATCGGCGTATATGGCACCGGACTGCTTGACGCTATCACCGACGAAGATATCATAGCCCAATATGAGAAAGAGGCACGCGACGGATATATGCAGAACGGACTCAATCCTGCTTTCTTCGACGGCTCTTTCCAAACCTCCGGTTACTATAAGAACGATGAGAAATGGGGTCCCAAACGCTTCACTTATGCCCTCACCCGCGGACCACTGCAAGACGCGGCAGGTGCTAACGCTATTTGGAACATAACCAACGTTACACGCTCCGACCGTAAATATCATTATCTGGATTTGGACGGCACCATATATGCCACCTATGCTTCCAAAGACCCCGAAGTGCAAGCAGGATTCAATGAATACATAAGTAAGATAACAACAGCCGACGAACACCCCGAATGGTTCACCGACAATATGGAGCAGAACATCTACGACTATCTCACCAGCAAGAACTTGCCTGCCGAGATGTCGAATGAAGAGTTCACCCAAGTGATGGTATGGCATCGTGGTTTGGCTGTCCCCGCTGCTCGTAACGTGAAAGATGCACAGGTGCTGCGAGGCAAAGAACTGTTCACACAACTGGGTTGCGACTACTGCCACCGTCCTTCTTGGACTACCGGTCCGGATGAGATACGCGACCCCAACGGCTTCTTCACTAACAACGACCAACTGCCAAGATACCCCAACCAAAAGATCTGGCCCTATACCGATATGGTGCAACATAAACTGCACATGGTGAACGATATACGTACCGGTTGGTGTCGCACCACACCTCTTTGGGGACGCGGTCTGCACCGCAAAGCCACCGGTGATGCCTACGAAGCCCGACTGCACGACACACGAGCACGCAACGTCATAGAAGCCATAATGTGGCACGGATACAGCCAACAAAGCGACGCTTATTCAGTAACAGAGAATTTCTATAACCTCCCAAAAGAAGACCGCGACGCTATCGTGGCTTTCATCAATGCTATCTAATAAAACCAACCCTCTTATATGAAAAAAACGGCTTTCGCCCTGTTAGGACTGATGGTCTTTTTGCTAATGGCAGGCAGTGCAGTGGAACAGTTCCACGGCACTGCCGCTGCTATCCGATATATATATGCCGCACCGTGGACCATAGTACTATGGTGTATGATAGCAGTGGCTGCCCTTATAGTGCTGATACAAAGCAAGATCCACCGTTTCCCCGTCACATTCAGTCTGCATCTCGCTTTCGTGCTTATTCTGGCGGGAGCACTCATCACACACCTTACAGGCGAACAAGGACAGATACACCTCAGGCTGGATAACACCGTCGTTGAGCAAACCGGTGACTTGCCAACGCAGATGTCCTTACCTTTCAGCGTGCAGTTGAAAGATTTTGAAGTCGTTTATTACCCCGGTACTCGCGCACCGATGGACTATGTGAGCCAAATAGCGGTCACCGACCACGACCATACCACCGTCGGTTCGGTCAGTATGAACAACGTGTTCTCCTATCGCGGTTACAGGTTCTATCAGTCGCGTTACGATACCGATGGCAAAGGTACCACACTGGCCGTCAATCACGACCCGTGGGGTATAGGGGTTACTTATGCCGGATATGTTCTTCTCTTACTCAGTATGCTGCTTTTCTTCTTCCAGAAACGTACCTACTGCCGCACCCTGTGGCAACGACTGACAGTGGCGCTCACACTGCTATTAACACTCCCCCTTAACACCAATGCCACACCTAATGCCTTACCGCAACCAGTGGCGGACTCCTTTGCCGAACTCTATGTCTATTACAACAATCGTGTCTGCCCCTTGCAAACACTCGCGTCCGACCTCACACAGAAGATATACGGTAAACCTTCATATAACGGTCTGACAGCCGAACAAGTGCTTATGGGTTGGCTCTACGACTACGACCATTGGGCTAACGAAAAGATAATCAAAATAAAAGGCAAAGATATACGTCAAGTGCTGGGCATTGAGGGTAAGTATGCCTGCCTGAATGATTTTGTCGATCAACGCGGATATAAGTTGCAAACATTATTGCAGGAAGGCAATAAGAATGCTCGTCAAGCCGATGAGAAGTTCCGTATTATCAGTATGATAGCCACCGGTTCGGTGATGCGTGTTCTGCCCGTAAGAGATACCGAAGGTCAGGTAGAGTGGTTCTCACCCAACGATGAGTTGCCGCTCACCATAGATGCCGATGACCTGCAAGTGTGGATTGGCGGAATGGAGTATCTGGGGCTGTGCATAGCCTCCGAACAATATGCTCAAGCCGAAGAAGCACTGCATAAACTGCGCCGTCTGCAGCAGCGTATGGCAGGTGATGATATGTTGCCTGCCGAAGCGCGTTTGAAAGCCGAAAAAGCCTACAACCGTTTTCATTATACCCGTCCCTTGGCTATGGCGTGCGCCACTATCGGACTCCTTCTTTTCTTTGCAGTCTGTCTTCTTCTCTCGCAAAACAGACGTTTGCCTCAATGGATCTTCCTTTGTCTCTGTATCCTTCTTTTTGTGGTGTTCGTCCTTCTCACCGTTGCTATATCTGTCAGATGGCTTATCAGCGGACACGTACCTCTTAGCAATGGCTTTGAGACTATGCAGTTTATGGCTTGGGTGACAACACTGTTCACTCTTCTCGTGGCTTTCTACCGACGCCAATCATCTTTCGCCGACCTTCTGCTCGCTGCCGGATATGTGGTGACGGGTATGACTCTGATGGTGAGTATGATGGCAGGTGCCAACCCGCAAATAACGCCGCTGATGCCCGTCTTGCAGTCACCACTGCTGACCGTTCATGTTGCCGTCATTATGATAGCCTACTGTCTCTTAGCCTTCATCATGCTCAATGGTTTGGCTGCCTGCCTCTTGTGGCTACTCCAACGATACCGTTCGGCAGACGCAGACAATAGCACAGCCATTGAGCGTTTGCAGACACTGTCGCAGTTGCTGCTCTATCCCGCTGTCTTTTGTCTCACTGCCGGCATTTTTATCGGTGCGGTATGGGCTAATCAGTCGTGGGGCAGATACTGGGGTTGGGACCCGAAAGAAGTGTGGGCTCTGATAACAATGCTCATCTATTCAGCAGGACTGCATTCGCGCTCCCTCACTTTCCTCAGGCGACCAATGCCCTTCCATCTGTATATGGTCTTTGCCTTCCTCTTCGTCCTCTTCACTTATTTCGGTGTCAATTTTATCCTCGGCGGTATGCATAGTTATGCGTAGCATTTTGCTAATAGATTTGCACAATTACGCAAAATGACATAACTTTGCGGCGTGGTAAAAGTAGAACATCTCAGTAAGTCCTTCGGCACTCAACAAGCCCTCAACGATATCTGTTTCACCCTTCAAGACGGTGAGATAGTTGGGCTGTTGGGTCCTAACGGTGCCGGCAAAACAACGCTGATGAAACTGCTCATCGGGCTTCTTCAACCCGATCAAACCACCGGTGCCGACTCAATGCCTGCGCTTATCTCGTGTCCCCGCCCAATTGGCTATCTGCCGGAACAAAACCCTCTCTATCAAGAGATGTATGTGCGTGAGTACTTGCGTTTTATGGATTCTCTTTGCCGCGAGCACAGCGACGTGGAAGCCTTGATTGAAAGAGTAGGGCTCACGCGTGAAGCACATAAACCCATACACTTGCTTAGCAAAGGCTACAAGCAGCGCGTGGGATTGGCACAAGCCCTCTTAGGTAACCCGCAACTGCTTATTCTCGACGAACCGACAACAGGTCTTGACCCTAATCAACTGGAAGACATACGCCGTATCATTCGCGAAGAAGGCGGCAAACGAACAGTCATCCTCTCTACTCATATACTGCAAGAAGTGCAACAGATGTGCTCCAGAGTGATTATTCTCAGTCAAGGACAGATAAAAGCAGATAAGCAGATGAGCGACATTGACGACTTGCCACAACTCTTCCATCAAATGACTAATTGACTGACTTAAAATCGTTACACTTTTCTATGCCCACTGATTTTGATATACGCCAACAGATGTCTGAGAAAGAGCAGGATAATGCTCTTCGTCCTTTACGTTTCGATGATTTTGCGGGTCAGTCGAAGATTGTGAGCAACCTGCGTATCTTCGTACAGGCAGCCCGTATGCGTCGCGAGAGCCTCGACCATGTGCTGCTCTTCGGTCCTCCCGGACTGGGCAAGACAACACTCAGTAATATCATTGCCAATGAGTTGGGCGTAGGCTTTAAGGTTACCAGCGGACCGGTGCTCGATAAACCCGGCGACCTGGCAGGACTGCTTACCTCACTCGAACCTAACGATGTGCTCTTCATCGACGAGATACACCGCCTCTCACCCGTAGTAGAAGAATATCTGTATTCGGCTATGGAAGACTATCGTATAGATATAATGATTGACAAAGGTCCGTCCGCGAGAACCATACAGATCGACCTCAATCGCTTCACTCTTATTGGTGCCACCACACGTAGCGGACTACTCACCTCACCGCTCAGAGCACGCTTCGGCATCAACTGCCACCTCGAGTATTACGACGCAGATATCCTGTCCGGCATCGTCACACGCTCTGCCAACCTCTTAGGCATACATATCGACAGCCATGCCGCCGCTGAGATAGCGCGCCGTAGCCGTGGCACACCACGAATAGCAAACGCACTGCTGCGGCGTGTGAGAGACTTCGCACAAGTGAAAGGCGACGGCTCTATCGACCTCAGCATAGCACAGTATGCTCTCGAAGCACTCAATATAGACACCTTCGGACTCGACGAGATAGACAACAAACTGCTAACCACTATCATCGATAAGTTCCGGGGCGGACCGGTAGGACTGAACACTATAGCCACCGCTATGGGTGAAGACCCCGGCACAATAGAAGATGTGTACGAACCTTACCTTATCAAAGAAGGCTTTATCAAACGCACACCTCGAGGCAGAGAAGTGACGCCACTCGCCTACCAACACCTGCATAAACAACCCTTCCTGACTGATAACCAGCCGTCGCTTTTCTAACACCACCGCTCAATGCCACTGCCATACAAAGCCATATTCATCGATTGGGACGACACCATAGGCGACTGGTCGTCTGTCGCCTATAAGGCGCAACAAACTCTCTATCAGCGGTTTCATCTTGACCGTCTGGGCGTTTCCTTCGAGCAATGGTTCGCTCTCTATCACGAGCATAACAACCTGCTATGGGAACAGTATGGCAGAAGTGAGATCACCAAAGAGTTTTTGCAGCGCGACCGTTTCTTGCATCCTCTCACTACTCTTAGCGGCTCTTCCAATACTACCGACACGCTAATTGAGCAAGCCGACCAAATGGGGCACACTTTCCTTGACCTGACTAATCAGTATTTCTCCTTGCTGCCGGATGCCAAACAGATGGTGGAGACACTCTCTGAACACTATCCGCTCGTGGTGGTGAGCAACGGATTTGTGGAAGTGCAGTACTATAAACTCATACATTCAGGTCTGCGCTCTTGTTTTACCGATGTGGTGCTCAGTGAGGAAGCGGGTGTGCAAAAACCTAATCCGCGCATCTTCCAAATAGCACTGCAAAGGCTCAACCAACAGCGCGAACGCTATGGTCAAGAACAATTGTCTGAAAAAGATGTACTGATGATAGGAGACGGGTATGGGAGTGATATACAGGGGGCTATCAATGCCGGAATCGACCAACTATGGATATGCCACCAACCTGACGACTTCCACAATCCTAACCGCACCGCCACCTATAAGGTTCAATCCCTAAAAGAAGTCCCCTCCCTCCTCATTCCTAATTTCTAACTCTTAATTCCTAATTCCTAACTTCTCATTCCTCATTTCTCCAACCTCATCTGTACGGTGATGCCTAACTCTCTGGGTTTGGCTTTTTGTGTATAGTCGTTTTCCATAGAGAGGAAATAGAACACGTCATGCCGTGTGTTGGTGAGGTTCTTAGCCCAAAGGATGAGGTCGAACCACTGCCAACTCATTGTCAGTGAAGCGCCTAACAGACCATAGAAGGGTTGTGAGAGACTATTCTTCTCGTTCCAATAGATCTTGCCTATCCCGTCACCTTTGATAGAAAGTGAGAGGCGTTGCAGATATTTCTTATTGACATTATATGCTGCTTGTACTGTGGCGTGAAGGGTATGTTCGGGGGTGTAAGGTATATGGTTGTTTTTATAGTCGCCCATACCGTCGTCAAACTGTATAAACCGCGCATTGGTGTATCCGTATGCGGCTTGCACCATTCCTTGCCATTGGGAGGCTTGCCACCGATACATAACATCTGTTTCTGCGCCGAAGATACGTGAACGAGCGGCATTAGCCATCATCCTGCCCGTTGTCTTACCATTGGGAAAAACGGTCACCTGCTGATCCTGACAATAGATGAAGAAAGCGTCGGCGTTGATAAGCAAACCGTCTAAGGGGCGTATGTGTGTTCCTATCTCTGCAGTCCACGCTTTTTCGGGCTTGTAGGAGGTGATAGCCACATCGGTAAAACGCTTGTCCGTATTCATCGTCATACCCAGTCCGGCACCTATATCGTTCATTAGCATATTCTGCATAATAGTGCTGAAGATCTGCGGATTGAATCCGCCTGCTTTGAATCCTTCTGCCGCGTAGGCATAGAGGGTGGCTTCTTTCCAATCGTAGGCCACGGCAAGGCGAGGTAAGAGGTTGAAATAGTGGTTCTGTTTAGTGCCGTCAAGTGCGGAGTGAAGATGTGTTAGCGGCGGATTGCCGTAGGTGAAACGATAGTGCAGGTCGGCGTAAGCGTCATAACGCATACGAACAGTCTCATAATCCAATCTCAGACCCAAAGAGAAACGCCAATGGCGATAATGAAAAGTGCTTTGGTGGTAAGCGGCAGCACCTGCACTCAAGAAGACGAAGTCATCGGTGATAGGCAGCGTTGGCTCTTGTATCTCCAATGAGTCGTTAGGGAAGATTGAACGTATGCCTTTGTTGGCATTATAAAGGATGATGTCGTCTATACCCTGACGCTTGAAAGTGACGGGTGCAGACATCGTCGTTTGCCGCGCAAAAGTGCTAATACCGATGTTCCACTCGTACCATTCCACCGGTCGTGGGGCTTCCAGAAAAGCATCTGCCGTTCCGCCGAACATGCGCTGTTTCTGTTGAAGGGTGAAGATGGAAGCCGGCGAATAGTCCTGATCCATATGCATGTCGTCAAGCAACATCTGATAACTGCCTGTCAGTTGCAATCGATAGCCGCTGTTAGTGTATGATGCCGACAGACGGTCCTGCACCACATAACGCTCATAACTGTTCTCGTCGTTGAAGGCTATACGACCTGTCTTAACCGAAGAATAAGGGAAAGCACCTTGCCTCAGCCAATCGAAACTGATAGTATTGCCCACGCGCCAATGCCCGTCTGGACGGAAGTCCAACACAAACCTACCACCTGCCCCCTGACCTTTATCCACCAAACGACCGTTATAGTCGTTGGTGAAGAACCCGTCGGTGCGATGGTAGTCAGCTGTCAGTCCCCAACCCCATTTATCTGTTTGAGGACTATACACCGAGGCTGCGGCATCAACGCTGTTGGCTGTACTGTAAGTGGCGTGTGCACGTATGTGTAATGTATGAAAATCAAGAGGTTGCAGTGTGCGTATGTCCATTATGCCGCCTATGGTGTTCCTGCCGTAGAGTGTGCCTTGTGCACCGCGAAGAAACTCTACACAAGAGAGGTCGGTCATACGATGGTCGTACATGTTCTTGTCCAACAACGGCACACCGTCAATCATCAAACCGATGGCAGGCTGGTCAATACGCGAACCCATACCGCGTATATAGATGCTGCTCGTCATAGCCGAACCGTAGTCCGGCATCAGCAGGTTAGGTACAAAGCGCGCCACATCCTTAGGTTGCTTCAACTGTCCCTCGCGAAGCATATCAGGCGTGAGGCGTGTCACTTGAAGAGGCATACGGTTCTCGGCTGACGAATAGCGAGTGGCTGACACCTCCAAATCAGGCAATAAGAGAGAGTCGATACTCTCGTATGGCTCTATATCAGGTACAGACGAATAAGCAATCAGACTCCAAACACACAATAATATCACGCTCACATGTCTCATTGCTTGCTTTTTACCATTTGGCGACGGTGTCGTTGAAGATGCTTTCGGCTATCTCCGTCACCATAGTGGCACATAACTCGTCCTGCACATCGGTCAGTTGCTTATTGGCATCGAAGGTCTGATAGGCGGTGTAGGTCTTGTTGAAACTGTTCTCCGGCACAATGTTGTCGGTGAAACGCACTTTAACGGTGATGGTCAGTTTGGTCTCTGCCGCATAACTGTCGGCTGCCACTGCCATCGGGGTCAGCGTGTAACCTGTTATCTCACCTTCCACTTCCAACTGACCACCCGAACGCAAGATCTCAAGGCGCGTCTGACGCGAATAGAGGTCGCGAATGGCTTCACTCAAGTCGTTGCTCAAAGCAGGGTTGACAAGAGGTGCACGGTTGGGAAAATCGGCTATGGAGATAGTCTTGGTCTTTGAATAGTCGATACTCGCACCGTTGAACTTATAACTCACAGTGCAACCTTGAAACATAGTGCATAGAAAAACTATGACCAACAACCTGTATATCCAGTTCTGTATCATCTGTTCTCAGAGTCCGTATTCTTTTATTTTTCTGTACATTGACCTTTCGCTTAGTCCGATGCTGGCTGCTGCCTCACGCCTGTTGCCTTTGTATTTGTCTAATGCTCGGCGTATGGTCTCTTTCTCTGCTTCTTCTATGCTGGCAGGCTCCTCTCTCACCTCTTCCGCCACCTGATAATCGTCGGTGTTGTAGTGCGGTACATCCTCTGCAGGTGATGAGGCTTCTCTGTTCTTCTGTCTCACCTCGGCACGCAACTCGGCTATGTCACGCTTCATGTCAAACAGCACTTTGTAGAGCAACTCACGCTCGTTCATAAAAGTGTCGCCCGACGATTGCGGACGAAGCAACTGCAATGAAGTCTGTTGCTCATTCTCAGGCAGATACTTGCGCAAGGTGTCAGCACTGATATCGTGGTTGGTCTCTATCACTGAGATCTGCTCTGCCACGTTCTTCAACTGACGCACATTGCCCTGCCAATAGTAGGAACGTAACAACTCAACCGCCTCATCGCTCAAATGCAACGCCGGCATACGATATTTCTCACTGAAATCGTGAGCGAACTTGCGGAAAAGCAACGGTATATCCTCCTTCCTCTCACGCAGAGCAGGCACTTTAATCTCCACTGTGTTGAGACGATAGTACAGGTCTTCCCTGAACCTGCCTTCCTGTATGGCGCGATGCATATCCATATTGGTGGCTGCCACCACACGCACATTGGTCTTCTGCACCTGACTCGAACCCATACGTATGAACTCACCCGTCTCCAATACACGCAATAAACGTACCTGAGTCTGCAATGGCAACTCACCTACCTCGTCTAAAAACAGTGTGCCGCCATCCGCTATCTCAAAATAACCCTTGCGCTCTGCCTTAGCATCGGTGAAAGCACCTTTCTCATGACCAAACAACTCACTGTCAATCGTTCCCTCAGGTATAGCGCCGCAGTTAACCGCAAAATACGGACCGTGCTTGCGGGCAGACGAAGTGTGAATAATCTGCGGAAAAAACTCCTTTCCTACACCCGACTCACCCACCACCAATACACTCAGGTCTGTCACTGCCACCTGAACTGCCACCTCTATGGCACGATTCAACTGCTGATTGGTGCCTATGATACCAAAACGCTGCTTAATCTGCTGTATATCTTGTGCTGTCATATCTGTTATTATACGGCGCAAAGGTAGGCGAATTTGAGCAATTGTGCAAGCAAACAAGCAAAAATAACCATAAATAAGGATTTTAATTTGTGAGTGTTAAAAATTTGCTTTACATTTGCACCGCAAACTATCAACAAAAACAAAATACCAAATAAGGAGACTGATTATGAGCAAGCAACAAACCCCCACACCGCATATCGGTGCTCAATACGAGCAGATAGCCAAGACAATGATAATGGCAGGTGACCCCCTTCGCGCACGCCTGATGGCAGATAGATACCTCACTGACGTTGAACAAGTGAATAATGTGCGTGGTATGCTTGCTTTCACCGGCTTGCATAACGGCAAAAAAGTGACCGTCATGGGGCACGGTATGGGCATACCAAGCATCGGTATCTATACCTACGAACTCTTTAACTTCTACGATGTGGAAACCATCATCCGTGTAGGCTCTTGCGGTGCTCGACAAATGAATATCCGCTTAGGTGATATAATAATCGCCATGGGCTGCTGCACCGATAGCAACTACGCTATGCAGTACAACCTGCCGGGCTTCTACGCACCGATAGCCGACTTCGACCTGTGCAGACGTGCAGTAGAGTATTGCGAGAAAACCAACCTCAACTACCACGTGGGAAATGTCTTCGCCACCGATGTCTTCTATAGCGAAGATGAACGCAAAGGCAACTGGACCAAGATGGGCGTGCTCGCCGATGAAATGGAAGCACCGGCACTATATATGAATGCCGCAAGAGCAGGGAAAAAAGCACTCGTCATCTGCACCGTAAGCGACCATATACTAACAGGTGAAGCCACCACTGCCGAACAACGACAAAATACCTTCATCCAAATGATGGACGTAGCCTTCTCTTTAGTCTGAATAACACTATGTCGCACTCCTCGTTTGCTCTCCCTGCCCTGCCACGTATGGTCATACCCTTCCTGCATCGCATAGTCCTTCCCTCGCCATATATGGCGAGCCGCATATCCACCCTGCTGCTAATGGCAGTATGGCTTTTATGCACTGTTGCTGCCTTCGCTCAGGAAGAAGATGAATATGCAAGCGAGGAGAACTATGGCAAACAGGAAAGACAAATAGTCACAGGTTGGTCAGGCGGCATATCCCTTCACGGCGGCTACGGCTTTGCTTCCTCACCCGACGAAATGTTCCGCAACGGCTCTATCAAAGATGAGATAAGCACAGTCGGCGACCTGCCTACCAAAGGTGTACTGCTCGGACTCGGCACAGAAGTGCGTATGCACCTTATCGACCACGTGCACTTAGGCGCGGAAGGGTATATAAGTGCTATGCCACTCATGCGCTCAGGTAGCCAAGTGAGAATGGGGTGGGGGGGAGCACTATGCGACTTCTACGGCACCATAGGCAGAGTAAGCCCCCTCATCGGTATGGGAATAGGTGGAGGTGTCACCTCACGACTCTTCGTACCGAACACCGCAACTGTCACTGACACAGTCGGACTCGCTTACAACGCCTCATACACCAAAACACCATTCTTCTATTTAGACCCATACGTCGGACTCGAAATAAAACTGACCACTATGATGGCTCTCCAACTCAAAGTGGACTACCTACTGCCGTTTGGAAAAGGGAAGAAAGGTGTGAGCAATACCGTCAGTTGGAGCAATTTCCTCTCACCAACAGGACCCAGACTGCACGTAGCACTGCTCTTTGGCAACAACTGATGCCCCTCAACAGCGCCTGACAACATTTATCTGTCAGTTCTTCCTTTGTCCTTTTCTGTCGGTACTTCCTTGCCCTTTTTCCGTCTGTTCATCCCTCGCCATGTATGGCGAGTCTCCGTTATTTTGGCTCTTCTCACCTAATCAACAAGCAATCTCTTATTGACTATCAGTAAAGGGAAACTTTCTAAAAACAGGATGTAAAGAAAAATGGTTGGGGAGGGTAAAGACCTGTAAAATATGTATCCGTTTGTTTACGGTGCGGTGCACCGCCCTCCCCAACCAGTGGGCACTTGGGTACGCAGGTGTGTCACCTGCGGTTGGCTGCGGTTAGGCATTTACGGCTACCAACCTTGATGTTGCCGCAGGCGGCACGCCTGCGTACCCATAGAGTATTCCGATTATTCAGAATACTCTGAACACTTCTCATTCCTAATTCCTCATTTAATCACATTACCTGTAGCGTCATACCTCACGCCATTGCGCTCGATAATCAACACGCCGTTCTCTATGTACTTGCGAGTGTCGCTTGGAACAGAGATGTCACCGTCAGCATCAACATCCATCTCTATCACATCTATCGCCGTAGCATTCTGATCCTCTACCACTATCCTTACTCGCGGTGTTACACCCGCAGGGGCATTAACCACAAAATAACCACGGAAAGCACGGATCAAATTACCA
>JAFSTB010000023.1 GCA_017450685.1 Paludibacteraceae bacterium
ACAAAACTTATCATCTGTGGTGTAGATATATGTTATGTCGCTCACCCACACTTGATTAACATAACAAATAGAGAGTTCTTTGACAAGATTTGGATACTTAAAATAGACGTGATTAGAGTTGGTCGTATGGTGCGTCTTGCGAGGTGGAATTATGAGTTTATGCCTATGTAATAAACACAGGAACTTGTCTCTACCCATATCCATAGCATCTCCCAATACGGAACTGACAAGATAATAGAGTTTCAGACCACCTATAATCGGCATTTCAGCACGATATATTACCACTATTGACAATATCTCTTGTTCTACTTCCAACTCACTAAAAGTCTTGCGTTTGTGCATGTAATAAGCCTGCTTCGTTTTGCCAAACAGTCCGCAGAGTGTCGCCATCGTTTCGGACGGGTACTCCACGGACAGGTTTTCTACTGTCTGCCAGACACCCCATACGAGCAAACTATATGGGGACCCCGTAACACAATCTTTTTTTAGCAGGTCAATGCCGTCTTCGTGTTTGATGATTTCGAGAAGTCGCTCATAACCTGCTACTTTGAGTTTTTGATACTCAACCTCGCGGCGGAGTTTTTCATTCTCCACACGCAGGTTCTCAAGGGCTTGGTCTTTTGCATCCATGTGAATAGAATTAGAACGCAAAGATACGCTTTTTAATCCATTTTTACAAGAACGGAGCCAAGTATTGAGGGTGTTTTGTGGAATTCTCCACTTGGTGTAACATTCCACTTGTGTCATCCCTGACTGAAAATAGTCATCCAAAACTTGTTGTTTGAACGATTGAGAATAATGATTTAGTGTTCGCTTCATAAAACTAAAATCTTAAAATTTGACACTTTTTATTCGTTTTATGAGTAAACCTATTTTAGGATAAGACAATGTACTCTGATTAAGAATGAAACAACGAATATCGGTTATAACATCGCTATTCATATTAATGGAAAAGTGATTTGGCTGCAATATGCTTAAAGGATGTCGGTTCTTTTGAGACATTTTCTGAGTTGTAAATATAAGGCGACCGTGAATACGGAAGCAAACGGAAGAAGGAAAACAAAAATACCACGCATCTGACGATACGTGGTATTTTTGTTTAAGGAATAATCGAATGATTATTTATCCGTTCACTTTCGCCATATGAGCGATGAGGTCAAGCACTTTGTTTGAATAACCTATTTCGTTGTCGTACCAAGAAACGACTTTCACGAAGGTGTCGGTGAGTGCAATACCTGCTTTAGCGTCGAAGATAGAGGTGAGAGTGCAGCCGAGGAAATCGCTTGATACAACTGCATCTTCAGTATAACCGAGGATACCTTTGAGTTCACCTTCGGAAGCCTCTTTCATAGCAGCGCAGATCTCGTCATACTTAGCAGGCTTTTTGAGGTTAACGGTGAGGTCAACTACTGAGACGTCCAAAGTAGGAACGCGGAAAGACATACCTGTCAGCTTACCGTTGAGCTCAGGAATAACTTTACCCACAGCCTTTGCAGCACCTGTTGATGAAGGGATGATGTTACCTGAAGCAGCACGACCGCCGCGCCAGTCTTTGAGTGACGGACCGTCAACAGTCTTTTGAGTAGCGGTAGTGGAGTGAACGGTGGTCATCAAACCGTCGGCAATACCCCATTTGTCGTTGAGCACTTTGGCGATAGGAGCCAAGCAGTTGGTGGTGCAAGAAGCGTTGGAAACGAACTGTGTACCTGCAACGTAGGTGTTCTCGTTAACACCGCAAACGAACATAGGAGTATCGTCTTTTGAAGGAGCCGACATAACTACATATTTGGCACCGGCATTGATATGAGCCTGTGCTTTCTCTTTGGTGAGGAACAGACCTGTTGACTCAACAACATATTCAGCACCTACCTCGTCCCATTTCAGTTCGTTAGGATCTTTGCAAGCGGTGACGCGGATTGACTTGCCGTTAACGATAAGGCGGCTGTTCTCTACATCGGCTTCAACAGTACCGTTGAAGTAACCGTGCATAGTGTCATATTTGAGCATATATGCCAAATAATCAACAGGGCAGAGGTCATTGATACCTACTATTTCAATGTCGCTACGAGTTTGAGCGGCGCGGAACACGAAACGGCCGATACGACCGAAACCGTTAATACCTACTTTTGTCATAAATGTTTTGTATTTAGATTTTTATTTGTAATGATTATTATCTCTTTAGTACTTGCCATAATGACTTGCGCGAACACTTATATGGCTTTATTTGTACATCTTGTAGTTTGCAAAGGTAGTCACTTTTAGGAAGTTGCACAAAAAGAAAAACGCTTTTGTTAAGTTAAGTTAGCAAATAACCAGGTCATTACCTACTTTCGTCGTTCTATTTTCTGCCGAAGTCAGCCGGTATTTCACCCCATAGTGTTGTTTCCCATTTGCGGATATCTGTTTTCCATGTGTTTTGTCGAAGCCATTGCTCGGCTTTGCGTACCATAAGAAACAGGTCTTGGTTTTCTTTTCCCCATACAAGTTTACTCTTGCATTGTTTTTGTCTTACCCAAGCTAGTGCGGTTACGCTATCTGTATATATCACCCATGGCAGGTTATATTTTTTCAGATATGCCAATCCGAGCACCAGTGCGAGGAACTCGCCTATATTGTTAGTACCTTGCTTAAAAGGTCCTCTTCTGAACACTTCGGTACCTGTATCGGCAATCACGCCTCTGAACTCGAGCACGCCGGGGTTGCCTGAGCAAGCGGCATCAACGGCTAACGCTGGGTAAAGAGGTGTGATGGCAGACATAGGTAAGCGTTTGATTAGTAGTTTTGTACTAAGCGAACAGAGAAGGCACGATAGCGCAGATAACTAACATAAGAGAAGCCGTATGACTCGAAGAAGCCTATACCTTTGGCACTCTGTTGGTCATCTGCTGTGGATGACCAATAGATACCCCAAGATGTCACATTCTCCACGGCTGTGCCATAGCGTCGTCCGGCGCAAGGCAGGAACACGGCACCTTCGTTTTCCCACATCTGCCATATTTGCGCAGAAGTAGCAAGGTTGGTATTCCAGTCATTGGGGTTAGGAGTAAAGCCAAGAGCAGCGATGTTGGTTCCGTCGGGGAAGAGGACATATCCGTGAACGCCCATCACAGTGGCTTGACCACGCAGGTCTTCTGCATTGGAACGACCGTTAAGCAGGTAGCGCCATTCGTCAGCCGTCAGTGTACGCCATTGTCCTATTTGGTTTTTGCCGTTGGAGATAGCGTTATAAACGCCCCAATCGAAATAGCGGCTATTGCCTGTGAGGTTAACATCGCCCTGGTTCATTGACGGACCATAGCCATAGGTGTTATACTCTTCAAACATCACGGTGTCGCTTGTTGACCATGGTTCGAAGTTGGCAGCATAGCGGTCGAGCAGTGTATTGTCGTATCCGCTTGTTCCCCAAGCGAACAAGTCGATCCAACCATTATAATCTTCTGCTATATTAGAATTGGCGGCGCCTATCACATCCCACTGATTATTAGCGAAGCGCCAAACGCCCGCAGCCTCTTCGTTGTCGGCAGTGGCGTGAGTGCCTGCAGTGGCGTGATATTGCAGATTGCCGCGTGAGAAACGCACACGTTTGCCTGAACCGACAGAGAAGACACCTGCCAAGAATCCGTCACCGTCTATTTCCACTTCCGGAACGACATTGACACCTCTACCTATAGTCAGTTTTGCCTGTTCACCTTTTTCGCTAACGAAGAGTAGTGTTGTTGTGGCAGCAGTACCTTTGTCAACTGTAACAAACACTTCTGCGTTACCGCGTCCTTGGAGAGGAAAGACATTGACCCAAGATGCCGTTTCCATCATATCAACGAACCAATTGCCTTCGGCATTGATATTCACCGAGAACTCCTCACCTTCCAGCGCCACGTTCTTATAAGCCGGCGAACAAGAGAAAGTTTTGACATTATCACCGTCGGACGGTGAAGAACTGCTTTTGCATGCAGTTAGCCCAAGAAACAGAATAGGGCATAATGCTAAAAGAACTTTTTTCATTGTATAGGTTTTTAATGTTATTTGACTACTTTCTTGCCGTTGATGATATACATCCCTTTAGGCAGTTGTGATTGGTCGGTACCAAGATACGTACCGGTAATACTATATATGCCCTCTTTTTTGTTTACTATCATTTCACTTATATCGGTAGGTTGTACCCCGGTGAAATAAGTGAAATAGTCGCCTATACCGGGGGTATTGAGGTAGGCGTTATAACTACCGTCGGGGATAATTATCTGTGCATCGCGCGGTGTTTCCACACCTTCTTTATTCCAAGGTGTGAGTGAACCATCCACACCGCAATGAGGCGGTATGGCACTTTCAAAAGTGATGGTGGTAACATTCTCCAAAAGGATAGAGGAAACGCCTAAACTATCGATTGTAGTGGGAAAAGTGATGGAAGTGAAGCCGGTATATATACCTTCGTTTTCCACCAATGTCAGTCCGTCGGGAAGGGTAATATCGCCTGTCATATTGGGCATTTGGCTGAGTGCACCTTCGCGTATGATTTCGATGTTTGACGGCAGATTGAAACTTATGGACTTGGCTGTGCAGTTTTTCAGTGCACCTGCACCTATCTCCACCACGTCAAAGACATGGAGTCCGTCAGAACTGCCTTGTTCACCAATGATAGCCAACTTATAGGTAAAAGTGCGCGGGATAATCAGTTCTTCTATATCGTAGTATGGTTTGGAAGCCACATCGCGCTGAACGATAATAGCCTTTTGTGTGCATGTGTTGTAATAGCAATAGAGGTACTTATTTTCCGAATCTTTATATCGGGTCACACCTTCTATACACATTTCGTTTGTTTCTGCCTTAACAGGCATACTCGAAAGCGAAAGAAAGATTAAGCAGAGCAATAAATATATTTTCTTCATAGGTCAGATGATTTATGTTTAACATACGTTTTCATACCCTATTCTCAGCCGTGCAAAGATAATGTCTTTGCTTCGATTAGCCAAATAAATGCCTTATTTTTCCTATTTTTACGTATCTTGATTATTATTTTTTGATTTAGTGACGTCAAAAAGCAGTCGAAAAGCCTCAGCCACTCGCCTGACGGGTACGACGGATATATGTCTATTATCGCTTTTCAATTGTTGTCCGGCGGGTATGAGTATTCGTTTGAAGCCTAATTTTTCGGCTTCTTGTATTCGCTGTTCAAGTCTGTTAACGGGCCGTATTTCGCCTGCCAATCCCACTTCTCCCGTAAAGCAGGTATCAGCGGGTAGTGCCATATCCATATTCGATGATAGTACGGCTGCGAGTACAGCGAGGTCGATAGCCGGGTCATTGACACGCAATCCGCCAGCTATATTAAGGAATACATCTTTTTGCAGTAAACGAAACCCCACTCTTTTTTCGAGAACGGCGAGCAGCATATTGAGTCTTCTGCCATCGAAGCCAGTTGAGGAGCGTTGTGGTGTACCATAAGCGGCACTGCTTACGAGGGCTTGCACTTCAATCATCAGCGGTCGTATGCCTTCTATAGCAGAGGCGATGGCGATACCGCTCAAACCTTCACGATTGGCAGAGAGAAGCAGTTCAGAGGGGTTGCTCACCTCGCGCAAACCATCTTGTTGCATCTCAAAGATACCTAACTCACTGGTGGAGCCAAAGCGGTTTTTTTGCGCACGCAAGATACGGTACATATAATGCTGGTCGCCCTCGAATTGCAAGACTGTATCCACTATGTGTTCCAACACTTTAGGTCCGGCTAATGAACCTTCTTTGGTGATGTGACCGACAATGATAAACGGTATGTTTTTTTCTTTTGCGAACTGCAATATCCTTGCCGCACATTCTCTCACTTGGCTAAGGCTGCCTATACTTGATTCAACCTGCTGTGTACCAACCGTCTGTATGGAGTCAACGACCACTATATCGGGTTGTAGGTTTGCGGCTTGTTGCAATATATTATCAAGTGATGTATCGCTGATGATAAACAGGTTATCGGGATTGCCTGCCAATCGTTCGGCTCTGAGTTTGAGTTGTTTGAGCGATTCTTCTCCGCTGGCATAGAGTGTCTTTTTCTCTTTCAATTGCATGAGCACCTGCAATGCCAATGTTGATTTGCCTATGCCGGGTTCGCCGCCGAGCAGTACCAGACTGCCTTTGACCAGTCCGCCGCCCAAGACGCGATTAAGTTCGCCGCAATGCATATCGATGCGTTCTTCCGACTGTGCTTCAATATCTTGAATACGTTGTGGTTGACCGTTGAAGCGAGACATAAAACTAACCTTTGACGGTGCAGAGGCAGTCACTTCTTCGCTATACGTACCCCACTCACCACAAACCGGGCAACGCCCTAACATCTGCGGTGCTTTGGCACCACAGGACGAGCAGACATATTGTATAATAGGACGAGCCATGGAGAGTGATTATCAAAGTGTTAGAACCATCTTTTCTTCCGCTTTCAGTGTATTGGGGAAGATCTCTTGTGCTTCTTTAAGGAAGAGGTTGTGGTCGTCTATTCTGGCAGAATAATGGCCGATGATGAGTTGTCCCGCTTGTGCTTTTTGCGCTATTTGTGCTGCCTGACGGGCTGTGGAATGTGTATGTTTCTTGCATTTATCGGCGAACTCCTCAGTATATGTTGCTTCATGATAGAGTGTATCAACACCCTCTATGATTGGCACTATCTTCTCTGAATACATAGTATCAGAGCAGTAGGCATATCTTTTGCGTTGTTCGACATAGAACTGTCCTTGCTCATCTTTTTTTCTGTGCCTTTCGGTGAAGAGGAAGCCGCAGCACGGCACTTTATGTTTGAGCGGGATAGAAGTGACGGTCACTGTTCTATCCTCGAAGATCACTTCTTCTTTACGCGGGTTAATATGGTGAAAGACAAGTTCGTAGGTAAGGTCATTGCAATGGTAGTCCAGCCAAGGGCGTAGCAGTTTTTCGAGGTCAGCATGCGCATAGATATGCAGAGGCTGCGTTCTTGACATCATACCCAATGTGGAAATCAGTCCTATCAGTCCGAAGCAATGGTCACCGTGCAAATGGCTGATAAACACGGTGTATAGCCGTGTCGTTTTTATTCCCATTCGTTGTATGGTGAGTTGTACCCCTTCGCCACAATCGATGAGGAACGACTTATCGCACAACTCCACTATCTGTCCTGACGGGGAGTTTTGATAGGTCGGTTTAGCCGAACCGCAGCCTAATATGGTCAGTTTGCCGGTCATCGTTGTGTATTGCTGTCTTATTGGGTGATAGCATCTAATTGTTGCAGCACTTTATCTCCCAAAGCCGATTTGCGTTCTATATGTTCGAGCACAGCTTTGACGAACGGGTTATCATCGAATCGTCCGCGTACTGATTCGAAGTCGGCTTGTCGTTGAGAGTCGTCGCCATCAACGCCGAAGCCTGTTTGGCTATTGAGGTCAAACTCTTTTCTGGCATCGTCATACACCATTCTGTCTAATCTGACGACAGCCTCTTTCCATTGATAGATAGCCTGTTTCACTTGCTCTAAAGAGACCTTTTCAGCCTCTGTTTGCCATAGATAGAGCAGTTTATGGCTTGCCCATGTCCATTCGTAAGTGTAATAATGAGCATGCATATCCATCAGCCGCTCTTGAATAGATACGAGTGTTTCTTTTCCGCTTTCTATGTCATCCAACAGTTGTGATACGATATTTTTTGGTGCTATCAGTCCTGCCATATCTGTCCATTCGCCAACACCTGCTTCTGTATCAGGTTGCAGGGCTTGCCGGAGTTGAGCAAGAGTGGTGGGTTGTGTCTTTTGCAGACGGGTGATGAGCGAGTTACCCAAGAACTTGGCTATTCCCATTCTATATAGTTCGAGACCATGAACAAGTGAAGAGTTACGGATCTTGCAGTTGTGATAGCCATATACTTCGGTGTTCAATCCGCTGACAGTCTGTATTTCTTTGAGCAGTTCACATCCCGCCCACATTTTCTGCACGGTGTAAGGTGAGAGCAGGTTGTAGTTAATCGGGTCGAGCAGGTTCGGGTCTTTTCTCAGGTCACGCTTGGGCCATTTTTGCGCATCGCGTATAGTGCCCACCGTTCGAAGATTAGCACCGGGGACGAGATACGACTCCGAGTTGTTTTCTATCAGATAAGAGAATGGTAAGTCAGAGGTGTCGGCGTGGTTGGTATGTCGCCCCATAACCAAACTAAAAGCCCCCACTCTACTGGGCCAAAGCAGATAAGAGTCGGACGTGGTCTTGGCTCCGCGTTCGGCTATGCCTTGGTGTATAGGACCTAACTTATACATGTGGTTCGACTGGTTACTACCCGACCCTGCATTCAGGAAAGAGAACATACCTGCTATCAGAAGAGTGGACTTATGGTGAGTGACGGTGTACGGACCGGCAAAGATGGCAGTTGCTTCACCATGCATACCTTGGCAGTTGGAGAAGAAGAGAGAATCGCCGGCGGAGTAGTGTTTATCGAAGATACATCCTTGTCCCACAAAACACCTATCCACTATTGTAGAATCCCCTATCTCAACGCCGGAGGAGATAATGAAATTAGCACATTTGACACCCGACCCTAATTTCACCGGTGCATATTCGTTGGAATTGACAGAGCCGTTTTTCAAGCGGGACACTCCTGTTATCTTAGCATAATCACCTATACGCACGTTCTTTATCGAACCGGCATTGAGGATACGTACATGCGAACCGATATGTCCCATTTCGGAGGTCTGTTCTTTAGCGTAAGCATCTATCATCTCGTCCACTTTCTGTATGAGTTTAGGGCGATGGCGATAGAGTGTCAGGATATATGCCAAAGGTGCTGACAGGTAGTCGAAGATAGGTATCTCTCTGCCTCCGCCTTCATTCATTACAGGCACACGAATACCGTTGCCAAAAGCGGTGGGACCATCCACTAAAATGGCATTGACGTTCTCAATGCAGGTGTGGTCACCTATGACATAATTGGCGATATAGTTATGAATATTATATAGGTGGCAGTCGTCGCCTATGACACAGTTATGAATAGTGGCATTGCTTATACCCGTATGCACTTTCACACCACCGGGCATAACAAATTCGCTCTTGAACACACCAATCTTCACCTCTCCTGAAAAGCGCGTATTATTAACGTACAACGGGTCAAAACCGTCTTTTACATATATGGTTTGCCAATCGGCGGCTGTACAACCTTGGCTGAGCAAACACTGTTTTTCTTGTTCGGTAAGGGAACGATAGGTCATTTGTTTCGGTCTAAAAAAATACGGGTGAATACTTGTTTGGTATATTGCGGAAGATCGATTGAGAGCAGCCAGTTATAATAACCGCCGTCACGACGGAACACTTGTGCAACGCTCTGCCCTTTATATTTGCCGAATGTGAAAAATTCTTTGCCGTCTTTGTCGTATGCTATTCGTCCGGCGAGGTCGGCAAAGCGTACTCCGTTTTGCAATTTGTCGGACAGAGCCTCCACCGTATGAGGCAGGTCTTCATAGCGTTCCAACTGCTCAGCAAGCACTTCTACCGTTGCCATAGTGTCGGCATTTGCCGAGTGGGCATCCTCAAGGTTCTTGTGGCAATAGAACTTATAAGCGGCTGACAAGGTACGCGGCTCATGTTGCTGAAAGATAGTAAAAGCGTCAACGAAATGTCGGTGTTGCATATCAATGGACACACCTGCACGCAAAAATTCTTCGGCTAACAAAGGTATATCAAACCGTGTGCTGTTATATCCGGCGAGGTCGGCATCAGCAAAAGTCTGCTTCAAAGCCGGTGCCACTTGCTTAAAAGTGGGGCAGTCAGCCACATCAGCATCATAGATACCATGTATGGCAGAAGCCTCTTGAGGGATAGGCATCTGCACTTCCTTACCCTCAAGGGTCTTCATCATAGGCTTAATCCTCAACGTCTGAGCCTCATGATGTCCGTCGGGAAACAACTTATAATAACTAATCTCCACTATTCGATCGGTGGCAAGATTAACACCTGTCGTTTCCAGGTCGAAGACAATGAGCGGACGTGAGAGTTGCAGTTTCATAAACGTTGATACGTTTAGTCGTTCAACAACATCGGCATAAGCAGCATCAAGAGTTGCTCATTATCCACATCCTCGGTGGGCAGAATAAGTCCTGCACGCGACGGGTCAGCCAACTCAAAGATAACATCGCTGGAGGAGACGGAACTGATCATCTCTATTAAGAAAGGAGCTTTAAAACCAATAGCCATTGGCATACCTTCGTATGAGCAAGGAACGGTCTCTTCGGCACTGGTGGAGAAATCGATATCTTGAGCGGAGATTGTTATCATATTGTTGTTCAGAGCCAAACGCAGCAGACTGGTGCCGGTATTGGCAAAGACGGCAACACGCTTACAAGCATTAACCATCGTTTGACGATCAACCACCACTTTGTTGCTGTTGTTTTGCGGAATAACGGCATCGTAGTTGGGATAGCGACCTTCTATCTGACGGCAGATAACCAGAGTGCGACCAAAAGTAAAGCGGATATTCTTCGTTCCACAAGCGATAGTCACCATCTCTTCTTCGCGGGCTAACACATTACGCAGCAAGGCAGCCGGCTTTTTAGGCAAAATGAAACTGAAGTGTTCAGCCGACTTTATATCGGTATGACGCAAGCGTACCAAACGGTGAGCGTCGGTAGCCACCATTGCCATATAGTCTTCACGAAGGTCAAAATCAATACCATTCATCACCGGACGCAACTCATCGTCAGCGGTGCAGAAGATAGTCTTACTGATAGCATCCAACAAACGGTTGGGCTGCATTTGGAAGGAGCGCACTTGCTCTTCTTCAGCCGGCATTTCGGGATACTCGTTGCCGTTAATACCGACAAAACTATACGTGCCGTTCTCCGACGTTACATTCATCGAGAAATTGGCATCGTCAATCTCAAAAGAGAGGGGTTGTTCGGGAAACTCTTTCAAGGTCTCAAGCAGCAGTTTGCCGGCAAATGCCACCTTACCGCCACCTTCAGCGTTCTGCACCTCAACGCAAGTACGAATAGTAGTCTCTCCATCAGAAGCAGTCAGATACAGCAAACCATCGGACAAATCAAACAATACGTCCTCAAGAATCTTCAGACTGTTCTTGGGAACAATAACGCGACTCACTGCCTGCAATTGTGCAAACAACTGTGAACTGGATACATTGAATTTCATAGCACTATTTTTTATTTTTCAAATAAGGTCAATAGATATTTATTCTATTTTAGCCCGCAAAGTTATGACTTTCAAACCATATACGCAAATTTTTAACTATTTTTTGCTCATATACTTGCACACTATATGCAAAATCTATACCTTTGCCAGTGCATAAATCACTCGTCTAAGCACTATGATTGGAGTTTTCGACAGCGGCTACGGCGGACTTACCATTCTTGAACCTATACGGCGCACCCTCCCTCAATACGACTACCTGTATTTGGGAGATAATGCTCGTGCACCATACGGCACGCGCTCTTTCCAAGTCATCTATGAATATACCTTGCAAGCCGTCAACTATCTCTTTGAGCAAGGCTGCCGCCTCGTTATCCTTGCGTGCAACACCGCCTCGGCAAAGGCTTTACGCACAATACAAATGCATGATATCAATCCCGATACACACCGCGTCTTAGGAGTTATCAGACCTACAGTGGAAAGCGTGTTTGCCGACAACCAACTACAAGAGCGACATATAGGCATTTTGGCAACCCAAGGTACGGTAAGCAGCCAAAGTTATGTTATCGAACTAAAAAAACAATGGTCACAACGCTTCCCTACCCTATCATTAGACCACCTGCATATATCACAACAAGCATGCCCTATGTGGGTGCCGCTTATTGAAAGCGGCGAATATAAAGAAACAGGAGCAGACTATTTTGTGAATAAATATCTCACTTCTTTACTTGAACAAGACCCGCTTATTGACACCATTCTGCTGGCTTGCACTCACTACCCTCTGCTCCAGAAGAAGATTCAAGACACACTGCTCACTTACTTAGGCAAACGTCCTATACCGACACTGATAGCACAAGGTCAGATAGTAGCCGACAGCCTCAAAGACTATCTGTTGCGGCACCCTGAAATAGAGGCAGACTGCACTAAATCAGGCAGATGTACCTTCCTTACCACCGAGCAAGCCGATAAGTTCACTTCTTCTGCATCCGTGTTTTTAACCGCACCCATTGAGGCACAGCAAGTAGAATTTCACGCGTAAATTTGCGTATATCAATCTTTTGCCCTACCTTTGCACCGTTTTATGGGGATAATTGGTTTTGACAGCAGGTAGAATAGGTATGTAAGCATGCCGGAGATGAACACCTTCCGTAACGGGGTTCAACACAATTAACTGGCAACACTCGTTATGCTCTCGCTGCCTGATCGAAGCACAGTAGATCGGCCTTATTTCGGCACAAGGTGCTGAAACGAGACATCGCTCCAAGCCTTCTTTTCGCGGCTTAAAGGATACAGCGGTGCGGAAATAGCGAAAATAGCTCAGCGTGGCTGCTAACGCTTAGCGAAACATTATGCAGATAAGGTTTGAGTTGGTGGCTTCGGTCTTGCTCAAACACGAAAACAAAGGCGAAGATAAGCATGTAGAAAGCATATTGGTTCCTTGTTTGGACGCGGGTTCGACTCCCGCTATCTCCACTAATAACAGTTTTCTCGCGGGAATATTCAGAAGTTCCCCAATGGTTATGCCACGTACAGAAATATCTACATTAGGTGAGTTTGGACTTATCAACCACCTTACCAAAGACCTTCCCACACACCATTCATCCACCCTCAAAGGCGTTGGCGATGATGCTGCAGTAATGAACTTCCAATCAGCCGACCCTTCAGAGCGCGTGCTGATGACCACCGACCTGCTCTTGGAAGGCATACACTTCAATCTCGAATATGTGCCACTCAAACACCTCGGCTACAAAGCAGCCGTGGTTAATTTTTCCGACATCTACGCTATGAACGGCACACCTACGCAGATAACCGTCTCGTTAGGTGTCAGTAGCCGATTCAGCGTGGAAGATATGGAGGAGTTGTACAAAGGCATCCGTCTCGCTTGCGAACGATATAAGGTTGATTTAGTGGGCGGCGACACCACTGCCTCTATGAACGGTCTGACTATCTCCATCACCTGCATAGGTACTGCCAAAGATAACGACATCGTGTATCGCAACGGAGCCAAAGAGAACGACCTCATCTGCGTGAGCGGCAACCTGGGCACAGCCTATATGGGATTGCAACTGCTGGAACGAGAACGTATAGCGCACAGCAAAAACAACACGATACCAACCGACAATATCCCCGCCTTCGAAGGCAGAGAGTATCTGCTTGAACGACAACTCAAACCCGAAGCCAGACGCGACATTGTGGAACAACTGCGCAATGCCAGCATACACCCGACGGCAATGATGGATATAAGCGATGGCTTGAGCAGCGAGATAATGCATATATGCTCTCAATCCGGCGTTGGTTGCGACATCTATCAAGACAAACTGCCCATCGACTTCAAAGCAGCCGAATTAGCGGAGGAGATGAACCTCAATATCGTCACCTGCGCCCTCAACGGCGGCGAAGACTATGAACTGCTCTTCACCTGCGATATACACGACTACGAAAAACTTATTCCGCTGGACGATGTTTATATCATAGGTCATATCACCGCAGCAGGTCAGCCGTGCCGACTTATCGGACGCAATGCCGAGACCTTCACTCTCAAAGCACAAGGTTGGAATCCATTAACCTAACACACACCTTTTATGCGTATCTGCATTCTCGGTACAGCCTACCCCTATCGCGGCGGACTCGCCACCTTCAACGAACGCTTGGCAAGACAACTGACCAAAGAAGGACATAAGGTTAATGTCTTGACTTTCACCGTGCAATACCCCGACTTCCTCTTCCCTGGTAAGACTCAATACACTTCTGACCCTGCACCAACAGACCTCTCGATAAAAAGATGTCTTAACGCTTGCAATCCGATAAACTGGATACAAGTAGGTAAAAAAATCAAAAAAGACCGCCCCGACATTCTTATCACCTGCTACTGGATGGCATTCTTCGCTCCTGCCTACTCCACCATACAACGTATCGTACACAGCAACCGCCACACTCGCTGTATCGCACTTGTACATAACATGTTGCCTCACGAACCTTCACTATTGGACAAACTCTTTGCACCTTGCTTCGTGAAACAGACCGACGCTTTTATTGCATTAAGCGACAGCGTTATTGCAGATATAGAGTCTTTCGACAAGCAACATAAACCCAAAGTGGCATCTCCCCACCCCATCTACGACCACTATGGTGAGCGTGTATCAAAACAAGAGGCGTGCCGGCAATTGAACATAGAGAGCGACAATGACTATATGCTTTTCTTTGGTCTGGTACGGGCATACAAAGGGTTAGACCTGCTCTTGGACGCTTTTCATCGCGTCAAAGAACAACTGCCACAATTGCGACTTATCATCGCAGGAGAGTTCTACGAAGACGAGCATAAGTACCGAACACAAATAGACCAACTGCAATTATCCGACCGTATTATACTTCGCAATGAGTTTATCCCCGACTCGGAGATGCCGCTCTATTTTGGTGCAGCCGACATCATTGTGCAGCCATACAAGACTGCCACACAATCGGGCGTGACACAGGTGGCTTTTCAGTTTGAGAAACCGATGTTAGTAACTAATGTAGGCGGATTGGCTGAGATAGTACATCACGGTAAGATGGGTTATACCGTGCCACCCTCTCCACAACCGATAGCAGAGGCTATCACCGACTATTTCACCTGCCACCGACAAACACTTTTCACCCAATATCTGCAACAAGAGAAATGCAAGTATGGTTGGGATCGCTTCACCGCAGCCTTACTTTCGCTCTACAAAAAGATACAATAAAGACACAAAAAAAGATATACACTAAATGACACAAAAAAAGAGATGCTCGTTGTGAGCATCTCTTTTGTATTAAGGTCAGTACAATCAGAGTTGTGGACCTGCAGCCACCAGTGCTTTACCGGCATCATTACCTTCATATTTAACGAAGTTCTTGATGAAGCGTTGAGCGAGGTCTTTGGCTTTCTCTTCCCACTGTGAAGCATCTTGATAAGTGTCGCGCGGGTCAAGAATAGCAGGGTCAACGCCGGGCAGTGATGTGGGCACTTCAAAGTCGAAATATGGGATTTTCTTTGTAGGAGCACTCTTGATACTGCCATTAAGGATAGCGTCGATGATGCCACGTGTATCACGGATAGAGATACGTTTGCCGGTACCGTTCCAACCTGTATTAACCAGATAAGCCTTTGCACCACTCTTCTCCATACGTTTAACCAACTCCTCTGCATATTTGGTAGGATGCAGTTCGAGGAAAGCCTGACCGAAACAAGCCGAGAAGGTTGGAGTAGGTTCGGTGATACCACGCTCTGTACCTGCCAGTTTAGCGGTGAAACCGGAGAGGAAATAGTATTTCGTTTGTTCGGGAGTAAGGATACTTACGGGAGGCAATACGCCAAAGGCGTCGGCTGACAGGAAGATAACATTTTCAGCGGCAGGACCTGCAGACACGGGACGAACAATCTTTTCGATATGGTCGATAGGATAACTTACGCGGGTGTTCTCTGTAACAGACTTGTCGTTGAAGTCAATCTTACCGTCTTTATCCACGGTAACGTTTTCGAGCAGTGCATTACGGCGAATAGCGTTGTAGATATCAGGCTCACTCTCTTTATCCAGTTTTATCACTTTGGCATAGCAACCGCCTTCGAAGTTAAACACGCCGTTGTCGTCCCATCCGTGTTCGTCATCACCGATAAGCAGACGTTTGGGGTCGGTACTCAAAGTGGTCTTACCCGTACCGCTCAAACCAAAGAAGATAGCAGTGTTCTTACCGTTCATATCGGTGTTGGCAGAGCAGTGCATAGAAGCAATACCGCGAAGTGGCAGATAGTAGTTCATCATTGAGAACATACCTTTCTTCATCTCACCGCCGTACCAAGTGTTCAGAATCACTTGTTCACGAGAAGTGGTGTTGAAAGCGACGCAGGTCTCAGAATTAAGTCCTAACTCTTTGTAGTTCTCCACTTTAGCCAATGAAGCGTTGTAGATGATGAAATCAGGAGTAAAGTTGGCTTCTTCTTCTGCAGTAGGTTTGATAAACATATTGCGTACGAAGTGTGCTTGCCATGCCACTTCCACGATAAAGCGAACAGCCATTCGTGTATCTTTGTTAGCGCCGCAGAAAGCATCAACCACATACAACTCTTTGTTTGACAACTCTTTGATGGCGAGCTCTTTCACTGTCTTCCACACTTCTTCAGTCATTGGGTGGTTGTCGTTTTTATACTCGTCGGAAGTCCACCAAACGGTGTTCTTTGAGTTCTCGTCCATCACGATATATTTATCTTTAGGCGAGCGACCTGTATAGATACCGGTCATTACGTTTACTGCACCGAGTTCTGTTTCCTGTCCTTTTGCGTAGCCGGTCAGAGCGGGGTTCATTTCCTCTTTGTAGAGATACTCATAAGAGGGGTTGTAGGCTTTCACGGTTGCACCTGTGATACCATACTGTGATAAATCTATTTGTTTCATAGTTACTGATATTTTATTTATTTGCTTGCAAAGTTAGGGTAAAACAGCATATTAGGCAAAAATGATTTTCTTTTTGTAAGGTTGATTTGCCAACTATTCACAAATTTTTGCTGACAATTTGACAACTTTGAGCCTGCTTATTTACGGTTTTTTTTATTCTGTTGTTGGTTTTGCGGTTGGTTTTTTGCCATTTCCGTTTCAAAGGATGGGAAGTCGCAAGTGAGTCGTCCATCCGATAGAGCGGATATATCTTCTTTGACACGGTTGAGCCCCGTTTCCTGGTCTTTGTTCCAGATGAGGTTTTTCAGTCGCATACTGCGTGCGATATAAACCGTCATTTTTTCTCTTGTCGTGATGTCTGTTTCTTCGGTAGCCACGCGCACCATCTCTTGTATTATGCGCCCGTAGTTGCGCATACGAACAGGAGTGGTAAAACGATTGAGTTTTTTCATATCTGTCTGCTTCATTTGCGATTTTTGATGAGATAGATCATAGTAGGATAGTGGTCGGCATAGCCGTCTTGCCACGTACCGCCTTTGTGTGTACGAAGCGGTGTACCTTTATCTTTACCTTCCTGAACGGTGAGGAAAGGTTTGTTGAATATTTGTGATTTCCAATACGTCCATTTGCCTGATTCCAATGTCTCGTTCATAAGCGGTTCGGAGATGATTATTTGGTCGAAGAGGTTCCAACCGCCGTTGTAAGCCAAAGAGCCTATACCTCTGTCTAATTTCTGCCACAGGGTATTGAACAGCCCTTGCTCTGTCACTTCTTCGCGCGTCTTGCGTGCTTGCAACACCTCGGCACACGAATGGTTATAGGGGTCGTCATTAAGGTCGCCCATAATAACTATTTTAGCACGCGGTTCAACACGATAGAGGCTGTCACATATCTGTTTGGTGAGCATAGCGGCGGTGTCACGTGTCGGACGTGATGCCAGTTCGCCACCATAGCGCGATGGCCAGTGGTTAACGATAATATGGATTTTCTCCATCGGCTTGGTGCCTAATATATATCCGCTGACCACTAACTGCAAGCGTGTACGTACCACACCACCATCGGCATAATGCGCACTCAACGGATAGCCGGTGGTACGAACGGGCTTAAACATATCGGGGTTATAAAGAAAACCGACATCCACACCGCGTCTGTCAGGACCTTCTATCAGTATGGGTTTATAATTACGGTCGTATGATTTGAGTTTTTCGCACAAATCTTCCAAACAGCCTATGTTTTCCACTTCCGACACTCCCACACACATAGCACCGCGCGGATCTTCGTCCGTACCTAATTGAGATACGGCATAAGCCATCTTGTCAATCTTATGAAGATACTTCATACCCGTCCATTTCATACCACCTTCGGGCAGGTATTCATAGTCGTTTTTCCCTTCGTCGTGAATAGTGTCGAAGAGGTTTTCCAGATTATAGAACGCGATGCAGCGTATGAGTTGCCCATCTGTATCGGTCTGTTTATCAGACTTTGTTTGAGCATTGACTTGGGTTAAGCAACCGCAAATGAGCCATAGAAGGCAGCAGAAACGTATCTTCATAGAGCAAATGTGATTAAAATCGCGGCAAAGGTACTGCAAATAAATCAATTGCACAAATGCTGCTCAAAATAAAGGGGAACATTGCAAAAATAACAAAATTTGATAATGAAGAGTTTTTGCTTTGCCTTTGCAACAAAAGTCAGCAAATCCAAAGCCGGCTATGCTGCAAAGAAGCATAGTCGGCTTTTGGAAAGACGGTTGTCTAACCCAAGGCATATATGTCGAGGGCTTAACAACCTTATATAGCATTATAACTCAACGCCTACGGCATTATAGCGGCGGTTGTTGCGGCGAATGATAAGACGACCGTTCTCAAGTGTCTTAACAGTTGTTTGGTCGGTGGTTACATCATAGAGAGCATCTGAGGTAACATATTCGAAAGTGCCGTTAACAATCTCAATAAGAGTGGTGGTCTCTTCGTTTTTAGTGGTAACATATTTCTTTATCTTACCTGTAACGATAACTTCTGAACCGAGTTCGATGTCACCATCGGCTTTGCAGCGATACACTTCCAAGTCGTAAGTGGGGTTATTAATGTCTGTCGTGAGGAAGAAAGAGATATTCTTATATTGGCTGTCGTATGCAGCGGCGATACTATCCACATAACCTCTTACCACGTATGTATCACGTGTTGTTTCATTGTCAGCCAATGCTTGACCTACAGCCAGTGCTTCTTCCACTGTGGCTTCAATGGTTTTTATCTCTTCGCGTTGAGCGCGACCAATGGTCCACATCTTACCGTTGGCAATCTCAATTGTACCATTGAAATTAGTGATACGGCCAAGCATAAGCACGGTGTCTTTAACATCGACAAACTGTTTGTCGGTGAGTGTCATATAGTAACCTTCAAAGCGTTTGGAGTTGTCAGAGCAAGTCATCCAAACGGTCTGTTGGAAATTGGTTGAGTCGGTTCTATCAACAGAAGAGATAACACCTTTCACTTGGAAGTAGTCTTCTGTGAGGTCGCCAGAAGCGAGTGCTTCACCTTCTTCGATAGCCTCACATACACCTACCTCAATGGTTTCGCGTTCCACTATATTGCGTTCAAGTATAACGACATCACCGTTTTTCATCTCGGCTGTTGTACCGTTGTAGTTAAGGAGGTAGCCTTTGATAATAACTTTGTCACCCACTTCAAGAGGTGTGTCATCATTGCCTAAGGGCATATTGCACCAGTAGGCTTGGAAGGTCTTGGTAGTACCTTTTACGTCGTCTAACCAGAACGTCTGTTGTCCGCGACTGATAGAACCGTTGGTGTTGGTTACATAACCTGTAATAGCGACAGAGTCAGCGGAAGACTCTCCTGATTGGAGGTTGTCCAAAGTGTAGGCTTTAGCCTCGGCGCAGGTCATATAGGTGATGTCTGCGCTTGCGTTGAGTGCAACCACCAGTGCTGCACAAAAGAGAAGAACTTTTTTCATTGTGTTTGTGTTGTTAATTGTTAGTATTTTGTTTGTGCCTGCCTATTACGGCAGACACGATCAATGAATAATGCTATTCGTCTGTTTCTTTTTCATAGACGAGCAGGTGTTGTATCTCCCACGTGGGAGCAGAAGTCAGTTCACCAGTCGTGGTGTTATAGCAGAAGCCGATAACTATTGTTTCTCCGTTGTATTTCGACAGGTCGAAATCGCCTGTATTAAGGAATACCCAGTTAGAGCCGTCAGGTATGGAGTCAGGGAAGGCGAGGTGTTCCCATTCGGTGGTGGTCACATCACCTGTGTAGTTATTGGTTACCATTACTTTGAGCCAGTCGCGGTTGTATGCTTGATTGCCATAACGCACTGCTTGGTCGAAGGTAAGGCAAGGGTGTTCACTTTTCTTCAGTCGTATGTTCGGTGACACGAGCCAGTCTTCCACAGGGTGATTAGTACCGCTTACGTATCCTGACGCGGTCATACCGTAAGAGGCTTGGTAACGCCATACATAATTGAGTCCGTCAAGTGCCACATGCTGTATGGTGAAGTCGGCAGGTCCGTCTCCCACAAAAGGTGTGGTGTAATAGGTGGATATATTGGCTATCCAAGCGTTATTGAGTATGAAAGACATCACATCGGTCACATAACCGGTGTTCATAACGAATGCGGTACCGTCGTAGGTCCATTCATCTGCCGCTATACCGTTTTTGCCGTTATAGGCAACAAGATATATTTGTTTTTCCTGTGCCCATTGATAGGTCTGTCTAAGGTACTTGCCAATTATGCCGTCCACGTCGGTTATGGTGGCAACACCTAAGTTGTCGTAAACTGTTTGTGGCAGAGCCTGTGCTACTGTCAGTTGGTCGTTGGCATATAGTTGCCACTGTTCGCCAACGAGTTGATAGATAACGGTTTTAGTCAGTGTATCTTGTGCCGTTAGTGCGTTGCGCCGAGGCATAGACGCTTCGGCGGATGCTACATAGACGGCATTAACCATTCGCGCCTCGCCTGATTCATTAGAGTATGAACCGCGAACGGTGATAACATCACCTTGTTCTATACCTAAACTCTTCCAAATCTTGTTATTACCCTTTTCATCGCTCAAGCCATATACATAAACGGAATCAGTGCCGTCAACGAGATAGAATCGTCCGTAAGTGGCTGATTTGACGATGCCCACGGTGGCTGTTATCTGATGTTCATTTTTTTCTTGGGCTTCCAAAAACTCCTTCACCGTGCATATATAATCAAGCGGCGGGATGATAATATCGGGAGAGGTAGGCAGGTATTTATATGAAAGCAGGACTATCTTTCCGTCTTTGGCTAACGGGAATCTGTCGGTCAGCACTTTGTCCAACTCGTCTTCTTTCTCAGGTGCGATATAGGAAGCACCTCTTCCTTCCCACACCATACGATAGTCGTCTTCTGTCAAGGTATAAGGTGAGGCATAGTTAAACGGTTCTACTCTTTGCGACTTACCTTCATAGAGCGGATACGACACTTGACACATCGTTCCATTGTCGAGATAAGGGAACTTCTGTGCCATAAGCATTGGCACATAGAGGTCGGCAGAAGCATCTTCATTTAAGGCTTTTTCTGCTGCAATACGTTTCCATGCTGTGTATGCCGACGAATCGTCAGCCGTACATAATGACAGGGCTTTCTGCTCATAGACAGAGGGTAGGGTATCATTACCTTTATATGTACACTGTTTACCTATGGCAGCCACATCGTCATCGGTCAAGGTATAAGTCATACCCGTGCGAACATCGGTAGGACGAAAATGTGTGTTGTTCAACTCTTTTTCGTCGAAGAAGTCTTGGCAGGAGAACATCAGACAAGCCACTGCCAATAGGAAAAATATGTTGCTATTGTTTTTCATAGTCTTGCGAGTTGAGGGTTAAAATGCCAGTTTCAAACGTATATTCCATTGACGACCTTTGTTATAGAAGAAGTATATATTGTCCTTCGTGTTTTCTGCCACCACTTGTGATACTGTGTTAGCACTCCATGCTTTTTCTATAAAGTGTTGGTCGAGAACATTAGTCACATTGGCAGACAAGGTAGCGCGCAGCGGACCGAAGTCGAAGGTATAAGAAGCGTGAGCATCCATATCTCCACCCACGGGACATCTGTATGGTTCCACTATATTAACCGTCTTTCCTACCACGAGGTTGCTGCCCGAGAAAGAGTAGTAGGAATAGTTACGGTCATAAACGGTATATTCAGCCCCGATACGCAAGCCTTTGACGGGTTTGAAGGTGATGCCGAGGTTGGCTGTTGTCTGTGCTTGACCGCCTACGCGGATATTCTCAAGGTTAATGATAGCCCAAGCGTGGTCGTCGGCACCAGCTTGAGTAATAGTGCCGGCGGCAGTGACGGCATTACCGTGCTCATCGAAGATATAACCCTTCACATTCTTACCTTTCCATTTCCAATCGCCAAGCGAGAGCATAGCGTTTATCTCCATCCATTTGACAGGACGAGCCTTAAACTCAAACTCCAAGCCCATGTGTTGAGCATTAACACCGGTCATATTGATATACCCGTACGATTGGTCAGCCATAGTGGTACTACGAGACATCGTCTTGTCTATCCAACGAGTATAATAACCGTTCAACACTAAATTGACATATTCGTTGTGGAAACCATAACCCACTTCCACAGATGCTATCTTCTCATTGACAGCCTCTTTATTAACGGCGTGACTGACATTAGACGACATAAAAGCACCGTTGAATTTCGGAACACGACTAATAAAACCGGCATTGACAAACACGTTGTTATGATTATTGATCTTGTAGTTCAAGCCACCTTTTATAGTACCGCCTGCAAAACCTACGACATCCGATTTTTGATGAGCCTTGTCATAATAGAACCTGTCCACACGCCAATAACTGGTATAAGTGAACGAACCATTGACAAAAGCCTGCCATTGGTTTTTGGAATACTCGAGTGTACCAAAGAACCCTTCTTGCATCACATTTCCGGTATAATCGCGATAGACCACATCTCCCACATTCAGTTTCTCATACGTCCACTGATCATTATTGCGATTGGCATTATTCTCCGCCTTAACACTGTTAGCACGAGTGGCATCAATGAAATATTCGCCATTGAGAAGGTCGCTGATGACGGCTGTGTGCAGACCTTGATAATAACGCACATCCACTCCGACAGTCATATCCAGCATATCAAGGAACTTATTGTTATATGTGCTCACTAACCCCACCCAGTTATGCGAGTTGCGGTTCTCGGCAATGATGAGTTGCGAACCGGTAGCGGAAGCGGCGTTCAGGTCTTCCACAGCTCCATAGTCAAAAGTGCCGTCAGCGCGACGGAAAGTGGTGGTTAGCACTCCGTTATATGCACCACGCGTAAGGTCGGAATAAGCATACTCGCTATACGGACTGGCTTCGGCTGTGTAACCAAAACCACGACCGATGGAAGTATAGACACTGGTGGAGAGCGACGACTTATAGTCGATCTGCCATACGTGGTTAAGAGAGATCTGAGGCTTATGATATTTATTATAGTTCGTACCCTTCTGTTTGCCGTCATTGCCATAACCGTAGGCAGGGTTATAACGACGATAGTCCATACCACCTGACATATATTTCTTCACGTTGTTCCACTCTTCCATTGTCAGTGCACCGCTGTTGCCACTGGGGCGTTGCCAGTGACCTTGAGGAGCACCGAAACCCGTGAGAGACAACTGGTGATTATCATTGATACGCTTGGATATATTGGCAAAATAACTATATCCGCTATAACCTGTACCTTGTATATATCCGTTACCCCACGATTTGGCACCCATCACTGTGATAGCCCAACCTTTCTTTAGCAGTCCGGTTGAAACAGAGAAAAGCAGTTTATTGGCACCGTCGTTACCCAACGAATAAGAGATGACACCTCCTCTTTTGGCATCTATACCTCGTGTGACGATATTGATGGTTCCACCGACCGATGGGGTACTTATCTTACTGGCACCCATACCGCGTTGGGTCTGCATCACGGTAGTCACATCGCTCAAACCTTGCCAGTTGGACCAATAGATAGTGCCGCCTTCCATATCGTTCATAGGCACACCGTTAATCATTGTGGCTACGTTGGTATTGTCGAAACCACGCATCCATATCTCTGAGTCACCCCAACCGCCGCCTTGACCATTGGCATGCACACCGGGAGTATTCTTCAGCACCTCAGGAAACTCACGATTACCTAACCGCTCTTCTATCTCTAATGCCGTCACCTGACTCACTGCCACCGGGGTTTGACTGACACGAGCCATTTGACCCGTGATGGTAATATCTTCCAGAGTTACCGACTCAGCATCCATTGTTATCACACCCAATGAGGAACGCTTACCTACTTTGACCTCCGTAGAGGAATAACCAACATAACTGAATTGTAGCACTGCATCATCTTGAACAGTCAATGTAAAATTGCCGTCCAAATCGGTAACCGTACCATGCGATGTGCCTTTTTCCACCACACTCACACCAATGAGCAACTCTTGGGAAGAGGCATCCATCACTGTACCTGACACCTTGTGTTCAGCCATAGCAACAACGCTGCTTGCCAAACACAAGAAAAAAAGATAGAAGTGTTTCATTATAACTATTGTTTTTGTTTGAATCGTCTGATGAGAGCCAAATGGTGAGTATATATACCTTTAGGATGGTTAGCATCTGCCCTTTCGGCGGAAAAGATACCTTTGTCGTCAATCTTCTCCACTTTCACACGGCCCGAACAGTGTACCACCGTTTGTTTATCTATCAGTACACCCACGTGCGAGATGCGTTTTTTTGAGGAGTCGATGTCTTCGTGATTGAAGAAAACGAGGTCGCCTGCCTGAGCCTGCTCAAGAGAAAGAACCTCTTCCCCTTCCAATGCTTGAGCGGACGTGTTACGCGGCAAAGAGATGTCAAACAAAGAGAACAAGACTTGTACGAAACCCGAACAATCCATCCCCATGGCGTTTCTGCCACCCCACAGATAGGGTATATTCAAAAAGAAACGCACCGTCTGCATAACATTGTCGGCTGTTAATGCTAACGGTGTGTTGATAACCATTGAAGGGTCGATACGGAAAGTGGCACCTAAGACATCAAATACTCTTTCCTTATAATAGGGTAGGCGGGTGGCAGCATTAAGAGGGATAGTCTGTCCGTTACCTTCACTCACTGCCAATGCCCAAGGCATCACTACTTTAGCATTCCCCCCTCGCTTCAAAAGCGTATATTCGTCTTCGGATAAAAGAGTAAGCATCTTCCTGTCAGCCCAACCTTTTTCTCCATCATGGTCCAACTGTACCAACAGCCAATTCGGCTGCTCCTCTATCACCTCACACGTCTCCACAAAAAGCATCTGCGTGAGTTGTTCGGATGCCTCAGAAGGCTCTCTACGGATAGGTACAACGCTATGTAATGCCACTGCTCTTACCATACTTCTTGAAGGTTTTGTTCTGTTTTGCGCGGATAATCAATAGTGTAATGCAAACCACGACTCTCCTTACGCTCCTTGGCTTGTCGCGTAATAAGATAACCTACGTTAATCATATTGCGTAACTCACATATATCTCTTGTCGGACGGACACGCTTGAACAAATCTTCTGTCTCTTCATATAAGATATCCAACCTCTCCCAAGCACGACGAAGACGCAAATCACTCCTTACTATGCCTACGTATGTGGACATAATCTGACCCACTTCTTTCTTATCCTGAGAGATAAGCACTTTCTCCTCATTGGTCATCGTTCCCTCATCGTTCCATTCGGGAATATTATCGTTGAAAGTGTAGTTCTCAATCTCCTGCAAAGCATGTTTAGCCGCAGCATCTGCATAAACGACCGCCTCTATCAACGAGTTGCTTGCCAAACGATTACCTCCATGCAAACCCGTGCAACTGCACTCTCCTACCGCATACAAACGGTGGATGGTACTCTCTCCGTCAAGATTAACCTTTATACCGCCACACATATAATGAGCACAAGGTGCAACAGGTATATACTCACGGGTTATGTCTATGCCTATGCTCAAACATTTCTGATAAATATTCGGGAAATGGTGTCGTGTCTCTTCTGCATCTTTATGAGTAACATCCAGACATACATGATCAAGACCGTGAATCTTCATCTCGTTATCAATGGCACGAGCCACTATATCACGTGGCGCAAGACTCAAACGAGGGTCATACTTCTGCATAAACTCCTCACCATTAGGCAGACGCAAGATGCCTCCATAACCACGCATAGCCTCAGTGATAAGATAAGCGGGATGTGTCTCGTCAGGGTTATATAGAGAGGTGGGATGGAACTGCACAAACTCCATATCCTTGATTATGCCTCTGGCACGATGAACCATTGCTATACCGTCACCTGTGGCTATATCGGGATTGGTGGTGGTGGCATAGATAGCACCCGTACCACCCGTAGCCATCAATGTGATACGACTTAAATAAGTGTCCACCTTCTGTGTTTCGGGATTGAGGATATATGCACCGTAACACTCAATACCGGGCGTATGGTGAGTAACACGCATACCAAGATGGTGTTGAGTGATGATCTCAACGGCAAAATGATTCTCCAAAACAGTGATAAAAGGATTATTTCTGACTGCTTCCATCAGTCCGCGTTGAATCTCGGCACCGGTGTCGTCGGCATGGTGCAAGATGCGGAACTCGGAATGACCACCCTCACGATGCAAATCGAACTCACCATCAGCTTTCTTGTCAAAATTAACGCCCCAATGAACCAACTCCTCGATCTGCTTAGGCGCATTCTTCACCACCTGCTCTACGGCTTGCGGATCACTGAGCCAATCACCGGCTACCATAGTGTCGTGAATATGCTTCTGAAAATTATCCACCTTCAGATTGGTAACACTGGCTATGCCACCTTGTGCACGCTGAGTATTAGCCTCGTCTAATGTCGTCTTACAACACAATGCAATACTGTATTTCTGAGCGCGTGCCACCTTCAACGCATAACTCATTCCGGCTACGCCGCCACCTATAATAAGAAAATCGAAATGCTTAACCATAAATAGACTTTTTTGCACACTTTGCTAATCAAAATGACACTGCAAAAGTACGGTGATTTTTCTAACCTGACAAAATTTCAAGGATAATTTCAAGAAAAACAGCCTTTTTAACAAAAAAATTTGTGCGCGTAAAATTATCGCCGTAACTTTGCGCGCTTTTTTGAGCAATCAACATACAATTTATTTATTAACCCACGGGCAGGCAACTCGCGTTAGTTGGCAGCCCGCTAAAAGTCCAACAAAACAAATGGCAACAAAGATTCGTTTGGCTCGTCATGGTCATAAGGACTATGCTTACTACCACATCGTGGTAGCCGACAGCCGCTCGCCACGTGATGGCAAATTTATCGAACGTATTGGCTCGTACAACCCTAACCTCAATCCTGCTATGGTTGATCTTAACTTCGACCGCGCTATGTATTGGATTGGCGTTGGCGCACAGCCTACCGACACTGTCCGCAATATCCTTTCCGGTGAAGGTGTGATGCTGATGAAGCACCTGCGCGGTGGTGTAGCCAAAGGGGCTTTCACAGAGGAAGAGGCACAACGCCGCTTCGCCGCTTGGAAAGCAGAAAAAGATGCTAAAAACGGCAAAATAAGCCAGAATGAGGCCGACAAAAAACGTGAAGCGGAAAAGAAACTGCACGCTCAAGAGGTAGAGGCTAACAAAGCCAAAGCCGAAGCAGTAGCAGCTAAACGTAAAGCCGCTTCCGAAGCTCTCGCTGCAGCAGCACAAGAAGCCGCTCAGGAAGCCGCAGAAGCAGAAAAGGCTGACAACAACGAGGCTGAAGCATAACAACAAGCCGTAAAAAACAAGCAACGAGGTGCAAAACGCAAGTTAGCACCTCGTTTTTTTGTTAGTATAACATTTTTAAGTTACCTTTGCCGCGCTTTGTCTATATACGGCTGACTTAGCAATAGATAGCAACTGTTTGACGTGAATTATATAACTCTCATAATGTTGATAGCCATTGCATTAGGCTTGTCCGACTTCTTTACAAGCCGAGTGCCGCAACTACAACGAATACTTTATGTCGTTGGGGCTTTCGCTATCTATTTCCTCTTCACAATCAAGTATTTCTACGGTCCCGATATGTTGCACTACTACAACTACTACTACTGGGCTCCTACACCTTATGACGCCATCGTTCATTCAGATAAGTATTTCTTTGAACCGGGATACACTATCTTATGCTCACTGCTTCTTGACTGGAATATCCCTTTCTATTGGTTCACCGCTATCATCTCTTCAATATATTTTTTTGCCGTTTTTCTGCTCTTCCGCTACATCCCGCACCATCGCCTCTTTGCACTTATGATTTTAGTATGCCTTGACTACAGCCTTATCTTTGCCGCTTTCAGACAATGCCTTTCCGTCAGTTTTTTCCTTCTAATGGTCATAGCGCTGAAAAACAAGCACCTTATCCCTGCTCTTTTATGCGCACTGCTGACAATGGTAATGCATAAATCAGGCACTTTCGTGGTAGGTATCAGTGTAGCCTTCTTCCTCATAAAAGGAAAAACAATGCCACAATGGCTATACCCTTCGCTTCTCCTTCTCCTCGCTGTCCTTCTGCTTCTGCCTATGAGCCGAATATTGGTCAGCCTCTCCTCTCTACTGCACCTGCCAACACAAATAATGTATTCTATCACACACCATTTAGGGTTAGGCAAACAGGTGCAAACGGTTTTTCTGCTCTATCTGATGCTTCTCTTATGTCTGAGCCACTACCAACAATATGTTCACACACGGCTCACCACCATCGCCTCATTCGTCGTAATAGGAATACTGCTTATCGTTCTGCTCTACCAATCATACTACCTGCTTAACCGCTTACGCTCGTATTTCCTGCCACTCATCATCGTTTATGTCTTCCGCTTGGTACAACAAACGGAACATACGCCGATACCGTACGGCAGACTGCTGGTGCAAACAGCCATAGCGGTGGTGTTCATTTATTTAGGGTATCATGCATATACCTTCAACAAAGCTGCACAACAAATGCAATATAAGATATACACAGCCTGCACTGTGTTCGACGTTATAGGTAAAAACAACACCAAACAAGTGCAACAACGACAACTGGAATTAGCAGAGAAATGGTGGAAAACCGACTTCAAAAAAGGACTCAAACAAAACCGCGTCACCTCTCTATGATCAACATTCTAATGTCAACATATAACGGCGAAAAGTACCTGACTGAACAGTTGGATTCCATTCTTTTACAGACCTATACCGACTGGAACCTCTTTATTCGCGACGACGGCTCAAACGACAACACAATCACCATACTTAACAACTACAAAAAGAAATATTCCGACAAAATAACCATCGTCAGCGACGGACAAAACCTCGGCGCATGCCATTCCTTCGAACGACTTCTCCAAGGCAATGACAATGCCGACTATTTTGCTTTCTCCGACCAAGACGACGTTTGGCTTCCCGACAAACTGGCACATTGTCTGAAAACAATGCAAACAGCAGAACAACAGTTTGTCAATACCCCTATCATCATACATACCGACCTGGAAGTAGTGAATGAGCAACTGCAAACCATCAACCCCTCATTCTGGCAATATAGCAATATCCAACCCTCATTGGTAAACAATAACCTGCACTATCTGGCTATCTGCAATTCCGTCACCGGTTGCACAATGATGATGAATAAAAAAGCAAGAGAATACGGTTTGCCTGTCTCACCCAACGCCTATATGCATGACGCGTGGATAGCACTTCAAACGTTACTACATAACGGAAAAGTGATTCCTCTGTTTGAAACTACCGTCAAATATCGGCAACATAACAGTAATGTACTCGGTGCTGTACCATACCGATCAACATTAACCAACCTGCGCTTCAAATGGCACCTCGCCAAACAAGCCTACAAACAAGCACACCCGCACATCTTTGCAAATATACTGACCTTCACCTACTGGAAATTACGCTATTTTTTCGCTCTACACCTATGAACTCAGTATGCATGGCAACATATAACGGCGAACGGTATATAAGAGAACAAATAAACTCTATTCTATCACAAATAGCCACCGACGATGAAGTAATCATTTCAGATGACGGCTCCACCGACAACACTTTGCAGATATTGAACGACATCAACGACCCAAGAATACATATTTACCACAATCGCACACACTGGTTTCAACAAAACTTTCAAAATGCACTGCTGCACGCAAAAGGCGACATCATCTTTTTAAGTGATCAAGACGACCTATGGCTACCCGACAAATACCAACGATGCATTAAAGAACTGCAAACAGCCGACCTCGTATGCACTAACAGTATGCTCACCGATGAACACCTCAACATCACCAACTCCGACTTCTTCTCCATCTATCACTCAGGGAAAGGGATAATCAAAAACATTTTATGCAACACATACTACGGTGCTTGTATGGCTTTCAAAAAACAAATAGCACAAGATGCCATCCCCTTCCCTCAAAGCAAAGAAATAGGACATGATATATGGCTCGGATTAGTGGCTGAAATGACAGGTACGGTACGATTTATACCTAAACCATACCTTCTCTATCGACGACACCAAAACACCACCACCAACACACTAAACCTGCTCAGACGCAGCAAAAGACCGCTGTGGAAAAAAATTTGGGGAAGAATGGTTATCGCATTTTATGTTTGTAAATTCAAACTGCAACATGGATAAAAATAACAAGAAAGTAAGTATCATTACCCCATTGTATAACGGCGAACGCTTTATCGCTCAAACAATAGAAAGCGTATTGGCTCAAACCTATACCGACTGGGAAATGCTCATCGTCAATGACGGTAGCACCGATAACGGACATAAAATAGCCCTTTCGTACGCCGAAAAAGATAAACGCATCAAAGTGTTCTCACAGCCTAATGCAGGTAGTGCTGCCGCACGTAACAACGGCATAAAAAACGCTAAAGGCAGATATATAGCCCTGCTCGATGCCGACGACCTGTGGGAACCTTGGTTCCTCAAACAACAACTCAAACTAATGGATGAAAAACACTGCCAATTAGTGTATGGAGCACACAAACGTATCAATGCCGACAACGAAGAAGTGCTGCAACCCTTTATTCCACCCAAACGCGTGACATACAAAGATATGCTCCGCACATGTAGTATCACTTGCCTCACCGGACTGTATGACACCATACCATACGGCAAAATATACCTGCACGAAGAGTTCAGAAGCCTACGCGATGACTACATCTATTGGCTCGAGATACTACGCAAATGCGGCGTGGCATACGGCAATCAAGGCGTCGTAGGATCATACCGTATGCTGAACACCAGCCTCACCTCCAACAAATGGAAAATGGTCAAACCACAATTCGCCGTATATAGACAAGTGGAAAAATTAGGCATACTCAAAAGCATCTTTTACATCTGCTGCTGGGCTATGAACGGCATTATCAAATATTGGAAATAGCACCGTATGCTCAATATCTCTATCGTACTATATCAACCTCGGTGGCAACAACTGATAACACTGACAGAAGAGTTGCTGAAGATAAAGTGCCTCAATACACTCTATTTGATAGATAACTCACCAGTTGAAGGCGATAAATCGCTGTTTTCATCGACAAAAATACAGTACCGATGGATGCAAAAAAAGAACCTCGGATACGGTAAAGCACACAACATAGCCATCAGTGAATCAGTAGCCGACAATATACCATTCCACTTGGTTATGAACGACGATATTGAGGTTAAAGCCCAAGATATCGACCTTATGCACCATTTTATGGAAAAGAACGGAGTGGTGGGCAGCCTTATGCCACACGTCGTCTATCCTAACGGCAATACACAATATCTTTGCAAACTGCTTCCTACACCTCTCGATGTCTTCGGCAGACGATTCCTGCCAAAAAGATGGATGAAAAAACGCAACGAAAGATACGAACTGCGGACATTAGGCTACGACCGAATGATGAACGTACCCTATCTGAGCGGGTGCTTTATGTTTCTGAGAACCAAAGCCGTACTGCAAGCAGGACTCTTCGACGAACGATATTTTATGTACCCCGAAGATATAGACCTCACACGAACTATTCACCGCAATTGGCTCACTCTATACCTCCCCGATATCACTATCGTGCATAACCACGCACAAGCATCCTACCACTCAATGAAAATGCTGTGGATTCATATAGTGAATATGTGCCGGTATTTTAATAAATACGGTTGGTTTATCGATAAGGAGCGTACACTTGTTAATCGTCTTACACTTAACCAGTTCTCACAATGAAACTTTGGCAACACATAATACATTTCTTTAGTTACGATCTTTGGCGACAAACAAGCAAAGAATTAAGTCGTTGGCAACGTATAGGTTATCTTATCTTGCGCAGTATCGTTCTCACCATTCGCGGTTTCCTTAGCCATGACATCAACACAAGAGCCAATGCCATGACCTACTCAATGATGTTCGCCATCGTTCCTATCCTTTCTCTTGTTCTCGCCATCGCCAAAGGCTTCGGGTTCGAACAACTGATAGAAAAACGACTATACGACAGCGTCTTAGGACAAATGGGACTGGCGCCGACCATCATGGGATTCGTACAACGATACCTGGAAACAGCACAAGGGGGCGTGTTCATTGGAGTAGGCATAATTATTCTTCTATGGTCCGTCTATTCGTTCTTCAACACCATAGAGGGAGCGTTCAATAAGATTTGGCAAGTAAAAAAATCACGCTCTATACTCAGACAAGCCACTACATACATTACCATACTACTGCTAATACCCACGCTTATAGTCGTTTCATCCGGTCTGAGCATCTTCCTGCAATCAGCCACTGCTAACCTGCAATTTGAAGCAATGACACCTGTTAAAGAGTTCTTCATACGACTAACCCCATTCATCATGTGTTGGATTATCTTCACTTGGATGTTCTGGGCCATACCTAACACAAAAGTAGGTATATGGTCGGCTCTCATTCCCGGTATATCGGTGGGAACACTCTTCCAACTGCTGCAAATGCTCTCGTTTTATGTGATGACTTTCCTCTCCAGAACAAGTATCATCTATGGTGCATTTGCCGCTATACCACTACTGCTCACTTGGTTACAACTGACATGTCTTTTCATCCTTTCAGGCGCAGAACTCAGTTTTGCCATCGAATGTAACGAAGACTTTGACTACGAACGCGACCTGCAACATATATCGCGACGATACAAAGATACCATCACGCTCTTCCTCTGCTACTTAGTCATTCAACGCTTTGCCAAAGGGCAACCGGCAATAACCGCACAACAAATAACGGATGAACATCACCTGCCCATGAGACTGGTAAACCAACTGCTCGGCAGATTAACGGAAATAGGCATATTATGCGAAGTGTTTTCCGAAGATGAAGAACAAAAAGCATATCTGCCGTCTATGGATATTCACCAATTATCCATCGGACACATATTAGAACGTATAGACAATCAAGGGAATAAACTGTTTCTTAATAACACATCAAAAACATTCGAGCAGTTCTGCCACTACTATGACCAACTGCTCGAAACACATGCGGATACCCGCCAAACATTGCTCTTGAACTTTCAGCCTACTGAAGCGACTGAGCCAAACGGCGATATAACTGCTTGGGATCAACAGCCTTCTCAATGAGTGAATGCAACTCTTCCACAGGCACGCGGTCTTGAGCCATCGTATCACGATAACGAACAGTTACACAGTTGTCCGTCAGTGTGTCGTGGTCAATAGTTACGCAGAAAGGAGTACCAATAGCATCCTGACGACGATAACGCTTACCTATGCTGTCCTTCTCGTCATACGCAGTACGAAAATCAAACTTCAACATATCCATCACCTCACGCGCCTTCTCAGGCAGACCATCCTTCTTAACAAGAGGCATAACACATACCTTCGTAGGTGCTAACACAGGAGGCAGCGACAAAACAACACGACTGTCTCCGCCTTCCAACTGCTCCTCCTTGTAAGCAGAACACATAACCGACAAAAACATACGGTCAACACCAATAGATGTCTCAATAACGTAAGGAGTATAACTCTCGTTCAACTCCGGATCAAAATACTCAATCTTCTTACCACTGTATTTGGCATGTTGCGACAAGTCAAAATTAGTGCGCGAGTGAATACCTTCCACCTCCTTGAAACCGAAAGGCATAAGGAACTCAATATCAGTGGCTGCATTGGCATAATGCGCTAACTTTTCATGGTCGTGGAAGCGATATTTATCGTCACCCAAACCTAACGCTTTGTGCCAATTCAGACGGAACTGCTTCCAATGTTCAAACCAACGCAATTCCTCTCCGGGACGAACAAAAAACTGCATCTCCATCTGCTCAAACTCACGCATACGGAACACAAACTGACGCGCCACTATCTCATTGCGAAAAGCCTTACCTATCTGCGCTATACCAAAAGGCACTTTCATCCTTCCTGTCTTCTGTACATTGAGGAAATTGACAAAAATACCTTGTGCTGTCTCCGGACGCAAATAGACCTTCATTGCACCGTCAGCCGTACTACCCATCTCTGTGGCAAACATAAGGTTGAACTGTCTCACCTCAGTCCAGTTGCGAGTACCGCTGATAGGACAAACTATCTCCTCATCAAGAATAATCTGACGCAATTGCTCAAGGTCATTGTCGTTCATTGCCTTTGCAAAACGCTCATGCAAAGCATCAAAATGCTTCTGATGCTCTTGCACACGAGGATTGGTCTGACGGAACATCTGCTCATCAAACGAGTCACCAAAACGCTTACGTGCCTTTTCCACCTCCTTCTGTATCTTCTCCTCTATCTTAGCTAACTGCTCCTCAATAAGCACATCGGCACGATAACGCTTCTTGCTGTCCTTGTTGTCAATAAGAGGGTCATTGAAAGCATCTACATGACCCGATGCCTTCCAAGTGGTAGGATGCATAAAAATAGCAGCATCTATACCCACTATATTCTCATGCAACAGCGTCATGGCATCCCACCAATAACGCTTGATGTTGTTCTTCAGTTCAACGCCCTGCTGACCATAGTCATACACTGCGCCTAAACCATCGTAAATCTCACTCGAAGGAAAAACAAAACCATACTCCTTGCAATGAGATACAATCTTCTTAAATGTTTCTTCTTGTGTTGCCATAGTATATAAAATTTCTTTTCTACAAAACGCTTGCAGTTCACACACCGCACATAATAGAGTGCAAAGGTACGGTGTTTTAGCCATTTACACAATCAAACAGTGCATTTTATGATTCATTTTTTGACAATGCACTTTGTCAATACAGAAAAATGTCCGTACCTTTGTGCGTTGATTATTATGCCTTTTAAGGCGAAAAAACAAATTTATTAACACAATTTTGCACAATAGGGAACACGAATATGGTCGTTGAAAACAGACTTATTGAGCTACCTATACTTCACCTTATAGGCGAAGAAGCCGACCGACTACATCTCGACTGCTATATCATTGGCGGCTGGGTACGCGACCTTTTTCTACACCGCGAAAGCAAAGATATGGATATAGTGGCTGTCAGACAAGAAAAGAAAAACACCTCTGGCAACCAAGATTTGCCCGTCAGCATAGGTATCGAACTGGCACAAGCTGTAGCCAATGCCTTAGGCAAAGGTGCACACCTAAGCATCTTTCGCACCTACGGCACGGCACAAGTGAAAAAGAATAATACGGAATTGGAATTCGTAGGCGCAAGAAAAGAGAGTTATCACTCCGATAGCCGTAATCCCGTCGTGGAAGACGGCACACTGGAAGAAGACCAAAACAGACGCGACTTCACCATCAATGCCCTCGCTATATGTCTGAATAAAGACCGTTATGGTGAACTGCTGGACCCCTTCGACGGAATAAGCGACCTCGAACAATGCACTATACGCACTCCGCTTGACCCCGACATCACTTTTTCCGATGACCCTCTACGTATGATGAGAGCCATACGCTTCGCCACACAATTGGGGTTCTACTTAGACAGACCTACCTACGACGCTATCGAACGTAATAAAGAACGCATAAAAATCATTACCAAAGAGCGTATCGTTGACGAACTGAATAAGATCATGCTCTCACGCCGCCCTTCAGTAGGATGGAAACTGCTCGATTCAACAGGACTGCTGCCTCTCATCTTTCCCGAACTCGCTGCACTCAAAGGCGTGGAAACGAAAGAGGGTAGGGGACATAAAGATGTCTTCCTTCATACATTGCAAGTAGTGGATAACGTTGCTGATAAATCCTGCAACCTATGGTTGCGTTGGGCGGCTCTGCTGCACGACATAGGCAAACCCAAAAGTAAAGCCTGGGATCCTACAGCAGGATGGACATTCTACAATCATAACTACTTAGGCGCAAAGATGATACCACGCATCTTCCGAAATATGAAAATGCCACAAAACGAAAAAATGGACTATGTAGTTAAGATGGTGGACCTGCACATGCGACCTATCAACCTCATAGAAGATACCGTCACTGACTCTGCCGTCAGAAGGCTGCTCTTCGAAGCAGGCAATGACATAGAAGACCTGATGATACTATGCGACGCAGACATCACATCACGCAATCCAGACAAAGTACAACGATTCCACGATAACTATCAACTTGTAAGACAAAAAATGGTGGAGATAGAAGAAAAAGACAGAATACGAAACTTCCAACCACCTGTCAATGGCGATGAGATAATGCAACGGCTACACCTCGAACCATGTAACACTGTAGGAGAAATAAAATCTGCCATCAAAGACGCTATTTTAGACGGCATCATTCCCAACGAACACGAAGCCGCTCTCAAATATATGTACGAACTTGCAAAACAAAAAGGAGTGGCAATATAAAATATTAACTTGTAATTTTTTCATTCTATATACTATGCTTCAGATTTACAATACCCTCACTCGTCAAAAAGAGTATTTTCGTCCTATCCACAAAGGACACGTAGGTATGTACGTATGCGGTCCGACCGTCTATGGTGATGCCCATTTGGGTCACGCACGCCCTGCCATCACCTTCGACCTGCTCTTCCGCTACCTGCAACACTTGGGCTATAAGGTAAGATACGTACGTAATATAACCGATGTCGGTCACCTCGAACATGATGCAGACGAAGGAGAAGATAAGATAGCAAAAAAAGCACGTTTGGAACAGTTGGAACCAATGGAGGTAGTGCAATACTACACCAACCGCTACCACCACGATATGGAGCAACTGAACGTGCTGCCACCCAGCATCGAACCACATGCCAGCGGACATATAATAGAACAGATAGCCTTCGTGCAAAAAATCCTCGACAAAGGATACGCATACGTTAGCAACGGAAGCGTCTATATGGACGTGGAAAAATATGCCAAAGACTTCCACTATGGCAAACTAAGCGGCAGAAACCTTAACGATATCGTCACCGAGACCAGAGAACTGGACGGACAAGACGAGAAAAAACATAGTTACGACTTCGCCCTCTGGAAAAAAGCCTCACCCGAACATATAATGCGCTGGCCCAGTCCGTGGTCGGACGGTTTCCCCGGTTGGCACATGGAATGTTCCACTATGGGCACCAAATACTTAGGTGAAGAGTTTGATATTCACGGCGGAGGTATGGACTTGATGTTCCCGCACCACGAAGCCGAAATAGCACAGAGTTGCGCTGCCTTGGGACACGACACTGTACACTATTGGATGCATAACAATATGATAACCATAGCAGGCAAAAAAATGGGTAAGAGTTACAACAACTTCATCACCCTCGAACAGTTCTTCACCGGTCAGCACGAACTGCTCGAACAACCTTTTGCCCCTATGACCATCCGCTTCTTCATTCTCACTGCTCACTACCGATCCACCGTCGATTTCTCCAACGACGCACTGGTGGCGGCAGAAAAGGGATTAGTACGACTTAAAGAAGCCTATACACGCCTGCAACAACTGCAACCTTCAGCCCTAACGACAGTGGACGTCAAAGGGTTACGTGAGAAATGTGAAGAGGCTATGGATGATGACCTCAATAGTCCGATAGTGATAGGACACCTGTTCGAGTCGGCACGCGCCATCAACACCGTCTATGACGGAAAAGGTACCATTAGTGCAACCGACTTGGCAGAACTGAAAAACGTATGGCACACCTTCGTGGTAGAGATATTAGGACTGAAAATGGACGACGGCAATCAAACCGACTCCAACAAACAAAAAGCATATAAAGGTGCTGTAGATTTGCTGCTAAATATGCGTTTGGAAGCCAAACAAAACAAAGATTGGGCTTTAAGTGACCATATACGTAACCAACTGACGGCTCTCGGTTTCCAAATAAAAGACAAGAAAGACGGCTTTGAATGGTCGCTCTAACAATATCTCTATATGGCTTGGCATAACCAAACAGGCAAGATAGGCGAAGACGCTTCCGCTCAATGGCTTGAAAAACACGGATATACCATCCTCGAACGCAACTGGCGACTCAACCATTGGGAGGTGGACATAATAGCACAAAACAAAGACTACATCGTCTTTGTGGAAGTGAAAACACGCAGTTCGCTCTTTGGCGACAAACAACCGCAAGAATATGTTGACGACGATAAAAAACGTCGTGTGGCTGCTTGTGCCAATGCTTATATAAAGATGACCGGTAACAAACGACACCCTCGCTTTGATATAGCCTCCGTGCTAATGCACCACACAACACACGAAATAGAATCGATGCAATATTTAGAAGATGCCTTTGACGTACCTTTAAGAACAATAGGCACTTACCACAAAACCAAACGCCGAACAACATTGTAAGATGATAGATTTTACCTACGACATTATAATAGTGGGAGCCGGTCATGCCGGTTGCGAAGCCGCAGCAGCAGCCGCACACTTAGGAAGCAAAACACTGCTCATCACTATGGATATGAACACCATAGCACAGATGAGTTGTAACCCTGCTGTAGGCGGTATAGCCAAAGGACAGATAGTGAGAGAAATAGACGCTATGGGGGGAGAAATGGGGATAGTCACGGACCTGAGTGCTATACAGTTCCGAATGCTTAACCAAAGCAAAGGACCTGCTATGTGGAGCCCAAGAAGCCAAAGCGACAGAAAACAGTTCATACAAAACTGGATAAAAAGACTAACACAAATAGATAATCTCACTATCTGGCAAGACACTGTCACCGAACTGATTATCAAGGATAAACACGTATGTGGTGTGAAAACACAGTTAGGCATAGAGATGAAAGCCCGTGCCGTCGTTCTCACCAACGGCACTTTTCTTGGCGGACTTATGCACTTTGGCAAAACTAAGTTGGAAGGTGGACGTATAGCCGAAAAAGCCTCATACGGTTTAACCAAACAACTCGCACTATTAGGATTTGAAACCGACAGGATGAAAACCGGTACACCTGCTCGAATAGACAAACGCAGTATCGACTTTTCCGTTCTAACCGAACAGCAAGGCGACAACACATGGCACGGCTTTTCTTTCCTGCCGAACATTAACCGAGTCCTGCCACAACAGAGTTGCTGGATTACTTACACCAACCCGCGAACACACGAGTGCCTGAGAACACACTTAGATGACTCACCACTGTATAACGGACAAATAAAAAGTATCGGTCCACGTTACTGCCCCAGCATAGAAACAAAAATAGTAACATTCGCCGACAAAGATGCCCACCAAATATTCCTCGAACCTGAAGGAGTGAATAGCAACGAATACTATGTCAACGGGTTCTCTTCCAGTCTGCCTTGGGACGTGCAATGGGAAGCACTGAGAACCATACAGGGACTGGAAAATGTAGTACTCTATCGACCAGGATATGCTATCGAATATGACTTTTTCGCCCCAACACAACTACACCATTCATTAGAAACAAAACTTATTCAGAATCTGTTTTTTGCCGGGCAAATCAATGGTACGACCGGTTACGAAGAAGCAGCAGGACAAGGACTGATGGCAGGAGTGAATGCACACCTCAAAATCAATGGCAGCGAACCGCTCATACTACACCGAGACGAAAGTTATATAGGCGTGCTTATTGACGACCTCGTCAATAAGGGAGTGGACGAACCATATCGTATGTTTACATCCCGCGCCGAATATCGCATCCTTTTACGACAAGACAATGCCGATGCAAGACTTACAGAGAAAGCAGCAGAAATAGGATTAGTAAACGACCATCGCTTGCAAGTATGGAAAAAGAAAAAGGCATACATCGAGCAACTGACCCATATCTTAACACAGACCACCATTCACCCGAAAGATGTCAACCCTTGGTTAGAACAAATCGGCACCAGTCCGCTATCACAGACCTGTAAAGCCCACGAACTGCTTCTACGCCCACAAGTAACACTGAATGACCTATCGGAACATATAGTTGAAATAAAACAAACCATCGACACCTTTGGCACGACAGCAGAAGAGGTGAGTGAAGCTACGGAGATAGAACTCAAGTATGCCGGCTACATCCGCCGCGAAAAACAAGAAGCGGACAAACTCTATCGCCTCGAAAGAATCACATTGCCGGAAGACATTGACTACACTGGCATTCTATCACTCAGCACGGAGGCACGACAAAAACTGCAACGCATCACGCCTCGCACCATTGGCGACGCATCACGCATACCGGGTGTTAGCCCTAATGATATAAGCGTATTGCTCGTTCTGAGGGGAAGATAAGAAATCAAGAATCATTGTATAACATTAGTGTCCACTAAAAATTAAGATAGAGTTCTTTGACTTATTGAAAATTAGTTCGTTATACGGATCATTTGTGCGAACGGATTTGAATTGATAACTTTGTGGATAAAAACATATCTACTTATGAATCAAATCAAA
>JAFSTB010000024.1 GCA_017450685.1 Paludibacteraceae bacterium
GGTCATCCGGGCACGTTCTTCTTCCCATCGCCGTTCATCAGCCTCACGTGCTGCTTTCTCATCAGCCTCACACTTGAGGCAGTAAGCACGGTTGCGCTCCACAAGAAAAGTGTGCAACCAGTCGAGCAATACGGCTCCGTTGAGGTCGTAGAGTTTGCCAAAGCGTGATAGGCGGCATTGCCGGAAAAAGAGCGCGATGTCGTCCATCTTGAGGTCGGGGTACTCGTCAAGTATGAGGGTGGCTGTCTCGGCTACTTGGTGGTCGTCCATCGTGTTGCGGCGACCGATGAAGTCAAGATACTTGCTTATGGCTACGCTGATGTAGGCGAGGGTGAACATACGCCATTGTTCTGACTGCTCTGCGAGTTCGCCAATGGTGGCGTGGTTGGAGGTCAACACATCATCGTATGTTCTGCAAGCGATGTTACTTAAGATTGAAGCGGGTGTCGCCAAGTTGCTGTATGCGACTATAAGGCTTTGCTTCGGTAGTGTTGGCAGCAGTGGTTGCTGCTTGGCGAGGGTTGTTGTTTCCATGATTTGTTTCGTTTTTTCGTTTTTGTTCCCAAGTGCGGACGGCGGCTTGCCAGTCTTTCATTGGCGTTTTGCCAACCAGCCAGCCTTTGGATTCGTAGAAGTAGAAGAACGCCTCGGCATCGATGCCGTTCTGTCGCTCTTGGCAGTAGGCTGCTATCTGCTCGATGGTGGGTTTTTGGAATTTCGATTTTTTAAGCGCGGCTTCTTTATTCTCTCTATTATTATCTATATTATCTATAATAATGGGGGTTGCAATTTGCAAGGGGTCGGGTTGCATTTTGCAAGGGGTTGCATTTTGCAAGGGGTTGCAATTTGCAAGGGGTCGGGTTCGGTATGTAGTGGCTTTGCCGTTGGCGATGATCTCCTCTATCAGTCCGGCAGTGACAAGGGTTCTCAGGGCTCGGCGAGCGGTGTACTCGGAGGCTCGTAGCCAATATGCCATGTCGGCGAGCGGTTTGTCGTAGCCGCCGAATTGCGCAGTGGCACTGCGCACCACTTGGTAGGCTATCTGCTCCGGCAGGGATAGGCTCGGCAGACGATCGATATACTCGCTGTCGTACTTTAAGAAGCCTCTATGTTTGGGTTGGGATTTCATTCAAATAAACTCATTTGTGAGAATGGTTGCAACTTGCCGAGTATGAAATCACAGATAAAGTTTCGTGCATACGCCGGACTAATTAGTGAGCGTTCCTCGCTGCACATTCCTGCTTTCTTTGATGGGGATGCGCTCCGTATAGTCTTTTTCTCTTTCGGCTTTTCGTAACTTTCACCAAAGGTCGGTGCGCAGTTCAAATACCAATAGGCGGTAGGCTTGACGTAATAATCACCTCGCCTTGTTCTGTCTTTGTCTATCACTTTCGGTCTGTATGGAAAGTTATTGTGCAAGTAGTGGTGTTCGCTGTGAGGATTCTCCACAATCATACGCAGGTGCTTTATCTCGGCGACCATAAATAGTTGCAATATCAGTTCATAAAACTTTTGCCGCTCTCTGCTCCTTTGCAAGATATATTCGCCAATCTCCTCTATTCGTTGGTTTCTTTCGTTGAAATTCACCCCACTGAACATTAGTGTGTTGTTTTCGCAAAAGTATATGCAAGGGAAGAACGCCATTATAAGGTCATCGGGAGTTATCTCGTCAAAAACACTCGCCCCCCCCCTGTACGCTTGCTCAATCTCTGCAAAGAGGTCGCACACGTGGTCGGTCTGCTCGAACTCGTTTTGTATGTCGTAGTCTTCGGCTGGTATTCCTAACTTGATAAACTCGTTTTTGAACGTGCCCGACTGCTCAAATAAGCAATATACTTTACCTTTTATTTCCATATCCGTTCCTGTTCAGTTGTTGTTCATTGCCTGTTCAAAATGGTGTGGTGTTTAGTTCCAACGTCAGCCCTTTGGTGGCGTAGGTGGTGGGTTTGCCTGTGTGGCGGATTATCTCGCGGCAGAAAGCCTGCGGGTCGCTGTTGCGGGCAGACAAATGTATGAGTACTATCTGCGCCACCTTGCGTAGGTCGTTGGCTGCAAGCATATCCTTGAGGTGTTCAAGCGACATGTGGCTGTCGAGGGTGCGGTTCTTGAGCGCAGCGGGTATTAGTCCGGCTTCGACATTGGCGTTGAGCAGGGGCAGCGAGTAGTTGCACTCGATGAGCAGGTTCGTCATGTCGGGTATGCGATAGCGCAGGTAGTAGGTGTCGGTGGCAAACAAGAGGCGTCCCAAGTCCTCGTGGTCGATGATGTAGGCAAACGGCTCAGCGGCATCGTGCTCGGCTGGTATGGGTCGCACTCGGAAACCGCCTATCTGCACCGTGCGCAGAGGAGCGAGAACTTGCGGTCGACGGCTGCGCTTGTAACATAATGCCTCGGCTGTTCCCTTGCTGCAATACACCGGCATCAGTTGCAGGTAATCCTCGATGTAGTGCGCGTGGTCGCCGTGTTCGTGCGTTACGAGACAGCCTGCCACCTTTTTCGTTTGCCAGCCTAACGCGGCAAGGCAGTCCTGCCGTGGCACGCCACACTCAAGGACGAGTGCTTCGGTGTCACTTTGCAGGACATAGCCATTGCCTGTTGAGCCACTATTGAGGATGGTGAGGGTCATTGTTCATTGGATTTTTGTCAGCCCATTCTGCACCTGCGATGAACAAGCGCGCTACAATGGGACGATTCTCTTCTTGGTACTGCTTGGCAAATTCCATAGCAGCCTCCGTGATACGATACTTTCGCAAATCCATTTTACAAGTCGAATACTGACGGCATTGCTGCTTTCTTGTTTGTTTCAAGGTCTGCATTGCTCTTTGGTGCAGCATCAGTCTTTGCCGGAGCAGGTTCAGCCTTGGGCTGTGGTGCTTCGGGTGCAGCGTCCTCCGGCGGCAGGTCTTGTTGGTTGGCGTTTGCGAGTACTTTCTGCTCGTTCACTTCCTCGTAGGTTGTGTCCTCTACTGGTACGCGCTCCTCTGTAGTGTACATTGCTCCGAGTTGGGTCGGGAACGCCTCACGCAATGCGTGCATAAGGGCTACCTTACGTATCATCGTGCATTTGATAGCGTTCCAAGTGCTGCGCCCTTTGTCGTAGTCTTTGAGGTTGACCATCGCCTTGTATGGGAACTTGCGGTCGGAGCGATAGACCTCTGCCCAGCCGCCGAGCAGCACATCGCCGTCAAGCATGAACTCGCCCTCTTCGTAGCGCACCTCCGTGCCACGCTTGAGGATTAGTCCGGCTTTGAAACCCTCGTATTCAGCGCAGCCCTCGGCGCGTTTCATAAAGGCTTCTTTGCTAACGATGATAGAGGCATTGTCCTCGCCACCACGGTTGTTGGCGAACTTGACGAGGTAGGCTTCGTTGAGGAACGGGTTGAGTTGTTGGTACTTGCAAATCGAAATGAATTGCAGTATCTCTTGGTCAGTTACATTACCGTTACCTTTGGTGAGGTATTGACGGACGATAGCGGCGTTGAGTTTGATTGATTGTCCGAGCGTTTCATAGGTTACCTCGAACTTGGCTGCTGGACTTGCGACAGCGGATTGATTGGTTTGTGCCATAGTTGTGAATGTTTTTAGTAGTTTTTCCATATTTTGTGGGTCTTTCCACTTTGTTTGTCTGTTACGAATTTGTAATTTCTACCGCGTGTACGCTTGCGGTTGTTTTTTGGAGCGAACTTATTTGCTCCGAAGATTCCATTTAATAGTTTGTTCATTGGTGAATGTTTACTTGGTTATTACTTCGATTATCTTTGTCTTGACCACATCGTCAATGGTGTAGTCGTTGACGCTGTCTTTGAGGTAGTTCTGCACGGTCTTGTGCGCGGCAGGCACGTCCGTGTCATCTACGAGGAGGTAGAACGAGGTGGGTTTCTCTCTGCCTGATTCATCAAGAATGTTCATCGTTACCTTGGCTTTGTAGAACGCCGTGTCCTTGTCTTTAAGTTCGCCTACCTCGTCTAATAGCAGACGGTCGTAGGTTACACGCTTGCAGGCTGCTACCTCGATGTCCGAGCCGAGGTGTGCAAAGGGTTTGACTTCCTCAAGGGCTTTGCTCTCGGCATCGGCAAAGGTGAGCGTTTCGATGAGATAAACCAGTTGTTGCTTTTGCAACTTGCCGTCTTCATTCTCCTTGGTGAAGGCGACCTTGACTTCCATTAGTTTCATTGTTTTTTCGTTATTAAATGGTTGATATTTAAGTTTTTGCAAAGTACGCACTATTATTTGGAACACGCAAGTAATAGTTCGTACTATTTGCAGATTTTCAATTCGCTGCCTGCTACTACGGTCAGTTTGATGGATTGTCCGTTGGTGGGCAGGGTGTCGGTTACTGATTCGGCATTGTCGATGAAGAGGGGTGCGCTGACCCCATAGGCTTGTGCAAAGCCGTTGCAGATGTCTATGCCTGCGTTGACGCGTGTGGCTGTGTTCTGCTGCTCGTAAGGTACGCCATTGATGATTGCTTGGCAGATTTCTTTCTCGCCATCGTTGGTGAGGTTCGGTTCGTACATCTTCCAATGCACCATTGTGAACAGGCTGCTCACGCCCTCCTCCACGGCTGTTATCTTGGCTTTGCGGAAAGCCTGTATCTGCGCTTCTCTGCCCTCGTAATCGGCTATGAGGTTGGCGAGGTCGCGCTGCTCATCTTCGAGGCGTTTGCGCTCGGCATCTATGCGTGCGTTTGTGTCGCGCCCTGCAAGGCGTTTGAGGAGTTGGTCGCGGAGTTCAGTGATTTCGGCAATTTCCCCCTTTAGAGCATCAATACGCACGGAGTTGAGGTTGGGCTGCTTGGCTACGGCTTCAGTGGCGATTCGCTCTTCTATTTCGGCTTTGGAGCGCAGGGCTTTCTGATATTCCTCATCGTTGGCGAGTATCTGCTCGGCTGTCAGCAGTTTGGCGCGGCGAGCGGTCAGTTCGTTGGCTTGTGCTTGCAGGAGTGGCAGGCGTGCTGCATCGGCTTCGTTCTTGGCTTTCAGTTCGTCATTCTCCTTGGTGAGTTGGTCAATTCGTGCCTTGGCTGATTCTGCTTCACGCTGTATGCGTGTCAGTGCATCTGCTTTCAGCGAGTTCCATTCGGCACGTGCATTGTCGCGAGCGGTTTGCATTTGGCTCTCCGGCAGGGGTTGTCCGCAGGTGGGGCATACGCCGTTGATTGTCGGCTCTTGGTACTCCTCAGCGTTCTTGGCTTTCCATTGCTCACGCAGGTTGGCTATCAGCGAGCGGTAGCGGTTGATGTCCTGTTCGATGATAGTGGCTTGTGTCTTGCTGAATTCGATGCGTCGTGCAATCTGCTCGGCTTCGGCTTGTGCTTGCTGCAACTCCGTAGTGATGTCGTTGTAGTGCTTGTTGTAGGCGATAAATGCGCGCTCTTCCCATTCGGCAATCATCTGCATCGTTTTGTTGAGGTCAGCACGGCGTTCATTGGCTCGCTGCACATCGGCTTCGTCAATGGTCTGCTTTTGCAACTCGTCAATCTCTGCCTGCTTGGCGGCAATCTCCTCGTTGATGCTCTTTATGCTGTTATCAAGCAAGTCGAAGTTATCATTCACCCGCAGGCGGTCTTGTGCTTCGAGGGCTGCAGGTATGCTGTCGAGGTTGACTTGTGCTTGTTTCTTACCTTGCTTCACGGTGGCTTGCAACTCCTCAATGGTCAGCCCGTCATTGAGGGCTTTGAGGACGGCAGGGAACTTGGCGGCGATGGCTCGCTCGTCAATAGCAGGTGCTATGGCTTGCAGGGCTGCGCGGCAGGCTTTCTGCTCCATGTTCGGGACAATGCCGATGCTCGATATTAAGAACCACTTGTCGAGCGGCATTATCTCGGTCAGTTTGGCGTTGTACTGCGAAAGGGTCAGCGGCACTTCGTTGATGGCGTACTCGCTTGTTGTGCCTTTGTATATCAGTTCGGCAGTGCCGCGCGGCTTCACCCAGTTCTCTTTGAGTGTGCGCTCCACGATGAGCGGGTTGCCGTCAATGGTGAGGTAGAGTTTGACTGATGTCGTCAGTTTGTGGCGAACCTCGTTGTTCTCGTCAAGGGGTTGCACCTTGGGGCTGTTGCCGGACTGGTTCTTGTCAAACAAGCACCAGAGGTAGGCTTCGTAGATGGTGGACTTGCCTGTGCCGTTGCCACCGCAGATGTTGGTTTGGTCGGTGAACTCATACGTTGCTTGAGCCACGCCTTTGAAGTTCTGCAACTCCATTTTGGTCAGTTGGACAGTTTTCATTGTTTCGCTTTTTTATTCAAATTATACATTTTGTTGTAGAGGTTGGAGTGTACGCGTTTCCAGCGTGCCACCTCACTTTTTTCAATTCTTACTTGTCCGCCGTATTCGTAACTCTCCAACTCTCCACGGCGGCGCATGTTGTCAATCGTCCCCTCCGAGAAGCCGAGTGCAAGTGCAGCCTCTTTCTTGGTGTAGGGTTCTTCGGCAGATGCCTTGGCAGCGAGTTCGGCTTGGTAGTAACCCTGTCGCACACCTTCCATAAAGGCTTCCTCGTAGTGCGAGTTGAGCCAACTGACGAAGGTGTCGGTCTCTACCATTATCATCGCACGCTGTCCGGCTAATTGTTCGAGTGGGTTCATTGTTCTTCTTGTTTTTTGCTTTCTTCTTGTTCTTTTGCGGTCATTAAGATAATGTTGAAATAATCTTCAACAACCCACGCGAGATGCCTTGCCATCTCTGCTTCCATATCGTCCTGCATTCCTACAAATGCATTTTCGATGAAGTCTACTAATCCTTGCATTGCCGCAAGTTCGGTTTCGTCTAATGTGTAACTCATTGTTGTGCAGTTTTAGCGATTGCTTTTTCAAGTTGCTTGTTGGCACGCTCGGCATCCTTTTTGGTCTTTGCGACAAAAGTCAGCCACTCCTGTACCACGGTGTACTCACCAATGGTCAGTTCACCGATGTTGTTTCGTCTCAAGGCTCGGTGGAGCAGTACTCGCTTGTTGCGGCAGCAGTCGCCCCACGGGTCTTTGTTGCCCTTGGGCAGGTTCGCACGCATCGTGCGCAGTTGTTCGATAGTTGTTTCCATATTAGTTGAGTTTTGTTATAAGTTCGATATAAAATTCACCATCGTTAAGTTCGGCTTGTTCTTTCAATACCTTGTAGATGGATTCACCTTTGATTGGCTCTTGTACATCAAATATAACCTGCCAACCACCTAACGAAGCGGGATTCTTGTGAGCCTTTTGCCCTCTTGCGAAAAACGTAGCCATTATTCAACTCCCTCCTTTCTCTTGTAATATTCCTTGATGTGTTCGTCAACGAATAAGCAGAAGCCTATACTGAATGTGCCGTACATTGCTATTGCTGCCCAAAGGCTGTCCCAGCCGCACCCTTGCTTGTGCCATTCGTAGCATACGCCCACCACGAGGGCTATGCCTATTGCAGCCCATATCGCTGCGTTGATTAGTCTTGCGGTTTTCATATTAATTATAACTTTTAGTGGTTTGTCGTGTGTTTGCTACAAAGGTCTTATTGTCTCCTTTGAGGTTGATAGAGCCGAGACATTCAAAATCGCCATTACTCCAAGTCTTGTAAATCACGCCTGTCGAACCTTTGTCTTGGCGCATGGCAGCCTTTGCAGAGTTAAGGTTGTAGAACTCTTCGGTTGTGCCGTCTGTATGCGTTACAATGTACTGTTTCATCTTTTTAAAATTTTTATTGGTTATTTATTTGCTTTTTCGAGTATTTTGTAGTAACTTTGCCGCAATTTTGATATGCTTGCACCGTTGCCGTTTTGTTTTTTTCTTGTTTTCGGTTGCAAAGGTACACTATTTTGGTGAAACCAACAAATAAAAAGTGAACTTTTTTGCAAGAAAATTCACCTATTTAGTTTAACTCTTTAACAAACAAATGATTATGGAGACAGAAAAAAATCAAAGAATTTCGGCTGTTGCCGATTATCTGCACGGCTTGGGCTTTAAGAACCTGCAAATTGCAGAGGCACTTGGAGTTTCGCCTGCGTATGTGTCCGACCTATTTAAGGGTAATAAATCTATCGGTGCAAAACTCGCATACAAGTTGGAGGAGTTGTATAAAATTTCACCGTCTTGGTTAATCTTTGGTGAGGGTGAGATGACGGCTTCCAAGCATTCGGTGGAGCATAATGAAGCACCCGTTTTTCAGAATAACGGGAACGGCGACAATAATGTGACGCAGACCGCAGGTACTCCCTCGGCTACGATTGATAAGTTGATTGCCGAGATGCGTGAATCGCGTATTGAAAAAGACAGGCAGATAGACCGCCTGCTTACGATTATTGAGAATATGCAAAACAAATAATTTATGGATATGAAAAGATTTTATTTTTTGGCAGCAACGCTGCTATGCTCCCTTGCTCTCTTTTCACAAGATTACAAGGTAGAGGGTTCGGAGGTGGTATTCACCAAGGTTATTGAAAACACAGGTATGAGTGTGCAAGAGGCACACGATGCTTTGGAGGCTTTTTTTGCTTTGCGTTATAACGATGTCAACTCCACGCAAAAACTCAACCAACCCGACCACCTTATTTATAAAGGGTTGTTTGGCGATGTTTATACTTACACAATGGGAATGTGGGTCAATGATGTGCCGCACACGGTTGATGTCGCTATTAAAGACAACCGTCTGCGCATCAAGATTTCGCTCTACGATGGTGTTTGCCGCTCTACGCAAAACCTAAATCGATATACTTATGTGATTGCCGAGGCTGCTCCTCTCGGTAGTAACAACAAAAATATCCTCAAAAAGGTATCAACCGAGACTTTTGAAAGGGCTTGTGTGCGTGTCAATGCGTTATTTGCCGACATCGAAAACTCACTAAACAAAACTACAACAGAGGAGGACTGGTAATGGAAACAAAAAACGAAAACTACGGACTGATTTATGTCCTCACCAATCCTTGCATGCCCAACATCGTCAAGATAGGGCAAACCACAAAAAAAGACCTCGCACAGAGAATGAAAGATCTGTTCTCTACCGGCGTGCCTGCTCCATTCGTTGCTGCTGCCTCATGCCGTGTTCCTCTTGACCAGTTAGATAAGGTTGAGAGCGCACTTCATAAGGCTTTTGAGAAACAGCGTGTTTACAAGACGCGTGAGTTCTTTTCTGTTTCGCCGGAGTCGGTACGCCCAATCCTTGAGGCATTAGAAAGCGTGCAGGGTTATTCGGATGCCGTGTCGGAGGTGAATGTTGAGATAGAGAATGCCACCAAAGCCGATGACACAAAATACCGCCGTGAGAATATGGACTTTTTGAAAATGAAGTTGCATATCGGTGATACCCTTATATATATAAAGGACGCATCTATCACCTGCACTATCGTATCAAATAAAAAGGTGGACTACAAAGACGAGCATGGGGTTTCTCTTTCGTATGTCTCCAAACTCCTACTCGGTCGCGGCGTGCAGCCCGCGCTGTATTGGAAAACGAAAGACGGTGTGAAACTCATAGACCTGTACAATAAGCAAGTGGTGGATGAGACCACAGAGCAGTTTGCTGCAACCGATGCCGCTATTGCTGCTGCCAATGCCGAGTATGACAAGTTCAAAACCGAATGCCAATGAGAACTGAACAACGACAAGAGATAGACAAGCGATTTCTCAAAGCCTACCGGCTGCTTTATGCCGATGAGAAAGTGCAGTATAAAAAGGACTTTTGCGCCAAGACAGCCCTGCTGCCACAGAACTTCTCCATGCTGGAGCGCGGCGACCTGTCCTGCACCGTTGATAACATCTACAACCTATGCACCGAGTTTGGAGTGTCCATCGACTGGATATTCTTCGGCAAAGGCGATTTCTATGCCCACGATTAAGTACCGCATATCATCACGTGTGCATAACGGACAGGCGGAGGTGCTTGCTCGCTTCTATGACGGTGAGTTTTCTCAACGCGCAAAAACGCGAATTGCTGCCCCTGTGTCGGCATGGAATGACGAGGACGGCTGTTTGGTTATTCCACGCAAAACAACGCCGGAGACGGTCGCTCTGCGCGAAAAACAAAGGCAGTTAGACGAACTGACCGACACCGTGAGCAATGCTTGGTGGCGCGACCGCTTCGATGTCCGTGAGGGCTGGCTGCAAAAAGTGATAGACGACTTCCACAACATCCCGCAAAAAAAATCGCGGCTAACGCTGCACGACCTGTGCGAAGAGAGGAATGCCGAACTGCAACTGGACGCAGCCACCATTACCAAATATAAAGTTCTACTCTCTGCTCTTGACCGATTTGCAGGGAAGCGCACTCTTTATGTGGACGACTTCACCCGTGAGGACGCAGAGGCTTTTGCCGCTTTCTATCGAGCCGAACCGACAAGTAATGGTGTAGTGGTTCGCTCTTCAAACACCGTGTCCGGCAAGATGCGCAGTCTGCGTGCGTTATTCTCTTATGCTGTCAGCATGGGATATGTCTCGCAAAATCCAACCGCTCAATACAAAATAGCCGCAGAGGTGTATGGCGACCCTATCTACTTGACAATGGAAGAGCGAGACCAACTCTATGCCTTTGATAGCCTGCCTCACCACCTTGCCGTACAGCGTGATATCTTCATCTTTCAATGCCATGTTGGTTGTCGCGTTGGCGACTTGCTTCGTTTGCGGCAAGAGAATGTAACCGAGGACGGTTGGCTGCAGTATATTGCCCACAAAACACGCAAGAGCCTACCGAAGACCGTCCGTGTCCCGCTTTCCGATGTGGCGTTGGAAATCCTCGCACGCTATAAGGAGATGAGCGGCGACAGGCTACTCCCATTTATCTCCGCACAAAAATATAACGAGGATATTCACGATTGCGCTCGCTTGGCTGGGTTGGACAGAATGGTTGTTGTATTAAACAAACAAACCTTTGACGAGGAGCAGCACCCTTTATGGGAAGTTACGACCTCGCACACAGCACGCAAGACTTTTATGGAGGCTATGTTTCGTGCCACAGGCTCGGAGCGTATCACATCTGCGTTCACTGGGCATGCAGACGGCAGTCGTGCTTTTGCTCGCTACACCCATGTTGATGACGACATGAAGCGCAATGCTTTAGATAATTTGAAAAAATGACGGGTTTTTGACGGATTTTGATATTAAATCTTAATAATCGCTAATAGTATCTGGTGGTGATGAAGCGCAATTCTACTGTTGATTTGGCGCATATATTTTGGTCACGGCTGCTATGTGTTTTTAAGAGTTAGCAATAATTCTAACTCTGGTTAGGCAACAAAATGAAACCGTAAGTCGTTGAGACTTACGGTTTTTGATTTGATTGCTGTGCCAATTGTCGCTCTGACTATGTAAGAAGTGAGTCAGCCAAAATCGAAATGTAGAGTAGGATATATCTCGTCCTTGAGAAACTGGTTGTAGTAACGGTAAATGGTGTTTTTGCTTACTCTTAGTCGTCTGCTTATCCGTGCCAACGAGAGACCTTCAAGAAGCCATTGCGTTATCTGCTGTTTCTGACTGAAACACTTATAGAACTGTTCGTTTGATAGTTTGCCTTTGGGTCTGCCAATGTGTGCTCCCTCTGCTTTTCTACGCGCTAATGCCTCCTTCGTGCGCTCAGAGATGAGGTTACGCTCTATCTCTGCCGACAAACCAAAAGCAAAAGCCAATACTTTGGAAGGTATGTCATCTCCAAGACGATAGTTGTCTTTTATGGTCCATACTTTGCAATCCTTACTCATACAGATATTAAGTATCTCCATAATCATAAACAAGCTGCGTCCTAATCGACTCAGTTCGGAACAGATGATGATATCACCCTTCTCTACTTGAGATAGTAATCTACCAAGCAACCGCTTATTGTAGTTCTGTGTGCCACTTATGGTCTCTTCTATCCACCCATTCACTTCCAAATGCTCCTTCTTACAAAACTCAATAATCTCAAAGCGTTGATTCTCAACTGTCTGCTTGTCCGAACTCACGCGTATATATCCGTAAATCATAGTCGTAAGTGTTTGCTTACAGAGCAAGATAACCTGCTCTGTGTGTGGACGTTTGGGCTGCAAATATATGACTTATAATTGATATTTATCGCCTAACTGCTTAATTATTTCTTGCTTTACGACGAGAAAATTTGCATAAATGGCGGCAACACCGTACCTTTGCACGAATATATAAACCTGTTTTCACTTATGCGCAGATTATTTCCCTTATCCCTTTTGATATTGGCAGTTTTGCCTTTGCTTGCACAGAAAAACTATGCTTTTCGTGTTGAATATGATGAGATACGCACTGAACGCGGTGAGTTATATCAGTACACCGACCGCTATTTAGGCACAACACAAGTTATTACCGACACAGGTACCGTGTTCGTCCTTAAAAATGTGAGCCTTTTGCAAAACCGTCATCCTCAGCCTAAAAGCGAGAACCCGAAGAAAAAAGAAGATGCCAAACAGCAATTATCCGATGCGGAAGTCACCATTCTGCCGCCACTCAACGAAGAGGCATTGATGGCAGCCAACACCGCCAAGAAGGCAGAGAGCGTGGCAAAACAGATATATCGTATCCGCGAGGCGCGCTTGGCATTAGTGGCAGGTGAGGCTGAACATACACCTGCCGACGGCTCTGCTATGCGACAAGCACTCAAAAGGTTAGACAAAATGGAAGAGGCATTGACGGCAATGTTCGTGGGTAAACGAACAGTCAAACATCTTACTAAGGTGGTGTATTTTGCACCTGATACAACGCTTACCGCTCTGAATGAAGTTTTGCTCCGTTTCTCACGTTTTGCCGGACCGGTGGCTGCCGATGACTTGAGCGGAGCACCCGTCAGGCTGTTTATCAACTTCCAAAAAGAGGCATTGCCGGTCGATAAAAAGAAAAAAGACCAACAGCCTGCAATGTATATCAAACAAACAGAGATAAAAATCAGTTACGAGGGTCAAACCATTCAACATATACCTGCTTTATGAAAGCCGTGAGTCGTTTTATTATAAGTCTGCTTATGCTATGCGGCTCTGTCTCTGCACAAGAGTTGCGTTGCACGGTCAATATCAATGCCGACAAAGTGGACGGGTCTAATAAGCAGATGTTTCAGACCTTGCAACAGGCTATCACCGACTATGTCAACAACTCGCGTTTCACTACACTCACCTTCACCGAGCAGGAACGCATCGAGTGCAGTATGATGATGATAGTCAATAGTGTTACCAACGAGGGAATGGTCAATGCCTCTCTACAGGTGCAGAGTCGCCGACCTGTCTATGGCACCTCTTACGCCTCACCGCTCATCAACATCAAGGATGACGACTGCTCTTTCCTCTACCAGGAGTTCGACCGAATAGAGTTTCAGCCTACGCAGTTCACCACTAACCTGGCGGCTATCCTCACTTATTATTGCTATCTCATACTCGGCTATGACTTAGACAGTTACTCCCGTCAAGGCGGATCGCCCTGTTTCCAACAATGTGAGAACATAGTATCGGCGGCTCAGTCGGCTTCCATCGAAAAAGATGAGTTGTCAGGATGGAAAGCCTTTGGCAACAACCGAAATCGCTATACGCTGATTAACAACTTGATGGACGGGGCTTTTAGCGATTATCGCAACTATTTTTACGAGTATCATCGTTTGGGTCTTGATGTAATGTCGAAGAACGTGGCAAACGGTCGCGCCAAGATAGCGTCAGGCTTAACCGTCTTGCGTGAAGTGTATAAAGCCAGACCTGCCACATACGTCATCGCCACATTCTTAGATGCTAAAAACGACGAGTTGGTGCAAATATTCAAGAAAGGTACGGATAGTGAGAAGAAGTCGGTGGTGGATATATTATCGGCTGTCGATCCAACCCGAATGGAATCCTACGAAAAAATAAACGAGTAATACTCTTTATTATGCTTGCTCACCTTCATATCCGTCACTATGCTCTTATCAATGAGTTGGATATCGATTTCACTCGTGGTTTCAGTGTCCTCACCGGTGAGACCGGTGCCGGCAAAAGTATCATCTTAGGTGCTCTCAATCTCGTTATGGGTGGCAAAGCCGACCCCCGTACAATAACCGAGGGTGAAGATAAGTGTGTTATAGAGGCACTTTTCCAAACGGATAACGGCGACGAGAGTCTCGTGCGACGCGAGTTGAACCGCAACGGTCGCTCACGCTCCTTCGTCAATGATGAGGTGGTGTCGCAAGCAGAACTCAAACAGTTGGCTGCACAACTCATCGATATCCACTCGCAACACGCCAACCTGCTCATTGGCGACGACACTTTTCAACTGCAAGTGGTGGATGCTATCGCTTTCCCGACACAACAGACAGCACTGCTCAACCAATATTTAGAGGCTTATACTGATTATTGTGACTGCCGGACACAGTTGTCTTCCCTTATGGCTGAAGCCAAAAAAGCACAGCAGGAGGCCGACTATGTGCAGTTCCAGTTCAAACAGTTAGACGAGGCTGACCTGCACGAAAACGAGCAAGACGAACTGACCGAAGAAGAGTACAGACTCTCGCACGCCGAACAGATACGGGAAAGCCTGCAATACGGAGTACAACTGCTAACGGAAGAGGATAACAGTGTATTATCACTTCTGCATTCTATTCATTTTGACTCGGCTTCCGCTTCTTTGGCTGAACGTCTGCACTCAGCCACCATCGAATTGGAGGACATAGCACACGAAGCACAACAACAAGCCGACACATTGGAGTCCGACCCGCAACGCCTGCAACAAGTGCAAGAGAGGTTGGCTATGCTGCAAGAACTGATGCATAAACATCATTGTCAGACCGTTGCCGAACTTATCGCTTTAAGAGACTCGCTGCAAAATCAGTGCCTGCGCATCGATTCATACGACGAGGATATAAAACAACTCAATCAGTTGCTCCAACAAAAAGAGTTGCATCTCACCGACCTCGCTCAACAACTGACTCTTGCCAGAAAGAGCGTTGTACCACTCATCTCCGAGACGCTGAAAACTAACCTTCGCACTTTAGGTATGGCTCATGCCGAAGTGGATGTGCAGATAACACAGCTTGACGATTTCACACCTTCGGGTAAAGATAATGTGCAGTTTATGTTCGCGGCTAACCTCAATCAGTCGCTTCGTCGTGTGAGCGAGATAGCCAGCGGCGGAGAGATAAGCCGAATAATGCTATGTATCAAAGCCTTGACTGCTTCAACACGTGGCTTACCCACTATCATCTTCGATGAGATAGACACGGGTATAAGTGGAGAAGTGGCTTCGCAGATGGGACGCATAATGCGACAGATGGCTGCCTCACGACAAATCATCGCCATCACCCATCTTCCCCAGATAGCGGCTGCTGCCGAAGAACATTATCGGGTTTATAAAAGTGACACCGCTAAAAGGACGGAAACACATATACAAGCATTAAATACCGACGCAAGAGTGCAAGAGATTGCCTCTATGCTCGCCGGCAAAAATATAACGGAAGCGGCTATACAAACAGCACAAGAATTGCTTAAAAAGCAGTGACAAGTCTTTCTATATGTTACCACTTGCAGAACGTATGCGTCCTCGGACGCTCGAACAATATATAGGTCAGCAACACCTTGTAGGTAAAGGTGCCGTACTCAGGCAGATGATAGAGAGCGGTAACCTCTCCTCTTTCATCCTTTGGGGACCTCCGGGTGTGGGCAAAACCACATTGGCGAAGATTATTGCCAATAGTCTGCAACGCTCTTTCTATACACTATCAGCCGTTACCGGCGGGGTGAAAGAAGTGAGAGAGGTAATAGAGAAAGCCAAAAGAGCCACAGAAGGTATCTTTGCTTCGCAACATAACCCCATACTCTTTATCGACGAGATACATCGTTTCTCCAAGTCGCAACAAGACAGCCTCTTAGGTGCAGTGGAAGAGGGTACGATAACACTTATTGGTGCTACAACGGAAAACCCGTCGTTTGAGGTTATCAACCCACTGCTCAGCAGATGCCAAGTGTATGTCTTGCAGCCGCTTACCAAAGACGACCTATTGCAACTCTTGCAGAGAGTGTTAACCGAAGATGAGTATGTCTCATCGCTCCACCTTGATATAGAAGATACCGATGCTTTGTTGCGCAACAGTGGCGGTGATGCCCGCAAACTGCTTAATAGTATAGAGTTGATAGCCAATAACGTGGCTTCACTCAAGGAACGACCTCAGATAGATGATGCCTATATAACCCGTTTGTTGCAGCAAAACCCGGTGGCATACGATAAAGATGGGGAGATGCATTATGACATCATCTCTGCCTTTATCAAATCAATAAGAGGTAGCGACCCCGATGCCGCCATCTATTGGTTAGCGCGGATGGTGGCTGCTGGTGAAGACCCCAAATTCATTGCACGCCGACTGGTCATATCCGCAAGCGAAGATATAGGTCTTGCCAACCCTAACGCCATGCTCGTGGCAAACGCTTGCTTCGACACTCTGCAAAAAATAGGTTGGCCCGAAGGCAGAATACCGCTGGCTCTTGCCACCATCTATCTTGCCACATCGCAAAAGTCCAACTCCGCCTATCTGGCAATAGATGAGGCTCTGGAAAAGGTCAAACAAACAGGTAACCTACCCGTTCCATTACACCTTAGAAACGCACCTACAAGCCTGATGAAAGAGTTGGGATACGGAGCCGATTATAAGTATGCACACGACTATGCCAACCATTATGTCAAACAGCAGTATATGCCTGACCAACTGCAAGATACCGTCTTTTGGCATCCGCAAGGCAGTCCGCAAGAACAAAAGATGGCTGAATGGATGAAGCATATAAGGCAAACGGAATAATTCATTGTAGGGTGGCAGGTGTCTATTTCCATATTCCTTTTTGTCAAAGTCGCTGTCTGTACTGCGACTTTTTCTCTACCACCTCTCTCTCTCTTCGCACTGCATACGTTAATGCTCTCAAAAAAGAAATGCACTTACGCTCTACTGAGTGTCAAAACATCCGAACCGTCTATTTCGGAGGCGGTACACCCTCACTCCTGTCAGGCGATGAGATTGGATCCCTCTTAAAAGAGTTAGACCTAAGTCAAGCAACAGAGATAACGGTTGAAGCCAACCCCGGTGATATCACTCCCCAATGGCTGGAACGACTACAACAGGCTGGGGTTAATAGGTTGAGCATCGGCATTCAGTCCTTCCACGACTCGTTGCTCCACCTCATTGGCAGACGGCATAACGCTCAACAAGCCCGACAAGCAGTCAAGATGGCACAACAAGCAGGATTTAATAATATCAGCATCGACCTTATCTACGGCTTACCATCGCAAACATTGCAGCAATGGGAAAATGAAGTTGAAGAAGCATTAAAACTTGATATACAGCACCTTTCTTGCTATTGCCTGACCTATGAAGAAGGTACACCGCTCACCAAGATGTTGAATCAAGGACAAATACCATCCACCGACGATGATATAGCCAATGCTATGTATGACAATCTCTCAGAGAGATTAGCGAAAACCGGTTTTGAGCATTATGAGGTGAGCAACTTCGCAAAAAAGGGTTGTCACTCTCAGCATAACTCTGCCTATTGGAATCAGACACCTTACGTCGGGTTTGGAGCAGGTGCGCATAGCTATGATGGCAACAGAACACGCCGAGCCAATATATCCGATCTGAATGAATATATTTCCTCACCGGGAGGAAAACGAACATATCTTACTGAAACTCTTTCAGACACAGACTTTTATAATGAACGTATCATGCTCGGTTTGCGTACCGCTTATGGTATAGATGTCTCTTCTCTCACCCCGCTCGGTCTTCGTTGTGCACAAAAATATATAGAAGAAGGGAAATTGTGTATTGATGGTTCTCGAATAGTGGCAACACAAGAGGGTTTACATCTGCTTAATCGTATCATTGAAGACCTTTTTGAGTAGTTTTTCCCATTGAGCAATTAGTTGCACAATAGGAAAACTGTACCTATATAACACAATAATTTGCAGCATTGTAAATTATTGCTTACCTTTGTGCGCAAAATATGCTCGTTTGAATATGAAGAAATATAAGCAATGGAGTTTTAAGGGGAAGTTTGCCTTGTGGTTTTGGCTGCTTTTCGTGTCAGGTATAGGTGGAGTTATATTGCTGTTTTGTCTCATTGGCACCGGTCATCTCGGGTATCTGCCGCCGTTAGAGGAGTTGCAGAACCCCAAAAATAGATACGCATCAGAGATCTTCACTACTGATATGCAGTCGCTTGGCAGGTATTATCGCTACGAGAACCGAGTGGGAGTGCAATATACCGACCTGTCCGATGATCTGATCAATGCGTTGATAGCCACCGAGGATGCGCGTTTTCGCCAACACTCAGGCGTGGATTTTAAGTCGTTCTTCCGTGCTCTGTTTTCCTTAGGTAAGGCAGGAGGCGGTTCCACCCTGACACAACAGTTGGCTAAACAACTATGGTCGCCTCATGCCAACAACCGCTTTGAACGCGCTATGCAGAAACCGATTGAGTGGGTGATTGCAGTACAATTGGAACGGCTGTACAGCAAGGATGAGATACTGACAATGTATCTCAATCAGTTTGATTTTCTGTATAATGCAGTGGGAATAAAGTCGGCGGCACAGGTCTATTTCTCCACCACGCCGCAAGACTTGACCGTCGAGCAGTCGGCGATGTTGGTGGGAATGTGTAAGAACCCGTCGCTATATAACCCTATTCGTCACCGCGACCGTGCCCTTAATCGCCGCAATACCGTTTTAGGACAGATGCGCAAGTATGGCTATCTGGCAAGCGATGCTTGCGATTCACTTCGCGCTCTGCCATTGGAGGTGCGCTATCGCTCGGTGGATCATAAACAAGGAGCAGCACCCTATTTCCGTGAGTATCTGCGCCAAGTGCTTACGGCACGAGAACCAAAAGAGAGTCAGTATCCCGAATGGAACAAAGTGCAATACCGTGTCGATCGTGAACAATGGGATAATAATCCTCTTTATGGTTTCTGCAATAAGAACACTAAACCCGATGGCTCTTTCTATGACCTCTATCAAGACGGTTTGCGTATCTATACCACTATTGATTCGCGTATGCAACAATATGCCGAAGAAGCAGTGAGCGAACACATGCAGTATATGCAAAAACGGTTCTTCGAGGAAAAGAAAAACCGTTCCTATGCACCCTTCACACGCAAACTGACCAAAGAAGAGATAAAGACTATTATGACTCGCTCCATGAGGCAAACAGACCGCTATCGTGCACTGAAAAAAGCCGGATGGACAGAGAAACAGATAACCGATAACTTCAATCAACCGGTGGAGATGCAAGTGTTCTCATATAATGGCATGATCGACACCACACTCTCACCGATGGATTCCATACGCTGGAATAAACATTTCCTGCGCTGCGGCTTTATGTCTATGGATCCGCATACGGGTCATGTCAAAGCCTATGTAGGCGGTCCTGACTTCGCTCATTTCCAATATGATATGGCAACAATGGGCAGAAGACAGATTGGTTCGACCGTCAAACCTTATCTCTATACCCTGGCAATGGATGAGGGTATGTGGCCGTGCGACAAAACAGTCAACGAACCTGTAACACTTATCGATGGTAATGGCAGAGAATGGACACCGCATGATGACCATGATAAGAACAGAGGTGATACCGTCACCTTGCAATGGGGATTGCAACAGTCCAGCAACTGGCTCTCCGCCTATCTGATGTCACTCTTTACACCCGAACAGTTGGTGAGACTGATGCGCTCTTTCGGTGTGAAAGGTGATCTGGATCCGGTGGTTAGTATTTGTCTTGGTCCTTGCGAGGTGAGCGTACAAGAAATGGTGGATGCCTACACCGCCTTTCCAAACAAAGGTATCCGTACCGAACCGCTTTATGTTACTCGCATTGAGGATAAGAACGGTAATATGATTGCTACTTTCTCGCCAAAGACCTACGAGATAATAAGTGAACTCACATCATATAAGATGATTGCTATGCTTCGTGCAGTGATGGATCACGGCACAGGAGTGAGAGCACGCTTAAAATATAAACTGACGGCTCCTATGGGTGGTAAGACGGGAACAACGCAAAACAACTCCGATGGATGGTTTGTCGGATTCACCCCAACTCTCGTTAGCGGATGTTGGGTAGGCGGCGAAGACCGTGCCATACATTTCGACCGTATGGCTGATGGACAAGGAGCATCGATGGCACTGCCCATCTTCTCACTCTATATGCAGAAAGTGTATTCTGACACATCACTCGGATATTCGGAAGCGGAACAGTTTGATGTACCCGAATGGTTCAATCCTAACGCCGGATGCCAATGATAACACTGCTCGGAAAAAATATTACCGAACTGACTGACATAGCCTTGTCGGTCGGCTTGCCGAAATATGCAGGCAAACAGTTGGCTCATTGGCTTTATGTCAAACGTGCTGTCTCTTTCGATGAAATGACCAACCTCTCACTCACAGGAAGAGAGGCTCTGAAAGAAAAATATCAAGTTGGACGCTACGCTCCAATAGCCGAAGCACATTCACAAGACGGAACATGTAAGTATCTGTTTGAGATAAAGTCAGATGGCACTAAAAAAGAGCCATACATAGAGACAGTCTATCTTCCCGAAACCGATAGAGCGACACTCTGCGTGAGTACACAAGCAGGATGCCGTATGGGGTGCAAGTTCTGTATGACAGGCACTTTGGGATTCCAACAACATCTGACGGCGGCTGATATACTTAATCAAATATTCACTGTCGATGACTTGCACGGTCGTTCCCTGACGAATATCGTTTATATGGGAGAAGGTGAACCATTGGATAATGTAAGAGAGGTGTTGCAGTCGTTGACAGTGCTGACATCCGATTGGGGTTGCTCTTGGTCGCCTCACCGAATAACTGTCAGCACAGTGGGCTTTAACTTAGGTTTAACAACATTTTTAGATGGTTGCAACTGCCATTTAGCCATCTCATTGCATAATCCCTTCCCCGCTGAAAGAGCGCAGATAATGCCTGCCCAGCGAGCCTACCCGATTGAACAGACATTAGAGATTCTGAAGAGATACGATTTCAGCGGTCAACGCAGACTCAGTTTCGAATATATCTGTTTCGGCGGTAAGAACGACTCTTTGCTTTATGCTCAGCAGTTAGTGAAACTGTTGCAAGGTCTGCCCTGTCGAGTTAACCTCATTCGCTTTCACCAAGGCAATATGTCAAACCACGACCTACCGGCTTCAGATGAACAACAGATGATACACTTCCGCGATTATCTCAGCGAACACGGGGTTATATGCACTATTCGGCGCAGCAGAGGAGAAGATATCTTAGCCGCGTGTGGTATGTTGGTCAACGACCTTAAGAAAAAGTAAGGCATAGTTTTTGCCACCAAATTTGCACAATCGAATAAAGTGCTGTATCTTTGTAAGTTAAAAGTGTAATTATCAAATAGCGATGATCAAACTTTCAGTAGTATCGCCTGTTTATAAAGCCGAGAAGATGGTGGAGATGTTGGTTTGTCGTAACGTGGCGGCACTCTCTTCCATACCCGATATCGACTATGAGATTATCCTCGTTAATGATGGTTCACCCGATAACTCATGGACTGAAATACTGCGACAATGTCGCCTCAATACTCGCGTCAAAGGCGTTAACCTCTCGCGTAACTTCGGTCAGCACTATGCCATTACTGCCGGATTGAGTTATGCATCCGGCGAGTGGATTGTCGTCATGGATTGTGATCTCCAGGATCGTCCCGAAGAAATCCCGAACCTCTATGCCAAAGCGCAAGAGGGCTATGATTCCGTCTTGGCGCAGCGCATTCAGCGTTCGCACGGATGGTTCAAACGCCTTGGCTCCAAATGCTTTTACAAAGTATTCTCCTATCTAACCGAGACCAAGCAGGACGCATCGGTTGCCAATTTCGGTATCTACAACCGCAAAGTCATTGACGCGGTGCTCTCCATGGGCGATGCGATGCGCTATTTCCCGACACAGATTCAATGGGTCGGCTTCAAACGCGCCTATCTTCCCATTCAGCACGACGAACGTGCGGAAGGCAAATCAACCTACAACCTCAGCCGCTTGTTCCGCTTGGCTTTCGACACTATTATCTCTTTCTCCGATAAACCCATGCGCCTCATGGTACAGATGGGCTTACTTGTTACATTGGCTGCATTCATTGTGGGAATCGTGTTCATTGTGCGTTATTGCATGGGCTTGATCGAAGTTATGGGATTTGCCAGCCTTATTATCTCCCTTTGGCTGTTGGGAGGAATTATCATTTCGCTGATAGGTATAGTCGGCATCTATCTGAGCAAACTCTTTGAAAAAGCGAAAGATCGTCCGACCTTTATTGTTAACGAAAAATGCAATTTTGACTAATGGAGATACGCACTTTACAATGGGATTCGGACTTCTTCGGTTTGCGTATTGGTCGAGTGGATATACAGACTAAGGCAGATGCGCTTTCTCTTTCTGCTCAACACAATGAGTTGAGGCAGCAATTTGACTTGCTCTATGTCTTTGATACAAATAATGTTGGCTTTGAGGCTGAAGGAGCACTACTCGTAGATGAGAAGATTTTGTATAGCAAACCCTGTGAACCACGCAAGCAGTACTCAGAGATTGCGTTCTATCAAGGTGCAACTCCGTCTGCTGATTTGTATCGTTTGGCTTTGGTCAGTGGTGGTTACTCTCGCTTTAAGTTAGACGAGCGGCTCCCGAAAGGCAGTTACGAACGACTTTACAACCGATGGATTGAGAACGCCTGTCCGAAAGAAGGGACCAATAAGCAGATATTGACTTTCCTCGATACGCAAGGCACAACTAAAGGAATGATCACCATTGACTATACGGCGAATGTAGGGCATATTGGTTTGGTAGCAGTAGATTCAGATGCCCAACATCAAGGCATTGGCGGTAAAATCATGTCAACGCTCGACGGCTACTTGTTCGATTTAGGAGTGAAGACGCTCGAAGTGCCCACACAGAAAAACAATATCGATGCTTGCCGTTGGTACGAAAAGAACGGCTTCGCTATACAATCTGTTTTACCTATTTATCACTGGTGGCTGTAAATATTGTATTGATATGAATGATAGAATAAAAGATATGTTGCACAAAAACATCGATGCTGTTGGTGTCTTTGCTTTTATGCTTTGTGTTTTTACATACATTATGTTTGTCGTAAAGTGGAACAGCGATTTACCTTCACATGCTTACATCGCCAAACAAATGCTTTTAGAACATCGTTTGTTCTCTGCAAATTTTTTGATGTATTTTATTGTCAATCTATTATCACTATTTACCGGTTCAGGTTTTCTCGCAAGAATAGCATTGGTATTTCTTATCTCATTTGCTAATGCCGTTAAATATGTCATTGTTCGCGAAGCGTTCAAAGAATGGACCTCTGAAAAAAATGCACAGTGGTCCTCTGCTTCATTATTAGTAGTCTATATTGTCCCACTTATGTGTTTTTTATATCTGTTGGGAGTGGCAGATTTCACGGATAATATGTATTGGGATTACTTTGTCCCTAACGTATGGCATAATTCCACCATACTATGTATGATGCCTTTTGCAATTGCATGCTATCTCCTTTCTGTTAAACAATTTGAAGAATTTACAAATAAACGCAATTGGTATATAACTCTGTTACTTGCCATTAGTGTACTTGTCAAACCCAGTTTCTATTTTGTATATGTAGTGGCATATCCGATTATAATGATAAGCAAATACGGCTTCGGTAAAGAGACACTTCGCTCTCTCATCCCCTTATTGATAGGAGGTGTATGCCTTGCATACGAATACATAACCATATACTACCACGGTGGCAATGATGGTAGCGGTGTGGTGATAGATATAATGCCGCCACTCACTCTAAATTTCTGGAAATCATGTGCTTTGTTTTTATCTGTCTCGCTTTTTCTACCTTTATTGTTCCTATGCCTATATGCACGCACTGTTTACAAAGATAGAGAGTTTTGGTTTATCTTGATTATGCTCATCTGTGCTTTTGGCATCCATTGGTGCTGTCAAGAAACAGGACCAAGAGCAGGACATGGAAACTTTGGTTGGCAGACTATCGCAGCTATGTGGTTCACGTACTATTATATATTAAAAACAATTATAATTGATTGCGAAGGGGTTAGAAGTGCCGATAGGGGGGGGGTATTCGCGGCGTATTGTGCTGTTAGTGTACGGCTTGCACGTTATTATGGGTATTGCTTACCTCATAAGATTTTTGCTTAACAGTGATTATACATAAGAGTTTACTTGACGTTAAAAATCAAACATATTTTTTATCTTACGGGCATCAACTTGCTTTATGCCTGTGTGTCTCTTTTCTCCAAATCTGCTTCGTTGTGTCCGTTCCTCTCGTGGCAATATATACTTTGGCTGGTAGGGGCTGTCGGCATAATGGGTATTTATGCCATCTGTTGGCAACAAATACTCAAACACATCAAACTGAGTACTGCCTTTATGTTCAAAGGGACAAGCCTTATTTTCATTATGTTGATAGCGTGGATGGTCTTCGGCGAACAAATAACACTTAATAATATCATAGGCGCGTGCGTGATTATCACAGGCATTGCGCTCTATGCAAAAGAATAAACTACAAATTGTACATTGTACATTCGTACATACATATATTTGATCTTTGACATATTGGAATTACCGTAAAAAATAAAAAACAGAAATATTTGCGTATATCTATTATTTTTTTACCACCTTTGTTACGGATTTTCGTCACAACTTGTCGAACAAAGTAGTTTCAACTTGCCGAATTGTAAAGAAAAATATTTGTACGTATCATTTTTTGTACCTTTGCAGCCGTCTTTTGGAGCGCGATCGTCCTCGCCCGCAACCCAAACAAAAACTGATAATAACAGATTTGTTATATAGAAGCATAGAACAGGCTTCTGCTAATTTATTGGCTCTTGCCAATACAATTGATACAGAAAAAATGCAAGTTCCATCTTTTATGATGGTTCTCACTGCTGTCGGACCATATTCTTATCGAAGGAAGGATGGTATATATGTGGTCCCTATCGGGTGCTTGAAACCCTAACAATACTAAATTAACACACTAAGCGGTAATTCCAATATGCGGAGTTACCGCTTTTTTGTTGTGGTGTAAAAGGCGAAATGCGTAAATATCTAAATGATAAAATAAATTGTACAACGTAAATGACCCATACGGCGAAGCAGATTGTTCGACCGAAGGGAGATTAGAAATCGTAAATGTATAAACTGCTGGTCATATTATCTGTTTTTGCTGCTGCTTGTGCGCAGATGCTGCTAAAACAAGGAGCACGGCTGAACTACCCCACTTGGTGGCGGCAATATCTCAATCGGTGGGTCATAGGCGGCTATGCAATAATGGCAGGCAGTATGATACTTAATATATTTTGTATGAGCCGAGGAGTGCAAGTGAAGGAAGTGAGCGTCATGGAATCAATGAGTTACCTGTTTGTGCCTGTTCTTGCGTTTCTTTTCTTTGGCGAAAAACAAACAAAAAAGCAAGTCTTTGCCGTCTGTATTATCATTTTAGGTATGATGGTGTTTTTTATGTAGATAAAAATAATGCTATGAAGATCAATTCTATCAAAGAGAAGGGTGCAGTCTTTATGAATGTACAAACACCCAAACAGGTTCTTTATATTCTGACCGGTGTATATGTCTTGTGGCTCATTTATATGATTGTCAATAATATATGGCTTATCACATCGCCTTATCCGATTGAGTATCGTGAAGGACATTCGATGTCTTCTACTTATTTGCTGCTTAAAGGTATAATGCCCTTTACGGTAGAAACATACCCTGAGTACTATAATTCTTACGGTATATTATTCAATCTTTTAGCCTTACCATTTGCTGCCATTTGGCAGGATTCGCTTATCCCGTATAGACTATTAAACGAGTTATGTGTGTTGCTTGCTATCGGTATTGCTCTGTTCTATAAGAGGAAACCAACTTATAGTTCAATGCTTTTTGCCGCTTTATGCAACTTTTACCTATTTTATCATATCAACTCCAATGTGTCTGTGCGCCCTGACGGATTGGGAGTTCTACTGTTTATTTCCTCTATCATTATACCATTACGTAACGAGTTTTCCAATAGGTCGTTAACCATATCAGGCGTATTAGGTGTCCTGGCTTTCTTTACTAAACCCTATTATCTGTTAGGATGGTATTTGATAAGTGCTATACTATTGTTTCGTGATTGGAAGAGATTTTTATATGCCAATATTGCTTTTCACCTTTCTTTCCTTGCTATATGTATGCTGGTGAATTGGATTTTCCCGCTTTATTTCTACGAAACGATATTTGCTTACAGCAATTCAGTAGGTGATATGCACTATTCGTTGAGGCAGATGATATATTCTCTCAAGCGTCTCTCACCTCTTGCTGTGCTTTTCTTCGTTGGCTTTTTTAGTCATATAACCGATAAAAATCATATCGGTTGGCAGTATCTTATGCTGCTATTGCTTGTATCTGTTTTGTTGCTATATCCTTTAGGAACCAACGACGGTGCGTATCTTACCTATCATGCGCAATTGCTTGCGCCGATTATGTTGGCGTTTTGTGCTGAGATATATGATGAACCCAAACTTAATTCTCTCTTTGTACACATACTTGTTTTGCTGTGTTGTGTTTATTCTTTTGTAAAAGTGCCGTTGATGCACCGCACTTCAAATAATGGGTGGGAAAAAATAGAGAAGTATATTAGCGAATCAAGTAATATAAACAATAATCCATGTGTGGCACCGCTTATCATATTTCAGGATAAAAGTGTAACAGACGACGGCGTTTCAGGCTTCGTGTATGAGTATATGCCTAAACCACTGACCACTGCACTTTTTGGCAAAGATTCTATTTTGCTGCAACGCAAGAACCAATACGTAGAATCCATTAACCGTAATTTTGTTGATAAGAAATATGATTGTGTCTTTGTCGGCAGAAGACTTGAAGAAGATGTAACTGTACCTAAAAGTATTACAGATAATTACCACTGTGTTGATTCCTGTGTTGTAAATATGCCTTGCAATCTGATTATCAGGATGTCAATTTATAAACCATTATGATAGATACTCTTACTTCAGCCAATATAAACGGAGTGGATATAAAACATTTCTCATTCGCGGTGCAATCGGTGGTCAGCCTGTATTATTGCTTCATGGCAACGGAGGCAGTCATAAAGACCTCGATATCTTAACATCGCAGTTGGTAAATGCAGGTTATCTTGTCTTTGCTCTTGATTCGCGAGGACAGGGCGCAAATAAGCCGCTGAAAGAATATCATTATGATGATATGGTGGAAGATATACACGAGTTTGTAAAATACTTGTCCGACATCGTCTATACCGCTACCTCAAGCAGAATTTCTTGCTGTAAGCCGTATGTTTTCGGATGGAGCGATGGAGGTATAGTGGCTCTTATGGCAGAAATGAAATATCCGGGCTTCTGGCAAAAAATAGCTGTAAGTGGAGTAAATATCTTTCCCGAAGGCTTTATTGGAGTGGATGACCTTGATGCTATGCAAGAAGATATAGATGCTGCTCCGCCACTTCTAAAGATGTGCTTTACAGAGCCACATATACAGCCTGAACAGTTGCATGATATTGGCTGCTCGGTATTAGTGGTTGCCGGGGAGAACGATATTGTGAAAGTAGAACATACACGCCTCATTGCAAATAATATACCGCATTCTCAACTGATGATATTGGCGGGTGAAGACCATGATAGCCATATCAAACATAGTGACAAAATTGGAAATATCCTAATAGATTGGTTTGATAATACAACAGTCCATTAATTATATATATGCTTTTCACATCATTTACATACGCTATCTTTCTCTTTATAGTCTTTGTCCTATATTGGACTCTTGACTATATGTTCAAAGATAGACAGACACCATTGTTACAAAACATTTTTTGCTGCTTGCCGGTTACGTTTTTTATGCTTGGTGGAATTGGCGTTTTCTTTTCCTTTTGATTGGAATGAGCCTAATGTCATATATAGCCTCATTATTGCTTTATAAGGCTAACAACCCCATTACGCGCAGATGGATAGCGGGCTTATTCACGGCTGCAGATGTAGCGGTTTTGGGGCTATTCAAGTACTACGACTTCTTTCTTCCTTTTCTTCGCTTTTTAATATAGACCTTTCACACTCATCACTACATCTTATCTTGCCATTAGGTATATCGTTCTTTACTTTCCAAGCCATATCATATATCATTGATGCTTATCGCTGCAAACTGCCGAACCCTCCAAAAATGAATATATCGTCCTTAATAGAGTGTTTACTCTATATCGGTTTCTTTCCCAAACTCTTAGCCGGACCTATTGAGCGTCCCTCTCACTTGCTGCCGCAAATAGCAGCAAAACGAACCTTCTCTTACGATAAAGGACTTAATGGATAGAGACAGATACTATGGGGCCTATTCAAAAAAGTGGTAGTAGCCGACCAATGTGCTATTTATGTCAATAATGTCTATGCCGACTATGCTTCTTATAACAGCATAACACTCCTTTTTGCCGCAGTACTATATACAGTTCAAATATACGGTGATTTTTCCGGCTATTCAGATATTGCTATAGGTTCGGCACGATTATTAGGATTTGACCTATGTGACAATTTTCTCTTCCCCTATTTCAGTCGTAATATGGGTGAGTTCTGGAGACGCTGGCATATATCGCTCAACACTTGGTTTGTTGATTATGTGTATATACCATTGGGTGGCAGCGCATTTCGGCAAACAGATATGGCAAGAGCATAAACAGGATACAGAGTGGAGAAACGCATTATATACATTGTATGCGTACCCATTAATGGAACAAGTACCCGATGATGGACGACTGTTATTATATGCAGATAATATGCTCCTTAACTATCAATCACCTTTCTGCCTTCATCGCTTGCCTTATAAGTTCTATATGCAAGGTTGGGCAACACAGATGCCATTTAACAATACAATAGTATCTTCTAATTTGGATTTGGCTTCGGAATACTTCTATTTTCTCTTATCTACACCCAAAGACACGACTCAACAAGTTATAGATGAAAAGATGACGCTCTTGCAAAAACAGTTGAACGAGATTTATAACCAACCCTCTCAAATACACATCATTGACAAAAATAAAGAATTCGAACTTATTCAACTGAAAAAATTGTGAGATTGTGCAAAAAGTTGTACTTTTGCCGCCTAATCACCTGACAAAAAGCAAAAGATAATGAATATTCCTTTCAACAAACCTCATTTGACGGGCAAGGAAGCCCATTATATGTATCAAGCAGTGTTCAACGGCAAACTGTCCGGCAACGGCGAGTTCACCAAACGCTGTCAGCATTTCTTCGAAGAACGCTACGGTTTTCGCAAGTGTCTGCTCACTACCTCAGGTTCCGACGCATTAGAGATGTGCGCTATGCTATGCAACCTTCAGCCCGGAGACGAAGTTATCGTACCCTCTTATACCTTTGTCTCTACTGCTCTCGCTTTCTTGCGCGAAGGAGCCAAAGTGGTGTTTGCCGATTCAATGAAACGCAACCCCAACCTCGATGCACAGACCTTAGAAACGCTCATCACTCCGCGCACAAAGGTTATCGTGCCTGTTCATTATGCCGGTGTAGCGTGCGATATGGACGCTATAATGACTATCGCTCAAAAACATAATCTCCTCGTTGTAGAAGACGCAGCACAAGCCATTGACAGTTATTTTTTTGTAGGCGGGGACTACAGCACCCCAAAACCATTAGGGGCTATCGGACACCTCGCTGCTTTCTCTTTCCATGAGACGAAGAATATCACCGCAGGCGGTGAAGGCGGCTTGCTTGTGGTTAATGACGAACGCTTCATCCGCCGTGCGGAAATCATTTGGGAAAAAGGAACCAACCGTGCCGAGTTCTTCCGTGGGGAGGTGAATAAATACGGTTGGGTGGATATGGGTTCCAGTTTCTTGCCTGCCGAGATAAATGCCGCTTTCCTTTGGGCTCAATTAGAGAATTTAGATGAGATACAAACTAAACGTAAGGCTCTTTGGAACTGCTATTATGATAACCTCTCAAAAGTCCTTGCCACTTATGGTGAAAAGGTCGGGTTAGGAGATGCTTCTTTTGCTTTGCCGGATATACCCGAGTATGCCACCAATAATGCTCACATATTCTATCTCATTATGCCCTCTCTGGAAGAGCGTACCGCACTTATCAAACACCTCAAAGACAACGGCATATTGGCAGTCTTCCACTATCTGAGCCTACACTCGTCTGCTTTCTATCAGAGCAAACACGATGGCAGACCACTGCCCGAATGTGACCGATATGCCGACACCCTTGTGCGTCTGCCTATGTACTACGATCTGCAGATTGAGCAGGTGGAACAGATATGCGGCTTAATAGAAAGTTTTATCAATAACAGATAGTTGCCCATGTTGTTACTTCTCTCCTTTTTCAGTACTATTCTCGGTCTCCAATCCATGCACGAGGCAGGTTTTCAGGGGCAAGGCAAAACGATTGCTATCATCGACTGCGGATTCTACAAAGCCAATGATAACACTCTTTTTCGTCAAGACCATATACTGGGCGTATATGACCTTCTGAAACAAGATTCTGTGGAGAGAGAGGATTTGTTTTCCAACCCCTATGACACTCACGGAGCCAATTGCTTGAGCCTGATGCTTTATAAGTCGGAGGAGTTTACCGGTACTGCACCTGAAGCCCATTATATCATTATCCGAACGGAAGACCTTAACTATGAGTACAGAGGTGAAGTGGATCGACTGGAACGCGGTATGTTGCTTGCCGACTCTCTCGGTGCCGACATCATCACCATGTCGCTCGGATACGCCACTTTTGACAACTCTGACGATAATTTCACCTATGACGACTTGAACGGCTTATCCTCTGTCTCGCAGACAGCCACTGCTTTAGCGCGCAAGGGCAGACTGCTGTTTGTGGCTGCAGGCAACAGCGGCAATAACCCTTGGCATTATCTCAATATCCCCGCTGATGCCGATAGTATATTGACTGTTGGTGCATGTAGTGAAGAGGGTGAACCTGCCTCTTTCAGCAGTTGGGGACCCACAGCCGATGGCAGACAAAAACCTGAAGTGGCGGCGTGGGGATGGCAGACACGAGTACTCAATCTCGAAAATGGCACTATCACCTTAGGTAGCGGCACCTCTTATGCCACTCCCGAAATGGCGGGAATGGCGGCATGCCTATGGCAAGCGCTACCCGACAAGTCGGCAATGGAGATACGCGACCTTATCATACGCTCCGCCTCCCACTACCCTGATGCCGACTACCAACTCGGATACGGCGTTCCAGACGCTTACAAAGCCTACCTTATGGCGCAGCACGGCACAGGGTGGAAAGACCTCTACCCGCGTGACGATGCGCGTAAGGTGATACAGAACGGACAACTATATATCATTCGTAACGGTGTCTATTACACACCAATGGGCATAAGAAAAGGGTAAGCTTACTATATCGCACCGCTACAACCTCCTACCCTTGCTTCGGTCAAGACCTGGGGGAATTCAGAGGGAGCTGGTCGTATAGGACTTACCCTAATAGAGAAAAGCGCTTCCGCTTTTGCAACCGCAAAGGTAAGGCAAGATTTTTACTTACACAAATCTTTTGTGGAAAATTTCATCATATCTCATATTATGACCGCATTGCCTTTCATTCCTAATGAAGGGCAAAGTCGTTTGATAGAGCATCTGGCAGCCTTCTTGCTTTCATCCGAACAGAAGAAAGCTTTTCTTTTACGCGGCTATGCCGGTACGGGTAAGACATCAGTTGTGGCTGCATTGGTGAAAGCCGTAAACCGATTGCAGATACCTGTAGTGCTGTTAGCACCAACAGGAAGAGCAGCCAAAGTGATGAGCCGATATGCAGATCAACCCGCTTTCACTATCCATAAATGGATATATCGCACCAATGGCATACCTGATGTCGAAGACGGACAATTTCGATTGGCTGATAACCGTGCTACACATACCCTCTTTATTGTGGACGAAGCGAGTATGATACAAACGGATAGTATATCTTCAGCGGGATATAATAACATCCTGTCCGACCTCTTGCGTTTCATCTTTTCCCCCTCTTCCGACACACCTTCAGCCCCGTCTGACAACGCACTGCTTCTGTTAGGCGATGAGGCACAATTGCCACCTGTCGGTCAATCCCTTTCTCCTGCTTTGGACGCACAACACCTGCTTGGTTACGGACTGTCGCTTCACACCTTCACTCTCACGGAGGTGGTGCGTCAAGCGTTAGACAGCGGCATTTTAACCAATGCTACCGCTATCCGACTTACCGAAAACACAGATATTCAACCCTCTACTGATGTACACCTGCTCCGTCCAAGCGCTTTTCAGGAGACGTTAGAGCAAGCATATCAACGCGACGGGATAGCCGAGACATTAGTGCTAACACGCAGTAACAGACGTGCTAACCTGTATAATCAAGGCATAAGGGCTCAAGTGTTATGGAGAGAAGATATGTTGGCAGCAGGCGATAGACTGATGGTGGTGAAGAACAACTATTTTTGGACGGCACAGTATGACAACCTGCCTTTTCTTGCTAACGGTGACACTTTAGAGGTGGAGCGGCTTCGCAATGAGAGAGAGATGTATGGCTTCCGCTTTATTGATGCGCAATTGAGGTCTTTAGACTATGATTGGGAGATAGATGTTGTCCTGTGGTTAGATACTCTTACCACGCCCACACCCGAAGATAATCTTGCTATGTATAGGCAGTTATATGAGCGTGTTGCAGAGGATTATCCCGATGTGCGTAATAAGCAGGAAAAGCGTCGTCTTATGCGCGAATCACCTTATCTTAACGCCTTGCAAGTAAGGTTCGCTTATGCTGTCACTTGCCATAAAGCACAAGGTGGTCAATGGGAAAATGTGTTTATCGATTGCGGCATACTGACCGACGAACAGAAAACAACCATTGAATATAGACGTTGGCTTTATACTGCTCTCACACGCGCTAAAAAAGAAGTATGGGTAATGGATTATGCCAAGCCAAAAGAAGGCGATTAAAGAACATTTTTTACCAATCTTTCTCTACGCGCTTTTTGTTGCCTTTCTTGCGTTGTAGTTGTTCTTGCATTTTCTCCTGTGTCTCTTGTTCGTCTTGTTCGAGGGCTTGTAGTATCTGTTCGGCTGTCTCTTTATCCATCTTATCTTCTGTCTGTTGCGCCTCCTGCTCTTGTTGTGTCTCTTGCTGCTCGGATTGTTGCTCTTGTGCCTCTTGTTCTTTCGATTGCTGATTCTTTTGGTCTTGCTGTTGATCCTGTTTTTGGTCTTGCTGTTGTTGGTTCTGTTGTTGCTCTTGTGCCATCTGTAAGGCTTTCACGAGGTTGTAGCGTGTGTCGTTGTCTTTGGGGTTGAGGCGTAGCGACTGTTTATATGCTTCCACTGCTTGTCCGTATTGCTCTTGTGCGAACATAGCATTACCAAGGTTGTGAAGAGCATCGGCAATGCGCTGTTTGTCTTTGTTGCTATCGGCAAGGTTGGTGGCTGACAGATAGGCTTTACCTGCCTCGTCATATTTTTCTTGTTTGAAAAGTGCATTACCAAGGTTGTATTGCGCCTCAAAAGAGCGATTGTTACTCTCTAAGGCACGACGGTAATCGACTTCCGCTTCCGTGTAGTTCTCTTTGTTATACTGTCGGTTGCCTCGCATAACTAACCCCATCTCTTGTTGTGCCAAGAGAACAGAAGTATTCAGAGCAAGGAATATGATAAAGAGGTAGTGTTTCATATCTGTCATTGTTTGGGTTCGTTTTCGCCGAAGATATTCCAGCGGTTGATAGTACGGTTTTGGCGTGGCAAAAGGAAGAACTCGATGATGAGCAGTAGCATAGCCACCAGTACGAACGATTGGTATTGTTCTTGATAGTCGGTGTATATCTCTGTTTCTATTTCGCTTTTTGCCATCTTGTCCAGTTCGTTTTGTACGGCTTTGAGAGCGGTGTTGGTGTTGTCGGCTCTGACATAGATGCCACCACCTGCTTGTGCTATCTCGCGACACATCTGTTCGTTGAGTTTAGTCACCACCACTTGTCCGCTTCTGTCTTTTCTGAATGCACCTGTACCTGGTATGGGTATGGGGCTGCCTTCGGGTTTACCTATACCCACAACGAAAGTGCGTATGCCTTTCTCTTTGGCTTCTTTGGCAGCGGCGGTTGCATCATCTTCGTGGTTCTCACCGTCAGTGAGTAGCACAATAGCGCGTGACGCTTCCGACTGTTCGCTGCCGAATGCGCGAACAGAGGTCTTGATGGCTGCTCCAAGAGCCGTACCCTGCGTCTTGATAAGGTCGGGGGTGATGGTGTTGAGGAACATCTTCGCACTGACGTAGTCGGCTGTGATAGGCAATTGCACAAAGGCTTCGCCTGCAAACACAACCAGTCCTACACGGTCATCAACCATCTTATCTATCATCTTGCTGAGCATCTGTTTGGACTTATCCAACCTGTTAGGTGCCACATCTTCGGCAAGCATAGAGTTACTGATATCCAAGGCTATCATCACCTCTATGCCTTGGCGTTTGACGGTCTCGGATTTTTGCCCGAACTGTGGTCTGGCAGCGGCAAAGACAAGCAGTGTGAGTGCTATAAGAAGGATAACGAACTTGGCTATCGGTCGTGAAGAGGATGCGTCCGGCATAAGGTCAGAGAGCAGATGTTGGTCTCCAAAGGAGAGTAGTTGCTGTCTCTTAAGGCGGGTAAGCCAAGCGTAGGCTATTGCTAATACGGGAATAAGCAGTAGCAACCAAAGGATTTCTATATTGGCAAAACGAAACATAAAGCAAAAGTTTTACTATTGGTGTTTACTCTGTGATGGAACGTAAGACGAAACATTTGATTAGTATGTCCAGCCCTAAGCAGAGCAGTGCTGCCAAGAGGAAGGGCATAAAATGTTCTATACGTTTGGAGTATTCGCGAACGCGTATCTTGGTTTTTTCCAGTTGGTCTATCTGTTCGTATATTTTTTTGAGGCTGTTATTGTCGGTAGCGCGGAAGTAAGCACCATCGGTGGTGGATGCTATATTGCGCAGTGTCTGTTCGTCGAACTCGCTGTCCATCATCATATATTGTGTTCCGTATGGTGTTTGAACGGGTACACGTGCTTTGCCATGACTGCCTACACCTATGGCATAAACGCGAATGCCGAAGGTCTTGGCTATCTCGGCTGCTGTTTGCGGGTCGATGTCGCCGCGGTTGTTAGAACCGTCGGTGAGAAGGATGATTACTTTGGATTTGGTGGGTGAGTCTTTCATCCTATTCACTGCATTGGCTAATCCCAGTCCGATGGCTGTTCCGTCGTCTATCATTCCGAACTCTACGGCTCGGAAGAGGTTAACCAGTGCGGCGTGGTCGGTGGTTAAGGGGCATTGCGTGAAACTCTCTCCGGCGAAAACGACGAGTCCTATATTGTCGTTAGGACGTGCAATGACGAAGTCGCTTGCCACTGTCTTGGCGGCTTCTAAACGGTTAGGCTTGAGGTCTTCGGCGAGCATAGTGCCGGACACGTCTAATGCCATCATTATGTCTATTCCTTCTGTTGACTCCGACGACCAACGGTTGTTCAGTTGCGGTCGCGACAAAGCGATAGACAGCAGAGTTATGGCGGCTACTCTTAGCAGGAAAGGTACGTGTATGAGCCATAGGCGCAATGTCTTCGGGTGTCGCGCCCACATAGTGCTGTCGCTTATGAGAAGGGTGGAGTGTGACTTCCTGAGCCGCCATACGTACCAGCCTATCACCGGTATGAGCAGCAACAAGAGAAAGAGATATGCAGGTGAATGAAAAGTCATAGCAGTTAATCGGTTATGCTATTGGACGTTAGGTTATTGTCGTTGTCGGCAGGTGTAGCAACAGGTGTTGTCTCGTGTACGAAAGAGTAGGCTTGTGTCAGACTTCTCTCGTTCTCGCTCGGGGTGGTGTTCCATTTGGCGAACTTGACCAGATCGGCTAATTGCAGCATCTGTCGAAGGCTGTCATAAACGGTTTTTTGGTCGGCTTCATTCAGCACCTGTTTGATGGCGCGCAGGGTCTCGTCTGATGTCTTTTCGGTGCTTCGTATGTCATAGCGACGAGATATATATTCGCGCACCACATCGGTGAGGTCGGTGTAGTATTCTTTCACTTTGCCCTGTTGCCAAATCTTTTGTTCGCGTATGACCTCTAATTTTTCCAGTGCCACTTCTTCTGCCGGTCTGAGCAGTTCAGGTTCTGTTTCGGGTTCTGCTTTTTTCTTTTTCAATAGGTAGTTCCACTTGCGTGAAGCATAGAAGAGAAAGACAATCAATCCCGCAATGAGCAGTATGAGCAGCAGCGATACTATTATTCCTTTCCACCAGATTGGGGCTTTATAGATGCCTTTGATAGGTGTGATGGCAAGTGCCGTATCAATCTCAAAGGGCTGTACTACATTGAGTGTAAGAGGGTTAGAACGGAAAGTGTCGCCTGCTGCCACCACCGGAAGTCCGGGTATATAGAAAAGCGAGTCTTTGAACGAGGTGATAGTGAGTTGTTCTGTCAGTTGCAGTCTGCCGTCATTGAGTATTGTGGTGTCAATACCGGTGCGGTTCACTATCTCTACGTCTTGTATGAGCTGTTCTCCATAGACTGGCATTTGTACGGTGTCGGTCTGTTCAATAGTGGCTTGCAGGGTGAGGTTGACCTGGTCACCTATAAAAAGGGTGGTGGAGTCAAGTGTGGCACTAACCACGATGGCAAGTAAGGTTTTCAGCATTGGAACAGTTGTTTAAGTGTTTTGACGTAATCGTCATTGGTTTGTACGGAGATGTTTTTCACTCCGAGTCTTTTCATTAGTGTTTGCAGTCGTTGTTGTCTTTTTTGCCAAGCGTTGTTGTAGGCTTGTCTGACTGATGTGACGGAGGTGTCTATCCACTGCTCTTTGCCTGTCTCGGCATCTTTGAAATGAACGAGTCCGATGTCCGGCATGACAGCATCGTGTTGGTCATATACTTGAATGACGTTCAGGTCGTGCCTGCTTCGTGCTATCATCATCGGCTTTTCGAGCGGGTCAATGATCTTACCTCGTTCGTTTGGCTGAAGAGGTGGCACTATGCAGTCGGATATGAGGAAAGCGGTGCAGTGTCGTTTCTGTGCGTTGGCGAAGTATTGCAAGGCTTGTGCAAGGTCGGTGCCGCCGGATTGCGGCTCAAACACCAACAGTTCGCGTATGATACGCAGTACGTGCGACTTACCTTTCTTAGGAGGTATGAATTTCTCTATCTTGTCCGAGAAAAAGAGTACTCCCACCTTGTCGTTGTTCTCTATGGTGGAGAAAGCAAGAGTGGCTGCCACTTCCGCCATCATGTCTCTCTTCGTTTGACTCAGTGTACCGAAATGTCGGCTGCCGCTAACGTCAACCAGAAGCATAACGGTCAGTTCTCTTTCCTCTTCAAAGACCTTGATATACGGCTTGTTCAGTCGTGCTGTGACGTTCCAATCGATAGAGCGTACATCGTCACCGGGTTGATACTCCCTCACCTCCGAAAAAGCCATACCACGACCTTTGAACTGGCTGTGGTATTCGCCGGCGAAGATGTTCTTTGACAATGAACGGGTCTTAATCTCTATCTTGCGGACTTTTTGTAACAGTTCTTCCGATGTCATCAGAAAAGGGCGATTATCAATTCGTATTTACTCATTCTTGTGGGAATGTGTTTATTCCTTATGGTACTTGCACTGCATTAAGTACCTCCGTTATCACATCTTCCGTTGTGATATTATTGGCTTCGGCTTCATAGGTTAATCCGATACGGTGTCTGAGTACATCGTAGCAAACGGCTCTCACATCTTCCGGAACAACATATCCGCGACGGTGGATGAATGCGTAAGCGCGAGTGGCTAAAGCAAGACTGATGCTGGCACGAGGACTGCCTCCAAAGGCTATCATCGACTGAAGTTTATCCAGTCCGTATTGTTCAGGGTTACGGGTGGCGAAGACGATATCAATGATATATCGTTCTATCTTTTCGTCTATATAGACTTGACTGACGATATTGCGTGCTTTGGTTATATCTTCGGGTGAGAGGATAGGCAGCACTTGTTTCTTCTCGCCTGAGATGTTTTGTCTGATGATGAGTTGTTCTTCCTCTTTGGTGGGGTATCCGATTACTACCTTGAGCATAAATCGGTCGGTTTGTGCTTCAGGCAGAGGATATGTACCTTCTTGTTCGATAGGGTTTTGTGTTGCGAGTACGAGGAAGGGATTCTCCAGCTTGAAGGTCTCCTCGCCTATTGTGACCTGTCTTTCTTGCATGGCTTCGAGCAATGCCGATTGCACTTTGGCAGGTGCACGGTTAATCTCGTCGGCTAAAACGAAGTTGGCAAAGATAGGTCCGCGTTTGATGGTAAACTCTTCTTTCTTCTGACTGTATATCTGTGTTCCTAATACGTCGGCAGGCAAGAGGTCAGGGGTGAACTGTATGCGTGAGAACTTCGCTTTGATGAGGTCGGCTAAGGTGCGTATGGCGAGCGTCTTTGCCAAACCCGGTACACCTTCCAAAAGAATATGTCCGTCAGCAAGTAAGCCTATAAGCAGACTCTCCACTAAGTGTTTCTGACCTACAATGACTTGGTTCATACCCATCGTCAGGGCATCAACAAACGAACTTTCACGCTCAATGCGCTCTTGCAGTTCGCGAATATCAACTGATGTTTGCATAAGTTATAGAGAAATAAGTGAATAACATAAAAAAAGTAAGAGCATTTAGAGGTTTATGTCCCCTCTTATGCTCTTCACAAATTCCATGCCAAACGGTGTAAGTGCCTTATAGTTCGCTTTCTTTGAGTCGCTCTGCGTTTTCTGCTACGGTGAGAGCGTCAATAACACCTTGTATGTCACCGTCCATAAAAGCGGCGAGGTTATAGACCGTATAGCCGATACGGTGGTCGGTGATGCGTCCTTGAGGGTAGTTGTAGGTGCGTATTTTGGCTGAACGGTCACCTGTGGACACCATCGTCTTGCGACGTGCGGCTATGTCGTCGATGTATTTTTGGTGTTCTTTGTCGTATATCTGAGTGCGCAGTCGTGAGAGAGCACGTTCTTTGTTTTTCGGTTGGTCGCGTGTCTCCGTACACTCAATCAGTATCTCTTGTACCTCACCGGTGTTAGGGTTTTTCCAGTTGTAGCGGAGTCTGACACCCGATTCCACTTTGTTCACATTTTGTCCGCCGGCACCACCGCTGCGGAAGGTCTCCCATTTAATCTCACCTTCATTGATATGCACTTCAAACTCATCTGCTTCCGGCAGTACAGCCACTGTGGCGGCAGAGGTGTGTACTCTACCTTGCGTCTCAGTGGCAGGAACACGTTGTACACGGTGCACTCCGCTTTCGTATTTGAGCGTACCATAAACGTTTTGACCGGTGACGTTGAAAATTATCTCTTTGAACCCGCCTACTGCACCTTCCGAGAATGACGAGATGGTATAATGGAAACCGTGCAACTCAAAGTATTTGGTGTACATACGAAACAGGTCGCCTGCGAAGAGTGCCGCTTCGTCGCCACCGGTACCACTGCGTATCTCCATCACAACGTTTTTGCCGTCTTCGGGGTCTTGTGGGAGAAGAAGCAGTTTAATCTCTTCTTCCATCTTAGGCAGTTGAGGCTCAATACGGTCTATCTCTTCGCGTGCCATCTCTTTGAGTTCGGCATCTTTTCCATTGTAAAACAGCTGTTTGGCTTCCTCTAAATCGGTTCTGGCTTGACGGTATTGTCGGGCGGCTGTGAGAACACGCTCCAAATCGTGATATTCACGGTTGAGGCGCACATAACGTTGTTGGTCGGCAATGACGGCAGGGTCGGTGAGGAAAAGCGAGACCTCGTGGAACTTAGCCTCTAATCCGTCTATTTTTTCTAATATGTCCATAATGGTCGGTTAACGTAGGGTATGTTCGTATGCGTGTAGAGTATGTTCCAGCAGTGTGGCGATAATCATTGGTCCTACACCTCCTGGCACGGGTGCCAAATAGGCGGCTTTATGTGCTATCGACTCTCTGTCCACGTCGCCCACTATATGGTAACCTTTCTTTGAATGAGGGTCATCAATACAGGTGAAACCCATGTCAATGACGATGGATCCTTCTTCTATATCGTTGGCTGTAAGCGAGTTGGGACGGTTGTTCTCTGTGACCACAAGTTGCCTTCCGTTGGTGTCTATCTGAGCCAAACGAAGCAGGTTGTGCACAGCGTTGGACTCTATATTGCGGTCCATATCTTTCTCAGGGCTGATAACCGCAAGTACCGTATTGGTGTCAATATGTGCAGGCAGAGGCAGTTGTACGATAAAACCATCGGTTTGACTGTCATTGTTGAGTTGCTCAACAAGTGATGACAGGTCAGCCGTAGTGGTTGTGTCGGGCAAGCGGATGGCTTGTGCTTGTATGCCTGTTTGCTGTGCGGCACGCAACTTATTAGCCACATAGACCTTACTCCCGGCATCCTCTCCTACCACTATTATTCGCAGTACAGGTGCACGATGTCCATCGCTCAAATGGTGCGCTATTCGGCTTGTTATCTGTGAGAGCAGTGCGTCAGCCCATCTCTTACCATCGATGATTTGCATTAGCGGCGTTTGGTGCTGAACTGTTGAACTTTGCGCATCATCTTACTGGTCTGGTCGAACTGCTTGAGGAAACGATTGACTTCAATGATAGTGGTGCCTGAACCTTTGGCTATTCTGTTCTTGCGGCTACCGTTAAGACATTCGGGGTGTGTGCGTTCGTATGGGGTCATCGATGATATGATGGCTTCCACCGGCTTAAAAGCATCGTCGGATATCTCCACGTTTTTCAAGGCTTTGTCCATACCCGGTATCATACCCATAAGGTCTTTCATCGAACCCATCTTCTTTATCTGTTGCAGTTGACCCAAGAAATCGTTGAAGTCGAATTGGTTTTTGGCAATCTTCTTCGCTATTCGTCTTGCTTCTTGTTCGTCGTACTGTTCTTGTGCTCTTTCCACGAGGCTGACCACGTCACCCATACCGAGAATGCGGTCTGCCATACGGGTGGGGTGGAAGACATCCAATGCGTCCATCTTCTCACCTGTGCCGATGAACTTGATAGGCTTATCCACCACGCTGCGTATCGACAATGCAGCACCGCCTCTGGCATCACCGTCTAACTTAGTGAGTATGACACCGTCGAAGTCCAAACGGTCGTTAAACTCCTTGGCTGTATTGACGGCATCCTGACCGGTCATGGCATCCACCACGAAGAGTGTCTCTGTGGGTTGGATGGCTTGTTTGATGGCGGCTATCTCTTGCATCATCTGCTCGTCAATGGCCAAACGTCCGGCTGTATCGACAATGAGCACATCGTAACCGTATGTACGGGCTTCTATGAGTGCTGCCTGAGCTTTTTTAACAGGATCTTTCTCCTCTTCGGCGGTATAGACTTTGGTTCCTACTTGTTCACCTAATACCCGCAGTTGTTCGATGGCTGCCGGTCGATAGACATCGCAAGCGGCAAGCATCACTTTCTTACCTTTCTTCTGTTGCAGATAATGGGCTAATTTAGCGGCGTGGGTCGTCTTACCCGAACCCTGCAAACCCGACATTAAGATGATAGCCGGATTGCCTTTGAGGTTCATCTCAACTGCCTCACCACCCATCAATAATGCCAATTCATCGTGAGTAATCTTCACTAACAACTGACCCGGACGCACGGCGGTAAGCACTTGCTGACCTAAAGCTTTCTCTTTGACACGGTCGGTGAACTGCTTGGCTGTCTTGTAGTTAACATCCGCTTCTAACAACGCTTTGCGGATATCCTTAACGGTCTCCGCTACATTGATCTCGGTGATTCGACCCTCACCCTTCAGAATCTTAAAACTGCGTTCTAATCGTTCGCTTAAATTATCAAACATATAGTGATTGGTATTTATTATTGCGCATAATAGTGCGCAAAGGTACGGCAATAACTTTGATTAACCAAATTATCAATTATCCATTCTCCATTTGCTCGGCGTTGTACCAGTTTTTCTCCGGAAAAAACGACAGAAAGCAGGCGATTCGGAATAGCCTAAATAGAAACTTATTTCCTGAACCGACAAGTCAGGCCTCGTGGACAAGATGTTTTTGGCTTGTATGAGTATGTATTCCTCTATGTAGTCGCTGGCAGAGATGCCAATGAGACTTTTTATCAGTATCGATAAGTATCTTGGTGACAAGTGCAGTTGTGAGGCATAAAAAGATACCTCATGCTGCTCGCGAAAATGAGTGGCAAGCAGTCCGCATAACTTATCAAAGACTACATTGCTGCGGTTATGTGTCGGTGGAAGGGTGTCTATTTCGCGTCTGCAGGCATCAAGCATCTCCGCTAATATGTTCGTCTGCGCTATGAGCATCTGATGACGGTTAGGATATTGACTGACAGACGCTTGACTGATGATATCTAACACTTCCACCGCCTTCATATACTGCTCCAACTCTCTGTCGGTGAGCAAACAGGCAGGCTGATGATGAAACTTATTCCTATTGTGTGTTATCCTGCTTTGAGTCAACTCTTTCACAAACGCTGCCGAATGAAGAATGATGGTTACGTCATAGTCCGAACTGCTCTCTATCGGATGTACAACGTGATAGGGCAGCATTATCGCCACTTCATTCGGACGGAAACATACTTCTTGTAAATCGTAAAAAGCACGTGCCGTTCCGGAATGACAGATACACACCATCATATTGGAAGAGACGATATCTTGCCCGTAAACAGGAAAACGATGTACATGGTGTAACACTGACACACCCAAACGGTTGATGTCTTGCAATGCGCGCTCAAAGGTATGTTCCTCGTTCATAATAGCTTAAAAATGGAATGACAATCTTGTATGATTGGCAACGTAAATGACCTTGCAAAGGTAAAGCATAACTGCGGAATATACAAGCGCTTGGCGCAAACGCCTGTTTGTGTGGAATTTGCAGCTGCTTTGGTATTCTTGTTCGTTTCTCGTTTGTTCAATCCTCTATTCTCCTTTGTCCAATCCCCTTTTCTTGATTTGCGCATTTTGACCTATAACCCCCACAAAAATAAACTTTTTCATCGAAAAATTTTTCTTTTCGTCAATAAAACCATATCTTTGCACGCGATTTGGGCGCATTACGCAACGGGCGTACAAGATAACGTGCCCTAATCACGGTAAATCGTGCCCCTTTGGGGGCTAAGAATCCAACTTACGCCGAACTATCGCAAAACTATGTCGATAGTGGGAAAAGAGGGTTCATTACATATTGTAAAGGCGTTTATTGACGCTTTGTTATTGACACCCAAAAAGCTTAGCACACTTTTTACTTAATTCATAGTCAACAACAAAGTAAACGATTGAACGCCTACGGGTATGACATTTATCAGCCCCGTACATTGGAACATTGTACTTTGTACATTGTCACTTTGTACATTTCTTGGGTTTGTCATATCGGCGTAGGTTTCATTGTTGTTTATTGACTATGTGGGGCAAGTGCTAAGGCCCTTGGGTGTAGATGAGCAATAGCGAAGTCTGCGCTTTTTGTATGCGTATAAGAGCATTAAAACAATATTTTGTATTAAAACCGACGGGGCGATGGGATATAACTGCCAAAGAAAACAATGAGAACAAGATTAAGACAGACGGCTTTCATCCTCATAGGATGTATGGCTGTGCTCGCCGCTGTGATGACTTCGTGCAAGAAGAAGAGCAGCAGTTTCGACATTCCCGACCCGAATATCATCGGCACATGGGAAATGGTGGATTTGTGGGGGACAATGGACGGAGAAGAGATCAATCTCAAAGATGCTGATTTTCCTTTTTCCAACATCATTGTATTCAATGCCGACGGCACCTACACAGGCAACGAGTACATAGGGGAGAGCGGTTTCAATGAAGCCTATGACACCGACAACGTTACTGAAAAAGGTACGTGGAGAATGAGCGATGACAAACTGACTATGAGCGGAACGATAACAATAGGCGACCAGCAGGTGAAGGGGAGTACGGTATATACGGTAAAGAAACTGACCGCAACCGAACTGGTGATAGAAACAAGTGCTTCAAGCGGCGGAATGTCGATGTTTGTGTCCGCCACTTTCCATAAAATAAAGTAAATTGTTCAATACTAACCCCATACACTATGAAAAAACTTTTCTTTTTTCTCACTCTCATGCTGCTTTGCCTTGACGCGGCGGCGTGGGATCTGATTATCACCCGCGAGAGCGGGAAGATAGAGTGCCGCGTGGAGGAGGTGAGCGAGACACATATCAAGTACCGCAAAGCCTCCAATCCGCAGGGACCGCTGTTCACCCTTGAGGTGAAGGATGTGGCAACCGTCATTTATGAGAACGGCGAGGTGCAGGCCTTCGAGGAGCAGCCCGAACCGCAGCAGAACCAGTACAACAACCAACAGATGACATACGAGGCATACCAGTTGCAACGGATGCAGGAAAGAGAGCAGCTGATGAAGGCTCGTGAGGAAGCGAAGGAGCAACGCAAACAGGCGAAAGAGGAGAAGAAACGCCTGCACGATGAGAAGATGTCGAAGAAAAAAGTGTATTTCCAAGGAATGTTCGAATATAATTGCGGGGTAGCATTTAATAAGTCAGGACGTGCTGAATATGATATTATGCCTCCCGGGTTGGGTGTTGCTCCCGGATTAGATATGCATTTGGGATTTCGTACTCAAAACTTAATAAATTACTTTGGATTTGGTTTGGGCTTTCATTATGTAAAACAAACTATAGGCTTTGACTCCGATTTTATTTTCAAAAGAGCAGATACAGGGGGTAAAGTAGGATCAGTTAAAAATTTCGGGATGTATTATATCCCTATTTATGTGAACGACAGGATATACATTCCTACGAAGAAAAATATAAATCCATTTTTTGATTTGTCTGCCGGCTTTTTTTTCAGTGGTTCGGGCAGAATTGAGTACGATGATATTGACGAAAGAAATTGGAGAATGGTCAGGAAACATATAGATTATCTTCCTACTTTCGGAGTAACAAGTAAAGTGGGCATAGGTATGGAGTACAAGCGGTTGGTTATCGGCGCAGGCTATCAGATGATTTTTGGGGCGGCAGGTAGTGAAATAATAAATTTTGCCTATATCAAGGTAGGTGTGCGCATGGGATGGCTCTCACCCGCCAAACCGATAATAAAACGTTAAACACAAGAACCGACGGGGCGATGGGATATAACAGCCAAAGAAAACAATGAAAACAACAAATAAACTGCGTTATGCACTGTCATTGCTGCTGATAGCGGTGGCGGGAGTGTTCATCGTTTCGTGCAAGGGCAAGAAAGATGATGTAAATGTTATCAGCAACGACATCCTCGTAGGGACTTGGCGTTACGATGAAACGGGAGATGACTACAAAGGTCAGATCAAATATATCTTCAAGGCAGACGGTTCGGGATTCTGGAGTCTGTTGTACAAATATGACAACGGCGAAACAGAGTCAGAGGTCAACGGATTCAGTTACTATATCTCCCAATACGATGAATCATCGCAAAGAGGTACGTTTGTGATCAACTACACCAAGAAGGAGTTGGGATCCGTAACCCGAAACTTCGAGCTTGACGGCAACAGCTTGATAATAAGGGGTGAAGTGTATTATAAGACCAAATGAAGACAGCCAAATCCGATAAACAACCAATCTCCGAAGGTGTAAGAGGGGGCTAATACCAACAGTTATGAAAAAGTTTTTATTTCTTTTTGCATTGTGCCTGCCTATGGGTTGCTTATGGGCGCAAAGCGAGAATGCCGAAACAGCGGCAGGGAGTCAGAATGACAAGATTATCACAGTCAAATCGGAGGTAATCGAAGCGGTGATAATCGAAGTGGGCGATGAGGTGAAGTACAAGAAAGTGAGCAATCCCAACGGTCCGACGTTCTCCATCAGCACCGACAATATCTCGTCCATCATTTACTCCAACGGTGATGTGCAGGCTTTTAGTCACAAGAAAAACTCAAGTGTCCAAAACCCGCAGCAAACCGCATCTGCGGAGCAGCGCGGATCAGGCGGTGTGGTACAGGCAAATATGTCTGAGGAGCAGCAAAGAAAAGCTTTTGAGGCGGCAAACGCGCCCAAAGTGGGATGGCATTTGGCTATGGGAGCGATAGGTACGATAGGCAAGGCGAAGGGTCAGGAGAAAGTGGGTGGCAGCATTGGCGGTAATATCACTTTCGGCATGAACATCCTCGACCATCTGACCATCGGTCCCGGTCTGCAGTTTAGCAGCTACTGGCATAAGGATAAGAATGATTACGCGGAAACGAAAATGGAGTCGTTGTATTTGCCCATATACGGTGATATCCGTGTTTTCTTCCTTGGCAAATCCAATGACATATTCCTTGACCTCGCAGTGGGCGGTTATGCACATATAAAAACGGAAACAACGATGAAACCTAAGAGAGGAAGTGAGGAAACAGAGACCAACAAAGGCGGTGGCGGTGCGTATTTCCGTGCGGGCATAGGCGGCCATTTTGTAAGCACCTTGAACTTTGCTGTGGGTTATGAGTTGATGAAACCGAAAAACGGTGATGCGATATCATCAGTATATTTCAGGTTTGATATGATGGATTTGCGCATACGCGGCAGTCATCGTCCGTAAAACAAGTATTCTCAAGCAAGACATATTATCATAACCGACTGATTTTATGAAGAAACTATTATTTCTGGTAGTTGCAGTATCAGCACTGCTTGCTTGCACAAACAAGAACGACGCGGAATCCGGCGGAGTGAACAATGTTTTGGGCAAGTCGTTCAAGTACCACGATATATATGAGGTGTCAGGCGGCTATGGTGATGATACAAAAATCATCTCTTTTCCGAGCAGATACGTATGCCATATATATTTCTACGGTTATGAAGACTCATACGGTGACAGGGACAGATGGAGCAAAGAAGATAACTTGTCATATACCGTAGAAGGCAACACAATCATAACGGAGGAGATATCCGAATGGGGATACGGTCTGACATTGACCTATAGCGGCGGAAACCTGATTGACGGTTCGGATGTGTATGTGTATAACGGCACGGTAGATTTGGATCCGAGTTTGGATAATACTATTCTGCCGGAAGGCAAGCGAAGTTACATTCCCGATGCTTGGTTTGGTGCAGAATATTCGGTAATCGCATAAAAGATATCAAACAATGAAAATTTGGAAGAAAGTATTGATTGCATCGCTGGCAGTGATGTCATCATTCCCGCTAAGTACTATATGGTTCGTATGGTGAACGAAGAATACTTTGAAGCGGAGGTGTCTTTTAATGGTGACCGCATCCTCTTTGACCGCCAAGGTCGCCGTGTTGGCGAGTCGAACTTCTAAAAAATGCCGCTATAAATAGAACCGGATTTTAGAAGTTACCGGGATTTTTCTAAGACAAAACTGCACGCTTTTCAGCCAAAATAGTACTTTTGGTTAATAATTATGAATGTATAGGTAAGGCTTACGTCTTTGTAACGCCTTACCTTTGCAGCGTGTTTGAAATATAGTCATACTTGTATGCAACTTCAACAAAAACAGATAATAACACTTATGCCATATACAAATGTGTGTTGGTATCTTTAATGGTATCTTTAACGAATCCTAAAGATTGCCTTAAGGTTAGGTAAAAGTGTATGTTTGTTGTGATAAAAGCATAAAAGTAAGTGTTGAAGTATTCCTTGTGTCATTTTAATCAATAATGATATTTGTATGAAACGTAGTCTTTTCCTTTTGATGGCGTTGTTAGTTGCTATGTTAGCAAAGGCTGTTGACTATCCCTATTTGGTGTTTACCAACACGAGTGGGACTAACACTGTACTATCGGTGTCGGATATGACATTGACGGTTAGTGGCAGCGAACTGAGAGTGACCAATGCTGAAGGTACCATTAGTTTTGTTCTTACCGAACTGGCTTCTATGCAGTTCTCCAAAGATGGTACATTGTTGGCATTGAAAGAGGTGCTGGATGCAGATAAGCCGGTACAACTCTTCACTCTTACGGGGCAATCCGTAGGAATCTATGACAACCTCAAAGATGCGGTACAAAGAAATAATGCCGGCGTATATGTGATAAAACAGGGCACTAAATCACAACAGATAGTGATAAAGTAACTAATGAGACAATGAAGAAGGTTTATTCTATATTGTTATCTATTGTTTGCCTATTTCCGGTAGCCGCTCATGCGCAAGTGGATGTGTCAGATACTACTTATTACGTGATGGTTACGTATAATGGCAGTACGGCAGCGGTGGAGATGACCTCTGACGTAAAGGATTATGTGACGGTTGCTGTCAATGGGGCAGATGTTACCATCACTTCCACTGCCACTTCTGCCATCAATGAGATAACCTATGGTTTGGCAGGTAGTACCTCTGACGGCTCTTTCACTTTGGTGGGAACATATAAAGCCACGATGGAACTCTTTGGCGTTAATATCACTAATCCGACAGGTCCTGCCATTGATATACAGAACGGCAAACGTATAGAGTTAAGTTGCAAGAAAGGAACAGAATCCACCTTGACTGATGGCACTTCAACCGATGAGGATGCGTGGAAAGCCGCCTTGCAGTGCAAAGGACATTTGGAGTTTAAGGGCAAAGGTTCGCTCAATGTCTATGGTAATTATAAGCACGGTATATGGAGCAAGGAATATATGGAGGTTAAGAACTGTACTATTAACGTACTCTCGGCTGTGAAAGACGCTATCAATTGCAACTACTATTTCTCAATGGAGAGCGGTTTGATTAACCTCAGCGGCTTTGGAGATGATGGCATACAAGTGTCGATTAAAACAGAAGACACGGATGCCGACAACACCGGTAACTTCACTCTTACTGGCGGCACTATCAATATAGATATGAAAGATGCTACGGGTGAAAGCATCAAAGCAGAAGGCACAAAGACAGTGGCAACGGAAGCAACGTTGAATGTGTCCAATGTAACTGCCATTGACGAGGTGACAAACAGTAATAAACAGTGTAAGAAAGTACTCCGAAACGGACAAGTACAGCTCTTGCACGAAAATAAAAAATATAGTCTGATAGGAAATGAAATACAATAAGTTATGAGAATATACTCCCTTCTTTCGGCGGTCCTTTTGTCGGGATGCCTTTTCGCCCAAACACTTAATGTCAAAGTCGGACAAGTGCTGTATCTGTTTCCGGCATCGCAGGCAGGTTCAATGACATATTCCGATGGCATCACTTTGACGGTGATGAACAAGACGTTCACTTTGAGTGAAGTGAGCGATATGTATGTGGATAACACAGAGGTGACTGATGCCACTGTCAGTGTTGTGTATAATAACACTACTGCATCTATCACCGTTGCCGGGAATGTGGCTCGTTACCTTACCATCACTCAATCAGGTGCACACGTGAGTATAGCGCAGAGTAGCGACTTGGCACAAGAGATAACCTATACACTCTCCGGCAATAGTTCGGACGGTGAGTTCTATATGTCAGGTTCCTACAAAGCCACTGTTGAGCTCAGTGGTTTGACACTTACTAATGCTACACCAGTCTATTCGGGTGCTGCGGTGCATATACAAAACGGCAAACGTATAGATGTGAAAGTTGTGACAGGTACAACCAATACTCTCCGAGATGCTGCAACCGGCAGTCAGAAGGGTGCGTTGTATATCAAAGGTCACGCCGAGTTCAGGCAGAAAGGTACGTTGAATATATATGGCAACCTCAAGCACGGTATCAAGACTGGTGAGTACATGACGGTGAAGAACGCTACTATCAATGTTCTTTCGTCGGTAGGCGATGGTATCAACTGTGCTCAATACTTCCTTATGGAGAGCGGCACTTTATCCTTGAGCGGTATAGGCGATGACGGCGTGCAGTGTGATATTGACGACACTACCACCGGTTCCACCGGTCAGACCACCGACCACGAAGATGAGGATAGCGGCAACGTCTATATATCCGGCGGCACTATGTCTATTACTGTCACCGCTGCGGCTGCCAAAGGAGTGAAGGCGGAAGGAGATATGTATGTTACCGGCGGTACTATCACAGCCACCACTACAGGTGGCGGTGCTTGGGATAGCGATGAACTGAAAACAAAAGCCTCTGCCGGTTTGAGTGCCGATGGTAATATGGCAATCAGTGGCGGTACACTTACCCTGACCAGCAGCGGTGCAGGCGGTAAAGGCATAAGCGCCGACGGCTCACTCACAATAAGCGATTCAACTGCTATCACCATCACTACCAAAGGTCAAGCCGTGGTGGCTTCGTCAAGCGGCTCACTGACTACCGTCTCTAACTCAAGTCAATTGGATAGATATTCCACCAACTATAAATCCTCGCCTAAGGGCATCAAAGTGGATGGTACGATTAACATATCAGGTGGCAAGGTGTCGGTAACCACAAGCGGCGCAGGCGGTGAAGGCATTGAGAGTAAGAGTACGATGAACATAACAGGTGGTGAGGTGGTGGTTAACTCTAACGATGATGGACTCAACTGCTCTTCTCATCTCACTATCAGCGGCGGTATGGTCTATGTGCATGCTACCAACAACGATGGTATAGACTCGAATGGCAACTGCTATATAAAGGGTGGTTTGGTCTATGCTATCAGTGCCGGTTCACCCGAAGTGGCGATAGATGCTAACACTGAAGGCGGATATAAGTTGTATGTACAAGGTGGTACGATAGTGGCTATTGGTGGTTTGGAGAGTGGTGCCAGTCTTAGCCAGAGTTGCTATTCAGCCGGTTCGTCCTCGTCCGGTGGTGGTCGTTGGGGTGGCGGCGGCAGCAGCGGCTCTTGGAGTACGAACACGTGGTATGCTTTGACGGTAGGTAGCAACACCTTTGCTTTCAAGACACCGAGCAGTGGCGGAAGCGGTATGGTGGTATCCGGCGCATCTACGCCAACACTCAAGTCGAGTGTCACACCTTCAGGCACAGCCATCTTCGGTGGAGTGGGGTACTATCCAGCTACTATATCAGGTGGCAGTGCGGTAACACTCTCTTCATATAGCGGCAGTCAAGGAGGCGGAAGACCGGGATGGTAATACAAATAGCATAAAATCTGCAAGATGAACAAATATATTAGTCTGTTATTCTGCCTTTGCTCATTAGTTATTCTTCCTCTTGAAGCACAGAGTCTGCTCACCCCTGAACAGTTGGCAAAAAGAGAGAAGCGTAAAAACCTCATTGTCAAGGAGTGGAATACTGATTCCAAGTCCAATACTCGTTGGCTGGACCGCGTTAAGGTCTATGATAGTCAAGGTCGCTGTGTGGAGGAGATAGAGTATGCTTCTTATGGTCAGCGTTGGCGTGTAACATCGCAGTATAATGATACGACAGGTAAGGTGGTGGAAGAAGTGGAATATAACGACCGTAACCGTCCTACACGAATCAAACGATACGAATGGAACGCCGACGGTACAAAAGCCAAACAGTATAATTACCTGCCTAATGGCAAACTGTATTCCGTGAAAGTGTATGAATATACGTTCACAGATAAATGATATCCTTCAGTCTTTTGCGCCTATCACGCTGAGCGAGATGGAAAGTGTCAAACTGATGAATCGTATTGACACCAAGTATGCGATGCCTCTCTCTTTGTTGCCCAATATCCTTCGTTCGGCACAAAAGGACTATTACGTGCAAGAGATTGACGGTAAACGAGTGGCGACATACGATACTATCTATTATGACACCGACACTCTTGATATGTACATCCGGCACCACGACCAACAATTGGTCAGACAAAAAATCCGTGTCAGACAGTATGTGGATAGCAACCTCACTTTCCTCGAAATAAAACGCAAGAACAACAAAGGTCGCACCAACAAAAAACGCATCGCTGTTCCGGGATTCGACATCAGTGCAGAGACTACCGGTGTACTCAAACACAAAAAGAAAGAGGACGAACAGGTGTCAGTGGAAGAGTTTATTGAGAAAAAAAGCCGGTATCATTGGCTGGATATAACGCCTCATCTGTGGACAAAGTTCCACCGTATAACACTGGTCAACAAAGCCAAAACGGAAAGACTGACCATCGATATGAACTTGGTGTGGAATAATGTGGTCAGCGGAGAGGAAAAAACTTATACCGACTTGGTTATAGTTGAACTCAAGCGTGATGGCAATATGCACTCACTGATGACCGGCATAATGCTCAATGAGCGAATCCACCCATTCAAGATAAGTAAGTATTGCATTGGCACGGCTATCACTTCGCCCGAACTGAAAAGAAACCGCTTCAAAAAGAAAATAAGAGCGATAGAGAAAATGTTAGCATATCCCAATGGCGAACGGGATAAATGATAAATAGAAAAATAACCTGTACTTATGTTCCTACAAGTAGATTTAGCCAACCCTACGTTGGAGTTTTTGGATAACGATCCTTCTATAGCGGCTCAATACGGTCGTGCCGACAGCATATCTTATCTGATGAATAAGATTGCCGATGTTCTTCATCTGAGTGACAGTATAGTAACACTGCCTATGATGTTCCTCTTCAACCTCTTAGTAACGTGGATAATAGTCTATTGTATCTACTATAGGTTCTCGCGCCGAAAAGACTATTACGTCACTTTTATGCTTTTTTCCAGTGCGATGTTCCTGCTGCTATGGCTGATGCAGATTCTGGATATACAGACTGGGTTTGTGTTAGGACTCTTCGCTATCTTCGGAATGATACGTTATCGTACAGAGACAGTGCCTATCAGAGAGATGAACTACCTGTTTATCATCATCGCCGTTTCTGTCATCAATTCTCTCAGTCTCAAAGCCGACGATTTGGCATGGCATCAGTTGCTTTTCGCTAACGTGATGATTATATGTCTTGCATTAGGGTTTGAGTTGTGGAGCAACCGACAACGCACTTCCACTAAGATCATACTCTATGAGAAAATAGAGAACATACGCCCTGACAAACGTGCCGAACTCATTGCCGATTTAGAAGAGAGGACCGGACTGAAAGTGTTGGATATAGAGATCGGGCATATTGATTTCCTGCGTGATGTGGCATATATAAAAATGACCTACCCGCTTGAGAAAGGTAAAATAAACAATAGTATTGACTTGATTACCAAATTCAAATAACCTGTAAACAATATTTTGCAATTACCATATAACGAAGAAGCAACGCTATAGTACGTTGCTTCTTTTTTTGCTTATTTACGGCACTGACAGCTATGTCAAGATATCATAATCCTTTTTTGCCGGATAAAGAGTATTATTATAGTCCGATAGAACTTTTATCGGACAAAAAATATCTTTGCATAAGAATAAACGAATAAAAAATGTGTTATTTCTTGCGTATATTACGCTGATTGTCGTATCTTTGTGCGCAAAATATTCTAATCCTATGTTGCACATTCAAGAAGAAACAGCTCGGTGTCTGCTCTGTTATGACGCACCATGTGGTGAAAAAGCGGCACGTGCCATCCGTGCTGCACGGTTTGATAATCTCCGGACATCGGTTGAGTTATTCAACTCTCTGAGTGACGAAGAATTGGCTCATGCCGAGGCTTCCTGTATCCATTATGACAAACCTATCCGCGTTGCCGAACTCAAAAAAGAAGTCATCTCACACTCTCACCCCGCTGCTACGCCAACCTCTCTGCCTTCGCTGGAAATCAATTTCTGCAATATGGTCTGTGAGAATCCGTTCTTCCTCGCCTCTTCTGCTATATGCACCAACTATGATATGGTAGCGCGTGCTTTGGAAGCGGGATGGGCGGGTGTCTTTTATAAGACTATAACCAAGGCGGATATACGTGAGGTCTCTCCGCGATTCGACGCTGTGCGCAAAGAAGGAACACCATTTGTGGGTTTTCGCAATATGGAGCAGTTGAGCGAGAATCCCTATACGATGGATTTTGATATCCTTCATCGTTTGAAGCAGAGATATCCCACCAAACGCATCATCGCTTCTATTATGGGACAGACCGAGGAGGAGTGGATAGAGTTGGCTAAAATGGCAGAGGACGCAGGTTGCGATGCCGTGGAACTCAATTTCTCCTGCCCTCAGATGCGTTTGACGGGGCTCGGCAGTGACATCGGACAAAACCCCGAACTGATTCTGTTCTACACTTCTTACGTGCGTGATGCAGTGAAGATACCCGTTATCCCGAAAATGACGCCGAATGTTATGACAATGACTTCTCCCGCTCTTGCATGTTTTTATGCCGGTGCTTCGGGTATCAGCGCAATCAATACCATCAAATCTATCACTATGAGCCGTGATGCCGAGGTGAGTGAGAAGAAAACTATCTCCGGTTATTCGGGCAAGGCAGTCAAACCCATAGCCCTCCGTATGATTCATGAGATGACCGGCAACCCTATTCTCCATAATGCCGCCATCGAGAGACGCATGGATATCAGCGGAATAGGAGGAATAGAGACTTGGCGCGACGCACTGGAGTTTATCCAACTCGGCTGCCGAAATGTTCAGATCTGTACCGCAGTTATGCAGTATGGCTACCGCATCATCGATGACCTCATCCCAGGCTTACAGCACTATATGGCTTCCCGTGGTATAACAGAACTGGAAAAACTCGTTGGCGAAGAACTGCCGAATATCGTTTTGCCTTCCGACCTCGACCGTGAGACGATTGTCTTCCCGAAAATAGAGAGAGAGAAATGTATCGGTTGCGGGCGGTGTTATGTCTCTTGTATGGATGGCGGACACCAAGCGATAGCGTTTGGCGAAGATCGCCAACCTCGCATCATCGGACAGAAATGTGTGGGCTGCCACCTCTGTCGTCTCGTCTGTCCTGCCGGCGCTATCGGCATAGCCAAACGCATAAAAAAATCTGTTGCAGCCCGATAATTTTTTGAGATTATAGAATCTTAACGTCTGTATTGAACAGCCTCCCAGCCGTAATCTTGGTAATAACGATAAGGCAACTTACGTTGCTGCACGTATTCGAATAACTGCTCGCGGCGAACAGCCTTACGTACGGACGCGTTGGAGTGCATATTCATATAAATGTCGTAATGATTGCCAAAAATACGCCTTGCGCTGGCATCGTTTCTTGTTCCATCTTCCGTTTGCTCAAAAGCCGTGACATAGAGAGAATCTGCTGTTTCGCAGATGCTCATACGACCTGCATGATTGCCACCGGAAACGGTCTTGAGAGTGTCCCCGGAGATGTTATACCAGTTCACCCAAAAATCGCCCCACACGCATGTATCTGTTTCGTGAACTATCATCAGCGTAGGAAGGCATAGTTCGCCTTGCAGATAATACGGAGCGACCTCACGCAGCAAGTAGTCGCTAATTGCTTGACGCACAGCCTGTTCGTGGCGGTTAATAGCGATATAACGAATGCAATCGGCTTTATGCCCGTCGAAATCGGACATCAACCATTTTCTGTTTACACGCTCCATATACAGCCGATGCTCCTCCGGCATTTCTCCCTCCTCGGCGGATGCCGTTCCTTCCGTTTCATCGGAAGGACACTCCGCCCATTTCTGACGTACCAAAATAGTTGCAACGGCGTGGTCTGAATCTGTCTGTTCTACTTTAACTACCTCAAAATCAGCGATGGTATCTCCATTGTCGGTTACGAAATAATAGAGCCACTCATGATCCATCGCTTCATGTTCAGGAAGGCGATAGAATATTGTATCTAATACAGCATAGAAATCTTCGGTCATGTACTCACGAGACTTCTCAAGCGACTGATAATCCGGGATGTACGCACATAATTCAGCGGCTCTATCTTCGAGAGACTGCTTATTCTGACATGCCGCAAGAACCACGGCTAAAGTTACATAAATGAGGACATTTTTCATATCATTCGTTTTGTCTAATCAATTCAGTTTCAGTTGTTTCCTTTGTCTGTGTAACGGCGATAAATATATTACTCTATGTTCATCTCCAATTGCAAAATCACTTTATTCAATCAAAACTAATTTTCACTTTAATTCATTCGTATCGAGGAGGATGGTAACAGGTCCATCGTTGATAAAATCGACCTTCATATCGGCTCCGAAACGACCAGTTTCCACAGTCAGTCCATAAGTGGTGCGTAGCGTTTCGTTGAAATAGTCATAAAGGGGAGAGGCCTGTTCCTGACGCGCAGCGCGGATGAAGGAAGGACGGTTGCCCTTGCGGCAATCGGCATAGAGCGTAAACTGCGATATGCTGAGGATAGTTCCTCCGACCTCTCGTATGGCAAGGTTCATCTTACCTGCTTCGTCTTCAAACACGCGGAGTTGGGCTATTTTCTTTGCCAAGAGCTCCGCTTCGGTTGTGGTGTCTGTCTCGGTGATGCCTACCAAGAGCATGAACCCCTGTTCTATCTTACCGACCACCTCGCCATTGATTCGCACTTGAGCGCGGGCGCAACGTTGTACTACTATTCGCATGACCTACTATTCGGTATAACGGCGATTGATCTCGTCCCAGTTGATAATCTGCCATAGGGACTGAAGATGTGCTGCACGGCGATTGCGATAGTCGATATAATACGCATGTTCCCACACGTCCATCGTCAGCAGCGGTTTGAGACCTTTAGTGACGGGATTGCCTGCATTGGGCTCTTGGGTGATAACAAGTATGCCGTCCTTGTCTTTAGAGAGCCACACCCATCCTGAACCGAAGAGCGTAGTGCCTTTTTGCTCGAACTCTGCTTTGAAGGCATCTAACGAACCGAAATCGCGGTTGATGGCTTCGATGATAGCACCTTTCGGGGCGTGGTTGTCTGAGGCTATCGGCGAGAACTGTAAGAAATAGAGGTTGTGATTGAGAATCTGTCCGGCATTGTTGAAAATCGCACCTTGCGATTGCGTCACTATCTGCTCCAACGACATAGACTCGAAAAGTGTTCCGGCAACGAGTTTGTTGAGGTTGTCCACATAGGTCTGCAAGTGCTTACCGTGGTGATACTCAATCGTTTCTTTGCTTATCACCGGCTCCAATGCGTCAGGTGCATACGGTAATGTAATGAGGGTAAAAAGAATGTTTAACATAATAGCGATAGGTTTATGTTGATATTCAAAATCTCGTTTTGTTTGGCAAAAAATGTTATCGGCTTCTATATAACAAATCTGTTATTATCAGTTTTTGTTTTGGTTGCGGGCGAGGACGACCGCGTTCCAAATGATGGCTGCAAAGGTACTGATTTTTTTGAATCGCGCCATAAAGTGAGTGATTTTCTGCTTTTTCTACAATTTTTGCTTTGTCAAGCAAATTTATCAGCCTTCCATATAGCGGCTGTCCGAAAAAAGTTGTACCTTTGCCCACGATTTACGATGATTTTGTTTTGCGACTACAAAGTAAATCAAAAGGGCTGAATCTGCAAAGACTCAGCCCTGTTTTTTATATTCTCAAAAAAAGTTTTATCGGACAGTAATAAATAAAAATATAAACACAATCTGAAGTTGAACTATAATGTCAGCATATCTCCAAACTTGCGGTCGTATTCGTCTTTATATTCAGTATCCATATTTCCAAGTGGCGTGAAGGTTAGTTCACCAAGATATGGAACAGAGTCGACCTCATAAAAATCCACCCTGACAAAAGGAAAGTCTTTTCCCAAGATTGTGGCATATTCTAACATCTTTTCCAAGGCCTTCGGTCGTGGAACATCAGACTTAGTTTCGCCTTTCACCGTATAAGCCTGTACCCATTCGGGAGTGAATGTCCCGTATTTAGCCTGACCATCCACGCGGTCGAAACAATAGACAATCCAACAAGGACGACCATTGCATACATGAATTTTTATATCAGCAGGCGGGATGCCCGAATCGGGATTGCCTAACCACGGTTCGGCAAGAATGAGATGGCGATGTATGTCCATATAATGGAACTCTGACACTCCGCCTTCATAGTACTCATTAAGCCAGGTATTCAACTGCTTATTGACTTTCTCTCGGTCTATAAGTCGTTTGTTCGGAATGAGAATATTATATCCACAGCCGTGGTTACATTTGAGTACAAACGAGTCGGGTAGTGCGTCATAGTCTATATCTTCGGCTTTTTCCCATACACCAAGCAAGGGTACTAATATATCCGCGGGAAGACCTTTCTCTTTGGTTACATAATCACGCATTAGATATTTATCTGCCAACCGCGCTTTTATCGGGTCACGCCAATAGTAGGCTAACCATATCAGTTTTTCACTTAAAGTCTTGGGATTGTGCCAGTGCATCTTGCGATGGAACTCTTCTTTATAAACCAATGATATTTTGTGCCTTAGGCTGATGTCATCGGCACGCTCGGACATCCCCGCTTTTCGTAATAATTTTATGGTCTTACGAAGAAACCACTCTCTGTCAAAAAGTTTTGTTGTCATAATAGTGTAGTATTGGTCAGCAGTTGCCCAAACACACAAAAAAGCGTGAACTTTATTCCGCTTATTTGATTCTTCGAGGTCTTCGACTACCTTATTTACTCAAATTATACGCAAAAGCCCACGCCAGAAGCGTGAGCGCATAGGCTTGTGCTTGAGTAAATAATAATCCTTAAGAAGTGTCGAAGTTCTGAAGAATCAAGTTTCGGCTTATAACGCTATTTTAATATGTCGTTGCAGTCCTACTGCTCGTTTTTCATATGCAATTTATTTTTCCATCAATGTTTAACGAACTATTGATTGTAAATATCAACAATGAATTCCTCGCCATTGAGCGTGGCTTTCATCACTTCATTCTGTTTATGATGTTTTTACACCTTATCTCTTTTCTCCCCTCACTCCGTGCTTTCTGCCATCGGGCATAAGGATAATCAGACTGCCGTCGTCTATGATTTTACGGATATCGGAAGAAGGATTGTCTATCGTTATAATCGAGTCTGCTATATCATAGTGGCATTTCTCGGGAATTTTTGGAAGTCCACTTAATTATAAAGGAATCGTTTGATACTTTTCTTTGGTGTTTTTTCGAACTCTTTTTCTTGCAGTTCCACTTTTGCTATTTGACTATAGCGCGGCAGCAAGTTGTTGAGTTTCTGTAGGTTCTCTCGCATCAGTTCTGCTATCGGTTGTCTGAATGAGAGTTCGCCTTGTTGGTCGGGGAAGACGAGTGCCACCAGTTTGCCTTCTCTTTCTACCACCACCGATTCAGCCACGCCTGCCATATTATTGAGTTTATCTTCTATCTCTTCGGGGTAGATATTTTGTCCTGTGGAGGAGAGAATCATATTTTTGTTTCTGCCTTTGATGAAGATATTGCCTTTCTTGTCCAATAGTCCGAGGTCGCCTGTTTTGAGCCACCCGTCAATGGTGAAAGCGGCTTTGGTAGCGTCTTCGTTTTTGTAGTAACCCATCATCACGTGGTCACCTTTGACCATTATCTCGCCCACTGTGTTAAGCGGGTCATCGGAGTCGATACGCACTTCGTTGCCTTCCAGTGCGTGACCGGCGGAGCGGAAGACAAAGTCTTTGAGTACGCAGCCGCCGACCAACGGACCACATTCGGTCATACCATAACCCACAATAAGCGGGAAATGTATGCCCAGCAATAACCTTTCCACTTCCTCATTGATGGCAGCGCCGCCTACAATGAAGTATTTGAGGTTGCCGCCGAAGGCTTGTAGCAGTTTTTTGCGTATCTGTCGGCGTATCATCGGACCGATGCCGAACGGTGCATGCCACAGCAGACGCATCGTCTTTTTATTGGTGATGGGGAAGACGGCTTTCTGACATATCTTCTCTATCACTAATGGTACAGAAGCAATCATATAAGGATGCACCTCAGCAAAGGCTTTCATCAGTAGTGTAGGTGTCGGTGTCTTAGTCAGGTAGTAGATATGGCATCCCATAGAAAGCGGGAAGAGCAGGTCGGCAAGCAGACCGAAAGCGTGTGCCAATGGAAGCATCGACACTATCTTATCGCCTGCCTTGCCGGGCAGACAGGTGTTGCCGGCTCTCACGTTGCCCGACAGACTGCGATAGGAGAGCATCACTCCTTTGGGTGTACCCATCGAACCGGACGTGTAGTTGATCATCATCAACTCGTCAAGGTTATTGGTCGGGTAATGTACATCGGCGGGGGTAAAACGGTTAGGATAGCGTTCTTCGAAAACAGGATCGATGTCGCCTATCTCATTCACTCTCACCTCACCTGCGCGTTGGTAGAGAACGGAAAAATCCACGAGAGAGATGACTGCTTTGAGGTGTGGCATCTTTTCTTTGAGTACGGCAGCCTCCTGAGGGAAGTTCTTCCATACGTACGGACCTATGATAAGCAAACGGGCATCACTATGATTGACCAATCCTTGTATATCGTCAGGTGTGAAGTCTTGCAAGATACTAACCACCACGTTATGGTTGGTGGTCACTGCTAAATAGGAGGCAGCCCAGTTGGCGCAGTTCCTGCCGCAGAGGGCTATATGTTCACCTTCTTTCACTCCTAATGCTCTGAAAAACAGACCAAGACGGGCTATGAGTTGTGCCAAACTGCCGAAAGTGTAGTCGTCCGTACCGTTATAGTCGGTCAAAGCCGGTTCGTCCCAACGAGCAGGAAAAACCTCATTGTAGTACTCAAAAATGTGTTTCACAATAATCCTCCGTTTTTATTCATTCACATTTATATGAGGACTGCAGTCCTCAATGGTTATGCTTCTCCCTCGTTTCTCATTTTCTCATAGAACTCGGGAAAACGTTCTTCCACAGCCACCGGTTTGCCGTTTTCAAGGAAACAGTGAGTGGATGTACCTTCGCACACCACCATATCGCGGCAACGCATAGTGTAGGCTAAGGTTATCTTCAGCCGTTTTATTTCCGCCACGCGTAACTCAATCTCTATCACATCCTTGAAGGTGGTGGGGTGTTTATAATGACATTCCACTGCTATGACGGGTGACACCACGCCTTCGGCTTCCATACGGTCGAAACCATAGCCGAGGTTGTCCATCCAATCAACGCGTGTCTCTTCCATAAACCGAATGTAATTGGAGTGGTGTGTTACACCCATCTTGTCACATTCGTAGTATTGAACGGTATGTTTATATGTTTTCATTATTTTTTTCCTCTTATAAGGTTCACTGCTCCCTTGCGCTTATATTTGGCACCGTCGGTACCTACCGCTTCTATTATATAATAGTATGCACCTTCTGGAGCGGGTCTGCCATTGACGCGACCGTTCCAGCCTTGTGCGGGGTCGTTGAAGGAATAAATCTGGTGTTGCCAGCGGTTGAAGATAAGGCAACTGAACGACTTGAGTGAGCGATAAGCCACGCGAAACTCATCGTTGATGCCGTCACCATTGGGTGTGAAGACATTAGGAACGGCTAGGTACGACTCTTTGGCTTCTATCTTGAAGGTAGTGTCACATTCGCAGTCGTGTGTGTTGCTCACGTGCAAATGAACGGTGTAGTTGCCGGTCTCATTGAACAGGTATCGTGTCTCGTTCTCGGTGCGGGATGCTATGATATTGTCCGAACGCTTGATCTCCCAAAGGAACATCTCAGCCGTAGGTGTGGCGTTGGCACGGAAGAGTACGTTGAGCGGTGCCGAGCCGGTCAGACCATCTTCTCTCATTATGCGGTCGCGCTCGTTGTTGTCCTCAGGGTCAGTGCCGCGCAAAGCAGTATAACTCTTTGGTATATAGCCTATGGCAATGGGATGCACCTCGTCTGCCATCAGCATAAGCATATCCTCCGTGCCATACAACTCTTCCGCGAAACGGTCACCGCGCAACTCAATCTGCGTGGGTAGGTAGAGTGTATGATGAAGACTGATGGTTGAAGGGCGGGTCACGGTGAGTGTATCTTCCCAATCCGCTTCCGTCCATTCCGTTGAGTCACGTTTGAGGGTGTGGTATAAGGCAGTGAAAGTGCGTTGCAGGGTGTGTGAGCGACCTGAAGGCTCGTAGTAGGTCATAGGCTCGATGTCCAAATGGAGCAGACTCTGCTCACATTGTAAGTCGGTAGTCAAACGCTTGCCGCCGATGCGATACTTCTGATAGTCGAACACCACTATCGTATCTCGCTTGCCTTCTACGTCTATGATATAAGTCATAGCATCATCCAAGCGCTGAAAGAGGGTGTGGGTGGTACCGCCTATCGGATTGTTTGTGTCTGTATATTCGTACCAGTAAGCGGGTTTGGATGTCTGAAATGAAACGGCGTTCAGACGTTCACATATATACACACATCTCACGCCCTCTTGTCCTTTGAGTGTATAGACAGCCGTACCCGTACTCTCTATGCTCACCAATTCCTCGGCAATGACTGTAGAACTAAAGGCAAGCAGCAAACAAAGCAAACAACGGCTAAAACACTTCATATCGGAATAAGAATTAAGATGACAAATTATACCGCTTCTATATAACAAATCTGTTATTATCAGTTTTTGTTTTGGTTGCGGGCGAGGACGACCGCGCTCCAAAAGACCGCTGCAAAGGTACGGTGTTTTTTCTATAAAACAATGATTTTTCCTTTCAAACCGAAAAATTTTGCTCATTTATTTGCGCAATTGGAAAAACCGCCGTACCTTTGCGCCGCAAAAAAGAAATGGTACCTTGCCCGAGTGGTTAGGGACCGGTCTGCAAAACCGGGGACAGCGGTTCGAATCTGCTAGGTACCTCCAAAAGTTGATAATTGAGAATTGATAATTGATAGTTCCTCGTATGGATATACGATATGAATGTCAATTATCATTTTTTTAACCGATAAGCGATGCCAAGTCAGATTGAACAAATAGCCGAACAAGAATATAAATACGGTTTCACCACCGATGTGGAAACCGACATCATCCCTCGCGGTCTTAATGAAGAGATTGTTCGCCTCATCTCTCAAAAGAAAGGTGAACCTGAATGGCTCTTGCAGTTCCGCTTGAAAGCTTTTCGACATTGGCAGACCCTCACTCCGCCTCATTGGGCACATCTGACTATACCGGACATCGATTTTCAAGCACTCTCTTACTATGCCGCTCCGCGCACACACACTGCAACCGACGGCAATAAGGAGATAGACCCGGAGGTGATGAAGACCTTCGACAAGTTGGGCATACCGCTTGAAGAAAGAGCAGCGTTGGCAGGGCAGATGGCTGTGGATGCCGTTATGGACTCCGTGTCCGTCAAGACAACCTTTCGCGAGACACTTGAGAAACAAGGTATCATCTTTTGCTCTATCTCTGAGGCTGTGAAGAACCATCCCGAACTGGTAAAAGAATATTTAGGTTCGGTCGTTCCACCCACCGACAATTTCTATGCTGCGTTGAACTCCGCCGTTTTCTCTGACGGATCGTTTGTCTATATACCCCAAGGAGTGCGTTGTCCGATGGAACTGAGTACTTATTTCCGCATCAATGCCGGCAATACAGGGCAGTTTGAACGCACACTGCTCATAGCCGATGAAGGTGCTTACCTCAGTTATTTAGAGGGCTGTACCGCTCCTATGAGAGACGAGAACCAACTCCACGCTGCCATCGTTGAGATAGTGGTCAAACGTGATGCGGAGGTTAAATACTCCACCGTACAAAACTGGTATCCCGGAGACAAAGAAGGGAAGGGTGGTATATATAATTTCGTCACTAAACGCGGCATCACTTACGACAATGCTCGTCTTAGTTGGACGCAAGTCGAGACCGGCTCAGCCATCACTTGGAAGTATCCGTCGTGTATCTTGCGCGGCGACCATTCAACGGCTGAGTTCTATTCCGTTGCCGTCACCAATAACCACCAACAGGCTGATACCGGCACGAAGATGATACACTTAGGCAAACATACCCATTCGCGTATAGTGAGCAAAGGTATCAGTGCCGGTGAGAGTCAGAACGCCTATCGTGGTTTGGTCAAAGTGGCAAAGACGGCTGAAGGTGCTCGTAACTATAGTCAGTGCGACTCACTGCTTCTTGGTGACCGTTGCGGCGCACATACCTTCCCCGATATGCAACTGCATAACCCGTCAGCCATCGTCGAACACGAAGCCACCACTTCCAAGATTTCCGAAGACCAACTCTTCTATTGCCAACAACGCGGTATCAGTACTGAAGATGCGGTTGGACTGATTGTCAACGGGTATGCTAAGGATGTGATGGACCGACTGCCGATGGAGTTTGCCGTAGAAGCCCAAAAACTCCTGCAAGTAAGTCTCGAAGGAGCAGTGGGATAGTCAATAATGCCGGTTTTTTCTATTTTTTTGTATAATTCATTCTTTTACCCTACCTTTGCGACACAAATTGAAAAGAGCCTATGAAATAAAATAGCAGTTTTTTTGCTGCAAAACATACACAATCAAGCGTAATAAGCCTAACTTGATTACTTGAAATCTGGGAAATTTCAGTAATTATTACAATTTCAAGCGCAGGTTTATGCACGCTCACGTTTTTGGCGTGAGTTTCCTGTGCGTAATTTGAAATTGTAAGGTTATCCCAGAGCCTCAAGTAATCAAATGAAGCAAGAAAAGTCACGCTTTTTGTATTTATATATACGCTATATATACGCTATTTGAGATAATGACATTCTCAGGCAAGACCTACAAAGCCTTAAGAGTAGGAGTAAACACCAATAACTTATGAAACAAAACATTTATTTCTTGTTGATTGCCTTATTCTTATCTTCTTGTGCAACTCAACACACACGCTTCTTGCAAGGCGATGTAATAGGCTTCTCTGATGAAGTAAGAACAAGTTATCGTTGCCCGAGAGGGATGTTTTCCACTTTTAAAGAACAGAATGCAGCTTGGAATCTTCTGGATGACGATCAAGTCGGTCGGATGAGAACGGAAATCAAAGAACTTCCACCTCGTGGTCAAAATACAGCAGCTTATTATGCTATGGAATTAGCTGCGGAACGTATTAAGTATATCCGTCGCCACTATGCAAAAAATGACCCTCAAACCAAATACTATATCTTTTTATTGACGGATGGTTTGGATAATGCATCACCTGAATTGGCGAAGAAAGAGAAAAAAATCCTCTTTAGCAAAACTCCTGAGCAATACCAAAAAAGATTGCAGAAAAAACTGAAAGGTGCTATGGGGTGGTTCGCAAAAAATACTTTTGAGGTGTATCCGATGATGTTTGAGGGTGAGGATATGCAGGCAACTAAAACAAGAAACCGGATTTCAGATGAACAATTCAAAGAAAAATTGGCAAAGGATATGGAATGTTTTCGCTATTCGTCAACTGGTGAAGCACCTGAATTGATAAGTGCAGATAACTACCAAGTTATCATTGAAAAATTAAAGCATACCTTTGTCTCATCTTCCTATACTTTCCGTGTTCCGAAAAGTTATGTCAATAAAAAGATACGTATGAATTTTGAAAATAGGAAAGGACAAAAGATATCTCTTATCGGTGTACTCAAAAAGCAAGGTTTTTCCTATATATTAACCCGTTGGCGGAATTAAACCAGCGCATATTTGATTCTTCCAATCGGTTTGTTATTGATAAAGTTAATATATTGTAGGACAGTCATTGCGCTGATTTTGCTGATAATACGAGCAAATAGTCCTACTTGTTGTTTAGCA